>JAXLYQ010000042.1:0-43075 GCA_046351315.1 Polyangiaceae bacterium
GCGAGGCGCACTGCCGAGGTGCGAAGGCACCGACCCAAACAAAAGGGCATTGGGAGCGCCGTCGACCAATGCCGTGTGCGTTGAGCGAGTGGATGAGGACGTAAGCCGTAGCTGACGGACCTGAGAGCCGCTCTAAAGCTCGTAAGTGGACGGAAAGGGTTTCTTTGCAAAGTCGTAGGATGTGGCCTCGACTAGAAGGCCAACCCCAACGTGCTTTGTGTTGGGTGAGACCTTCTACCCCGAAAGAACATCACCTCGATGGGACGCATTGGACCTGGTGAGCTTGCTCTGATCGCTTTTATTGCTCTCATGCTCTTCGGCGCAAGTCGCTTGGGTGAGGTGGGGCGCGGTCTAGGCGATGCTCTTCGCAGCCTAAAGCAGGGCTTGAAAGATGACCCCGAGCCGCCCACTCATGCACTTTCTCAAGGCGCGGCGGTGCCTGCGCCCCACATCGAGAATGCAGCAGAAATTGGCGTGGTTGAGCGCCCTCATTCGAGCTGAGCTGGGCTATCTCGACGTACAAAGAGCCTCAGTCGGGCGTTCTTTCGAATACAAACACGGCATGTTCTGTCGAGGGGCCTGTGCGCCCGTAGAATCGAGAGGTGCGTGTACCTCTCGCTGTGCAAGCTGCTCGCATGCGCTGCGAATATACGACTCGCTCGGCTCGAGCTCGATCGGCTGTTTGCTCGCCAGATCGTAGGCTTTTTCGAAGGTACAGTCGGTCGCGCAGCCCCGAGCATCGGGTTTCACGCTCATCAACATCAGTGCCTGATAGGTCTCGGGTTGGCCCTCGGAGCGTGCGGCTGAGGGCGATGCCAGATCGCGCTCACTCGTCGACGACGGCGGGATCGTTGTGCGTTGGCCGCAGCGCGATGCTGTCGTCGAAGCGGGGCTCGGCGTCCCTCGATCGTGACAAGCGAGAGCCAACAGGGCTGCCAATATTCCTCCGTGCTTTACGCCCTGTTTTGCAACCTGTTTTGCAACCCGTTGGGCGGCTTTCTTCAACGACTCGTTCGTTCGCATCGGCTGACCCGCGGTAGCATGTTGTTGCTTAAGTCGAAGCGATGCTACGGGTCGATTTTCAAGCGCTTCGAAATCGTAAGGTCACAGGCGACAAGCGCGTCAATCCTGTCGTAGAGTACGGTTTTACGAGTTGTCTGTGGAGCCACTTACACAGGAGAGGCAGGATGGCAGGGCAAGGCGAGGGGAACGAGCCGAAGCAAGAATCGACCGAGGACGGCACCTCTGGGGTTCCTTCGAAAGATCGGCCCAAGGTTGCGTTGAAACGTCGCCCGCTCGTTCGGAAATCCGCAGCCAGCGCAGCGGATGGCGCTCCGGAAAGCGCAGCGGTTTCAGAGGCGAATACGACCGATGAAAGCGAGGACTCCGCTCAAAACGCGGTCGGTTTGACCGCCCCGGCGGCGACTCCTCCGTCGGCCTCTGACGCGGCAGTGCCCGCGAGCCCGGCGCCCAGTGCAACGCCGGCACAACCCGTTGCGGCGAGCTCGGATACACCTGCATCGAAAGCGAAACAGGTGCTCAACGATGTGATCGCCAAAGCCAAGGCTGGCAATAAAGGCGTTCTCGGCGGGCTTGCAGCATTCGGAGTATTTGTGGTCGGGGGCTTTCTGTACATGGTGTTCGGTGGCGGGGGCGGTGCCGCAAAGCTGGTGACTGACCCGCTGATGGGCTCGAAAACGTTGCTTGCGGCCAATGAATGCGACGTGGCAGGTCGCACGACCAAGCCACTCGTTGTCGACTGGGACCCTGACGATCTGGGCGCGCTCGAGGCCCAAATGAAAGACGGGATCGCAGTGCTTTCCTACTCGTGCTCTGGCATTCAGGTTCTCACCGACTGCAAAGTCAAAGAGGCCCCCTATCGCTTCGTCGGCGTGACGACCGATCAATCCCTGCTCGAGCTCACCACCTCCGATGAGGTGGCAGCGACGCTGCCGAAGCTGAGCAGCTCGATCCAAGCCTCCGCAAGCACGGACTTCTTCAAGCAGGGGAAAATCTCGATTTCTCAGACGCGAGTGGGGATGCGCTCCACTTCGGTTGGCTCGCTCTCGAAAGGCGATTTGCAAGGAGCAGGCTGCAGCAAAGCCACCCACTACGTACACGATGCGATCGTGGGCGCTTTTTCGATCGAGGCGACGTCCGCCGGCAGCGCCAAAGCGGCCGCCTCGGCGGCAGGGGCAAGCAATACCGCCGAGAGCAAGATCTCGAAGCTTTCAGGTCGTAAAAAAGGCTCGCAAAACGATTGTAATAACGCAAACCCAAACGCTTCGAACCCACCAGGAAATTGCGGAGCGCTCCTTCGGCTCACGCTGTACCCCATCGACGCCAAGGGGACACCAATGACCTTGGCTGCAGGAGCGGCGGTGGGCGGCGGCGGCTGCGCGAAAGGCCTCGTGTATTCGGGCGGAATGTGTGTCGAGCCCAAGAAGGCCAAAGCCTACCAGTGTGATCCGAGCGATCCATCAGAGTGCCAAACCCAATGTGATCGCGGCGATGGAGTTTCTTGCGCCATTCTGGGCGACTTGTTGACCGACAGCTTGCCCAACCCCACCGACGACTATGACCGTGCCTTGAAGGTCTACACTGCAGGTTGTGGTCTCAAGAACCAACACTCGTGTGCGTGGCAGGGGTATTATCAAATGACCTCGTTGGGTACGAAAGGCCCGCAAGTCGAATCGTTGGTCGTGAACGCATCTAACTCGGGTGATGCGTCGGCTGCGTACGCCTACGGGCTCTTGATTTACAAGGGCCTCATCAAGGGCACTTCCACGCAATCATTGGATCTTTATCAGCGCTCGTGCACAGGCGGATATTCATTTGCCTGTCGACAGCTTGGGTCGGTTTTCGCGCTTGGATTGTTGGGGCAAACCAAAGATTTTCGACAGGCCGAAAACTATTTCAAGCTGGCCTGCCGAAATGGTCTGCCCACGGGCTGCATCGAGCGAGCCTATTTGCAATCGGGGGCGGTGGATGGCGCTCAGGCAGCGGGTGTAGCGATCAATGCGGCTACGTCGATCTCATCGCTCGATGAGAGTTGCTCTGGCCACATCGCGTTGGCCTGCTCGTACTTGGCCGACATCTATACCCGGGGCATCAACGGAAAGATCGACCTCGACAAGGCGAAGTCTTACCGAGAGAAGTCTTGCAAGGAAGGCAACACCAGCGATTGTGCGGCTGGCGACAACAAAACGGGCGCTCCTCGAAAGAAGTAGCGCTCTTGCGCGGCATGTCGCGGCGTCGCTTGAGGGGGCGAGACGTGCGGTGCGTGTACGTTTTTGTGATCGTGTGGCGTGTCGAGTGCACTCAAGAGGGGTTCGCGCACGGACTCAAAAAAACGTCGAGCTCGTGACGGATCACTCCACCCTTCGACAAGTAGAGGACATGGCACTCACCGCCTACGCGAGGCCCTTCCAAACCCAACGCCGCGTGCATCTCACATCGGAACGATTGCAACCATCGCAACCCGACGTGCGACCGTATAAACTGAGCCCATGGGCCAGCACGCTCGCCTCACCATCGACGCTGACATCACCCCGAAGTTTACGGCTTGTTATCTGCGTACGGCCGGAGACCAATGCGCGTTTATCGAAGCGCATACGGCTCATGCGCTTCCCAAACTGCTGGCATCGCTCGAGCAACACGGGCGAAAGCCCGAAGAGGTGCGCTGGATAGTCATTACTCACGCTCACCTCGACCACGCCGCAGGAGCAAGCGCGTTGCTTGCGAAATGCCCCAACGCGACCTTGCTGGCTCATCCACGTACCGCGAAGAACCTCATCAGCCCCGAGCGACTGATCGAAGGAGCAACCGCCGTGTATGGAGAGGCTCGATTTCGTGAGTTGTATGGAGTGATCTCTCCCATTTCGGCCGAGCGAGTGAAATCTCTCGACGATGGAGCGTCGTTCGAGCTCGGCGATGCAACGCTCACCGTCTGGCACACCGCTGGCCATGCGTTCCATCACTTCATCGTCGACGACCCCGCCACGGACAGCGTGTTCACCGGCGACACGTTTGGATTGGTGTACCCTGCGCTTCAAGGCAAAGGGCGATTTGCCATCCCGTCGACCAGCCCCACTGGGTTTCATGCTGCCGAAGCGCGAAAAAGCATCGACAAGGTGCTCTCGCTCGGACGCCGGTTCGTGTGTCCGACGCACTTCGACGCTTACGAGGACAGCGACGTGATCGCGGCCCAGCTCAAACGTTTTATCGACCGAGCTGAAGCCTGGGTCGAAGAGGAAGCCGCGTCGGATGAAACCGAGAAAGATATCGAGCTTCGACTGCGCGCTGCTTGGCACGTCGCGATTTCAGAAGAAGCTCCTCATTTCGGAGATCAAGAACGTGCGCTGCTTGGGCTCGATATCGAGCTCAATGCTCAGGGGTTGGCTTACGCGGCAGTTGCGTCTCGATCCAAGCCCGCCAAACCGTTACGGGTCGCGCTTGGGGCCCACTCCGTGTACGTCTTGGCCATGATGTCGAACGATGGGCCGCCTGGGTTCCCGTATTTGTTGAATGAGCGAGATGCCCAAGGTCGAATCATTCTGATCGACGACAAGGGCGCTGCGTATGTCGATCGTGGGTGGCCGAGTGATGGGCCGTCTCCCACGGGCATTCAACCTGGTGTTCGCGAGGATGTGACCCGACCGACATCCATGTCGGAAGCCTTGTTCGACGAGCATCCTCATCGCCAACTGTGGGCGAGCAGCGATGGCGCTCGGGTACTTGCGCTCTATTGGTACGGGAACCCGCCTCCGCCCTCGCCCGTGGTGACAGCCCCGTTGTGGGTTCGAACTCGCCTGGGTATCGCTGCGGCGGACAGCTTCTGGACACGCTTGACCCGACGATTTCGGTTACTCTGCCTCGAGTGCGTACAGACAAAATAAAAACGTCCGCGCAACAGGTAGAGGGGGGCTCCTGTCGATCAAGCGGACGTGCCCCTTCGTTGAGCACGGTTGATGCCAAAGGAATCGTACTGAAAATCAACAAGTTACGAAGGGCTTTGGCCTCTCGTCGTTGCAATTGGGTCGATGTGCATCTCTTCTTCGCAGAAGACTTCAGTGAGTGCTTCTGGATGGCTTCGCGTGGAGGGTTGGAAGTCACGTCGGGTTGAGGCAAGCTGCGCGCGCCATGTCCACACGACGATTGCTGATGATTCCCGGCCCGATCGAGCTCGAGCCTGATGTTCTCTCCACGATGGCTGAAAAACAGCTTAGCCATGTCGATCCAGATTTCATCGAGACATTTGGGCGTACGCTGGGCCGGGTTCGTGAGGTGTTTTTGGCGCCGAAATCACAGCCGTTCGTGATTTCGGGCAGTGGCACGCTTGCGATGGAGGTCGCTCTGCACGCGATTCTCGAGCCGAACGACAAGGTGCTCGTGGTGGACACCGGTTGGTTTAGCGAGCGAATGGCCAATATGGTGTCGAGGGTAGGGGCCGAAGCGACTCGTGTGCGTGCACAACCTGGGAGCACGCCAGATCTTGCGGAGGTCGAGCGACTCTTGTCTTCCGGCGGGTTCCGAGCGGTAACGATCACACATGTGGATACCTCGACCGGCGTGCGCGCCCCCGTTCGTGAGGTCGCCGCGCTTGCGAATCGATATGGTGTTCTTTCTGTGGTCGATGGGGTTTGCTCCGTAGGCGGAGAGCAACTCGAGACGGGCGATTGGGGCGTTGACATCGCCCTCACGGCCAGCCAAAAAGCGCTGGGAGCGCCCCCGGGGCTGGCGGTATTGGTGTTCTCGGAGCGAGCTCTCGAGCGCTACCGAGGGCGAAAGAGCAGAGTGCCTTCGCTCTATCTCGATATCGGCGAATGGTTGCCGATCATGCAGGCTTACGAATCGCGTAAGCCCGCCTATTTTGCGACTCCGGCAGTGAACCTCGTGTCGGCCCTCGACACGAGTCTCGCAAAGCTGGTGGCTGAAGGGATGGCCCAACGTGTGGCGCGACATCGCAAGATGGCCTCGGCTTTCCATGCGGCATTCTCGGCGCTCGGGTTGACATTGCTGGCGCAACCCGAGGTGGCTTCATCCACGATTTCGGCTGTGTACTACCCCGAGGGGGTTGATGCTTCGCTCGTGCAAGCGATGCGAGACGAAGGCATTGTCATGGCGGGTGGATTGCACCCAGATCTAAAGACAAAGTATTTCCGCATCGGACACATGGGCTCCATTTCTGCATCGGATGCCTTGGCCACGATTGGCGCCCTCGAACGCTCGTTGATCAAGCTGGGGGCCAAGATCGACGCTGGCGCAGGTGTGGCCGCCGCACAACGAATCGTGCTGGGTTGAGTCGTCGATTAGAACTGCAGGCCGACCGTGACGAGAGGCGAGATGGTGATTCCGCCAAGACGGTCGGCAGCGATCTGACTGGCGGGGTCGGTCGTTGTCGTGGTCACGGTCTTGGTTGTCCCATTTCCGTTGCCGTTTCCATTACCGTTGCCGTTGCCGTTGCCATTACCGTTGCCATTTCCGTTGCCGTTGGTGACCGTGGTGGTTGTGGTCACGCTGTAGGGGGAGGCCGAAATGGCGGCATATCGAACGGGTAGAAGCAGCCCGAGTGTCCAATGATTGTGTTGCCAGAATAGCCCCGGAGCGACGCCAACCGCCGGGCCTACGGCAGAGAGGTGCTGGGTGCGACCAGCGTAGAGCCCTGTCGCTCTCTCGAGCATGACACCCACGCTCGCTTCGAGCCCCATCGATATCTCGGGGCTCACGTCGACGCTGACTCGACCCACCGCGGGGATAAACACGTCGGTCCGGCGTTCTGGAATCCACCCAAACGAAGGCCCAAGACCCACTCCAAAGCGACCTATATGAAACAAGACCGCAAGGCCAACCTCGGGGCCTCCGCCAGCATTGGGGGCAAGCACGGCACCGCCTCGAACCTCGGGTTGCCAAAAGGTTCGGTGGGTTGGGGTTGGGGCATTGCCCGCCGGAGGTTGTGGTACGGCAGCGCTCGACGCCGTGGTGGGCGCGGCGCTGCTTGATGTAGCGGGCGTCGCGCTCATCGCCGCATCAGGGTCTCGCCGAACTGCGACACGCAAGAGCAGCCCAATCACGTCATCTGCATCTTGGCGATTGTTCGCTGCGCGCTTCTCTTTGTCGTTCCCGGTGTCAAGCTCGATGTCGTGTTTGCCTGACGGTTGTGCTCGTACGATGAGCTTCCAGCCTGGGTTACACGCGTGTTGCTGCTTGGCTTCGTCTCGAATTTTGTCGACCCAGACGTCGCTGCTGTCCACTCCCGATATCTCAATCTGGAGAGCACAAACATCGGGTTGCGCAGAGGCGCGAACAGCAAGCGATGCAAGCGAGCTCGCACTCGCAAGAAAAAGAATGCGCTTCGTAAGGCCAACAAAACGGGTCACGTGCAGACCTGTATACAAGCCATTTGAGGATTCTCAAGCAGAACAAAACTTCCACCGAAGGTTGACAAGCGAACAAGCACACAAGACTGATGCACAGCCCCGGCGTGTTCGCTATGAGACAGGGAGCCTTGGCCCCTCCGAAACTGCGCGCCGTGCTGTTTGCTCGTGAAAGCGTGGCGGTCCCGCAAGAATCCGACCTCGTTGACGGGTTTATTCGCGGTGATCGCAACGCTATCTCGAGCGTGTTTCGCGCACACGGTTCGGCGGTGGCGGGTTTTGTGGCTCGGCTCGGTGTACATCGCGACGATATCGAAGATCTCGTTCAGTCTACCTTCGCCGAGGCGATTCGTGTTGCGCCGTCGTTCCGCGCCGAATCGTCACTCCGCACATGGTTGTTGTCGATCGCGCTGAACCTGAGCCGCGCTTACATTCGAGGGCGGATCCGAGCGCGAAAAGGCTCTGAGCTGATCGAGCAAACGCTTCCCGATATCGATGTCTTTGATCGGTCTGAGTCGCCCGAAGGCGAGCTCGCATCCGCTCAACGAGTTGATCGACTTCGGCGTGCGCTCGACGAGCTGCCCGAGCTGCAACGCGAAGCACTGTTGCTCTGTGAGATCGAAGATCTCTCCGCGAAGGAGGTCTCCGAGATCACGGGCGCGCCACCGTCGACCATCTGGCGTCGCGTTCACGATGCGAAGGTGTCGCTTCGCAAGATCTTTCGCGTGCCTTCGGGCACGAGTCGGGAGCAACCATGATCTCGGGCCCGCATCTTGACCCCGAGCGACTGCGCGCCATCGCTGCAGGTGCTGACGTAAGCGACAGCGAAGCCGAGCACCTCCTCGACTGCGATCGTTGCGCAAGCGCCACGCTCGATGCCGATGGCGAAAGCTGCACCGCTCTCGACACTGAAATTCGGCAAGGCTTCGACGCCATTGCGAAGCAGCCGTCATCCTGGAACGCAGCTTCCGAAGAGCGTGTGCTGAGCGCGTTGTTGCTCACGCAAGCGCAACAAGCGCGGCGTCGTTCTGCGCAACGAACGGGTGCCGTCGTAGCGCTCCTTGCGGCTGCGGCAGGTGTGTTGCTGGTGCTGAAAGGCGGCACGGTGCCGAGTGTCGTTCCGGGCGCTCCGATCGATCTCGAGCACGCGACGGCGTACCCCGAGTCAGGGGCTTCGCTCACCGTCGAGCAACACGGCGCCGATGAGCAGATCGCCCTCGCGGGCACGGCAACGTTCGCCGTGCGAAAGCTTTCTGAAGGACATCGCTTTCGCGTGTTGATGCAAGGCGATGAAATCGAGGTGCGCGGCACCAAGTTCACTGCGGTTGCCGACGCCCACGGTGTTCGTTCGGTCAACGTTGAAGAGGGTCGTGTTGAGGTTCGCACCCGTTGTTGCGGGCTGCATGTCTTGAGCGCGGGTGATTCGTTCAACGCCGAGATTGCGCGCCGCACCCCCGGCGATAGCCCGACGCAACTCGGAAGCCGCACCGAACCGGCGGCTCCGTCGGCCGTTGCAAAAACTTCAGACTCTGCCGGTGACGCGGTGGCCAATACTGACGAGCCCGCGTCGTCGGCTTCTGCGCAGAATGATCCGCTGCCGTCCTCGACATCGACGGGCGCCGCAACAGACGCACCGACTGCTCGCTCGCTCATGACGCAAGGTACGCAAGCGTTTGACGAAGGTCGTTGGTCTGCGGCGTCGTCGATGCTCGATCGTGCGGTGTCGCTCGATCCGAGTGCAGCGTGGGCGAAGGATGCACGCGTTCTCGCGGGGGCTGCGCGCGTGATGGCCGCGCCCGTGGGCGCCGTCGCGTCGATGGGGGTCGGTGTTGCTTCACTCGATGTGGCGGCGCAGCAAGCCGCCCGTCGAGGTGACTCACGTCGCGCTGCTGCTGCAAAGCTCGGGGCTGCGCGAAAGCTCTCGGGTGAAGCCGCCAAGAAACGCTGGTGTGCGCTTGCAAACGACGGCTCGCTCGACAGCGCAGGTCGTTCCGAAGCGCGCTCTCGTTGTCCGTGAGCTCTACGCACGTATCCGTGCGCCTCGCTTCTTTGTTGCGGGGCGCTCGACCCTGTCAACGCACCGCTCTATCGTTGAACGTCAACGGTGAACGCCCGTTGTTGAACAGGCGTTCTTGAACAGGCGTTACTGAATGATCGGCACGCAGCAGCCGGTCAAGCAGTAGTACCCGCTTCCGCACGGCGAGGTTGGCGTACACGGCGTTTCGGTAGAGGGGCAGGTCGGGAGCGCTCCGCCCGATCCTGCGCTGCCCGAGCTTCCGCCCGTGCTCGTCGAACCGCCGGTTCCCGATGAGCCGCTCGTTCCTGAGCTGCCCGATGAGCCGCTCGAACCCGAAGAGCCTGACGTGCCGCCGCCCGTACCACCCGTGCCCCCCGTGTTGTTACACTCGGGCGGCAACTCGGTCTTGCCCAAGCAGAGCTCACACGTATCGCACGGGTTGAAGCAGTTCGGTTGCTGTGTACACGGCGGGCACGCCGCTGTGTCGTCGATGTTGTCCGAGCTGCACCCCGGCTGAAGGTGCACGGTGTGCTCGACCCCGTTCACGTAGACCTGGCAGCAACCAAAACAGTCACAGCCATTGGGCACCATCGGCAAACATTGGTTCGGGTCGCAGTTACCCACGGGCGGCATATTGGTGCACTGCGATGGCGACATATTGGGATCATAGGCGCACGTCGCTGCGTTGGCGTAGGCCGGATCACACTTGGTATTCCAGAAGCACTCGCCCGTGCTTGCGCCGCTATTTCCGTCGAAGAAACAATCCTGTTTACAGTCGACGTTGTCTCCCGGAATTCCCGTCGCAAACGACGATTCGTCGTTGTCCAAATACCCAGTGCAATCTGGGTCAAACCCGTCGACCAACCCATCGTTGTCATTGTCGATACAATCGGTGCATTGGGTCGTTCCGCATGAGGTCATCGCGCCGGTTCCGCCTGTTCCCGATGACCCCGCTGTCGACCCTGCGCTTCCCGCTGTGCCACTCGATCCCGAGGCTCCGCCCGTTCCGCCAGCGCCCGATGAGCCCGAGCTGCCGCCGGTGACTATTGAGCCCGATGCGCCTGCGTTTCCGCTTGTTCCGCCTGCTCCTGCCGACCCGCCTGTACCGCCGGCCGACGTGCCTCCGGTACTGCTGCCCGACGCTCCGCTCGTGCCAGAGCTGCCGCCCGTATTGCTCGGATTTGCCCCCGAGGACGTACTGTCGTCGCTTGATCCGCAGGCGACCCCGAACAGGAAGAGCGCTGAAAACAAGGTGATGTGCTTGGAATGCAGGCGCGAGGACAATCGTGGCATATCTCTTCGTGCCCGAGGTTTTCGCGACCTTCGGATCTTTGTTGCCACTGGTTGTCTTTTTATTGTCGCGACAGAATGCGTTGGTCGAACCGAAATCCCGACCGAAGGTATCCAGGGGAAACGCCACAGAAACGCATGCGAATCTCTTGCTCGCTCGTGTTGGCTGCGCTTGTTTCGATGGTGATTCCGGGTTGTGGGGGCGATGACGACGACGCCGCTCAGCAACAGAGCGCGTGCAAAACCGATGACCCCACCACATGCCCCAAAGGCAATGTTTGTGAGGCCCAAGCCTCGGGCAACGCGTGTGTGCCGGGGTGCTCTCGTGACTACGCCGATTCGTGCGACACCGGGCTGGTGTGCGAAGAGATTCAGGGCGCCAAACCCCAGTGTTTTGCGCCTGTTGAAATCCGCGGAAAGGTCGTCGATGCTCTCTCAACTGACGCGATCGAAGCGGCTCGGGTGGCAGCGCGTGATGACACTGGCGCCATCGCACAAAAGATTGCCGTATCAGCCAAAGACGGCACGTACACGCTCTCGATTTCCACTCCTCGCAATGACGATGGCTCGCCCGTCAAGAGCTCGGTTACGCTTCGAGGTGACGCTAGCAAATATGCGTCATTTCCGAGTGGCCTTCGTCCCGCGCTTCCCGTTGATTTGAGCACGGCGACGGCGTCCACCGATGCAGCTCCTGCTGGGGATCACGGCGGCAAAGTCTGGGTCATCGAAAACCCTCTCACCACCCTTGCACTCTTGCCGCTTCCTGATTCCACCGGGCTCGGCACGCTCAAGGGCAAAGTCGACGCTGAAAACGCTGGCGGCACGCTGGTGACCGCAGGCTCGTCTACCGGCATTGCCGATGTGGATGGCGAGTTTGTCGTGTTCAATGTTCCAGCCGGCCCCGCGACGGTTCACGGATATGCCGCCAATCTGCAGCTCACTCCTGTCGATGTCACCGTCAAGGCCGATGCCGAGGTCAAAGATATTGTCTTGAGCCCCGCATCCACTGCACTCGCGACAGTTTCCGGAGGGGTAAATCTCGTCAATGCGGGTGGCCTTTCCTCGACCTCCGTGGTTCTTGTTGTCGAAGAAACCTTTATCGAGGCGCTCGAGGTCGGCGAAGTCCCCAAAGGGTTGCGTGCCGACAACGTGACCAATTCGTTTTCTATCTCGGGGGTTCCCGAAGGGAAATACGTGGTTCTTGCCTCACTCGACAACGATGGGCTGGTCCGCGACCCAGACACCAGTATTGCCGGTACTGATATTGTTCACATCGAAGTGAAAAATGGTGCAGCGCAATCCGGCTTGAGCTTCAAGGTGACCGGGGCGCTTGCCGTGGTGTCTCCTGGAGCGGACGGCCCCGAAGAAGTCACGGGCAACCCGACATTCACCTGGGCTGATGATTCGAGCGAAGATGGCTACGAGGTCGTTGTGTTCGATGCGTTCGGCAATAAAATCTGGGAGGATCTCGCGGTGCCCAGCGTGAAGGGCAACAAGAATGTCGAAATGACCTATTCGGGCCCTGCGCTCGACATAGGGATGTACTACCAGTTTAGGGCGACTTCGATGAAGAGTGGCGTACCCATTTCTCGCACCGAACAACTTCGTGGCGTGTTTATCGCGAAGTTATATTCAGCGCACCGAGCCCGGCGAGAAAACTCTTCACAGTCGCGAAGGTTCTGTTTTCAGTGGTCACTGTAAGGGCATGAACCGCTCATTTGCTGTGATCACTGCTGTACTGGGCTCGGTCGTGTTCTTGGGTTGCGGGGGCAGTGATGATTCCTCAGGCACAACCTCGACCTACCCGTACACGCCTGGCACGGCCGACGTGCACACGCCTGATGGCACGACCACGGTGGGCTCAGACAGCTCGGGGTGCATTACGACCTCGAATGGCACCTGCATCAAGCTGCCCGAGAAGTGCGGCAAAGATCGAAATGCCGCCGAGATCTACACCGACAAAGATGGCAACGTTCTCGCGATCGTTTGCTACCCAACCGACGGTGTCACCGTCGACCCGGTTGCCGAGCCCCCTGTCGATGATCTCAAGGATGGGAACAACTCTGTCATCGTGCTCGATGGGGCAGACGACGGCCCTGACGTGACGGGCGATGTCACGCTCGATGGCAATAATCTGACCCTTTATGGGCAAGGCCCCGATGTGTCCGAAATCGGTGGCAATCTCACCATCACCCAGAATAATGCCGTGGTGCACGGGCTGACCGTCGACGGCAACGTGACCTTTGAACAGAACGGCGGCACGATTTCAGATTGTGTGGTCAAGGGTGATGTGTACTTGAAACACAATAATTCGGTCGTCGCTGGTTGTGATGTCTGGGGTAAGATTGTTGTGACGGGCAACAACAATATCGTGGTGAGTAACCGTATCCAAGGCGGCTTTGACATCAGCGGTAAGATGGGCACCTGCGAAAACAACCTGTCGTTCTCGGATGCGAACAACGACAAGGTGATCCAGGACAGCGAGGTCGGGGCTGAAATTAGCTGTAACTGATCGGTGTGCTAGCACCGCCGATCATGTCGACCTCAAGGATGCACACGATCGAGAAAGCCCTCACGGCGGCGGGTGAGGTGCTCATGCGTCACTACGGAAAGCTACGGGATATCGAGCAGAAGGCCGATATCAATCTGGTGACGGTGGCCGATCGTGAAGCCGAAGAGGTGGTGAAGCGCATCATCCGAGAGAGCTTTCCGGATGATTCGATTCTTGCCGAAGAGTCAGGCGCTGAAGCTCGCGGTGAGGTTCGATGGATTATCGATCCACTCGACGGCACCACCAATTTCGCCCACTCCACCCCTATATTTGCGACGTCGATCGCTGTGGAATACAAGGGGGAAGTTGTGGCCGCTGGGGTAGAAAACCCATTCTACCAAGAGCGTTTTCTGGCCTCCAAAGGCGAAGGTGCAACCCGCAACGGCTCGGCCATTCGTGTGTCGTCGGCTCCGTCACTCTCGAAAAGCCTGGTCGCCACGGGGTTTCCGTACGATCGCCGTGAGCACCTGGATCACCTGCTCGGATATTGGAGAGAATTTCTCCAGCGAGCCCACGGAATCTTGAGGCTTGGCAGCGCTTCACTCGATCTGTGCTGGGTCGCATGTGGTCGCTACGACGGCTATTGGGAAGAACGACTTTACCCCTGGGATACAGCAGCCGGCTCACTCATCGTGACCGAGGCTGGGGGCAAAATGAGTAACTTCCACGGTGAGCCGTTCTCACATATGAATCGACAAACCTTGGCCACCAACGGTCGAATTCACGACGAGTGCTTGGCGGTGCTGAAACCAACGGCGCCAGCAGACGGCCCCCGACTCTGATCGCTTCGTCAACGAAGGATCGGTGAAGTGTGCCTATACGAAACTTACGGCGCGGAAGATTCGGTAGGTAGCTTCGTGGGCAAAGCTTCGTCCACGAAGCTTTGGGTAGTTCAAACGACCACGAAGCTTCGTCCACGGAGCTTTCGGTAGCTCAAACTACCCCAAAGCTTCGTCAGCGAAGTTTTTGGGTAGTTCAAACAACGACGAACCTTCGTCCACGAAGGTTTTGAGAGCTCAAACGACGATGAAGCTTCGTCAGCGGAGCGTTGGGGGTGGTTGCGCTTACCCAAAGCTTTACTGGCGAAGGGATCGCACTGACGAGCGCTACCTTCGCTTCGTGGACGAAGTCATGGCGCGCTTGAAAACGGGCACTGTGCCGCATCGCCTTCGGTCGCGGCGAGACCGACAGAATCGGTGTAGTAGCTACGCTCGAAGGTTGCTCCCCAGCATTCCGTGACCGTGACCGTTCCGGGAGGGGTGGGCATATCGCCGCCTGACACGGTGACGTCGGCGCGTCCCTCGCCAGAGGCAACCCATCGGCTCTTCATCGTGACGTCTTCGAGTGCCGTGTTCTTCGTCGCGTCGAGATCGTCGTGGGCGGTGATGTCGACCGTGCCGCCTCCGCCTTGTTGGCGGGTCACGGTCACATCGAAATAAGCGTCTGAGTCGGGTCGAGCGCTGGCGGTGATGGTGGTCGGGTACTGCGACAGGTCGTAGTCGACGGCGGTTTGACCCGACTCGGTATCAGCCCCAAGTCGTGCAGGGTCGAGCTCGTTGGCCGCGGTGTAGTCGAGCACGAACTGCCCGGTTTTACCCTTGGCCGTGCCTTGTAGCGTGGGCCGGAATGCGTCGTTCGAACCTTTGCGACGACCTTCAAATGCGTACGAGTAGCTTCCGTCGGTTTCTTTCGTGACGACTAGCTTCCACTCGGATGGGTTCTCCGCATCCGACGCTGGCCCCCACGTTGCCGTCTTGTTTTCTACCGACGTGGGTGGGTACGCGATGATGAGCTGCACCGTGCCCAACACCCACGCCGTGCCGAGGTTCACACCATCGAAAATATGGCGTGTGAACAGGTAATATTGCGCCAGTGGCGACGCGCCGCTCTGAGCGTGAAGCGTCGACCCAAACCCCTCGAAGGCTTGCGTCGATTTCGAGGCGTCGCTGGCTGAGGTGGGCTCACACAACGAGACCTGCGCTTTGGGCAGGCTCGCACGGATGTCTCTGACCAACAGCTCGTCGTCTTCGTTGCTGGGCGCACGCGCTCAACAACCCCAAGATACCCACACAAAGCCAGCTCTTGCGCATGTGCGTTTCCTCCTCAGGACAGCGACTCCATGGTCGACCCAACGAAGAATACGCCCTTCTTGGTGGGTGAAGGAAGCGCAACAATTACGTGAATCCGCCGCGTCTTTGGCGCGCGTTCGAGGTTCGTGGTCGTGACGCTACGCGTGATTGTCGTGGGTTGTAGTAGCGTCGTTGCGTCGTGCGCGACTGGATGCGCACCACCAACCAATCAAAAGATCGTCATGCGCTACAAGCTGCTGGGTCGTAGTGGTCTAAAAGTCTCTGAGCTCGCGCTCGGTACGATGACGTTCGGCGAAGAGTGGGGCTTCGGCGCCTCTCGTGAAGGCTGCAAGGCGCAGCTCGACGCGTTCGCAGAGCGAGGAGGGAACTTCATCGACACCGCGAACCTGTACACCAACGGTTCGTCCGAGCGGATCCTCGGTGAGCTCATTGCCCCCGATCGCGATCACTTCGTGCTCGCCACGAAGTACACACTCACACAACGACGTGACGACCCCAACGCATCGGGGAACTCACGCAAAAGCCTGGTCACCGCACTCGAAGCGAGCCTCAAGCGACTGAGCACGAGTTACATCGATCTGCTCTGGATTCACGCATGGGACGGCCTCACGCCAACCGAAGAGGTGATGCGTGCTCTCGACGACGTCGTACGTGCGGGCAAGGTGCTCTACATCGGTGTCTCGGATACGCCCGCGTGGGTCGTGTCGCAGTCGAATATGCTCGCCGACCTGCGTGGATGGTCGCGGTTTGTTGGGCTTCAGATCGAGTACAGTCTCATTCAGCGCACGCCTGAATCCGAGTTGCTTCCGATGGCGCACGCGCTCGATATCGCGGTCACTCCATGGGGCGCGATGGGCGGCGGCGTGCTCAGCGGCAAGTACGCGTCGGGGCAAGATCTCGCCCAGATCGACAGCAAACGAGTGAAGGCAAACCAGGCTCGATTGAGCGAGAAAAACCTGGCGATCGCCGCCGAGGTCGCGAAGATCGGGCAAGAGATCGGCCGACCCTCGACACAGGTCGCGCTCGCGTGGGTTCGTCAGCAATCGGGTGTGATCATTCCGATCGTCGGCGCACGCACCACCGAGCAGCTCGTCGACAATCTTGGGGTGGTCGATCTCGTCTTGTCGAAAGAGCACCTCGATCGACTCGATGCGATCAGTCAGGTTCCGCTTGGGTTCCCGAGCGAATTCTTGCGCACCGACTTCGTACGCGGCGTGGTGCACGGCGATCGGGCTGCGTTGATTGACAATCATCGCGCGCCGCGTTGATCACACGCCTCGGATTGTCTCGATTCAGGCGAGCACACGTGAGTCAGGTCGCGCTATAGGGCGGGCCATGAAGACTCTCATCCTGTCGCAGAAGGACGTGCGCAACCTGCTCACCATGGACCTCGCCGTGCCCGCGGTTGAATCCGCGTTTCGTGCGCACGGCTTGGGTCGCGCTCAGATGCCTCCGAAGGTCTACCTTTCGCTCGAATCCGTGGGCGGAGACTTTCGTGCGATGCCGTCGTTCCTGGATGGCGCGGCAGGAGTGAAATGGGTGAACTCACACCCGCACAACCCGTCGCGACACAACCTGCCGACCGTGATGGGCGTGTACATCTTGAGCGATCCCGAGACGGCGCTTCCGTTGGCCGTGATGGACGCTACCTGGTTGACCGCTGCGCGAACGGGTGCAGCCGCGGCGGTCGCGTCGAAGTTCCTGGCGCGCAAGGATGCCAAGACGCTGGGAATTCTCGGCTGCGGAGTACAAGCTCGCCCTCTGCTCGCAGCGCATCGCGTGGTGTACGGAGACTCGCTTCGTGTGCTCGCTTTCGATCGCAACGAAGAGGCCGCGCGCAAGTTTGCCGAAGAGGTGGGGGCAGAGGTCACGACTGTCGAGCAAGTCTCGGGTTGTGACATCATCTGCACCTCGACACCGGGCCTTGGCATCGCGCTTCATCACAAGAACGTTCGTGAGGGCGCGCACATCAACGCGATGGGCGCAGATGCTCCGGGCAAACAAGAGATCGAAGGCTCGATCCTCAACCAAGCTCGTGTCGTGATCGACGACTGGCATCAAGCGACTCACAGCGGTGAGGTCAACGTGCCCATCCACAACGGCGAGTTCGCCGAGAGCGCGATCTACGGCACGCTAGGTGAGATCGTGTCTGGCAAAAAGCACGGCCGCGAAGGCAACGAGATCAGCGTGTTCGACTCGACGGGTCTCGCGATTCAAGACGTCGCGGTCGCTCGCATTGTGCACGAGGCGGCACGCTCTCGTGGCGTGGGCGTCGAGGTCGATATCGTTGGTTGATCGATGAGGTTGCGCTAGCTCGTGCTCACGACGTCCAGCGCTGTACCTCGGCGCGGATCCCGTGCTTCGGTCGCATCGTCACCGAAGCGATGTAGTCGATCGGATGATCCGGCAGCACCTCGACCTTGAATCGCTGCGCAAAGGTGGCGAGAAGAAGCACGGCTTCGATCATCGCGAACCCTTGACCGATGCAGAGTCGAGGGCCGCCGCCGAACGGCATGTACGCGAACTTCGGTAGCTTCTTCAGCAGGTCGTTGTTCCAGCGATCAGGGTCGAACACCTCGGGGTGCGAGTACCAACGCGGATCACGATGGACCGCCCAGATGGGCACCCACACCTGCTGACCTGGTTGAAGCTGATAGCCTCCGAGATCGCACGGTGCGATTGCGAGTCGCCCGGTTGACCAAGCGGGTGGGTACATTCGAAGCGACTCGTGGATGATGTTGCTCGTGAGCTTCAACCGCGGAAGGTCGTCGAGCGTGGGTGAGCGACCGCCGAGCACCTCGTTCAGCTCCGCGTGCAATCGCTGCATCAACACGGGCTGACGAGACAGCGCGAGCCAAGTCCACGAGAGCGCAAGCGCGGTGGTTTCGTGCCCTGCAAGAATCAACGTCACGACCTCGTCGCGAAGTTGTTTGGGCGACATTTGCGACCCGTCTTCATCACGCGCTGCACGCAGCATCGACACGAAGCTCGAGCCGTTCTCGTCGGTCTTGTCGATGATCTCGTAGATCAGCTCATCGAGTCGTTTGAGACCCTGGTCGAACTCTCGATTGCTCTTGGTGGGGATTCGATCGAGAACGGGCAGCGCAGCGTATCGCCAATCTGCATAGCGATTCATGACCGACTCGACGATGTGCCCGATCTCGTCTGCGGCTTCGGCGACGTCGGTGTTGAAGAGCGTGCGTGCGACGATGTCGAGCGTCACGCGCATCATGTCGACATGTACATCGCGCACTTGCCCTGGCCACCAACGCGCAGCTTCGCGTTCGGCTGCATCGACCATCGTGGTGGCGAACGACGCGATCTTTTCTCGGTGAAATGCGGGCTGCGCAAGACGTCGCTGTCGACGCCAAAATTCACCTTCGCTGGTGATCAGACCTTGCCCAAGAATACGCTGGAGGTCTTTCGCGAAGTTGTCTTTCTCGAAGCACTTGTTCTGGGTGACGAGCACTGTCTCGATGTCAGCCGGGTTGCCCAGCAACCACGAGTGAATGCCCCCGAGCTGAAGCTGCACCACATCACCGTGCTCTCGAAGCGCCTTCTGAAGAAAGCGCATCGGATCGCGAACATAAAACGGCAGATGACCCACCCAGGGCAGCTTGGTCGGAGACGGCGGGGCTTGTTTCATCAAGGGCTTCCGATCGGGTCAAGCGGAGTAAACGTTGGCAACGGTGAAGGCACGGGCGTGGTCAAGAGATCGCTTGGCCGAAGCCCTGCGAGATCGCCCACGATGTTGTCGTTCTCGTCGAGATAAAAACTCTCGCGACCATAGATCGAATACACACGAACTTTGCGCTGAATGTCGGCCAGGAATGTGTCTTCGTGGCGCTGCAGCGTGACGTCATGCACGTCTTCGATCGGCGTGCGGATGTTCACGACACGCTCACGAACTTTCTGACCTGGCTGCAGCTTCGCTCGTTTGACCCACATCGTGAGAAGGCCAACGCCAGGGCCGATGATCACCTTGGGCTTTGTGCCCCGAAGCTCTTCGTAGTCGAGCGCATCCTCGGGGTTGCGGTGCTTGGTCTGAACGAAGGGAGTGCGAAACTCGTAGCGCTTGATATCGGCGCTGCCGTCTTCTCGTTTCGAGCCGGGTAGTGTCCATCGTCGCCAGGCTCGAAGTGGCACCAGATTCTCGTCGTACACGACCTCGACATCCGAGATTTGCTCGGAGAATTCTTGCCGGGTGGTTGCGATCGTCAGACAGCCTTTGCGCTCGATCTTGAAGGTCTCGACGATCAATCCGCGGATCTCTTCTGGCCCGCTTCGCATCTTCTGAGACGACACGAGCTGTGCTGGTTGTTCGTCGCTGTGATCGGCACAGGTCGGGTACGCCATCTCTGTGACCGAAGGCACTGCGAAATGTCGCTGCTCGAACCGGCGCCAACGTTTCACCATGGTCCAGGCGGTTCCGAACACGATGAAGATCCAGAAAAACACTGCGATCTTCGATGGCCTGATCGGTGTCGAGAGTGGGCGTGTTGGCGACTGCGCAACATCGTTCGCAGCGTTGGACGCCGAAGGGTTGGCTGAGCTTGTGGTTGGGTCGGTCACGTTTTTTGAGTCGCTGCTGCGTAGCATCGACGTTTCATCGGGAACACCGTACCCTTGCCGCCATGTCGGGTGAGCTCGAGTACAAGGTCGAGGACCGTTCGATCCTGCTGCCGTATTACAAGCGTTGGGTAGTCGAACCGTTCGTCAAGCACGTGCCTGCTAGCGTGCATCCCAATTCGATCACGCACGTGGGGCACCTCATCAATTTCGCAGGTGCGGCGCTGTTGCTGTTCACACGTCCGACATCGGGTTGGCAGTTCTTCGTGACGGCGTTTGCGGTGCAGCTCTACAACTGGTGCGACAACGCGGATGGCACTCACGCGCGACGCACGAATCAATGCTCGCCCGAGGGTGAGTTTCTAGATCATGGGCTCGACGTATTGAACGTCGGGTACATCGCGCTGATGACCGCGCTCAGCATGGGGATGCCCGTCGAGTGGTGGCTCGCGGTGGTGCTCGTGATTCAAAGCGGTGCGTCGTTCACCTACTGGGAGCAAACCACCACCGGTGTGTTTCGTGTCGGCATGCTCAACCAGGTCGAGGCCTTGTCGGTGCTTTCGATCACGCTGATCGTGAGTGGCATCTTCGGCACCGATCTGTGGTCAACACCGTTGGTCTCGACCTTCACGCCTCGACACGGAATGTTGTTGTGGGTGATCTCGACGCTGCTCTTCGGCATGGCGCGAGGCATGGTGCGCGTGACGGCGGATGTTGGCTTCAGTGCGATCGGTTCGGTGGCTCCGCTCATCGTGTTTCAGATCGCCCTCGCAGTCGCTGCGGCGCTCGGTGCGATCGGCCCCGAAGCATCGGTCGCGCTCTGCGTGGGGGCGAACGTTCACTTCGGTCTTCAGATGCTCTCGTCACGCATGCGAAGCACTCAGCCGGTGATCGATCCGGTGCTGTCACTCGCCGCCGGTGTCGTGGTGCTCGTCGTCGTCGGACATGTAACGGGATATGACGTTCCAAAAAATCTAGCGGCACCCCTCCTGCTCGTTGCTTGCGGAATCTTCGGTATCGGGGCAGTCATTCATGCGCGCCACGCCCGTGCTGGGCTACGGCGTCTAGCGTGAACGTTCTGTGACCGAGACCTCTATGCGATCAGATTTGACCGAGCATCTTGCTCCGATTCTTCAGTCGATCAGTGATGATCGACTGCTTGCAGATCTGATCGAAACGCTGCCGATCGGCGTTGTGATCCTCGACCGAGAAGGCCGGGTTCTGCGTTACAACGCCTACGAACGACAGATGGCCAACCGCACCGCAGAGTCGGTGCTGGGCCGGAAGTTCTTCGAAGAGATCGCTCCGTGTACAAGAGTCACCGAGCTGTACCCGGCGTTCGAGCGATACACGAAAGAGGGCGGCGTTCTCTCGGTCGACTTGCAGTTCCAGTTTCCGTTCCCGCACCTTCCCGCTCCACGTGATGTGCGACTTCGCTTGCGAGGGTTTGATTCGCGCGATCGCAAGCTCGCCTTTCTGTTGGTCGAGGACATCACCGAAGAGATGGAGGCGCGTCGTCTGCGCGAGCTCCTGGCGATGCTCGTCGCGCACGATATGAAAAACCCGCTCGCGGCGTTGCGCCTGAACGTTGACATGGTGCTTCGCGAGATCGGGACCGAGAACGTTTCGTCGAAGCTGGTCGATGCCCGGATGGCCGCCGATCGACTCGATCGAATGCTCAGGCTCTTTCTCGATGTGTACCGACTCGAGCATGCCGACCTCGTCGTGAGTCGTTCGCGGGTGATGCTCGCCTCGCTCTTTGGAGAAGTCTCACGTCTTCAATCGCCCGTTGCGGAATCGTTCGACATCAAGCTCGAGTTCGATGAAACCGATGAGATCATCGACACCGATGCCAGCCTTCTCTTGCGTGTGATCGAGAACCTCGTCGACAACGCCATCCGTCACGCAGGTTCGGTGATCTCCGTTCGCCCACGCACGGAAGACGGCACGCTGATCATCGATGTGATCGACGATGGTCAAGGGGTGCCCGATCACGCCAAGACCAGGATCTTCGACAAGTTCGCGAGTCTGTCGACTGACCTTCGCGGATACAACCAGGGGCTCGGGTTGACGTTCTGCTCGCTCGCGATGAGGCGACTGGGTGGGTCGGTCTCGGTGCACGATGCTTCTCCCCACGGCGCAATTTTCCGTGTGCGTGTTCCTCGAGAGTGATCTGACGGAAAGATACGTGTAAGGTGCGAGTCACTTTTGCCGGGGGCGAATACCGGCGTTCAAGGGAGTGGCTCATGCGACGATTTGCTCTGATTTCAGCCATTGGGCTTGCTGCATTGTTCTCGGTCGCTTGCTCGGATTCGAGTGATTCGACCTCCGCTGCAGCGGGCTCGGCTGGCTCCTCTGGATCGTCCGGAGCCTCCGGGAGCGCTGGCTCATCGGGCTCTGGCGGCACTGCTGGATCAGGCGGATCCGCCGGTTCTTCGGGCTCGTCAGGTGCGTCGGGAACCGCAGGCTCCGCGGGTGGAGTCACATTCCACGAGCAGGTCGAGCCCATCATTCAGGCCAAGTGTCAAACCTGCCATCAGGACGGCGGAATCGCTGGCTTCTCGTTGCAGACCTACCCGATGGTGAAGGCGTACGCGCCCGTTATCATCGATCAGATCACGACGAAGACGATGCCGCCTTGGGGTCAAGACGACACGGCGGATTGCCAGCACAAGCGACCCTTCCGCGATGATCATCGACTGACCCAAGCCGAGATTGATTTGATCACGCAGTGGCATGCCGACGGTGATCTCGAGGGTGATCCTGCGAATGCTCCAGCGCCGATCGACCTCACGCCTCCTGCGCTCGAGAACGTCACCGATACGCTTGCACCGACGAACGACTTTTTCTTGCAAGCGGGCACACAAGACGATCTGCGGTGTTTCATCATCGACCCCAACTTGACCGAGGATACGTGGATTGATGGAACGAACGTGGTTCCGGGTGATCCTCGTGTGGTGCACCACGTGTTGGTGTTCACCGATCCGAATCGAGCCTCGCTGTCGCTCGACGAGGGCAACGGAAGCTACTCGTGCTTTGGTGGGCCGGGTGTCGATGGTGGGTTGATGATGGCGTGGGCACCGGGGATTCAGCCCAACGACTACGCTCCGAACGCGCTCAAGGTTCAGAAAGATTCGTTGCTCGTGATGCAGGTGCACTACCACCGCTTGCCCACGGTGGATGTGACCGAGAAAACCTCGATTCAGCTTCGTCGAAAGACGACGGTCCCGGATTACGAAGCCCAGATTTATTTGATCGGGAATTTCGACGCACAAGACCCCGACGGAATGGGTCTTCAGTCTGGGCCAGACGACCCTTCGTCGACGCCAGAGTTTGTCATTCCGGCGAACAAGCCAGCGCATACCGAGGAGCAACTCTTCGAGATCCCGCAGGGGACACCGCCGCTCCCGCTCGCAGCGATCGGAACCCACATGCACTGGGTGGGAACCAACATGAAAATCTCGATCGAGCGCGCCAACCCGACCAACGATAACCCGCAAGACGAGTGCTTGCTCGGTACGCCTCGATACGACTTCAACTGGCAGCGAGCCTACTTCTACGACACGCCGATCAACGAGCTGCCGACGCTTGCGGGCGGTGACCGTATTCGCATGACGTGTACGTTCAACAACACGATGGAGAACCCCAAGCTCGCGAAGGCTTTGGCGGACGAGCATTTGACCTCGCCGATCGATGTTCACTTGGGTGAGCAAACGACCGACGAGATGTGCCTCGGCGCCTTCGTAATTCTCGTGCCCACCGCGTTCACGCAATTAGCGCAGCGCTCGATCACGGACCGGCCTCGCGATGAGGTGACGATTCGAGCGAGAATCAGCATACTGGCGCCTCCGTGCGAGATCTCGAGTCGTCATGCCGTTGGTGAGAGGGTCGCTTCAAGCCTGGATTCGAGGAGAGCTCGTGGGTCGAGCGACTCTGCTCGAATCGATGGAGCGAGCCTGTGCGACAGCGAGAATCGTCACGCTGCTTGGGCCGCCGGGGGTCGGAAAAACTCGTCTTGCGGTAGAGCTGCTCTCTCGCTCGGAGCGAGAAGGGGCGCTGGTCGATCTGACCGAGTCGAACGACGTGTTGTCAGCAGGGTCGGCTATCTTGTCGGCCTTTGCGCTGTCGCAACATGACGCCGACGCGTGGGGATGTCTGGTTCGTTCGCTGCCGAGAGATGCGCTCATCGTGCTCGATAACGTCGAGCAGCTCGCTCCGGTGATCGCGGCCGATGTGGTGAAGCTGGCCGACTCACGGAGCGATCTTTCGCTGTTGCTCACGTCGCGTGTTCCGCTCGGAGTCGAGCTCGAGAACGTGATGGTGATTCCACCATTGTCGATGGCGGACGATCTTCAACAGGGGGACGCTGCGCACCTGTTCAGAACGAGATTGCGAGAGGCTGGGCTGCCGTCGCCACCCGCAGAGATCGTATCTCGTTTGGTCGAGGTGCTGGATGGTTTGCCACCGGCGATCGAGCTCGCCGCAGCACGTGCGCGGGTGATGGCGCCGGCCGAGATGTTGCGCCTCCTGGATGCGGAAAGTAGCTCGCCCGAGAGCTCGAAAAAGCCGGCGAGATTCCGTCTTCTGGGTCGTCTCGAAAAATCACCTCGGCGTTGGTCGCTCGAAGAGAGCATCGAGTCTTCGTTGCGGTTGTTGTCGGTAGAAGATCGAAGTGTTCTCGAGCAGGCATCGGCCTTTCGCGGAGGCTTCTCACTCGAGGCCGCAGAGGCTGTGCTGTCATGTGCGGAGCGCGACGTGCTCGATGTATTGGCGCAGCTCGAACGCGCTTCTCTCGTGCTGATCGACACAACAGGAGAGAGCACTCGTTACCGATTGCTTCTCGCAATCCGTGAGCACGTCGAGAGTCACCGTCGTCGTGGTATTGCCGACGCCGAGATCCGAGCTCGGCATGCTGAGTGGGTTCTCGATGCGGCTACGCGCCACAGCAAGCGGTCGGTCGAGCTTCGCGCGTGGTTGAGCATCGAGCGAGAGAACGTTGCAGCCGCACTCGCGACGTTGACCGAGCAACGTCGCGCGAAGGAAGCGATCTCGCTTGCGACGATGGCGGCCGAGGACAGCGGCCTGTCGTATTCGACGAGAGCAGAGCGACTCGATGCTGCGCTTCGTTCTGCGGCGGCAGAGCTAGCACCCGAAGAGGTCGCCAAGGCACGATTGGCGCTCGCCGACATGCTTCGTTTTCTGGGGCGAGAGCGGGACAGCCTGAGCGAGCTAGAGAAGGCGCTTCCGCTTGCCCTTGCTGCCCACAGTGCGTCGCTCGTTGCCCGTGTTCACGCAGGCCGGGGCAACGCGCTCACGATGCAGGCTCAGTGGTCGGCTGCTCGCGATGCGTTTGACCAGGCGCTTCTTGCCTATCGACAGGCGGGTGACCCACGTGCCGAAGGGCGCGTGCTTGCGATGATCGCGTCGACGTATTTCAGCGAGGATTCCTGGTCGGAATGTCGATCGCTGCTCGATACCTCGCTCGGGTTGTTGCTGCGCGCGGGCGACGAAGACGGCGAAGCGATGGTTCGCATTAGCGTCGGTTTTACCGAGCTCGCACGAGGTGATCTGGATCGCGCGGCGGCTCCGTTGACCGAGGGGCTCTATCTGGCTCGCCGCGTGGGAAATCGACACTGGGAGGCCATGGCGCTCGGTGCACTGGCCCGGCGAAAAATCGAAAGTGGCGATCGTGTCGAGGGCCGCGCCGCACTCATGCATGCGCTCGAGGAGTCTCGACGTCTCGGTGTTCGTCGGGCCGAAGCCGTGGCGCTCTTTCATCTCGGCGCCCTGATGCTCGAAGAGAACGAATCCAATGCAGAGCCCACGCTTCTCGAAGCTGCCCGCTTGTCGAGAGTGGTGTGCCCCGATCTCGAGCCGCTCGTGTTGATCGCCTTGTCGTTCGCAGCTCGTGCTCGGGGCGATGATTCGTTGGCTGCGTCGCGACTCGATGAGGCGCAAGCGCTGGCGCAAGCGTTTCCGCGCCCCTCCACGGATGCGGCTCTCTCGGTGGCTCGAGGCGGCGTATCTGCTGTGTCGAGAGCGGTGGATGTGGTGCTCGTGCAGCGACTTGCGAAGCGATTTCCTGCGTCGTCCGAGCTGCGAGAATCGACCCAGCAACGACTGATCGTTGGCCCGGCTTGCGTGTGGTTTCGGTTCAACCAAGAGCCGGTGGTTCGCCTTCGTCGGCGTGTTGCGATCGCCCGGATTCTCGAGGCGTTGGTGGCGTTGCATGAACGCCCAGGGGCAGCGCCTCTCTTGGCGAAGGAGCTCGTTGCGATTGGGTGGCCTGGTGAGCGCTTGATCGAACAGGCGGGTTTGGACCGCGTCTACGCCGCTATTGCGACGCTGAGAAAGCTCGGGTTGAGGGGAGCACTCGTGGAACGTGAGGGCTACCGGCTGAACCCCGCGTTGTCGGTCGAGCGTTGTGCTCAGGCCAACCCCGACGAGGGCGTATCTGTAGATGAAACCCTGTAATTCTCGAGAAAATCGGAGTGCTGACCTTCGTTCTATCGGCATACTTTCAGGGAACTTTCGGCGGCTGTTCGGGGCCGTCCGTGAGAAATCTTTGCTCACCATGAACCGCTCCCCACGCTTCCTTCTCCACGTCGTTCTGCCTCTACTCGGACTCTTCGCGGTGGCGTGCTCGTCATCCGACGATGGGGCCGCTGACAACCCTGCAGGCTCAGCCGGTTCTTCGAACGCAGGTGCCGCGGGCTCCTCGGGCAGTTCGGGCGCTGCGGGTACTGCCGGTTCGGCAGGCTCGGCGGCTGCTGGCGGCACGGCTGGGTCGGCAGGCTCGGCAGGCAGCGGCGGAACGGCGGGCGCCGCTGGGTCGCCGATCTGTGTGGGTCAGGTCAATGCAGATACGACGCTCGGCCTGTCGTCGCCGATGCTCGTTACCGCAACCCAAGACGCGGTGTTCTTGTTTGATCACGACCCGTTGCTTGGCGGTCGTTCTGTATGGCGATCGACCGATGGTGAGCACTTCAGCTTGCTCGACATCGAGGTTGACTCGCCGATTATGCAGGCCGCGTCCACGCGCGAGCACGTGTATTTCGCGACCTCGGGGCGCCTCTTCGAAGCCGATTCGACGCTGTCGAGCTATCACGAGGTTGCGATTCCCGAGGGCACTTGGTCGGTCGGAGAAATCCGCACCACAGCCGATCGTGTGGTGGTGCCACTTGACGCGAGCATCCCGTACACGAGCACGGGCGACGGGCAATGGACTCGTCTCGGAGACCCGAACACCGATGTTCTCGCGAGTGTGTTTTTCGCGGTGTCGGATGGCGAGTCTGTGTTTGCTGCGGGCGGTTGCGTCGGCGGGATTGTCGTTCGAACGCCGGATGGGATCTGGACCCAAGCGGAAGGCGTTCCTGAGTGGGGTTATTCAGACATCACGTTGCTTCCCGATGGCACCGTATTGGCGAGCCGAATCGGTGCCAGCGAGTCGACGGATGTGTCGCTCGCTCGCTTGAACGCAGGCGAAAGCACGTGGAGCCTGTTGCCTTCGATCGTTTCAACCGGAGGTCTCAAGCGACTCACGGTCAAACCCTCGGGTGAGGTGATTGGTACGGGTGCCAAAGGCGCGTTCGTGAGCGCGGATCACGGCGATACGTGGACGCTTCTTGCGGGTACACAAGCTGCCGCGACGAGCGCCGCGTTCATGGGCGAAACGCTCTTCGTTGCTGGTGACTCGGGTCTGCTTCGCGCGAGCTTGAGCGATGCAAACCCGTCGTTGAGCACCCTCGAGCTTCGCACGCTCACGCCGCTCAACGTTGCGTCGCTGGGTACGGGTCTGGCGGTTTCGACGGCGACGGGTTGGTTTTCGTGGAGCAAAGACGCCCAGCGCTACGGCAAGCTCTTGGATGGGCAGGCGATTGACGTGAAGACCGACCACTCGGGGCACGTCGTGGTGCTGAAGAACGACCGCACGTTCGCGATCTCGGACAACGGCGGTGACTCGTTCGCGAGTCGTCCGATCTCGGGCAAGCTCGCCGGTGAGTTGATTCCTACGCTCGCAGGGGTCGCAAACGGAAACGCGTATTTCAGCTCCGCACCATGGCAAGGCGGAACATCGTGCAATGGCGGAGAAGCACCGACCTCGCTCGCGAGCGCGGGTCTATTCCGACGAGCGAGCAACAACACGTTCAAACAAGTCGTCGACGGGTTGCCTGTGGTTCAAGTGAACTGCCTCACCGGCGAGGAGCGCTACCCGCAAGCGTTGTTGGTCCAAGATTCGCCCTTTGGGATTGTCTTGTTGACCGATCACGCTGGCGTGTTCTTGTCGCAAGACGATGGGCTTTCGTGGGCGCTGATTCCAGGCACCGAGTTGGTGACTGGGGTTGCGGTTGCAGGCTCTAATCTCTGGTTTTCGACAGGCTCAGCGCTCTATCGATCGTCCGATGCAGGAGCGCATCTCGACACCGTTTCGCTCCCCGATGGCGTGAAGATCCAAGCGATTACTTCGTGGCAAGATCACCTGGCTCTCGCGGTCGATGGAGCTACCTCGGCCGTTCTCTACGAGGCAAGCTCGGGCGAGCTACAACCGCTTTCTGGTCTCGAGGGCAAGAGCGCGTCGGCCATCCAAGCCGATGGCCAGGATCTCGTGATTGGTGTCGTCGGTGATGGGCTCTATCGAGTGAGCGCTTGCAACTAAGCAAGCATCGTTAGCTCAGGACAGCTCTCTCCTGGTTTTGCCCAATCAAACAGCGCCCTTCGTCGCCTCGTTGGGGAGAGGCCGAAGGGGCTCTGTTTGCGCCTCTATTGGGCGAATTGTTTGGCACATACGTCGGATCCTAGAGGTGATAACTGTGCCGTATTGGCACAGGCACCCGGTCATCTCGGTCGAGAAAACACCGTAAATCACTGACTGGCCTTGGTTGGAATACAGCTTGCGGATGCGAATCTCGCTTGGAATCTGCGCAGTGCAGCGAGTGAGCATCGGAGGCTGTCATGGCAATAAGGTTGGATCGAATTTGTTTCTCTTCGTTCGTGCTGTCGTTGTTCTTGGCGGGTTGTTCGTCTAGCGATTCGGCGACGAGCTTTGGGGACCAAGGGTCGTCTGGGTCAGGTAACTGTTCTGGAACGGCGGGAGCCTCTGGAAGCAGCGGAACGGCCGGTGGCGCAGCAGGTTGGGGCGGAACCGCGGGAACAGGTTGGGCCGGTGATGCAGGCTCTTCTGGCTCATCGGGTTCGTCGGGTTCGTCGGGGGCGGCTGGCTCGTTTGGTGGTTCGGGCTCAGCGGGAACGGCTGGCTCGAGCGGTGCTGGCGGGGGCGCCGGTGCATCAGGCGCATCGGGTACCTCTGGCGCGGGTGGAGTCGGAGGAGGTGGCGGCACCGCTGGAACTGGCGGAACCGCTGGACTGGGCGGCACCGGAGGAACGGGCGGAACAGGCGGAACAGGCGGAACGGGCGGAACAGCAGGGCTTCCCGGGGCCTGTGATGGATTGGACCCAACTCAATCGACCACCTTTTATTTGTCGGCAGACGATTCAATTCCTGATGGCGTCGCCCGTATTGGCGAGGTCTCACATTCGATCCGGCTATCGCCCGCAAGCGCAAATCCGAACCTATGAGTTTTTGAACTACTACAATGTTCACTACCAAAGCCCAGAGGCTGGATCGTTGCGATTGGTTCCGCAGATCAAACAAGTGGATTCTACGTCGAGTTACGAGCTTCAGATTGGAGTCCAATCGCCGGATGTCCCTGCGCAACGGCCAAAGGTGAATCTCACATTTGTGCTCGACACCTCGGGCTCGATGTCGGGGACAGGTATCGCTCATGAAAAAGCGATACTCAAAGCGGTTTCCTCTGCGTTGATTCAGGGAGACATCGTGTCTGTGGTCACCTGGAACACCTCGAGCTCTGTACTGCTTTCTGGGCACGTATTTACAGGGTCTGGCGACACGAAGCTTGTCCAAATTGCGAACGGGCTCGTTTCCGACGGCGGGACAGACCTGAGCGCTGGACTCGCCAAGGGCTACCAGCTCGCTGCAGCAAACTACGCAGAAGACCGTGTGAATCGAGTGGTTCTTGTCAGCGACGGCGGAGCCAACGTGGGCGTGACAGACGCAAATCTCATCGGTCAACAAGCCAATGATAACAATCAGGCGGGGATTTATATGGTCGGTGTCGGGGCGGGTTCGTACCTCGACGAATCGCTGATGAATACCGTGACCGACGCGGGGAACGGCGCGTACGTGGTCCTGGACTCCGAAGAAGAGGCGACCCGCATGTTTGCGGGCCGCTTCACTGAGGTGTTCGACGTTGCGGCCCGAAATGTACAAACTCGGATGACGCTACCTTGGTATTTCAAGGTATCGCGATTTTTTGGTGAGCAGATTTCTGTCGACCCAACAGAGGTCAAACCACAACACCTCGCTCCTGGCGATTCGATGGTGTACAGCCAGATCTTGAGTGCTTGCGCTCCTGAAGTGGTTCAGGGCTCGGATATTCTTGGCTTCGATACTCGGTGGACCGTGCCCGGAACCTATGAAATGAAAACGGTGCACGCCGAAGCCACATTGGATCAATTGCTCGCCCAAGCGAAACCCGAGCTTCTCCGAGGGCACGCGATTATCGCCTATGCCGAGGCCTTGAAGGTTCTCCAGCAAGACTCTTCGCTTTCGGTCGCCCAGGTTTTTGCGCCGGTGCAGGGTGCTCTCGATGCCGCGGATCCGAGCAAAGTAGACCCAGACTTGAATGAAATCCGCGATCTCATCGCCATTTATCCCGGCTGGTAGAGCTCAACCGTATTTCGATTCTCATCGAAACGAGTCACGCGTTATTCTGTGCGTGGCTCGGTTCTGTCATCGGATTTCACATCGCCGAGTGGATTGATCCCCAAGGGCTCTACGAGCAATTTGGGTGGCGACAATGGCTCGTCCAGATCAACAGCGAGTGGCGTCGTGGCAAGCGGCGCCCAGCGGTGACCCGCCACCACAGCTCGATCGAGGCGAAGAAAATCCCCCTCCTCGAACGTGACTGCCGTCGCGTCTGCACGAAGTAGAGTCACGCTTCCCGAAGGTAGATCCAATACCTCTGTCGCGACATCGGCATCGACCTCAGGCGAGAGAGAAAAACCTGCTGGGATATACAACCGGGGGCCGATCGATCGAAAAAAGGATCCAAGAGGGATCGAGTCGATGCCCCCAGGGGCACGAACGAAGGCGCCTTGTTCGGTCAGCACCATGCTCGCTGTGGAGAGCGTGTTGGGGCCGAGCGCGTAGAGAAGTCGACGAAAGAGGGGCAGTTGCTCCGAGGATATCCACGTGGCTGTGATCTCTCGCCAGGGGGCCAGCGAGGGCACCAATCGCAACGGGACGCGGGCCATGGTTGGCTCGGCTTGTTTCGTTGCTCTAGGCTCGGACGCTGCGTCTGCGAGCGCAAATCTCGTCAGTGCCTCGAGCGACGCAAACAGGGGAGGGGAGTCGATCTCGATCGGTTGCCCTTTGGCTTTGAACAGCACGATCGACGGCCCTCGCATCTGCGGGATCGACGGCAGATGAACCGGATGACGAAACCCCACTTGCACGCCGGCTCCGGGCGCCGCGATATAAAACAGCGTCACGCCTGGCATGTCCGTAAAGAGGGGGAGCATCCTCTCTGGCAACGCAGGGATCTCGATCAGATGCTTTCGCACAGGCTCGTCATCGAGCGCAGAGAGCGGCGGCCACTCGACGATCGCGACCTTCGCTTTGACCGATGAACGACGAAGGTAGGTGACGACAAGGTGCCCGAGCGAGCCTTCGCACAACAACCACTTGGGCCCCTGGTCTCGGCCTGCAGAGGGGTCGACATGAGGCGAGAGGCGAAGCAGAAGCGAGCGCAGGTCGATGGTCTTGTCGACGTCGAACGCCTGCGAATACGCCTGATGGTAGAGAAGATAGCGCGCCTCGCTGGTGGGAATATCCACCGCGTCGTAGCCGAACGGTGCGCTTGCATCTCGATACTGAACCCAGTGACGACCGCTGCCCGTAAACGTATGGCCATGGGTCAAGCGCGCAGCCTCGGCGACGTGGTCCATCCGGCCGCTCGACTCGGCTTGAAACACAACCACTGCCTCGCGCGCGCCGAGAGGGCTTTTGACGAGCTCGATACGAAGCTCGGCCATCAAATCGTCGAGCGGTCTGTCTTGTGCGTACACCGCAAAAAACGCCACCAATCGATCGAGCGATGGAAACAGCACGAGGCCGTGCGACCCGAGCGCGATCCCCTGCGCATCAAGGCCGAGACCCGGCGTGCGCAGGCGTGTTTGGTGGAGCGCGACGCGATCGAGAGCCATCGCGACGAGCTAGCGCTGGGTCACTGCGTGCCGCCCGTTCCGCCGTTGCCCGCGGTGCCGCCTGTTCCCGCAGTGCCGGCGGAACCTGATGCGCCGCTCGCGCCCGAGCTGCCGCCCGTCCCGGTGTCGGGCGTGGGTTGCGTGAAGCAGTCTGGGTCCGCGCTTCCCGAGCAAACAGGCGTCACCGGCTCGGGCGCATCGTTGCAGCCTACGACTTGCGCAGACGACCCGATCAACCCGACCACGGAGATGACCGAAAACACCAGCCACTTGCTTCGTTTCGACCGCTCTTTGCTCGCGAGCATGGGTGCAGCTTACCGGTCTTTCTTCTCGAAGTTAATCGGCATCGATGCATCAATGCATCCGCCCGATGGCGGCGTGTAATGCTTGCTCTTGAAGATGTTCGCGACGCAACCGGTGATGTCTTGAATGCTCGCAGAATCAGCCTTCGCCGATGCGCTGCACACGTTGCCGCTCGCGTCGATGCGTACCGACACCGTCACTTTGCCGCTCGCGTTTTCGTTCTTCGCGAGCGCCGATTTGAAACGGCCGCGAGCGGCTCCGCCCGCCTGACTGGAACTCGCTCGAGAACCCTGGCGCTGGCTTGCCCGGCACACTCCGCCGAGCAACCTCCGCCTCCGCCGCCTCCCGCAACAGGCGCTTTCGCCGATGCAGACGCAGACACCGACGCGGTGGGTTCATCCGTCGGGATCGGCGGCAACGTGTCCGTGAACGCAGGCGCTGCAGTCTTCTTCACAGAAGCGCTCGGGGCCACGTTGGTCGTCTCTTCGGGTGCAGATTGCGAAACCTTGTAAGCGACAACTCCACCGATGAAAATCAGCAGGATCGCTGCCACCGCAATGTACTGACCCGACCCCTGCGTAGGAGGCGGGCCTTTGATCGATTCAGGGCTCTGGTCTGCCATAATTCTGCCGTGTTTAAGAAGCGACGGGTCGACCCCGGCGCGGAGCTATAGCCCGAACTTTCCGAGGCGCCGGAAAAATCATCCGCTCACCCCAGCGTCCACCTCAACATCCTCGGCGCGATCGAGCAACACCAAAGAGGTATCGCCATACGTTCGGTGATCGATCTCGCGAAGCCCTTCGATCGTCGGTGCGCCATCGCGCGTCGCGTATTCGAGAACCACCATCGCGCCCTCCGCGAGTGATGTCTTTACGATCGCTTCAACGGCTTCTTTCGCTGCGCCTTTCCACGCTGCGTACGGTGGGTCTACCAACACGAGATCGTAAGGCCCTCGCTTTGCGATCTCGTGTGCCGATCGTTCAACCGGACGCTGCACGAGCTCGCATCGAGCACACCTTGAAGCTCATCGATATTTCGCTTGAGCGTCGTTGCCGCCTTCGCCGCCGACTCGACAAACACTGCGCGCGATGCTCCTCGCGACAACGCTTCGAGGCCCAGCGCTCAGTGCCCGCGTAGAGATCAAGCACCACCGCGTCGCTGATTTCACCCAGGATCGAAAACAGCGCTTCTCGTACACGATCGGTGGTCGGTCGTGTTGCGTCGCCGTCAGGTGCGACGAAGCCGTCGACCGCCGAGTGTTCCCGCAACGATTCGCATCGCTAGAAAGAGACCTCGACGTTCATCCCACCACTTACCGCGCCGAGTTCGTGGCGTCACTCGCACGACGGGCGTTGCGGAAGCACCTGTGGTGGGCGCAGCGTGCGAGCTCATCGACGAGGTCGTGAGCAAATATGCGCCTGCGCCCGCCGACACGACCCCGAGGCCCAAGAATACGAACTCGAGTACCTCGAAGGTCGATGCGGAATCACAGTACTCGGTCACCTTCGATGGGCTCGCTGCGCCCGGAAGCAGTGACACTCGACCGGCTTTTGCCATGTCGCAAATATCTTGTTTCGAGCCAAACCCGCGGCGGTATGCGTCGAGATCCGACTGGCCGTTGATCGAGCTCACCTTCGCCATCGAGATGAAGCTGCCCGTCAACATCACACCTCCGGCAGCGATCGCGCCCCAACCCACCGGACGTCTCCAGTCGCGCGCTGGCGGCGGTGTGCTCGGCGGCGGTGTCGTTGCGGCGATCGAAGGTGCGCTCAGCGAGATCACTTGCGCAGAGTTTGGCTTGAGCTCGCCTTTGCCCTGAGCGAGCACCACGCCATTTTTCTTCACCTCGAACCAGTGCGGCCCCGGTGTCGCGAGGACTTCACCAACACCCGCGGTCATCGCATTCGGTTGCTCGACGCCGTCGATGAAAATCGCACCACTTACGCTCTCGGGTGCAAGTAGTCGCGCAGTGCCTTGAATCGCTCCACGTGCGAGCTTGTCAACCGACTCTCGCGCGATCGCGCTGAGCCTTCCGCGCGCCGCTCCAACCGAACGACTGTCGAACGTCGTTTGGTAACGCACTTCGGATTTGCCACGCTGCCACAGGTGCAAGTCAGCAAGGATCTCGGTGCCTTTCCCCTTGCGTACCGAGCCCCACAGATAGCGATCCGCTTTGATCTTGTCTGCGATCTTTTGCTGGCACGACGTATCGGGCACATCGCCCACGCACTTGAGCGAAAGCATCATCACTTGCAGCGACGCATCCACATCGACGAGCTTCAAATCACTCGACGAACGAATCTCGTCTCGCAGCGCAAGAGTAAGGGCTTTCGCTTCTTCGTCAGCATCGTCCGTTGCAATCTCGAGGACGATGAGATCCATGCGCGTCTGCTCTGCCGAGGCACTCGATGACCACGCGAGCGAGGCCCCCGTGGATGCCACTGCGAGCACGACCGCGCCAAGCCGATCGTGTAGGTTCATTCAGTCACCCAACTGCCCCAGCCCCCACGAACCGCAGCGATGAGCTCAGCCCAGGCACGTCGACATCAGCTTGCGGGCCTGTTTCGGTAGAGCCCGACGCTGGGTCAACAGGTACCATCTCATCCCAGCCGTTTCGGCGGGTGTAGTTTCGCCAAACCCCTTCACAGACGTGGTTGTAGCGACACGTTGCGCACTCAGCGCGTTTGCTTCGTTGCTGATCGTCGAGATCAGAACGAGTGAGAAGCACGAGGCCTTTGCCTTTGCCATCTTGCTCTCGCTCACTCTTCTGCTCGACAGGAAGCCCCGCCGTGTCGGCTAGATCGAAGTGACGATACTTCTCGACGTAGCCTCGATTGTAGTCAGGGATCCCCTCGGTCGTGCACAGCGGAATATCGACCAAGAACGCTTCGGATCGTTTCTCTCCCACCGCTCGCTGCGCCGCGATGAACTCACGGAAGTGCTGTGCGATCTCGGTGTAGGACGGAAAGATCTGCTCGAAGAAGGTGTTCGCTCGGCCGTTCGCCTGCATCACGTTGAACACCACTTGATCCACGCCGTGCTCTCGCAAGAACCGATAGATATCGGTGAAGTGAGGCACGTTGCGCTTGGTGATCACAGTGCTCGTATGAAGCTGCACGCCGAATCGCTTCATTTTTGCGATGGCGTCAATGCCTGCGAGTGTTTGAACGAAGCTCGTGGGCGTTCGTGTCAAACCGTCGTGCAGCTTTGCATTGTGACCATGGATCGAGATGTAAAAGCGGTTCATTCCCGCTTTCGCTAGCGCCACCGCGTACGGCATGTATCCCAGTCGACGACCATTGGTCATCACGCTGATGTGCGGTACCCAAGCGCTTTCGCCCACGCTACGTATTGCGTGCTTCCGTTGGTCGTCGGTTCGCCACTGGTGAAGCAAACCTTCGGCTCCGGCGTGCGAATCAAGAATCCATTTCACACGCTCGGCTGTCATGGCCGAGTTGTTCACATAACGAGCGTCCCGGTCTTCTTCCATGCAGAAGACACAGTTGTTGTTGCACACAGCCCCAAGGCTGATGTGCACGCGCTCGTCTTGATTTTTGATTCGATCGCTAATGCCGGCTTCACCCATGACGACCTCCGTGGGAGCCGATCACCAGGAGCCGTGTGACCCGTGTGACCCGTGAGAGCCGTGCGAGCCGTGTGAACCGTGCGACCCGTGAGAGCCGTGCGACCCGTGAGAGCCGTGCGACCCGTGAGAGCCGTGTGAGCCGTGCGAACAGTGTTGTGCAGGAAGGAACCCATCGGCTCCCTCCTCTGCACCAGGCATCCGGTCGGCATCTACTGATGCTTGCCCAGCTACCTTGCTCTCAGCGCTTGAGAGCATCCCTTTCGCTTGTCGTCCAAAAGTCGGGAAGCCGTTGCCGTTATTCTTCGGTGCCATCGCGTCCTCATGATACACGACACGTGATTCAGTCGCCTAACACTCTCGCAAAGTTTTCGTCGGGCTTGAATTTTGGCTGCCTTCCAGCCCGATTCAGAAACTTTTATGAATCTTGCTTGCGGCTCGCTTCGAGGCCGTTGTGAGATTACGAAGCTGCGCACGCCTGCAAAAAGTGAGTTCGTTCTCGAACGAGTGTCCAGCGTTTGAACGTCTCTTCGATGAACTCGTCGCCGCTGCTGAGCTTGGTGAACAAGTAATCTTGGATACCCTTGTGCACCGCGCACAACGTTGACTCTCGCATTCGCCCGTGAATCGAACCTTGTGACGTGTAGTTGTGCACGGGGCACACGCCGCAATACGGGTTGTACGCGCAGTTCACACAGTCGGGTTGCGCGTCGAGATTCGAGGCGATCGTGAGCGCCTTCACGGTGTCGTGCTTCATCAGCTCTCGGTACGTGGTCTCTCCCACGCGTCCGATCTCGAAGAAGCTATCGCCCATCTGATGCACCATGCGACCTTCGTCGCAGGTAAAGATCCGACCATCGTAGTTGTACGCGACTTGCCCAATGCCCGCGCCGCATGGGTTTCGGATGTCCAAGAAGTTCGGATCTTCACCCTGCAGGATCTTCGTCAAGAAGATCGCTCCGAAGCGCTCGAGCACCTGCACTCCCTTGCGATTGAGCTCGAGGATGTGGTCGACCGCTGCCGTATAAAACGACAGGTAATCACTTCGCATGTACTCGATCGCTGCCGATGCATGCGACGCGAAACCGAATGGATCTACCGGTCGCAAGAACAACGCGCGACACCCAAGATCGACGTACGTATCGACCACTTCTTTCGGGTACTTCAGCGTCTCTCGCGTCGTCGTGAGCAATGCTTCGACGTGATAGAGAACAGGGTCGAGACCCATCTCGACGTACGCCTCGTTGATGCGCTTGATCCAGAACGCTGCTTTGGCGAAGGCACTCTCGTTGACCTTCTTGCCGTTCACGTCGGTCACCACGAGCTTACGCTGCTTGTTGTGCAACATCTCGGGGCCGTCGATGCTCGTGCAGATCTGCACCTTGTGCTCGAGCAAAAACTTGAGCTTGTCTTCGTCCATCAACGACAAGTTCGACACCATCGTGAACTCGAGTGTCTTGCCGTACGCTCGATTGCGTTCGAGCGCATACTCAATCACGTGCTTCACCACCGGGAAGTTCGCGAGTGGCTCGCCTCCCTGGAACTCGATCGTCATGCTCGGTGATGTGCTTTGCAGAATGAGATCGACAGTCTTCTCTGCGATCTCGGGCGTCATGTCGGTGCTGGTCTCGTGCATATCGGCACGCGACGCGTGGCAATACACACAGGTTTCGTTGCACCTGAGTGTCACGATCATGATGTGGAGATTCGGGCCGTAATCAAGGAACGTTCGACGCGCCTTGAATCGCTCAGCCTGCGCCTCAACCACCGTACGATCTTTGAGCATTCGGGCTTTGCCCAATCGCTCGTGAAGCTCGGTGCCTGGCTCGACTCGACCACCGTACATCGATGCGAACTCGTCTTTGCTGACGAAGAGCCAATCACCGATTTGGTTGGTGAGAAGAATTCGACCATTCACTTCTCGGAATCGAACGAAGCCGAGGTTGCCCGGTGCGCGCGTACGACCTGAAAGCTGCACGAGTTGTTGCGACATGTTTCAACCTGTTCGTGTTGACTCGATGGTGAGGCCGAGTGCGTAGTTAGAAAGCTCGAGCGCGAGCGTTTGCTCGCTCTCTGGATCGTTTCCCGTCACGTTCACGATCCAACCGTGTGATTGTTCGACAAGCTCGAACGTGCCGTACTCACCGTAGGTTTTCACCGCGGCGTCGATCGACTTGCCGTCGTAAAGCTCCTTGTGAAATCGAAGCTCAATCACGAGCCGCCCTCAGCTTTGGGCTCTTCGTTTTTTTCGTCCGAAGCCGATGCGGCAGCAGGTGGCTCGGGCGCACCGTCTGTCGCGGCCGGCGCCTTCTTTTTGTACTTGTCCTCCCAGCTCATCGCGATGCCGAGTGGATCTTCGAACGCGTTTGCGTCCGATTCGAAGGTCAGCAAATCGTCGAGCCCCGGCGCGCCTGCTGCACCACCCAAAGCCATCGTGGTGACCTGCTGAATGAGCTCGCGATTTTCGTCGGTGATCATCCGTCGCCACGCCTGACCCAGAAGCTCGTTTTCGAACTCTCCGGCAAGCGCTTCGAGCTGCAAAGTCACATGGGCTTTGCGTCGCAACGCGACCGAGATCTTTCCGTCGCCCGAGCGATCGAGGTGCACGTAACAACGGTCGATGAAGATGTAGGAGGCGCCGTAAATGGCATCCTTGGGGTAGAGACTCTCGTCGAACGTGATGGTGACGACGTCGCCCGATGTCTCGGCGTGAAGTTCGCTCATGTGAGAGCGAGGATACTACGACTCTGTGGCGCCGATACCTGCGAAATACTCAAGCCATCTCGCATCGTTTGTTCGGCCGTCCACCACCACGCCCATCCGTTCAGCATTGGCTGCTTTCACGACCGCAATCAGGTATGGGTCGACCATCTCGCGCACGGGTACCAGCGGTGGTGCTGATTGTCGCGCCGAGCCCAATGCTCGGGCCACGCTCAGATTCACCGCACGCGCACCAAGGTCTCGTGCGAGCCGCACGATGTCGGCAAGGTTTCGATAGTTGCTGCGCGTGATGACAATCGTCACACCCACAGGCAGCCCAAGCCGTTTGGCTTCGGTAAGACCCAACACGGTTTCGCGAAAGCTCGATGCGGTTTGTGTATGAAACTCGTGCATCGCAGCAGTCGCGCCGTGCAGCGATACATCGAGCCCCGTAAGACCCGCATCGATGTACGAGGCTAGCAACCCTGGCTCGGAGAGTCTGCGTCCGTTGGTTTGGAGCAGCACACGAGAAAAGCCACTCGCGCGCGCCCACGCAATCAGCGACGGAAGGTCGTCCGACAGAGTTGGCTCGCCACCCACCAACGCGACACTACCGCCGCGCTGAGCGGTTTGTGCAACCTCGATTTTGAGCTCGTCGATCGGTCGTGTGGCGATGCGCTGCCGAAGTGCCCCTTGCGCACAAAAGCCACACGAGTTGTTGCAATCAAACCCAACAACGATCGAGCGCACGCTGTTGGCCAGTCTTGATCACTGCGAAATCAACCACGGACCATGCGCGCGAATGCGTTCACGGAGCGTCGTCAAACCTTGCAGATCGAGCTCATGCTCAACCTTCGTCAGGTGGGCAGCCAGCGCCATGGCGACAAGACCATGTGCTTCGATCGTTGCGTTCGAACCCGTTCCGCCGTTCGGAAGGTACAGGTCGAGCTGCTTGCTATGCGCGGGCGCCGCGAGGGCTTCTGCGCTGGTGTCGCGCAAACAGACCTCGATCGTGAACTCACCCGAGGGGCCCATCACCGTGACCGACTGCGCTCCCTGCGAAATCGCGCTTACTGCCATCACTCGGTGCTCTCGAAACATCATCCCCGTTGGAACAACCGTCGCGAGTGTAGGGCGTTGATGCTCGTGTTCACCGCCTTCGGTTGTACCCAGCAATTCGCCGCGAGCGTGGGCACCCCTTGCATACAAGAGGAACGCCGAAACAGCACCGAGAAGAACAGAGAAGAAGTTGCGTCGTTCCATGTATGTCACCGCCGTGTGGACGAGCTTTTCAACATCATACATGGGTCGGGTCGTCTCGGGAAGTTGTTGTGAATCAACGTTTCACCGGGGTTCGATTTCGATCCTCTTTACCCCATGACTTTCGTCAATTATTGCGATTTTCGCCGGCAAAAACCTTCGGACGACGTCGATTTGGGTGTGGGTATGTGCGTCTAGCTCGCCTGTTCGAAAGACGCCGCCAGCACCCAACGCCATCGGAACAATCAACTGATCCGCCAAAAACGGCCCGACAGGAGCATCGGTTGACAGATAGTTTTTCACTTGATTGGCGACTTCTTCCGCGACCTTCTCGGCGCTGAAACCTCGCTCGCCTGCACGGCTTACCAACTCGGTAACGTTCGCAAAATCGAGTTGTGCGAAGAGCATGTTTCCCGGCCCTTCGTGCTGCTTGAGCATGAGCGGTCGAAAGGTTTCTGGGCCCCAACCAAGCGCTGCCGCTGCGGCTGCCATTTCGCGTTGTGCGATGTTGAAGGGCAAACCCGCCACGATGGCGCGAAGTTGTTTCGATCGTTCTTCACCACGTGCGAGCAACGTCAATCGACGTGGCTCATCGGCTTGTGAAAGCGACACCGTCAACTTGCCGCCTCCTGCCGGATAAAACCCGTGGCGCGAAATGGTCGCTTCGATGTTTGCCCCCATCGCAGTGAGCTGAGGCACGAGTGCTTGTGCAAAAAAATCGAACGGCGGTGCGAGCGAGTTGTGGGTTCCGCCTTCGAGGTGAAGCGTTGCTGCAAGTCGGCGGTGAATGATCGCAGGCATCACTGCTTGGAGCACCAACATCGTGCTGCCTGCCGAGCCGATAGCAAACGTGTGCTCACCACCTTCGAGCGTCGTTGGCTTGAACGTGAGTGTGGACGAACGCACCTCTGCACCCTCCACGGTCGCTCGCCCCACAGCGGTCGCCGCACGCACCGCTGTGAGGTGCTGGCGCATCAATCCAGGGTTCGAGCGACGCGCCCGGATCTTGATGATCTGAAAGGGCACACCGGTCGCGAGTGACAGAGCAAGCGCCGATCGCAGCACTTGCCCGCCGCCTTCTCCCTGCGAACCGTCAATGGTGAGCATGCTCATGATGTCTTCCTTAGCCCTTTACACATACGACCTGCTTCAACGTATGAACAATCTCGACGAGATCTTGCTGTGCTCGCATCACATCATCGATTGACTTGTAGGCAGCAGGGGTTTCGTCGATCACTGCGTCGTCCTGGCGGCACTCGACGCCCAGTGTCGCAAGGGCGTGATCCTCGCGCGTGAACAACTTCTTCGCGGCCGTTCGAGAGTGCTTACGACCTGCGCCGTGGCTGCAGCTACAGAAGCTCTCTTCGTTACCCAACCCGCGAACGATAAACGAGCGTGCGCCCATCGAGCCAGGGATGATTCCCATCTCGCCTCGACCTGCGCGAACCGCACCCTTACGCGTGATCAGCAGGTTTTCTCCGAAGTGTTGCTCTCGTGCGACGTAGTTATGGTGACAGCTCACCGCTTCAAGCCACGCTTCGAACGCCGGCAATGCGCGACACGTGCGAAGCGCATCGATCGTCGTTTGCATCATCAGCTCTCGGTTGAGTGCGGCGTACTCCTGACCCCACGACAACGCTTCGACGTAGTCGTCGAAGTGGGTCGTACCCTCGCGTAGGTAGGCGAGGTCGCGATCGGGTAGTTGTCGATCGAGCGCCATCATCTCCGAGCGTGCAAGCTCGATGAAATAACGCCCAATGCGGTTACCCACGCCACGCGAGCCCGAGTGCAACATGATCCAAACCTGTTGCTCCTCGTCGAGGCAAAGCTCGATGAAGTGGTTGCCGGTTCCCAGCGTACCGAGCTGCATCATCGGATCGCCTCCCTCGAGTCGTGGGTGACGCTCGACCAACGACGCGTACTTCGCGCTCAACGATGCCCACGCCTTCGAATGGCGAGAGTCAGGGTTGCGCCATGCTCCGCGATCGTTTCGGCCACCGTTGTCGGTGCGACCATGCGGCACGGCTCGTTCGATCGATGATCGCACCGAGCGCAGGTTGTCGGGCAGATCGGATGCCTTCAGCGACGTACGCGAAGCGATCATTCCACAGCCAATGTCGACACCAACGGCCGCCGGGATAATCGCCCCTCGCGTTGGGATCACGCTCCCCACCGTTGCTCCGACGCCCACATGAACATCGGGCATCACGGCCACCCACGGGCCCACCACGGGAAGCTGCGCCACCGACAGAAGCTGTGCTCGCGCTCCATCCTCCATCGGTACGCCATCCACCCACGCCTTGATCGGCACGCCACCGTCCGAAGTGATCAACTGGTGCTTGGGGGCAACGTTCGACTGCGAAGAGGTCGATTCGACGTGAAGGGACATGGGCTTCTTCTCTCTGAAAGTGGTTCGCGAGCGACCCTCTGCAGCGCTCGTGCCCACACAAAAGCCCAGAAAAAATTGAGAATTTCGTACCCTGTGCGCAACGGTTATCTTCTCGGATAAACTTCGAGATAAATCAGTAAACCCACGGACGGAAGGCAGCCTCAGGAGGCGATACGCAAAGGATGAACGCCGTTTCGTTGACAGGTTGAAGGGTCGCTGGTAGTCGGGCGCCCACCTGCGACGGACGTGCTTGTTCTTCGCGGGAGGATTGTGCGTAGTTGAGCTCTGCGACGGAGGCGCCGTGACGATGTTTCAGCGTGTTTGCATCTTTTCGGGCAGCGCTAACCCTGCCTTGGCACAGGAGATCGCGAACCATCTGCAAGTGCGTCTCGGCGAGAGCCGCATCTCGCACTTCTCGGATGGAGAGACGTTCTGTGAGATCCGCGAGAACGTACGTGGTGTCGACACCTTCGTGATTCAACCCACGTCGAGCCCCGTGAATGAGAACTTCATGGAGCTCTTGATCATGGTCGATGCACTTCGCCGTGCTTCGGCTGGCTCGATCACGGCGGTGATGCCGTACTACGGCTACGCGCGACAAGACCGAAAGGTCGCCCCGCGAACGCCGATCAGCGCGAAGCTCTGCGCTGACCTGCTCGTGA
>JAXLYQ010000043.1:0-41656 GCA_046351315.1 Polyangiaceae bacterium
GTTCTGCACGCAGCTCGTTGCCGCGGTGATCAGGTTCACCTTCACTTGAAGGCGAATCCCGCTCATGCCGACGGGGTCGCGGATGCCATCTTGGTTGTCGACGATGAACTCGCGCGGCAACACGTGAAGGATCTGTCGGTCGGCGTTGACTGCGATCGCTCGCGACATATCGAGGACTCGCTCGACGTCGCTGCGTTGAACCTCGCCTCCACCGATCGCTGCGACCCCATCGCTGGGTTGGCAACGAATGTGGCTGCCGGCGATGCCTGCGTACACCGTGCGGATCTCGTAGCCCGACATGTTTTGGGCTGCGTCGATCGCTTCCTGGATGCTACGAACTGTCCAGTCGATGTTGGCGACAACGCCTTTTCGGAGGCCTCGGCATTCTGCCGTTCCGACGCCGAGGACGGTGAGCCCTCCCGCATCGACCTCGCCCACCACCGCGGTGACCTTGGTCGTGCCGATGTCGAGGCCGACGACGACGTCCGGTCCGTCGTGACGGATCCGGGTGCCTGACGGGTGGTCTGTGGTGCGTGCCTTCATGGGACGCCCATCCCAATGCCTGAGACAGATACCCGGGGCCAAATTCGCGGATGCACATCGTGATGATCTGAAGGAATTCTCCCTCGATTCGTGCGTACGCGACGCGCTCGCGCTGGACACTACTGGACGGATGAGCAGACTCGCGCCCCGTCATGTGGGTGCTGTGTCCAGCTTGCGGAGAACATCACGTCGTCACGCGCATCCTCGAAGACGAGCGAGAAGAGCTCACGCGAGAGGTGTTCATCGTGGCGCCGTTGGCTGAGTGCTCGATGGAGATCATCAGCGAGGCGCAGATACGAGACGCGGCAGCTCGCTTCGATCGTGAGCCGTGGATCGACGACGACGAATGAGATTTCTCTCGGCGCGCTGAACGGGTGAGCGTTCCGAGAGGTTCGTCGAGCGTCGTCGCCTACTGCGCCGGGCCCGTGCAATCGAAACGCTGGACCTTCACGCGTTGCGGGTTGGCAGCCTGCCCGTACTCGGACCAACCCAGCAACAAGTGCATCCCGTCGGGCGAGCCCAGTGCTGTAGCGATCGTGCCAAAGCCTGTGTCGAAACCCAGTGGCACCGTGCCCTGCCCTGTCTTGTCGAACGCGCGAACGAAGGCGTGAGGCACTTGCCCCGTCTCGTCGATCCAACCCACGCCAAGGCCCGTTCCGAGCGCGGCGATGGCGGGTGGTTGATACGAGACGTTTGCGGGGACGACCTCGAACTGCACCGACGTGAGCGAACCGTTCGTGGCGATCTGCTGCGCGACAAATGGGCCATCTGACACACCGCCAGACGCACTTGGTGATCAACCGCGCGGTGCCGTCCGTACTCTTCACGAGCTTCACGAACGTGAGCACGCTGCCGTCGCCGTGTTGGTCGTGCTGAGTGGTAGTCGCCCAGCGTCGCTGAGCGTCGCGATCGTGAGCAGGTTGGGCGGGCCGTCGATTCCGTTCTGGGCGCAACACTCGCGACTGGTTGCGTAGGCGACAGGGTAGCCCGACGACCACGCGATGGCGTCGCCCACGATGTCCAGGTCGCGCACGCCACCTCGCTCAGTTGCGTCACGGCTCCTGCGCTCACCAGAAGTGAAGGTTCAACCCGTGATGCGTACCGACGACGAGCGGCGTGCTTGCTCCAGGGTTGAGACCGTGTTCGCAGTGACGAACAACGGTAGGTCGGTGTCGGCACCCGCGGGGTGCCTGTTGCGGCTTCTGAGACGCCCACGTGATCATCGATGAACAACGCCGTATCGGGAAGCGACGGCGTGGGAGAAGCGTCGAGTATTGAATCGAAAAACCTCCCGCTCGATGACACGCCTGCCACATAAGGTATCGCCGCCCCACGGTGGTCGCGAGAGAGGTGTTCCCCAGCGAATCGGGAAACACGCCCCACGGGTTGGATTCAGCGTGCTCGATGTGTGTGGGTTGTGCGATGGGCGACTCGATCGGCGACGTTCCCACGATGAGTGCGACCGCGTGCGCGCCCCCGTTTGGGTCTGCGGTAGTGAAGGCCGAAGCTCGTTTGCGAGCTGCTTCCGACAGGCTCGATGGCCCTCCGCCGGGGATCAACGTCGCGCACGACGAGGTTCCTGCGGTGCCACCCGTGCCCGCTGCCCCGAGCTTCCCGACGCCCCACTCGTTCCCGCTGTGCCAGCACTGCCCGCGCTTCCGCTCGCGCCAGCGCTTCCTGACGAACCCGCTGTCCCGCCGAACCCCGCGCTGCCCGACGCGCCTGACGAGCCGCTGGTTGAGCCCGCACTACCCGCGCTGCCTGCGGTGCCGCCGGTCGATTGCGAGGTGGACAGCGTTGAGTCTTCGGCGCCGCCGCAGCCCACGAAGAGCAAACCGAGCAAGCCTGAAAATGTCGAGAGAACACGAGGTCGAGAAGGAAGTGGCGAAGTCATGGTCACCATTTTCTTCTCCGTTTCGTTGTGAAGTCGATAGGTTCGACGATGCGATGAAAACGTCTCGACTTTGTGTGCTGGTTTCTATCCCGACGCTTTGGCTGGCGTGTGGCTCTCCGCCACCGAGCTCGCCCACGAGCGCAAACCCGACGCCGTCAGCGGCACCAGCCACATCGTCGAGTGGTGCGGCCCACGCGTCGTCAGCGAGCGCGCCAGCCGCGTCAGCGAGTGCCTCGCACGAGCACTTCGACGACCCGAACGAATCAAGCGCGCCGATCGTGATGGCGCCGCTCCTGCCGAAAAATACGCCGAAAGCGAAGTTCCCGAAGTCGACCAAGGGTGACAAGGCGTGTTGGCAAGAGGCCGAGCTCACGGGCGACCACACCAAAGACTATGAGGGGCTTCTGTCGAAGTGCGGAGCACCCACGGGATTGCTCGAATACGTGAAGCCAGCGGCTGGTCGTGTGCACCACAAACACGACGTGCGCGACACGTTTCAGGTGAAGCTACACGGTGGCCTTTGCTACCGAATCTTCGCGGTGTCGGATGCGTCCATCGCCGACCTCGACATCTTGATCACCACCACCACCAACTCGATCATCGGCGACGACAAGGTACACGGACCGGTTGCGATCATTCACGGCGATCAGCCGTGGTGCATGGACGACGACACGGAGTACCAGTTCCACGTCGAGGTCGACGGCCCAGGTGCGGGTGGATACCTCTTCGGGATCTGGGCGCGTCCGAAGAAGTAACGGCTGCGGGGTGAGCGGGGCGAGAACTGACGCCGCGCGCCAACGACGGAATGTCGTGAACGTCGTAGGGGAACGCGGGAACATCGACACGAAGCGGGTTGGGTCGCATTTGCTCGGCGCGCGATCGAGCCGGCGGAGCGTGGAGCGATCGCTTGTCGATTGTTTGGTCTCGTCTTGCAGTGATTTGGCGAGGCGATCGGCTGCGTCGTCGTCGAGTGCAAGAGAAAGCTCGGTGATGGCGTCTTGCGCCTGCGATGGCTCAGCGAGTGCGCTCGGTGGCTGATGAACACGATTCACGACGAACGCATCACGCGGCATGTTTTGCTCTTCGAGACGCGCGCTGAAGAGAGGCACCTCTTGAATGCTCATCGGCGCAGGCGTGGTAACGAGCACATACGCGACGTCTTTGCTGCGAAGCGCCGCCACTTCTCGTGCCCGCTCCTTGAAGCCACCGAAGAGATCGTTGAGCTCGGTGATGAACTGCGCGACTTGCTCGACGAAACCACCCCCGTGATGCGAGCGATGCCCTTGAGAATTACGGCCGCGCTCTTGGCGAGCAGGTTGAACGAGAGCTTTCCAGACTCTTCGAACGCTTGCATGAACCACCGCATCGCTGCGCTATCGAGCGCATCAACAAGTCGCTCGGGAGCATCGAGAAAGTCGAGCGCGTTCGCTGTCGGGGGCGTGTCGAGCAGGATCAGATCGTATCCACCGTCTTTTCGGATCGCGTGGAGCTTCTCCATCGCCATGTACTCGTGCGTACCGGCGAGCGATGTCGAGATGTACTGATAGAGCTTGTTGTGAAGGATGCGATCGCGCGCCGCTTCCGAGGAAGCGTAGCGAACAACCAGCTCATCGAACGTGCGCTTCGTGTCGAGCATCATCACGGTCAGCGACCCCGGAACATCGAGGCCGGCATCGACGAAACGCTGAGGCTCGACAGTTTGCGCGTCACCCGAGACAGACGACAAGCCAAGGCTGTTGGCGAGGCGTCGTGCAGGGTCGATCGTGAGACAGAGCACACGCTTGCCGCGAAGGGCAGCGGCAAGACCGAGGGCTGCGGTGGTCGTGGTCTTTCCGACGCCGCCGCATCCGACGCAAAGGATGACCTGACGGGACTCGAGAAGTGGGCCGAGTGACAAGGTCGGGCGGGAGTATCACGAGGAACGCACGATGGGGAGAGGCCGACGACGCGCTTTCTTGGCCAGCCGGCGTCAAGCGGCGAAACTCTGTGTCATGAATGCACCTACATCCGAGCGACGCCGTCGACGAAGCGCAGATGTGATCACTGCCCTTCACTACCAACTGGCCCACGCACGTCAGGATGGCGGGTTCGACGCGCTTGTGCTGGCGGACGAGACGGGTGCGTTGATCGCGGGGGCCGGCGCGTGGCCCGTGTGCGAGGAGCTCGCCGCCTTTGCGCCGCTTCTTGCGGGGCCTGCAGGAGACCCCAAGCCAGTCGCGATGACCGACTCGGTGAAGGTCGAAGCGTCAGAGATCAAGTCTCAAGTGGCGCTTCGATTGATGCACGTGGACGGTTCCGAGGTGCTGTTCGTGGCGCGTGGACCCGAGCACGAGGGTCGGCAGGGGTCGATTCGTCGGGCAATCACCGGATGTCGTCGAATTCTCGGTGCAGAATCGGCGGAAACCCGGTGATAATGCGCCCATGATTCGTCGCTCGCATCTCGCGGGAGTCGTCACCGTCGCAGCGCTGTTCGTCGCCTGCTCTCACGCCGAGTGGAAACCCGTCGCCGTCAACACGATTCCGGCCGCTCCTGCGCCCGAGCGTAAGATGCCGGCTCCGCCCCCCAAGCCGCAAACTCCACCGCCTCCGACGGCCACTGCGCCCGCCTCTTCGCCACCTGCTCCGTCTGCCTCCGCCGCTCCCGCGACGTCCGGCTCCTCGACTGGCCGTCCGCCCCAAAAGAAGTGAGATCCTCGCTCTTCGTCGTAGCGTTGTCGGTGCTTGCTTCCGCCTGCTCGGCCGTGGCGGGCCTCGACGACTTGAAGCTGGTCGATTGCGCGGGTGCTTCGTGTACCGCGGGCACCGCTGGCGCGGGTGGCACCGCCGGTACGTCGGGAGCCTCGGGTACCTCGGGTACCTCGGGCGCGTCTGCAAGCGGCGGTACGGCAGGTACGGGCGGAAGCTCGGGTACTGCGGGCTCTTCGGGCTCGGCAGGCGCGGGCGGCACGTCGGGCTCGGGTGGCACTGGCGGCACTGCAAAGCCAGGCTGCGAGCCCGAAACGCGTTGCGTGCTCGCGAAGACGTTCTGCGGTGAGATCACCGTCGACGGATGCGACGAGCCCATCGTCTGCGGCTCGTGCGAATCACCCTCGTATTGCGCGACCAACGAGACAGGCAAGAGCTGCCGATGCGAAGGCAATACGCTTTCGTGTCGAGGTGCCGAGCTCGTTCGTTGTGAGGCCGACGGCACCACCGTCTCGACTCAAGCAACATGCTCCACCGCGGATGAATGCGAGCTTGCGAAAGCCACGGGAGCGTGTCCTTCGTGTGCGGCCGGCTCATTTGCTTGTCAGGGCACACAGCCCGTTCAGTGCGACGTGGGAGGCGGCTCGTATGTGCCAGTGGGCGAAGCGTGCTCTTCGCCATCCGTGTGCGACCCGACTACAGGTGTGTGCGCTGCGTGCGCGAAGGGAGCGTTCTATTGCGAGGGTACAGCCCTTCGTAAGTGCAACGACGACGGTTCGGCTTCGAAGCTATTCGAGGTGTGCGCGACCGCTGGCTTGTGCGCTCAAAGCCTCGGGGCAGGCACGTGTTTGCCTCCGGTTTGCGGCCCTGGTGAGACCCGTTGCGCGACAGCGGATGGGCTTACCATCGAGGCCTGTAACAGCGACCTTACAGGTTTCGCCCACCAGCACCGTGTGCTCTGCGCCGACGCAGGTGTGCGCTGGTGGCGTGTGTCTCGACGCCGCTTGCACATTCGGCACGCAAACGTGCGCGGGTCGTAACCGACTTCGGTGCGGTACCTCAACGTGGGAGGTGTTCGAAGTCTGTGGCGGGCTCGAGCCGACGTGTACGGATCAATCCTGCGCCGTGCTTGGCCCTCCCCTGGCGCCGGTTGCGGGCACGTTGTTCGCGATTGATTCGACAGAAGTGACACAAGCCGAATACGCGGGCTTCCTTGCGTCAAATCCCACGACTCAAGATCTGTTGGGCGTGCCGATGTATTGCATTACGAACAGCACGTACGCGCCGTTTGATGACGCAAATTGGGCTGCAAGCGAGCCGAGTCGCCCTGTGGTCGGAGTCGATTGGTGCGATGCGTTGGCGTTCTGTGATTGGACGGGCAAATCGCTTTGCGGAGCGACCTCGGGGGGTAACAACCCCGTCGATTCGAGTGATGATCCGACCAAAAGCCGTTGGTTCCGTGCTTGTGTCGGCCCCGACAATCTCGCTTTCCCTTATGGTTCCTCGTATAATCCAGACGCGTGCAACGGAGCGTCGAACAACCTCTCGTCCACCATTCCGGTGGCGTCGCTTGCCACCTGCGAAGGGGGCACGCCTGGCGTGTTCGATATGAGCGGAAACGTCCGCGAATGGGAGAACTCTTGCGAGCCTCTCTCTGCACCAGGCTCACGCTGTCTCGTCAGGGGCGGAGGGTTTTCGGACGTCGAGTCGGCGCTGCAGTGCACGTCGGCGGTGTCTGTCCCCCGAAACACACACGCGGACGACATCGGCTTCAGATGTTGCTCACGCCCGTAGGCCACCTCGAGGATTGTGATGAGTGACCCATCGTCGGGCGACAAGATCGCCCCAGGAACACGTCTCGGCAGATACGAGCTCATCTGCCCGCTTGCGCGTGGTGGCATGGCAACGGTCTGGATCGCGCGCGTTCACGACGCTCCGGGCTTTGATTCGTGGGTTGCTGTCAAAACGATTCTTCCTCAGTTTGCCGACGACCCAACGTTTCAATCGATGTTCGTCGACGAGGCGCGGATCAGCTCACAGATCCGTCATCCGAACGTGGCCGCCGTATTCGATGTCGGAGAGGTCGACGGCACGCTCTTTCTCGCGATGGAGTGGGTCGACGGCGACTCGTGGTCGAAGCTGCACAACGCTGCTCGTCGCAACGGCGTTGTGTTGCCGATGAACGTCACGCTGCGCATCGCGGCGGATGTCTGCGCGGGCCTTCATGCGGCTCACGAGCTCACGGGCCCCGATGGCAATTTGCTTCAGGTCGTACACCGTGACGTTTCGCCGCAGAACGTGCTGATTGGCACACACGGATACGCGAAGTTGATCGACTTCGGCGTCGCGAAAGCGGTCGATCGCTTGGCGAACGAAACCACGGCGGGGACAGTGAAAGGCAAGGTCTTTTACTGCGCGCCAGAGCAAGCGTTGGGTCGTGCTGTCGATCGCCGCGCGGACGTGTGGGCCGTGGGCGCTGTGCTCTACAAAATGCTCACGGGTCGTTTGCCGTTCGAAGCTGAGAACGAGCTCGCGATGTTGCATTTGTTGATGTCCGGAGCATCGCCCCATCCGTTGCCCTCGACGACTCCAGCGAGCGTTGCGGCGATCGTGAATCGCGCCCTTCAGCGTGAGCCCGCTCGACGCTTCAACACCACACTCCACATGCAGCAGGCGCTCGAAGCCGCCATCAGCGAGCCCACCGGCCCTGAAGCTGTCGCGTACTTCGTGCATCAACATCTCGGACAGGCACTCGCAGAGCGACGCCGCAACTTCGATGCAGTCGCGGCTGCGTTGGCCTCTGCCCAGCAAGGTCAGCCGGTAGATCTTTCCCGAGTGATGCCGCCGCTTTCAGCAACACAGACGGGCTCGCTCCCGTCCGCGCGTGTGCCAGCTCCGTCGGCAATCTCAGTGTCGATGGTGACACCGTCTGCGCTCTCGGCGTTCTCGGCTATCTCGGCGATGCAGGTCGGTGATTCGACGGCGGCGCCTCCTGCCACGGTGTCGCCTCCCGCGGCGGGGTTGTCCAAGACTGCACGCATCGTGATCGCCACCGGAGCGCTGGGACTCTTGGGCATCGGGGTTGCCGTCGGTGCCTCGATGGCTGCGAAGCCAGCGAAGGGTTCCGACGCCGCTGCGCAGGCTCCTGCCTCGTCGCTGCCCGGCGCCTCTTCGACGCCCGTGGCGACCACAACAACTACGTCAGCATCGGCCTCACCTGCGGCTTCTGTGGCGTCGGACACAGCGGCAGCAGGGGCAGCGGCGTCGGTGAGCTCGGCCAACCCGGCCGCCTCTTCCGCCAGCGCATCGAGCGCCTCGAGCGCAGTGCCAGCCGCGACCAGTGCTGTGACGACGGCCTCTACCCCAGCGACGAAACCCGCGAGCGGCAAGGGCGAAGGTGCAGCCACGCCGAAAAAGCCGTCGAAGAAGAACACGCCTGACGACGGATTTTTACGGATGACCTCACGCTCGCTGATTGCGGCACTTCTCTTGTTGTCGATGTCGACGTCGTCCCTCGCGTGGGCCGAGCCCTCCGAAGGTGAGCGCAAGGTGGCGCGCACGTTGATGGCCGAAGGGCGCAGCCTTCGGGATGAGAAGGACGACGCGAAAGGCGCACTCGTCGCGTTTCAAAAAGCGCACGACATCATGCACGTGCCCACGACAGCCATTGAGCTCGTGCGAACGATGGTCAAGCTAGCGCTCTACCGAGAGGCGTTGACCGTGATCGCCGAGGTGCGCGCGATGCCTGTCAACGCATCCGACCCTGCGCCCTTCGCAGCCGCTCGCGCCGAGCTCGACAACATCTTCCGTGAGATCGATCCGAAGGTCGCTGCGATCACCGTAACGCTCTCACCCGAGGCCGAGATCCGCGAGATCACCCTCGATGGCGCGACAGTTCAAAAAGCCTCGCTTTCGGCTCCTCTGCGACTTGCCAACGGGAGTCACACCTTCGTCGCGAAGGGCGACGCGGATCGCATCGTCACCAAGCAAATCGAGGTGACCGAAGGCGCTCGAATGACCGTGGCGTTGACGCTTCCTGAAAAGGTCGTCGACCAACCTCCGCCCGCTTCCCCGTCGACCAACACGACGCCTGCTTGGCGAAAACCGATCCCGCTCGCGGGTGCTGGCGTCGCGGGGGTCGGGCTCATTCTGGGGACGGTCACCGGTGCGATCGCGCTCTCGAAAGCGAGCAGTGCCAAGAGTCACTGCGTCGACAACCTTTGCCCACCCGTTGCCCACGACGACGTGAATTCGGGGCGCACCTTTGCGACCGTCTCGACGGTGTCGTTCATCGTCGCGGGCGTTGGGGCAGCCACAGCGGGCGTCGCCATCTATCTCGGCTCACGAAAGAGCGAGCCGTCTGCGCCATCGGTCTCGTTGATTGTCGGCCCTGCGAACGCAGGTCTGCAGGGCTCGTTCTGAACGTCGGCGCCTCAGTTCTTTACGAGCTTCGACACCAGAAACGTCGCCACATCGGCGGGCTTGGTGCCGGGCCCAAAACCCGCATCGAAGCCCAGCTCGAGTGCGAGCTTGTGGTCGATGCGAGGGCCACCAAGCAACAACACGACGCGATCACGCCAGCCCTGCTGTTTCAGAAGCTCGACAAATGCGGCCGAGTTTTCCTTGTGGCAGTTGCGCTGGGTGATCACTTGCGAAACCAAAATCGCATCGGCTCCGAGAGCTTTGGCTCGGGCCGCCAGTTCTTCGTTCTCGACCTGTGCACCGAGGTTATGCGCCGAGATCGACTTGTAGCTCTCCAGCCCCTTGTCCCCGGCATAACCCTTGTAGTTCAAGATCGCGTCGATTCCGACCGTGTGCGCGTCCGAGCCTGTGCACGCACCCACAACGACCAACTTGCGACCAAGACCTTCTTTGATCTTTTTCTCGATGTCCTCGCGCGACAGCGCTGTTGTCGTCACCTCAGGCACATCGATCGTCGACGGATCGATCTCGTGTTTCGAGCGCCCGTACACGACGAAGTACGCGTAGCCTCGCGAGGCTTCCTCCATCGTCGTGACAAGAGGATCGTGAAGCCCATGCTTCTCAGCGAACTGCTTCGCTGCTTCTCGTGCTCGTGCAGAGGGGGCGATGGGCAGCACGAACGAGAGCTGGATCATTCCATCGCCCTGACGATCACCGTACGCGCGAATGGGGCCTTGGGTCGACATGCGCGCTTCCCTAGCTCCGCAATTTCAGCTCGTCGAGCACCGTTGCGACGACGCAGAGCGCCACGTCGTCGATGAGATTCACAGCGCAGCGAGCTTCGCTTTGATCTCGTTCTTGTCGACGTCGCCTTCGCCCTCGAGTGCCTTGCCATACGCGGCTCTGGCAAGCTCTTTATCGCCGGCTTTTCGTGCGACATCACCGAGCACTTCCCAGCCCGGAGCCCACTTCGGGAACTGCCCTGTCACCTTTTCGGCAAAGCTTCGTGCTGTCGTATCTCGCCCTTTCGCGAGGCACGCCGACGCGGCATGGACGAGCGGTGTCGGATCGGTGCGAAGCGAGCCAAACGCTGCCGAGTATGCGTCGATCGCTGCGTCGATATCCCCTTTGGCGGCCAGTGCGTCTGCCTGCGCGAGTCGTGCTTGGCCGTGCGTGGGCGAGGCAGCCAGTGCTGCATTCGCGGCCGACAGCGCTTCGTCGAACCGTTTCTGCTTCACTCGCGCTCGCGCCAGGATGGCTTGCCATTCGGCGTTCGTGCCCTCGTCCTTCACTGCACGCTCAGCCGCTTTGGCCGCCTCGTCGATCTGTTCGAGATCGAGCGCCACCTCGGCAAGACGACCCCACGCGCCAGGGTGATTCGAGCGTCCTTCTACCGATAGCTTGAGTGAATCGAGCGCTTCGTAGACCGAGGGCAACACCCGCCCTAGCTCGTAGCGAAGCTCAGGGTCGTCGCCGTCCATTTCGATCGCGGCTCGCAGCTCGTCGGCTGCCGCAGCACCCTGTCGCGACATGCCGAAGAGCTGGCCGAGTCGAAGGCGAGCTTCGGTTCGTTTGCCATCTTTCGAGATGGCTTCTCGGTACGCCGATTCGGCGTCTTTGTTCCTGCCATCGAGCGCCGCGATCATCCCGACAACCACCTTGGCTTCGTAGAGCGTTGCATCGAGCTTCAATGCGCCTTGTCGATCTGCGGTTGTGCCTCTGTGCCGAGCTTTCCAATCGTGATGAACGCCTCGCCCACACACGCGAAGCGAAGCGCCTGCGCTTGTACCCCTCGGCAGGCCACCATCGCGGCGTCGTGATTTTTCAAGTCCGCGTGCGCTCGCATCAGCTCGTATCGTGTGGCGTCGTTCGCCGAGGGCTTCAGTACGAACGTTTGCAGCGTCGCAACCGCGTCGGCCGGCTTCCCCGCTCGACGTTGTGCACGCGCCAATCCGAGCGCCGCCTGTGGGTCGTTGGGCGCTGCCTTGAGCGCCGCGCGGGCCGGTTCGATTTTTTTATCCTGCGCATGAGCTGGTGCGCCCCGCGCGCTCATCAACCCCAACACCAAAAACCCCACGAGTCGGCTCAGGTTGCGCATGGTTACTCCCCACATGTGAGAACTTTCACACAATATCCCTCACCGTACTGTTGGGCCATCAAATGGTCCGATGTATTTCTCGCTCGCGTCCACCGGAGGAGGGTCGCGTAGAATCCCAACCATGCGGTCGCGCCTTCTCCTCCCCTTCGCTCTCTCCCTCTTTACCGCGGCCGGATTGCTGGCCGCATCGTGCTCCGACGACACGGAAACATCCCCGACATCCAGCGGACCTCCGCCCGCAACCACAATCGGTGCCGGTTATCTCGATACCGACTGCGATCCGATCGACCCGACGCAGTGCGGATTTCCCTATCCATCCAACGTTTATCTGAAGGACGACTCGTCCACGAAGACGGGAAAGAGCATCGCGTTTGGCGCGACCACGTTGCCGAAGGTGAAGCAGGCCAAGCACATGGACCCGTCGTTCTATACGAAATACGACGGCTTCTCGCCTGGCTCGACAATCCTCGCGCACTTCCCCAACGCGACCATCGAAGGCTTTGCGAACGAGGACACGCTCGAGCAATCCGTCACCACCGACTCACCGACGATTCTTCTCGATGCGGAAACGGGTGAGCTGGTTCCCCACATTGCCGAGCTCGACACGACGTACTCACGCCTCACCGAGAGTGTCGCTGAAGATGACGATCAGGCGTTGATGATCCGCCCGGTCGTTCGGTTGAAGGACGCTCATCGCTACGTCGTTGCGATTCGACGCGTGAAGAACACCGACGGAAAAGTCATCGATCCGTCCCCCGCATTCAAAGCATTGCGTGACGGCACCGCGTTTGCCGATGACAAGTCGGTCGAACGACGACGCGATTTGTACAAAGACATCTTCGCGAAGCTCGATACCGCAGGGATCAAGAAAGACGATCTTCAGCTCGCGTGGGACTTCAGCACCTCGAGCAAGGACAACCACACCGCGTGGATGATCCACATGCGCGACACCGCTCTTGCTGCCGTTGGCGAAGACGGCCCGACCTACACGATTACGTCGTCGGTCGATAACCCCAACGAGCACATCGCGCGACGTATCGAAGGCAAGATGAAGGTGCCGCTGTTCTTGTCAGACGCTGGCCCCGATGGAGAGCTCGTCATCGATCCAGCGACGAACCTCCCCAAGCAAAACGGCGAAGGCGAGTTCGAGTTCATCGTGCAGATCCCGAACAGCGCGACGAAGAAACCAGCCCCGCTTCTTCAGAACGGTCACGGGCTACTCGGTAGTCGCAACGAAGGTCGTGACGGCTACCTCGCCGAGATGGCCGACTTCAAAAACTACGTGACCATCTCGGTGAACTTCACCGGTTTCGCTGAGGAGGACCTCGATGGCGTGCAGACCGTTCTGGTGGGTGACCCAGGCAAGTTCGAGAAATACACAGGCCGTCAGCACCAAGGCGTGATCAACAGCTTGCTCGCCATGCGTATGCTGAAGGGCCGCTTCGTGAAAGAACCGCTCGCGCAGTTCGACATGAATGGCGAGATGAAGAGTGCACTCGATCCATCGCAGGGCTGTTTCTATCGCGGCGACAGCCAGGGAGGGATCTACGGCGGCACGTACATGGCAGTCAGCACCGACGTGACTCGCGGGCTGCTCGGCGAGCCAGGCGCTCCGTACAGCTTGTTGCTCAACCGAAGCAAAGACTTCGGCCCGTTCTTCTTCGTGCTGCAAAACACGATGAGCACGGCGAAGGGAATCCAGATGGCGCTCGCGATGGTGCAGCTTCACTGGGATCGCTCGGAGCCCATCGGGTACATCCCGTACATCAACGACGATCTGCTTCCCAACACGCCAAAGCACGAGATCTTGATCCACGCAGCGATCGGTGATCAGCAAGTGACCACGCTCGGTGCTCACATCATCGCGCGCTCCGTGAAGGCGAAGAATGTCGCTCCGGTCAATCGATCGATCTACGACATTCCTGAGGCGACGCCGCCTTTCGATGGCTCGGCGATCGTAGAGTTCAGCTTCGGATTGCCGAAGGTTCCGATCGAGAATCGCCCGCCCACCCAAGGCGAGGACCCTCACGACAGCGTGCGCTCCCTCGACGCAGCATACGCCCAGAGCGATACGTTCTTCCGCACGGGCCAGATCGTTACGACCTGCGACGGCCCGTGCGATCCCGAGTGAATCGCTCTTGGTAACCGAGGCTCGGCCAGCAACGGCGGGCCTTGGTACACGGACTTCCCGAGTGCACTCGGTGCCTCCCAAAACGCCACCCAGTTCTTCCAGTCGATCGCCTGCTCTTTGAAGAGCAATTTTTTCGGATCGAGCTCAGGCGGTTGTGTCGTGGGGGCAGGCCCTTGCACCTTTGGTACGAGCTTTCCTCGCGAAGACAGTGGGTAGACCAGACGCGTCTCGAGGCGAGCGTCTGGCCACACGACGAGCCCTTCTTCGGCGATGTCGTAGGTCGATCCCTCGGGCAGGCAACGTGAGATCTGTTCGCGAACCATATCGACGCCCGCTTGCTTGAAGAACCCCGCGAGCGCTGCCTCGACGAGCGAGCGGTGCTCAGCATCGAGGCCACTCAGCCAACCGCGAGCCGTTGCCGAGCCAAGCACCCAACCCGAGTGCTCTTCGAACACCACCCACTCGGTTGGCCCGAGCGAGGCGCATTCAATCCCAATCCGGATCCGATTGGACGAGATCTCGATCTCGCCAACGGTGACCTCACCGGCGCTCCAACGCGGCGATGCCTCGAGAAGTGCCTCGAGCTCTCGAGACGCGAAATGACGAAGCGCCTCTTCGACGTGGTGAAGCTCTGCGCGTTGTTTCGATGCACCTGCATCGTCGCGTGCGCGGCGCAGCTTCGAGTAAATCTTGGGCACGGTGCCCGAGTGAAACCCTGGTCGCAGGAACTTCGCGATGGTCTCACCGTGATGACCGATCACCAGCGGGCTGAGCTGGGCACTACGGTTCGCTGTGTAGAGCTTCCAGTTCTCTTTGAACTCCCACGTCAAGAAGCCGAAGACACCTGGCGTGAGCACCACCGTCGCGCCCGCAATCGTGTTCGCGATCACGGGGCCGAGCGGCATCAGCGGCGCTCGGTAGATCACGATAAGCTGCCCGCTCAAAGGCAGGATGATCTTGTGCGAAACCGTGACGACGGGAAAGTGCTTGATCGGATTGATTTGCGGCTCGATCAGCAGGTTGACGTAGATGCGAATCAAGTACGTCGCAAAGAACCAGATCAGCCCAGCGACGGCTTTCAACGCGACCGAGAGCTTGCTGTCGCCTTGTCGGAAGCGGAGCAACTCGTCGACCACGTAGATCAATCGATCGATGTGCTCGAGAAACGATCGGAACAGATCTGCCACAAGCGCGAACAACCCAGGCAACACGCGATGCCTTAGGTTGCGAAGCTGAAGAAGGATCCAATCGGTAAATGTCTCTTCGAAAAGGGTGCCCTGAGGAGTGTTCAACAACACGTTGAACAGCAGCACGCCACCAGCCACGACAGCGGCCTTGATCTCGATGGCCTCGTGTCGAATCTGCGGGATCAACAACAGCGGGAGCGTTAGCGACAACGGCTTGAGAAGAAGTCGTTGAATCAACGCGACCGGTTGGCTTTCGACGATCGCTTGAACGATCGAGAGGTGCCAGAACCAGTGTGGAAGCGTCACGAAGATCGTCTTGAATACGGTGCCGATGAACGACAGTCCGCGCAGGAACGCATCGCGAAAACGAAGCGAGTGAATGAGGAAAAAAATCACCGCCGCGGTGATCGGGAAGGAATATGAGTTCAGCAGCCGCGGCAGGTGGTGCGCGTGTGCCAGCTTGCCGATCGCGTGGACAAGATGGTTGAGCCCTTCGAGCACCGTGAAAGCACTGAGCAGCGGCAAGATCGCGTAGAGCACCAAGAAACGCCCCACGCGCGTACCAAACGCAAGCGACGACACCTTCTGCAAGCCGCGCAGATAGATCTCACCTCGCCGGTACACTCCATCGAGCGATCGTGAGAACGCTTCGTCGAGTAGCAACAACGGGTCGCCGCGGAAGAGCTCGCCTGCGCCCCGTAGGTCGGGAAGCTTGAGCTCGCTGCGCGACACAGCATCGCGGAGCTGTTGGATCGAAAAGAATCCTCGCGCCGAGATCTGGTCGACAAGCTCTTCGACCATTCGGTTGCGCGACACACTTTCGGGCGTGTTGGTCGGCTTCAAACCAACCTTGTGAAACGCCGACGTGAGCACAGGCCGCACTGCTGCGCGCAGGTTGTCCTCAGCGGTATCGGCCCAGTAGGTCGTAAGCGATTCGATCTTGCGCCGATCGTCGTCGGACACCTTGAGCGACGGTACCCACGACGCTGCGCTTCGCATGTACTTCAGCACTCGGATTTCACGCTGCGCTGGCAGCACCCGTCGCAGTGGGATCTTCCCAAAGCTCAACATCCACATGCGCAAATCGATGGTGCTCGCTTCACGCTCGTTATCGACGCAAGCCTTTTGCAGATCGTAGAGAAGACGAGCTTCGGCGTTCCAGGGAGCGGCCGCTCGAGATGCTGCACGTTCAACCAACGGCCTGAGCAGCGTGGGCCACGCTTCCGGAGGCGGGGGCGGCTCGGTGTGTCCGAGTGCGTGACCGTGGTGATCTTGATCGGACGAGTGATACCTCGACGCCAGCGTTCGATAGTCGTTCTGGCTATCGGCGTCTGGCTCGATCAATTGTCGCACCGTGAGAGCGCGGTGCAGTCGATCGGCCAGCGTGTTGAGATCGGTTTGAAGACCCTGCTCGGCTTCTTCACCGAGGGCAACGCCCACTCGGGCTACCGCTGCCCGAATCAACATCGCACGGACATTGTTGCCTTCGTTCGCGGCTTGCTTCGCCGCATCGAGCAATGCGGGGGCAACCTCCGAGGTGGCAAGCGCAGCCGGGATAAGCTGTCGCTCCTTCCCCTTCGCTCGAGATGAGCGCTCTGAGCGACGACGCTCGAGCACGGAAGGCAGGTCTTCGAGGGTGGGTGCTATCGCGGGGCGAGCTCGAGCAAGCAGACTCTGGACATCGAGGTCATGGCTGAGAAGTTGCTCGATTCGGCGCTTGTCGAGAAGCCCGGGGAACGTCCGGTTGAGCGCTTCGTCATCAAACTGACGAAGCTCAAGAAAGGTCGCTGCGAACTCGATGAACGTGGTGCGATCGTCGAAGGGCGGTAGCAGCCTGTGATCCTGGCGCAGCACATATCGGATCTCATCGAACTCGGTTTGCCCCACCTGTTCGATACGCTGCGCGATCTCACTATCGTTCAGCTCGGCGCGTTGGTGCTTCGCCTCTAGATCGAGGTGGATGCTTGCGTGAAAAAGCTCGCGCCACATCGCCACGACAACGTCTTCGAGCGTGTCGCCCGCGCGTGGCTCTTCGGGCTTCGGTATCAGGATCACGCGCTCGGGCAACATCGAGGTCGAGCGACCGATCTCGCGCTCGTCGACGTACTTCATCAGCGCAGCCGAGGGCAGCACGAGCGAGCTCACGTGCGGCATCTCGCCCACTGCGCCGACTCTACAGTGTCGCTTCAACACACGACGCAAAATGCGCGGAGGGACAACCAACGGCGCGGCGACGGTCGATGCGACTGCGCGTTCGATGTCAGTGAGGTTCATGGCAATCAGGGGTCACGATACAGCACGCGCCCTGTACCATGCTCGGTGACATTGCGGCGACTCGCCTCGTACGAACCTTGTGCAACAGTGCCGCCGTGTTTCGTTGTCGTCTGCACAATGGCAAGCCCTTCGCCCTCACGAGTCTGTGGTGCGTTGGTCTTTTTCTTGGGGCGTGTGCGCATCACGCGCCACCTCGTTCCGAAGCACCGGCGGCTGCTCCGATTGCTTCGACGTCGCTCGCGGAGAGCGAGCCTGAGGAGCAACTCGAGCACGATGCCTCCCCTCCCGACTCGTCGCCCGATCCTTCGCCCAGAAACGATGCCGCCACGGCAGAGAAAGAAGCCGAAGACGCTGACGAGAGCGACGCTCCACCAACGGTTGCGCTCAAAGGGATCTCGCTCGAGTCGGTGTATCGAAACGGCGAGATGAAAGTCCCCGAAGGACGTCGCGAGAAAAAAGCCTTCTTGGTCGAGCTCGAGAAATGGAACAACGGCGGCTACTCAGACGGAACGAAGTGGCACGCTGTACCGCGCGTTGTGATTGGTGAGCCATCGGTTCGCTCTGGAAAAATCGACGCCAAAGCGTTGATGAAAAAACTTCGCGCCGAGCAGTACATGACGGCGCGCCACTGCTTCGATGCGGCGCTACGCGACGACCCAGAGCTGTCAGGGCGCACGGTGTTGAAGTTGAGGATCAAGGGCGATCGAGTGGCGGATGCAACGGTCTCTCGAGCTCGAGTTTCCGACTCTCGAAAGCATCCAAAGACGATGAGCTCGAAGGTCGCGTCGTGCCTTGCTGAAGGGTTTCGCGACATCGCGGCGACGCGTCCGCGCTCGGGTTCGGCGACCGTTCTCGTGTCCGTCGATCTTTGGCCTGGTGACGCCCCAATCGCGACGCCTCCCAGGGCCCCAGTTGGTTCACTTTCACTCGACTCTCTTCAACGAGCGCTCGCAGACGCTGCCCCGTCGTTGGGGAAGTGTGTTGCGTCCGAGCACGGTGCATGGGGACGCCTCGCACTCGAGCTCGACATTGGCGAAGACGGCGTGATTCGTGACGCGATCGAGGTCGAATCCACCTTTCCGGTGCGCGAAGCCGCGAGGTGTGCGGCGACGGAGTTGCGCAAACTGAAAAAGGTCGCTCCCGAGTCGTCGTCGGGCGCGCGAGTGATTGCTGCATTCCGTATTGCGCCGAAGTGAGCGATGCGCGAGAGCACCGCTCCCATGTCCTCTGAAGTACCCGCCGCACTCCCCGCAAACCGACCTGTGATCCAGGGGTTTACTCCCGAACAGATCGCATCGATGAGCGGAGCCGAGCTTTCAACGGCTCGGAAGATTCTCGCAGCGGTCTTTCACCGTGGAGACAACGAGCTCGGCGTGCGTGTGCCGCCACTCGCACGGCGTGTCGATGTCGACGCAATCGCTGCGACCTTTCGCGTGGGGCGCCTTTCGGTCGTGGCGAAGGAAGCCTCGAAGGTCGATCCGTTCGTGAAGTACGTGCTCGAATGTGAAGACGGCTCGCGAATCGAGACGGTTCGAATCCCGCTCGAAAAGCCAGGTCGCTTCTCGGTGTGCGTTTCATCACAGGTTGGCTGTGCGCTCGCCTGTGCGTTTTGCGCGACGGGGCGTTTGGGGCTCAAGCGCAACCTCGAGGTCTGGGAGATCGCCGAGCAAGTTCGAGTCGTCAGTCGTGAGCTGCCCGAAGGTGGACGCATTCACGGCGTCGTATTTCAAGGCATGGGCGAGCCGCTGGCGAATGTCGATCGCGTGATTGCTGCGATCGATGTGCTGCGAGATCCGTGTGGTGGATCGGTGCATCAGCGCAACATCACGGTGTGCACCGCTGGCGTTCCTCGTGGGATTCGACGCCTTGCCGAGGCAGGTCTCAAGGTTCGCCTTGGTCTGTCGTTGGGCACTGCGCGCGTGGATGCACGACGGCGGTTGATGCCGGTAGATAAGGCGAATCCGCTCTCCGAGGTGATGGACGCCGCGGTCGAGTACGTCACCAAGACTGGTGATGCGCCAATGTTCGCTGTCACCCCGCTTGCTGGGGTGAATACCTCGCAAGAAGACGCAGAAGCACTCGCCGCGCTTCTTCGCGATTTTCGAGCGCGCACGGGGATCTCGCCGGGGCTTTCGCTGATCCCGTACAACTCGATCGGCAGCGATCCTCGCACGGGTGAGCCCGATCCGTTTTCACGTGCGGACGACGAGGAAGCCGAGCGATTTCGTTTGTCGCTCACGTCGATTGGCGTGCCCGTGGTGCGGCGATACTCGGGCGGCGGCGACGTTGGGGCTGCGTGTGGTCAGCTCGTGGCGAAAGCAACGAGCTAACCTCGTCAGGGTTGGTCGCTTCCGGCTATTGACCGCGTGACGCAACCAGCACGCACGACTCCGCTGCGAGGCGCGCACCGAGATAGCGATAGATCGGAAGTGCATCCGCTGCGGTGCCCACCATCCCTGCAGCAGCGTCAACGAATCCCATCGCTCCGGGCAGGTGCGGACGAATCGACTCGGCCATGTTGCGGGCGTATGGCGCGACGCCTTTCACCGCTTGATCGATGGGCCCAAGTAGCGAGCTGACCATCCCCTGCGCTGACTGAAGTTGCCCCGCACCTGCGAAGCCAGCGAGCTTCGACGCGCTTGTGCTGCCGTAGCGATTCCACAGGTCGCCCACCATTCCGCCACCCGCGGTGAGCGCATTGTCGGCAAACGGTAGTGCCACCTCGACCGACGCAAAAAAAGTCGCGATCGCCTGGCCCGCTGGCGCGGTGTAGAAGAGCTGTACCTTGTCGGTCAGGCCGCCGGGAAACAGCTCATAGATGATGTACGAGAGGCCAAGCAACTTCAGGCCTGCGTCGACGCCCTGTTGTGAGTCTGTTTCGAGTGCGTTCGAACGATCGCCGAAGAAGAACGAGAACGCCGACTTCAAGCCAGAGTACGCGGCGATGCTCTCGTCGGCGGTGTCGATCAAGTTCGCCATCCAAAGAGCGTTCTTGACACCCGCTCCGTCGGCGAGCTCACGAGCGCGAGCGAACACCGGTGGTGTGGCCTGCGGATACAACTGTTGAACCGCATCATCGAGCGATGAGTAGCTCGCCATCGTGGGCGCCATCGGCAGCACCTTGAACAAGGCGTGCACGAGACGAACCGAATAATCATCGGCACTGAAGCTCTGAAGCGCACTATCGATTTGAGTCATGGTCCCTCCTCTGCAGAAAAAAAGGCGCGAGCCGTAGCCCGCGCCTCGTTACGAGATCATCGAAACGTTCAGCGCCACGGCGTGTGGAAATCACCCTCGCGATCGAGTCGCTTGTAGGTGTGAGCGCCGAAGCAATCGCGCTGCGCCTGGATCAAGTTTGCACCCAAGCGCTCGGTGCGAATCGTGTCGTAGTAGCTCAGCGATGCACCCATGGTGAGGAGCGGAACGCCCGATGCGACCGCACGACCCAGCGTCGCACGCCAACCTGCCTGACGCTGCGCGAGCTCGTCGACGAACTCTGGGTCGAGCAAGAGGTTCGACAGTGCAGCATCACGCTCGTACGCCGCCTTGATTCGCGACAGGAACTTCGCGCGGATGATGCACCCGGCCTGCCAGATACGAGCGAACTCCGCGAGGTTGAAACCCCAGGTGCGCGCGTCCGATGCGGTCTTCAGCAGGTCCATCCCCTGGGCGTAGCTACAAGCTTTGGACGCATAGAGAGCGGCGCGTACATCGGCGATGAGTTGCTTGCGCTCGCCTGCAGAGATCGTCGTCGGTGTCGGCCCTTTCAACACCTTCGAGTTCTTCACTCGATCGGCCTTGCGTGACGAGAGCGTACGCGCCTCGACGCTGGTTGCGATCGTTGGGATCGCACCACCGATTTCAGCGGCGTCCTGCACAGTCCACTTGCCCGTGCCTTTCGCGGCGGCAGCGTCGAGCACTGCGTCGAGAAGATCGCCCATACCTTCGGGATCTTTCTTGCGAAAGATGTCGGCGGTGATCTCGATCAGAAACGACTGCAGCTCGCCCTGATTCCATTCGTCGAACACCTCGGCGAGCTCGGCGTTGGTGAGGCCGCCGATGTTCTTGAGCACAGAATAGGCTTCGGCGATGAGCTGCATGTCGCCGTACTCGATGCCGTTGTGAACCATCTTCACGTAGTGGCCTGCGCCGCCTGGCCCGCAGTACGTGACGCACGGCCCATCCGAGGTTTGCGCGGCGATCTTGGTGAAGATCGGAGCGAGCTCCTCGTACGCGGCTTTGTCACCGCCCGGCATCAGTGAGGGGCCGTGACGAGCACCCTCTTCACCACCCGAGACGCCCATCCCGAAGAAGCGAATGTGCGCCCCGCTCAGCTCGCCAGCGCGACGCTCGGTTTGGGTGAAATGCTCGTTGCCTGCGTCGACGATCATGTCGCCGGGTTCGAGAGCGTCTTTGATCGATGCAATCCCCTTGTCGGTCACTGCACCCGCTTTGATGAGGAGAATGATTCGACGTGGGCGTCGAAGCGATCGAACCATCTCCACAGGGTCTTTGAACCCCGCCACGTTCTTCCCCGCACCTTCGGCAACGAAGCGATCGACCGGATCTGGCCAGGCGTCGTACGCAGCGACGGAGAAGCCTTTCTCCTCCATGTTGAACGACAGATTACGCCCCATCACCCCGAGCCCGATCATGCCGACGGCATACTCACTCATGGATCTCACCCTTTCTGTTGAGCGGCTTTGAACGCTAGCGATGTCGCGCGCCGAGGGGAAGCAGGAAGCTTGCGTGACGGCCAACCTCGCGCGACCATCCGCACCCAATCCCGTGCGCTCCGTCCTCGTGATGAGACGTTCGGCGCGAAGCTCACCTCGAGGCTGCGAGAATGACGACCCCAGCGAATCCGCTCCGTGAAGGCACTCCCGATGATCGTGGTACTCCGCCTTGCGCCTTCGTGATCTTTGGCGCTTCAGGCGATCTCACGCGTCGCAAGCTTTTCCCCGCGTTGTACAACCTGTGCCTCTCACAGTCGCTACCGCGAGAATTCGCAGCGATCGGTGTCGCTCGACGACCGAAAACCGACGCGACGTTTGCGGAAGAGATGCGCGAAGGAGTCTCGAAGTTCTCGCGTCGGAAGCCCATTGACGAAGAAGAGCTTGGGCCGAGATTGCTCGTGGTACCGGGTACGTCACCGGTAGCTTCGAAGCCGCTGGTACTTATCGCGACCTGCGAGCACGTCTCGAGAAAGCGGACGCTGAGCGAGGCACCTCTGGCAATCGCGTGTTCTACCTTGCCGTTGCACCGGGTGACGTGTTGCAGATCGTCCGCGGTCTCCACGATGCAGGGTTGCTCCCGCAGCCAGGCGGCCCCGACGCGCCGTTCTCTCGGGTAGTGATCGAGAAGCCATTCGGGAACGACCTGCCCTCTGCGCGAGCGCTAAACCGCGAGCTCTACCGATACCTCGACGAGTCGCAGCTCTACCGCATCGACCACTACCTCGGGAAAGAGACCGTGCAGAACATGATCGTGTTGCGATTTGGCAACGCGATCTTCGATGCCGTGTGGAGTCGAAGTCACGTCAGCCATGTCGAGATCACGGTTGCTGAGGACATCGGCGTCGAGGGGCGCGGAAAGTTCTACGAACAAGTCGGAATCACGCGCGACATCGTTCAAAACCACGTGCTCCAGTTGCTGACCATCACCGCAATGGAGCCGCCCGCTGCGCTCGATGCGGATGCCGTTCGCGATGAGAAGGTGAAGGTGCTTCGCGCGCTTCGTCCCATCGTCGATGAAAACGTCGCGCGTGATGTGGTGCGCGCTCAGTACACGAAGGGGTTCGTGCGCGGCGATGCGGTGCCTGGCTATCGTGAAGAGCCTGACGTCGCCGCCGAGTCGCAGACCGACACCTACGTTGCGATGCGAGTGCACATCGACAACTGGCGATGGGCCGGTGTGCCGTTTTATATCCGAGCTGGCAAACGTCTGTATACGCGATCGGCAGAGATAGCGGTTCACTTCCGGTCGCCGCCATTGTCGTTGTTTGGCGGGCATACGCCGCGTGCGCCAAACGCGCTGGTCGTCCGTGTTCAGCCCGACGAGGGCATTGCGATGCGCTTCGACACGAAGGTGCCCGGCGGGGCGTTTGCGATGCGCGAGGTCGCGATGGATTTTCGCTATGGCACCGCGTTCGGGTCGAGCTCGCCCGAGGCGTACGAGCGCTTGTTGCTCGACTCGATGCGAGGCGATGCGACCCTCTTCACTCGCCACGATGAGGTCGAAGCACAGTGGCGTTTCATCGACCCCATCGTCGATGCATGGCGCCGAGGGATCGGCCCCGTTGCGAGCTACGAAGCTGGCTCTCAAGGCCCTGAAGCCGCTGATGCATTGATCGCAGCCGATGGCTTTGCGTGGAGGCGCCCGTGACGCTGCACCACTCGGGTCGGCTCGCCGACGCCGTTAGTGCGATCGAACGAGAAATCGCGTCGATGTGGGCTCCTGAACCAGGTGCTCCTCCGAAGACGCGGGCATCGACGGCGAACCTCATCGTCGTGTCGGGGTCGACGCATATCGAGCTCGCTCGAACGCTTGCCGAGACGCTGGCCACCGCTGAGGTCGCACGCACGATGGTGGTGAGCGTGGATGCGAAGATCCCTCCGTGGGCAGTCGAAGCATCCGTGAGTGCTCGATGCCGTGTTGATGGCGCGGGTGAGATTTGCTCCGAGCGGATCGATTTGACGCTGGGTGCTTCGGTGATGTCGCGCGCAGCGTCCGTGATTTCATCGTTGTGCGTGACAGAGGTACCCACGTCGGTGCTGGCGATCTTTCCGACGCCTACCGCGCTTTTGTCCTCTCTTCTCAAGCTTGGCGACCACCTCGTTGTCGACAGCGATGCAACGTCGATCGAGCTGTCCAGCGAGCTTGCCCAAGAGTCTCGCGCCAGGCTGCACGACCTTGCGTGGGAGCGCCTCTTGCCTTGGCGCAATCACCTGGCGACGTGTTTTGACGACCTTCGTGCGCGTCGTTCCGTGACGGCTATCCGAAAGCTGACTTTGCGCACAACGCCCACGGAAGGCGGCCAAACTTCACCCTCGGTTCGTTGGTTGTTGGGGTGGTTGTCGTCGCGTCTTGGTTGGCGTTTCACCTCGCCCACGTCGGCGATCGATGCGCTCAATCTACCTGTGAAAATCGAGCTGGAGTGGCGCCGTGCCGAGCTGCCCCCGGGTGAGCTCATCGAGGTCGAGCTCGAGGCTGACGCCACGGATATTCCGCTTCGTCTGTCGCTGATTCGCGAGCCCTCGTCAGATTCGTCTCCGGATCGTTGGTTGATGCACTCGACCCGTGAGGGCGAAGAGATCGGCGTTGAAGATCGACGCTTTCGTGTTCAACGACTCGCCACCACGGCTCTCGTTGATCGGGCAGTGCATGACCCATCGTCCGACGCTGTTCTTCGAAGCGCACTTCAACGTGCCGTAAGTTACCCACCTGCAACCAAGCGGACACAGCTCGATGACCAATCACAACCAGGGTGAAGTTCTCATTGCGGCTGACGGCGATTCTCTTGCGAAGATCGCCGCGCATCTTGTCCGTGCGTTGATCGCCGAAGCCGTATTTCACGCCGGCACCGCGCGAGTCGCGATCTCGGGTGGGAACACCCCCCGCGTGATGAATCGATTCTTGGCGACACTCTCGCTGCCATGGAGCTCGATCGATTGGTTCTGGGTGGATGATCGAGCGGTGCCTCAAGACAGCCCTCGTAGCAACGCGGGAAACGCTCGAGACGATCTCTTCTCGAAGGTGCCGATCCCTCCTGAACGCATCCACGCGATGCCGGCTGATCCGAACAACCTAGACGCTGGTGCTCGCACGTACGAGCGCACGTTGGCTCGTTATTTCGAGCTCGAGATGCCCTCCACGCCCGAGGGGTTTCGTGCGACTGCACCCCAGTTCGATCTGTTGCTGCTAGGCATCGGAGACGATGGCCATACCGCGTCACTCTTTCCGGGTGAGACCTTGGTTGACGTCGACGATCGATGGGTGATTCCTGTGCCTGCAGCAGAGGGGCGTGAAGCTCGGTTGTCACTGACTCGAACTGTCATCACGCGGGCCCGTCGAGTGATTGTCCTCGCCCAGGGGGCAGCCAAAAAGCCACGCATCGTGCAAGCTCGCGCTGGCGGTTCTCGCGTGGAGATCCCGTCGAGAATCACGGGAGAGGTTACCGGCGAGCTCATCTGGCTCGTTGATTCGGCAGCGGCGCCGTTACGCGTGTTGGAACGTCCTTCGAAGCGAATCGTCGTTGGCGCCGCGCTCTTGTTGGCGCTCACGACGGGTGTGGGGTGCCACAAACCGAGGTTCGAGAAAGTGCCCGGCGAGACGGACTTTCGAGCCACGTCGGTACGCATCGAAGCGGCAGACGGCTCAACTCTTCATGTGAAGCCCGAGCCGCTGCTCACACGCCTCGGCATCCGCGCAGGGTCCGCTATTTACCCGGATCGTTTTTACAACCCGTTCAGGCAGATCGAAGACCGCCGACGCATTCAAGCGTACTGGCAAAACGCTGGATATTTCGACGCGGAGGCGAGCGACGCTGAGCTCACCTTTGATGCGGCTAAGTCGACCGTGGCCATCCGTTGGAAGGTCACAGAAGGCGAACGGTACGAGGTCACTCTGCCTGAGGTGCGCTACGCGAGCGACGAGGTGAAGCCGTGGATCGAAGGGAAAATCCCTTCGATTCATACGATCGATCTCGATGCTCTACGCGTGGCTCGATACCCGATGGCTGAAGAGATTCAGCGCCATGGGTATGCGCACGCGAAGGTCTACACTCGGTTCTTTGTCGACCGCGCCGCGAAAAAAATCGTGCCCCAGTACCTCGTCGATACTGGCCCAAGAACGCGGGTGAAAAGCATTCGGGTCGACGGTGCAAAACGAGTCCCGGCAGAGCTTGTTCTGCGAAGAACAGGTCTCGAGTCCGATCGCGACTACGACCTTGCGATCAAAGAGAAAGCCGAGATCGATCTGCGCGACACGGGTGCCTTCGCCTCAGCGTTCATCGAGTCGAATGCAGACGTCGATACGTACGTGGGCGATGTCCCCGATTCAGGTGGGGTCATCGATGATGCGCAAGTGGGCGAGCATGGAGAATTGCTGCCGCGAAATGTACCTGAGTCGCTCGATCTCGTGATCCACGTTCGAGAAGCACCCACCGTGCAATTTCGAGCACGGGCGTCGTTCGAGGCTGACTCGACACGGCTCGATGCGATCGGCGGCGCCGGGGTCACGGTGCGCAATTTCATCGGCCCGCAGCACCACCTCACGGTCGAAGGACGCGTGGGGCATGGCACGTTGTGGCGAGGCGACACCGAGCAGCCCACTGGTTTCTACGGCGATGCGCTCGTGCGAACCTCACACCCCGGTTTGCTCGGACGCATCGTGGACGCACGGTTGACTGGGCGGTTCCGTGATGTGTTGTACCCAGGTTTTCACCTGCGCGAGCTCACCGCAGGCCCTGGGTTGCGAAGCACGCTTGCCGCAGGGTTGTTCGTGGACCTCGATCTGCTTTTCCGAGCGGGGCAGCAGGTAGATTTCGGTTCGTTCGACGCGGCCACACGGTCCACGTTTGCACTAACACCCACGGACTCTTCGCGGGGCGCCGAAGCACAAGCGTCCATCACGTGGGATCGTCGCAACGATCCTGCGGAAGCGATGTCAGGTCACCTGCTCGCCATGCGCGTCGCGTTTGCTCCGGGTGGGCCCTTGGGCACTCATCGCTACCTAGAGTTGCTCCCTGAGGCACGATGGTTGCTGCCCATTCGAGACGATTGGTCGATCGGGTTGAGATCCACCGCGGGTTGGGTGGCGCTTCGGGGCGATTCGGGTGTTCCACTCGGACCTCGCCTTTTCGGAGGTGGCTCGTTTGGTATGCGAGGGTTCGGTCGCGATCGACTCTCACCCACTGCCGTTGGCTGCAAAGACGGTGTGTGTCGTGAGCAAGTGGTGGGCGGGTTGAGCCTCTCGGAAAGCTCGGTTGAGTTGCGCTTCTTGCCGTTCAACAAGCAGTACGGCTTCACCACCTTCGTCGATGCGGGCGGGGCCGGAGCGAAGGCGAACCCGTTCGCGGACGGACTGTCGATGGCCGTCGGGTTGGGCCCAAGAATTCGTCTCTGGTACTTCCCCGTGGCGTTTGATGTGTCGTATCGATTTTTGGATCAAGGCGTACCGAGCAAGCCTTCGGCCAGCGATACGCTACTTTTCTTCGCTCGAATCGGTGAGGCCTTCTGATGACGAGCGACCCTTCCGAATTGCCCCCGCCAGAGCCGGAAGCGAAGCCTCGGCCCGCGTCACCTTCACGTCTACGAAGGGCGTTTCGATGGGTGGGTCGAGCCGTCGGAGCAACCGTCGGCGTGATCACAATTCTGATCGGTGTGCTGCATACCCGTTGGGGCCAAGAGCAAGTACGGGTGACGCTCGAAAAACGCGTGACCTCACGGATGAACGGTTCGCTCTCGATCGGAACGCTTTCGTTCGCGTTGTTCGGAGACATCCGCGTGGGTCACGTGGTGCTTCGCGACGCATCGAACGCCGAGGCGATCGCCATCGACTCGGTGTGGATCAAGCCGTCATGGCGAGAGTTGATCCAGGGCGCTCCGTCGTTTGATCTCGTCGAGGTGTCAGGGGTCCGAGCGCATATCGAGCGTCGCGAAGACGGCACCTCGAACCTGTCGACGCTCTTCAAAGCGAAGCCTCCGACTTCACCAACGTCAGCCCCGCCAGCTCCATCGAAACCGCTCTCGCACGCTCGCGTGGGCACGCTGTCCGTTCAGGGCGTGAGCGTTGATATCGCGCGTCCAGATGGGCTTTCTGTTCGGGTTTCCGATGCTGCGCTGGGCGCGCACATCGATGCGTTTCCTGTGTCGAAATCGGCGGTCGCGGCTCTCGACGATCTTCACTTCGATGTAGCGGTCTCGCGACCCGATGGGCTCAGCGTCAAGCTCGATCACTTTCACACCACGGGGCGCGCCGATGTGAAGCAAGGAACCGGTCCGTTTCACATCGGTCGCACCACGGTTCACGCGTCGCTTGTTCTTCCCGGAGCAACAGAGCAAAGAGATACAGACGTCGACCTTGGCGAGCTTGATGTCGATGTCACGCCAGAGCGCGCTCATGCGATGTGGACAACGTTGTCGGCGGCTGCGGTAGCGATCGACAGCATCGAGTCGAACGTTTCGTTTCTCGCGGCCGAGGGCGTGCTTCCGGCGACGCAAGCCCGCGGGATCACCCTCGACGCCACCAAGTTGAATCAAGCGCTCGGCAAAGAAATCCTCGCCGTACCGGTGACGTTGCAGGCAGACGTTTCCGGCGAGGCGCAAGCGCTCGATGTTGGTGCGACGATCTCATCGACGGGTGGCAATGTGTCGTTGGCATCGAAGAGTGATGTGGTCTCGATCCGGCGTTCAACCGAGGCGACGTTGACGATCTCGTCGCTCGACACGTCGCGATTGTTGATACCAACCGCCATCAAAGCTCCGCCGATCACGCTCGCGAAGGCGGCGCTCAAGGCGAAGGCTGCGGGGGCCACCCGCGCGGATCTCGTTGCCGATTTCGAGCTCGACGCGAGCGGAATCACCGTGGGCGGTATCCCGATCGACGGAGTGCTTGCGACCGCTCACCTCGAAAAGGGGCAGCTCAGCATCACGAAGCTGGTCGTCACCGCACTCAGTCAAGAGCTCGCGGTGGCAGGTCAGTACGAGCTTGAATCCAAGCGCGTTCGACTCGATCTGAGCACTCGAGGAAAGACCCAAGATCTCCTTGTGGGTCTCCGCAAACGAGGCCTGGCGATTCCCCCAGTGGCGTCGTCACTGGAGCTGGGTGAGGGTGAGCTCGTCCACGTCGAAGGGGTCGTGGGGGGTGAGCTTGGTGTGGACATTCCGAAGGTTCGTTTGGGGGTCGCATCGGGCACCGCAGTGATCGATGCACATCTCGATCTCGCACCGGGAGACCCCGAAAAAACCGACAAAAAGATTGTGGTGAAGTCGATGCGCGCAGACGCTCGAGTCAGCTCGATTCCGATTCACCAACTGGCGTCGTACGCAGGGAAAAATCTTCGCGGCGCTCGGGCGGTGGCGAGCGGCGAAGTCCACGTTACTGGCACTCCAGAGAACCCCTCTGCGACCTTCGATTTGTCTGTCGTCGGTGGGCCCTCCGAGGAAGATCGCGATGCTGCGCGGGTTCGAATGACGGGTCTTGCCTCACGCTCCGAGCTTCGATCGAAGGTATCGATTGTTCGTCGCGATGCAAAAGATCCGCTCGTAGATGCAGACGTGTTGCTTCCTCTGTTCGTGGGGAAAAACACTCGAAGTCTCGCCGCCGATCGACCCTTGGTCATCGACCTGCACATCCCGAAGGTCAGCGTGAAAGAGCTCGCTGCGCTCGTCCCTCCTGAGCTGCTCGAGGGCAAGACGTTGCCCGACGCGATGGTGGGTGCCGATGTGCATCTTCGAGGCACTGCTGCTCAACCTGTGGGTACGGTCGACGTGAATGCAGAAGGGGCCTTGGTGAGTGCGCTCAGCGAGAAGCAGACGCTCTCCGCACACGCTACCTTGAATCCCGCCGCGGAAGGCGTTCGTGTCGAGGTCGCGACCCAACTCGCGGCGGGCGCTGACCCTCAACTCGTCACCGCGCGCACCGTCGTCGAATTGCCTTCTTCGCCGTTGGTCCAGCGCCCGACTGATCTGCGTTGGTCGTTGGATGCGAAGATGGATCCCAAGAAGATCTCGTCGCTTCCGGTCGCGCCCGAGAGCGTTTCGGCGATAGCGGGAACGGTTGGGTTGACCGTCGCTGCGAGCGGGACGAATCGCGATGTGTCCGCTCGCGTCGTACTCGATGCCCGTGATGTTGCGAGAGAGAAGAATCCGCCGATCGACGCACGATTCGTCGCCGAGCTAGCGCCTACGCAGAGTGAGGTGTCGCTCGAGATCAACGCAGCGAAAATACCGGTGGCAAAGCTCGCGGGTACGGTGGGTGTTGCGGGTCAGGGGCTCGTGCCTGCGATTCGAGAAAAGAAGCTCGATGTTCCGCTTCTCGCGTTGACGCTCAGCTTGGTTCCACACTCGCTCGACGAGCTCGCTCCGCTACGACCGGCCTGGAAAGGTACTGCGGCAAAGCTCGGTGGCTCGGTCGAGATCAAAGGTCGCGCCACGTCGCCTGTGTTGAACGCCGATGTTGCGCTTGACGACATCACCACGCTCGACGGCGGAAAGGCACGGGCGGCGCTTCACGTCGATGGTTCACTCGACGAGGTGAAAGCGGTCGCGCGATTGAATCGTGTAGGCGTCGAAGAAGGCCTGACGCTCACCGCGAGCACTCGACCGAAACAGCTTCTGGGCAAGGGCGGTGGGCTGGGTGATCTAGACATCCAAGTGGCGTTGAACGCCTCGCATCTTTCGCTCGCTAGCGTCGTTCCTGTCACCGAGAAGCTCACGCCTTCGCTCAATCTCGAGGGCGAGCTCAACACCGACCTCTCCGGCACGGTGGGGTTGAGAATCACGCCGCTGAGCCGATCGATCCGACGTGGTGGGCTGCGTGGCTCGCTCGCGCTCAACAACGTTGCGCTCACGTTGCCCAAGAGCACGCGCCGCGTGAAGAACGTGAATCTCAACGTGAACGCGACCGATGACGGCGTTGAGATCACGAAGCTCGAAGCGCACGAATCAGACGTCGCGAATAGCGACCGCCAGATTCACGCCACGGGAAAGCTCGGGTTGAACGCCTTTCAACCCGGTGACTTCGAGCTTGCTCTGCGTTCAAAAGACTGGCTCGTTCACGGCACGCCCGCCCTCGGGCCCACCGATGCGCCCCGTGGTGAGCTCAGCGCCGATCTCTCCGTGTCAGGAGATCTCTCGAGCTCGATGAAAAAGATCCGGGTGAACGTGAACGCGCTCGAGCTGAGTGCGCCCGATCGATTCCTGCGTTCCCACGCGGCGGAAGTGGTCAGCACGGGCGATCTTCTTGTCGTTGACGACGCTCACTCCGTGGGTCAGCTCGTGCGTTCCTCGACTGCAGCGACGAGCGAGTCGGCGAAGCGCGAGCCACCGTCGAGTGAAGGCACTGTCGCTGGCGCGCCAACGGGGCTCGAGCTCGACGTGACGGTGCCGAAGCCAATCCACATCAAGCAATTTCCGATGAACGTGTACCTACAGGGCAGCGTTCATCTCGATGCGCACGATGGGCAAACTGTCACGTCTGGCAAGCTCAGCGCGGTGGCTGGTGACTTCACGCTCGGTGGGCTCAAACATGAATTGCGCCGAGGAGAGATTCGCTTCGAATCGAGCGGCCCACCGGTTCTCGATCTTGAGTTTGCGCGTGCTCCGACGCACGCAGCTCAACTCGATTTTGCGCTCGACACCTCATCGAACGCCGAGGTGCACGCTCGGTTGAATGGCGCTTATGGCAAGCAGAAGATCGAAGTGTCGGGGGCTGCCGATTCGATTTTCGACGCATTGTTTGTGAGCAACACGGGGCGACCTCGATGGATGTCCTCTCCTACCCTGCCCACCTCTGAAACCGCGCAGCTCCCGCAGATGGCGCAAGTGCGGCAGGTTGCGTTCGTCACCGTCAACTTGCCTCACCTGCTCTTCCTCGATCGGGTTCGCGTGTACGCAGCACCATCCGCGTCGCTAACGTCGTACGGCAAGCTCGAGACGCTCGAAGGCGAGCGTTACTCTGCCGATGGCAGTCGCCGTACCCGGGTTGCCTCGCGGCCGCCCACCGCAGGCCAAAGCGACGCCGAGGTCGAGTACGACGTTTTGTTGAAAAACAGCAATCGAGTGATCTCAGGAATCGGCGTGGTTGGGGGAACTCGCGGAGGGGGTGGCCCCTCTGTCTTCTTCGAGTGGTCCAGCCGAGATTGAGTCGCGTTCGTCTTGTCGCCGTGGCGTTGTCAGTGCTCTTGCACGCAGTGATCGCCGCAGCGGTGATGCACCGCGCCCGACAGACTGATTCGTACGCCGAATCCCCCGATGTCTGGGCGGGACAAACCAAGCCGGGCGAGCTCGGTGACGATCTCTCGAGCGCTCTCTCTGCAGACATCGAGCTCAGCGAATCGCCTTCGCAACGAACGATACCAGTGACGAATCAAGCTGAGCCCGCTTCGACTGCGGCGGTCAGTGCAGCGGCGGATCTCACGACCTCCACCACGACGGGCGTCTCGACAGCGTCAACATCGAACGAGGCGACGCTGAAGGTTGCGCCAGTTTCCCCAAGCGTCGACGTGCCAGCACCAGCGCGGTCAGCGCCATCGTCGAAACGACCTGCACCGTCGGCATCGTCGCAACCGAACGTCCCGGCTCCACCGACAGCGAGTGCGTCGCCTGATGTCCCCACAACGGGATCCTCGCGCCCCTCGAGTGCTCACCCCGCCACGAGTGCGAATGGTTCGAAGGGCGGTGTAGCGAGCGGTGGATCGAGCTCGTCAGCGTCTGGCGGATCGTTCGGCACCGAGGCAAACGCGATGGCTCGCGACCTTCCGAGAGCGTTTACGCGCGCGTCGAAAGATGCGGGTCACGGAGACAAAACCTGGGGCGAGATCGGGCCTGGTCACACACTCAAGATCGAGGTCGATATCGAGGTCGATAGCGAGGGGAAAATCGCCGGATCCAAACCACACACCGCTTCGCCTCCGCCTGTGTTGATCGAGCTTGTTCGACGGACGATCGCGTTGCTTCGGTATGGAGTGTTCGCACTCAAGGCAGATGCTCTGGCAGCAGGTTCGATACGCTTGCGAATCGTCGCGACAACGAGCGAGGTCGATCCGTCGAGCGTCAGCGGAGGCACCAGCTCGATGAGCTACGAATACAACTCGGGTCACGGTGCCGCGCGATTCACACAGGTCAGCGGACGCCACGTCGAGTTGGTGATCGATGTGCTGAATGTCGCTCGGTAGCGATCCGACGTCCGTCGCGACTTTTATGCTTCACGCAGAGGGTGACAGTTGCGCCCCATCGATCGACAATGATCGTGGTGAGACCGCGCACGATAGCGATGACCGTAGGGCTCGCTGTCCTCTCTGCGACGGCGGTGTACCTGTCGGCACCGTCGCGAGCCGAGTTGCCCGCGTTGCCTGTGATCGAATCACGACCACTCGATCCTTCCGAGCGCGGGCACCCAGGCGAAGAACCCAGCTTGGCGTCGCAGTCATTCCGACCCGATGAGCAACCTGTTCGTGTGCTCGATGAATGGCCCACGGATTCACACGCACCATTCGATGCGATTCCCTATGTCGAGCTCGATCGGCAGGTCGATCGACAGGCTGTAGAAGCATCGATCTCTGTCTCTCCATCGTTCGTATTGACTCCGCGATGGGGGTCGCCGACTCGCCTCGAGCTCGTGCCGAATACGCCCCTACCCTCAGGCCAACGATTCCGCATCAAGATCGATTTTCACGACGGCGTAGAGCCGCACTTGCTCACGTTTCGTGCGCGCGTTCGTGCTCCTAAACAGGTCACACAAGGCGGTGGAGCGCCGGTGGTGCTGACGTTCGACGATGGGTCGCAAACACGGCAACAGGGTGAGCGATTGCTCGACCTGCTGCGAGATCTCGAGGTTCGCGCCATCCTGTTTCCCACGGGGCAATGGGTGGGGTGGTTCCCCGATTTGGTCGAGCGCGCAGAACGAGAGGGGCACCTGGTCTGCAACCACACGTACTCGCACCGCGATCTCACCAAGTTGCCTGACGCTGAGCTCGACCGCGAGATCGTTCAGGGCGCGGGGCATGCGCGGTGTCCGCTATTGAGGCCGCCGTACGGTGCAACCGATCGTCGCGTCGAAGCTCGTTTGGTTGCGCTTGGATACCATCAGTACCTCTGGGATATCGACACACGAGATTGGGAATCAGTCGAGCCCACCGACATCATCCACTCCGTGATGACCGACGTGAAACCAGGGTCAGTCGTGCTGATGCACTTCCATGGTGACGCGATGCTGGCGGCGCTACCGCGGCTCGTACAGCAACTGAAGACCGCAGGATACGTGCTCGACTACCACGCTCATCCGCACGATGGCCCGCCGGTGTACGAGGACATTCAGATGCCGCGGCATCGAACTTGGGCGGGCACTCCCTCGGTGGATCCAGAACCTCCGCCCTAGCCATCCTGCTGCGAAGCCAACGATTTGTAACACTCGTTCAATAATCGTCGCGATGCCCATGCCGCCGCCGATACAGAGGGTGATCAACGCGGTGGATTTGTTGCTTCGCTCGAGCTCATCGAGTGCCGTTCCGAGAAGCGCAGCCCCGGTTGCGCCGAGCGGGTGCCCGAGGGCGATGGCTCCTCCGTTCACGTTGACTCGGTCGGGGTCGATGTTCAGCTTGCGAATGGTCTGAAGGGGCACCACGGCGAACGCTTCGTTGATCTCCCAAAGATCGATGTCCTTGACTGACATTCCCGCGAGCTTCAGCGCGCGTTCGGATGCAGGAGCCGGCGCCGTCAACATGATCACGGGCTCGGCGCCAAATGTGGCTGTCGCACGAATCTTTGCGCGTGGTTTGAGGCCATGCGCTTGGACGTACTCGTGTGACGCAAACAGTACGGCGGCCGCTCCGTCCACGATGCCGCTCGAGTTCCCCGCGGTGTGTACGTGCTGGATCGTCTTGGCTTCGGGGTAACGCTGAGTGGCGAGCGCGTCGCAGGTTTCGCCGTTTGGCCCCATCGGCGTTTGACCCATCATCACGAAGGACGGCTCGAGCTTCGCGAGTGATTCGAGCGTGGTTTCAGCGCGTGGGTGCTCATCCTTTTCGAGCAGAACAGCTCCCGAATCCGGGTCGGTTACGGCGAACAAGCTCTTCGAGAAACGCTGCTCTGCGATCGCAACGGCGGCGTTCTTCTGTGAGCGAAGAGCGAACGCATCGACGTCTGCACGCGAGATGCCTTCGAGGGTGGCGATGAGATCCGCGCTGATGCCCTGAGGCACCATCGGCACTCGCTTGCGCAGGCGAAGATTGAGCCCGTCGATCATCCCGCCATCGCTGCCCATGGGCACACGCGACATGCTCTCGACGCCGCCACCGATCGTGAGTTGCTGCTGTCCCGACATCACGCCCATTGCGGCGAAGTTGGCTGCCTGAAGGCCCGAGCCACAGAAGCGATTGAGGGTCACACCCGTGACCTCGAGCGGCCAGTCGGCAGCAAGAATCGCGTTACTCGCGAGGCACGCGCCCTGCTCGTTCACTTGCGACACGCTGCCCACCACCACGTCGTCGACATCCGCCTTGTTGATCGACGTGCGAGCTGCGAGTCGGTTCAATGTCTGAGCGAACAACTCTTGCGGGTGAACGCCCGACAACGCGCCCTTCCCCGCTTTGCCCCGACCACGTGGAGTGCGTACTGCGTCGATGATGAACACGTCGGTCATGCTCTTGCTCCGTCTTCGCACGATGCGATTCGATCGATTTTTACAGCCGAAACAGCAACTGTTTCGTGTGCGAAATATTGCATGACTTGGGGTTGGCCCCAAGCGTTCGCGACATGTCCTCGCCGTTTCGCGACCCCACGATCGTTTCGCCAACGATCGCGCCGTTGCTCGAGTCGATGCTCGCGAGCCCACGACCTGCGTACGCACATGCAGCCCGTTTTGCGCGTGAAGAAATCGAAGCTCGATCGTTGATCGGCATTCAAACGAGCACCGAGGCATTCTGGATTCGCTCACGGGCTCGTGGTGCACCCGTGCTCACCGCCGCGGCGGGCGCACACGTACAGACGCACAACCTACGAAGCTCGCCACGAAGCGCGCGGGATATTCTCTGCTGGGTCGTCGTGCAAGACGGTTTCACGGGCGGCGCGATGGTGATGGCGCACGAGCTTTGTCATATGAAAAATCGCTTCGCGGTGTGGCAGCTTGCGCAGCAACCCCCCGATCTCGTTGACCTTGCGCTGGGCGATGGGTTTTCGCGTGAGCAACTCGGGTGGGTCCGCGCGACGTTCGTGAACGAGGTGGCAGCGCGCCACGTGGCGTACCTCGGCGAAGCGAACGTGCGCCCGGGTGAAACCCCGATGCCCGAGAAAGGCTCGCTCGTGGGTTGCGCCACCACGATCGCTCGCTACCCCGCGATCTACAACGACTGCGGCGTCATGCAGCGCCTACTCAATCTGCGAGACGAAAACCTGCTCAGAGATCAAGTCGGCCGATGGTTTGCTGGCCTGCGTGGGTTTACGTTCTTCGCTCCTGACTCGCCGTTTCACGAAGCACACGTGGCGTTTCTCGAAGCCGAAATCGAGCACGCTTCGATGGGTCATCGCGTGCCGTGGGTGGTGGGTGACGGCACGCTGTAACGAACGCGAACACTCACGATGTTCGATACTTCTGCCTTGAGGACTGCCTCGAATGAGGCGTACCGTTGTGCGGTTATGCGCCCTGCGCGCTTCGAGTGACATGAAGCTCTGCCGCACTTGTACCGCTGTTGCCCCGCGCGAGTGACACGACTTGTCGACGCTGTGGGGGCGCTGTGTCCACCATCGGAAAGAACGAGCTCATCGATGGCCGCTATCTTCCGGCAGGTGAAATCGCGCGCGGTGGCACCAGCGTGGTGGTGCGCGCTCATGACGTATTTCTCGACCGACCCGTGGCGCTCAAGTTCATCGAGAGCACCGGAGCGGACCCTGCGATTCTCGTAGCCGAGGCGTCGTCGCTCGCCCGCCTTCGCCACGACAACGTCGTGCAGGTGTACACCATCGGGCCGCATCACACGTCTTGGTATATGGCGATGGAGTTCATCGCGGGCGATACGCTTGCTGAGCTCATCGAAGAGCACGCGGCACGCCGTGCGCCAATCCCGATGTCGCGAGCGCTGGCTATCGCGCGGCAAGTCGCATCAGGCCTCGGCGCCGCTCACACGGCAGGGGTCATTCATCGTGACGTGAAGCCCGCCAACATTGTGATCGAGGGGCGCACGGGTCGAACGGTCTTGATCGATTTCGGAATCGCTCTTCGTGATCCAGACGACCGCACGAGCTTCACCGTGGGCACGCCGCTTTATATGCCCCCCGAGCAAGTCGATCCGTCGACGCCTCACGAGCGATCGAGTGTGCGATCCGATCTCTACTCGTTTGCTTGTGTGATCTTCGAGCTGCTCACGTTGAACCCGGTGTTCCCGCGCACCGGTGACGCTCGGGCGATGTTGAAGCTCCACGCAAGTGCTCCACCGCGAATGCCGTCGCAGCTTCGTGCTGAGCTTGCGCCGTTTGATGGAGTGTTCGAGCGAGCGCTTGCGAAAGACCCGCGAGCTCGTTTCGGTTCTGCGGCCGAGCTGATGCAAGCGATCGACACGGCAGCGCGTGCAGCGCCGGCTTTGTTCACATCGTCACTTAGCTCACGACCTCCCCCTGCGGTGCTCACCTCGTCGACGCTTCGTACGCTCGTGGTCGACGACGACGAGGTCTTCCGCAAGGTGGCGACCTGGGCAGCGAAAGAGGCGTTTCGTGGGCGCGACGTACAAATCAGCGCGGTCGAGAGTGGGCCTGCTGCACTCGAGTTTGCGCGCGCCCAGATGCCCTCACTACTTGTTCTCGACATGAGCATGCCGTTGATGAACGGGCTCGAGTTGCTCGGTGAGTTGCGATCGCTACCTGGCGGTACGGCGATGCGCGTCGTGGTGGTGAGTGCGTCGCTGGACGAGGTCGAGCGCTGGCGGTTTCGCGTGCTTGGTGTGAGCGACTTCGTTCAAAAGCCCGTTGGGTTCTCGAAGCTCATCGAGCTGTTCCATGAGCTTGCGCAACACGCGGGCTGGCGCTTCGATGTCGAGCCCGCCGCCTCTGCCAGTCGCTGATCGAGCAACCGCTCACGTTGCACGCTCGCGAATCGCGTCGATGGCGCTGCGAAGCGCCTCCTCGAAGCCCTCGATGCTGGCATCCGTGTCGGTGCGCATCGCGATCTCAACTCGGGCAGCGAGCGCTGAGAGTCGCGCCGCGCCCACTTGTGCTGCTGCGCCCTTGAGTGCGTGAGCGAGTCGTCGCACCTCGGGGCGATCGCCTTTGACGTAGGCCTCGTTCAACGCAGAGATGCTGTCGCGTCCGACGCGTTCGAACACATCGAGCACATCGGCGAGCAGACCCGGCACTCCTGCAAGCTCGCTGACCAGCTCTTCGTCAAGAAGCGGCGTCTCTTCTGGGGTCGTCATGATCTACGAGGCGTCCGAGGGTGCGGGGCGTGATGGAGGGGAAGCGGATACTGCTTCGTTCGATAGTCGAATCCAGGGATTTCATGAGCGAAATCGAAGGCTTCGAGAAACGCAACCACGAGTGAAAACGCGAGAGGCCCGATCACCGTCCCAGCGAGCCCGAACTGCGTGACTCCGCCCACCAGTGCAACGAGCCCCCAGAAAAAGCTCAGCTCTGCCGAGCTACGCATCAACAGCGGCCTGATCACGTTGTCGACGCTGCCCACGCCAACCGCGACGCAGAGCATCACGATGCCTGGGACGGTACGTTGCTGCGAGAACAGGTACAGCACCCCGCCGACCGTGATCGGAGCGGTTCCGAACACGGGAATGAACGAGAGAAAGAACGCCAGCACGCCGAGCGAAAACGAGTTGGGCACATCGAACGCGACCAGAAACACCACCGCGCACAGGGCTTGAACCGCCGCAACCAACACGTTGGCGAGGATGACTCCTCGAAGCACTTCTCCCGTGATTTTGCTTATGATCTCGCGCTCGCGCTCCCATGGCAAAAGGATAGGCAGCACCGACTTTCGCATCTTCGGCCCATCGGTTGCGAACGCCCACCACGCCAAGATCGTCACGCTCACATCGAACAACACCGATGGCGCGCCACTGAGAGCGTCACCTGCCCATTGAGCGGCCGACGCGGCTGCGGTGAGTGCCCATTCGCGCAACTTGGTGATGGCTTGCTCGACCGGAACATCGATGCCGTAGTTGCCGAGCTTCCAGCTTGCCCAGGTCAGCCACCTCATCGGAAGCGCTGTGACGGTATCAAAGTCGGCGTGCGCCAAGAACCGATAGACCTGTTTGACCGCTGAGTAGCCAGCGAAGGCCATCGGCACCAAAAACGTCGCAAGCACGAGGGTGATGAATACGGCGCTGATCGCCCACCGCATGTTTCGCCCTCGCGCCTTGAATCGATTGTCGACTGCGTTGATCGGGCTCTCACTTACATAGGCGAGCACCGCACCCGCGCCGATCGGGACGATGAGCGGCCAACACACCGCGAGACCCACCGCGAAAACCGAGAGAAATAGTGCCCGTTCGCGAGTGCCCTTCGTCATGCCCACCCTCTTAGCCGGTCTGCTTCACCCGCGAAGACGTTACGCGTCAAGCAATCGGCTGAACATGTCGCGTGACGCCAGCTTCAACGCCCACTATTTTTGCCGCTTCGTTCCCTACCTCGTGAGGAATCATGTCCTTGACGTTCAGCACCGATTCGAAGGTTGCCGAGCAGCAGATGCACGCGATCATCTTCTACCTGACGGCGTTCGGGTACGTGGATGGCGACTTCGACGCGAGCGAGAAAAAGTTCATCCAGGACTACATCGGCAAGCTCGTCGAAAAACGAGCGCGTGACGTGCTTGGTCCCTCGGGCGGCTCACTGCCGCACGAGCTGATCCAGAAGTGGACTGGTCACTTCCATGAAGTGCTCGACGAGATCGACAACAGCATCCAGACCCACTTCACCGAGGTCGTTGCCGATGGCGAAGACCCGAAGCAGTTCGTCATCGCGAAGCTGAAGTTGCGTTGCTACGAGCTCTTCAAGAAGTTCGACGAGCAGAACCGAGTCGGGTTGTTGATGTGCGTCGATGAGCTGATGCACGCCGACGGTGTGGTTCATCCAAGCGAAGCGCGTTTTCGAGCGGAGCTTCAGTCGCTGCTCTACGCGCCGCTCGAGCTCGACGATTCAGAGATCGAAGAGGTCAAAGAAGAAGCCGTCGTCATCGACTCAGCCCGAAGCATCGCGCCACGAGAAGAGAACCATCCCTTCTTCGGTCGTTTCGAGTGGGATTACGGCCGCGATCCTGAAACCGTCGCCCGGCAATCCGCGGCCGACATGCAGACGATCCAGTCGGCCATGGCGAAGCTCGACGAGCAGCGTCGTGCGGGCAAAGGCTTCTTGCAAGGCGTTCAAGACGTTCGCCAATTCGCTGGCGGGCCCGCGTTCCTGGACGAGCACGTCTACGTGTTGCCTCCGACACCAGGCAAGTCGTACGAGCTGCTTGTCCTGGGCGATTTGCACGGGTGTTATACCTGCTTGAAAGCGGCGCTGTTGCAGGCGGATTTCTTCGCGAAGGTGAACGCGTACCACGAAGACCCCGCCAACAATCCCGACATGAAGCTGGTGTTGCTCGGCGACTACATCGATCGGGGTCGCTACAGCTACAACGGCATCCTTCGCACGGTGTTGCAGCTCTTTTTGGCTGTGCCCGATCACGTGTACGTGCTGCGCGGCAATCACGAATACTACGTTGAGCTGAACGGTCGCGTGTACGGCGGAGTCAAACCCGCCGAGGCCATCAACGACCTCCAAGACATCGCGCCGAAAGAGCTCTTCATTGGCTACATGAAGCTCTTCGATGCGCTGCCGAACATGCTGCTGTTCGACCGCACGTTGTTCGTGCATGCAGGCATTCCGCGCGACGACGTCATCACGGCGAAGTGGCAGGGCCTTCACTCGTTGAACGACCCAGAGATCCGCTTCCAGATGCTGTGGAGTGATCCTGCCGACACCGACATGATCCCGCTCGAGCTCCAGAAAGCGAGCGCGCGCTTCCCGTTCGGTCGACGACAGTTCAAGTCGTTCATGAGCCGCGTTGGTGCAACGACGATGATCCGAGGCCACGAGCGCATCATCGAAGGGTTCAAGAAGGTCTACGACGACGGCGAGTACAAGCTGTTGAACTTGTTCTCGGCTGGCGGAGCCACCAACGCCGACCTACCCGAGAGCAGCAACTATCGCGAGGTCACGCCGATGGCGTTGACGATCAAACATCGCGACGGCGTGAGCACGTTGACCCCGTTCGTCATCGACTACGCGCGATACAACGACCCGCGCTACAACGCGTTCTTCCGCTGAGCACGATGAACGTTGCGGCTCTTGACTACGGGGCAGTTCGCATTGGCGTGGCGATTGCCGATGACGAGCTTGCGATCGCGTCCCCCAGACCTTCGCTCGATGGGCGCGATCTGCCTCGAGCCATGGCTCGGCTCAAGACGCTTTGTGCCGACGATGAGGTGAAAAAAATCGTCGTGGGCCTCCCTCTTCGGCTTGGTGGCGGCGAAGGCCCAGAGGCGACACGCGCCAGAGCTTTTGCCGAACGCGTGGCCGCCGAGGTTGGTGTGGTGGTCGAGCTCTGGGACGAGCGCTTGTCGACGGTGCAAGCCACACGAGGGCTTCGTGCGAGCGGGCTCAACGCAAAACAATCGCGCCAGAAAGTCGACAGTGCCGCTGCTTGTGTGATTCTCGAGG
>JAXLYQ010000044.1:0-41433 GCA_046351315.1 Polyangiaceae bacterium
GATTCGATGTCGTCGTGGCCACGAGCGATCGCGGTATCGAGCTCGTGGAGCGTCACATCCTCACAGCGGCACGCGAAGGTTTTCATGGCTCAGCCGCCACGATACTCGCAGCGCGCCTCGCATGTCTCCCAGAGCGTGACCTGAACCAGTGAGGGCAGCGACGGGCGAAGGTTATCCCAGAGCCAACGAACCAAGATCTCGCTCGTTGGGTTCTCGAGACCCTGGATCTCGTTCAGGTAGTGGTGGTCGAGCTGGTCGTGCAGCGGTTGCCAGATCTTGTACAGGTCACCGAAGTCGATGAACCAACCCGTGTCGGGGTTCACCGGGCCTTCGATGGCGAGCTCGACCTTGAAGCTATGGCCGTGCAACCTCGCGCACTTGTGCCCCTCGGGCACTCGCGGCAAACGATGGGCAGCTTCGAAGCGAAACTCGTGGACTAGACGAACGTTCATGGCAGGAGATGTACCTCGATTTTCCAGAAATCCGATGACCTCTGCCCGATTCTCGTTCCTCGCGTTGTTCGGATTGTCCTTCGGCGCGCTCTTGTCCGCTTGCGGAGGCTCGTCCAGCGAGACCCCATTCCCTCAGAATGTGAGCGAGACGCCAACCACTCCGATGCGCAGGGTCAAACCTGGGCGCTCGGCCATGACCCCTGGTTCCTCTGCGGTGCCCACCCCGGCCGTGTCGGCGACCACGCCTGACCCCCAGCCCACCACGGCACCCACCACCGATTTGTACTGAGCCGTCCGTCGTCGTTGCGCCTCCTCGCGATCGAGCTCGTGGCGCACGTCGTACTCTTTACGTTTCTTGACGCTGGCTGAGGGAAGAAACCCCCGAAATGGGGTCGCAACCTGTCACGGACGACCTCACCACGGTCACGGACGGCCTCTTCGACGTCACGGACGACCTTCTTGCGGTCAAGGAAGGTCACCTCGTTGTCACGCAAGATCTCGCCGTGGTCACGGGGTCGTGGCGTGCTTGCCAGGTCGTCGGCCACAGAGAACTTGGACCGCATCTTCGCCGCACGCGATCATTTGCGCGTGGTGGGTCCATGACAAAGAACGCACGGTCCAGAGCCGCGCTTATGTACACGAGGGTGGTGAGCGGAGCGCTTGGGGTCGCGATGCTCGTGTGGGGCACGGGCTTGGTGCAGGCTGCACCGAAGGCTCCGCCAAGGCCCACCCTCGATCTCAAAGCGACGGCTGCACAGCTACAGAGCGGCGATCAAGCTGCGATCACGACAGCGCTTACGGCCATGCGAGGGGCAAGTCAGGCAGCGGGCCCGTTGGTGCCGGCTGTCGAGAGACTTCTCGATCGAGGGGCACCCAACCCTGTGGCCAAGCTCGCGATCGAAACGCTCGCTGACGTGGGGCAAACGTCGAGCTCGGCGTCGATTGCCAAGTATGCCCGTCATCGCGATGTCGAGCTGCGTCGCACTGCCGTCACGGCGCTTCGTCGAACGCGCGGCCCTGATGCAGTGAGCGCGCTGAAGACGGCTCTGTCGGACAGCGACAATCGAGTGCGAAGCGCAGCAGCAAGCGGGCTTGGATCGCTCAATGCCGTCGAGGCGATGGATGATCTCTTTCGCGCGCTCGACCACAAGGTGCTCGAGGCCGCGGCCGCCATCGGACAGATCTGCAAAGGCGACGCGTGCGACAAGCTCGTGTCTCGCGCGGGCAAGCTGCCGCTCATCGTGCTCACCAGCGGCGTCGATCAGCTCTTGTTTCGCTCGGCGCTCGATGTGCCCGATGACCAGAAGATCAAGATCATCGGCGATATTCGCGAGCTCGGCACCCAAGAGGTTCATCGCTATCTGACCGATGTGCTGGGTCGTTGGTCTCCGGCGGGCTCTCCGCGTGTGAAAGCCGCGATCGAACAGGCTGCAAACGCGACCCGGAACTCTCCGGGTGACGTGAAAAAAGAAGAGGGAGGCTCGCCATGACCCTGCGGGCTATCGCGCGACTGGGGCTTGCGATCGGCATGCTCGGAGCGCTCGAAGGTTGCGTCGCGCAGACGTCGATCGGCAAAGCGTTCACGCTGAACTGGGAGGACGACAAGGGCGATTCGATCCGCAAGCTCGAAGCAAAGCTCAGGTCGGTGCCCATCCCTGCTGCGACCGACGTCGCGATCGGTGTGACCGACAAGGGCATCGTCGGCGTGCCCCTCGGCGGTGGAAGCCCGTGGACTTTCGAGCACGTGCTCGATGGTCGCCCCGATGTGGGCGGCTCTGTCGTCGTGGGCTTGGGTGGTGAAGAGCTGTTCGCCTTGCAAGCATCGACGGGCAAGCTGCTCTGGAAGCGACCTGCCTCGAACGTGACGCTGCGAGGCGTTGGCGACGATGGCACGGTGACCGTGGTGGTCTTCGAGTCGAAGGCAGGGCAGGGCAGTACACTGCTTGCGGTCTCGCGTGATGGTGAAGTGCTTCGACAGCAGCCCACGCAGCGCAAGCTCGGGCGCCCTGCGGTCGTGGGCAACGTCGCGTTTATCCCGTGGTCTGGGCAATACGTGAGCGCCTACGACATCAGCAATGGCGAAGAGGTCGCACGCGTCACGCTGCGCCATCAAACGAGCCTGGCGTTCATCACGAACAAGACGATGTTCTTCGGTGAGTCGACGCTGACTCGCTTCGACGAGCAGATCGGTGCTGCATCGTTCGATCGCGCATCGACGCTGAAGCTGCCTGAGAAAAACGTGATCGGTGGCGCTCGATGGATGGCGCCGGCTGCCGAGGCGCGACCCTTGAAGGCAGGCGCAAACGACAAGGCTCGTGTGGTGGCGAGGGCGGCGGCACGAGGTGAGCCGATCGGGTTCGAAGAGGGCAGGTTTGCGACGATCTATTTCAGGTTTGCGCACGGCTTCGACTCGCTGGGCAACCTGAAATGGGTTCATACCCACCCGAGCGACATTCTCGGCGGCGCTTCTTACAAGGGCGGCGTCGCGCTGTGTGACGCGGACGGAAAGATCACGTTCCTCGAAAGCGAGACGGGCCTCGAGGCTGGTCAGATCGAGCTCGGACAACCGATCGATTCGTGCGTGCTTCAGGCGGATCAACTCTCGCGCGCTGCTTCAGGAGCGAAGTCGAAACCGCTGATCGATCAGGTGCGTGCTGCGATGGAGTATCCATCGGCCGACATGGTCGCAGCGCAGAAGTTCTTGCTCGGAGAAATCTCGAAGGGCGACGACGCTGCGGTGACGAAGTTGCTGCTCGATCTGTACGTCAACCCGAAGACCTCGCCGGTCTTGTTGCCCGAGATCGAAAAGCGGATCACCGAACGACGAAGCGGTGTCGAGGCGATGCTCGAAGCGCTCGAGCACAGGTACGATTATCTGGCCGATGTGCTTCGAGGGCCGCCGGTGGGGCCGATCGCAGACGCGCTCGGAGCGATCGGCGACAAGCGAGGTGCTCCGGCATTGGCCAAGCAGCTCAACGATCCGAACACCTCGTCCGACGATCTACGACGAGCCGCAGCAGCGCTCGAAACACTGGCGACGCCAGCCGAGGCGAAAGAGCTCGAGACCTTCTTTGCATTGAATCGCTTCACCACGATCGACGCGGCCATCGAGAATGCCTTGGTGAGCGTGGCCAAGGCACTTCTGCGTGTAGGTACGGATCACGGGAAAGACCTCGTGGTGCGTACGGCGAAAGACCCGCTGGTCACGAGCTCGCTTCAGAATCGTTTGCCCCGCTGGTGCCGAACGTGCTGGTGATGCCTGACCCACCGCTCGATTTGAGCGAGCCGAAGAAAAAGGCAAGGGTAGTCGGGCGTCCGTGAGGTGAGGACGGGTGAGATTGGGCTGCGGGTGAGTGGCGCGTGAGCAGGGGTTGACCTACCCTGCGCGCGCCATGTATACCCTGTCACTCCCGAGCCATCTTTGTTGCAGGTCGACCCCGAGATCGCGAATCTCATCGTGGATGAAGAGAAGCGCGAGCGAAGGACACGCTCCGGCTGATCCCGAGCGAGAACTATGCCTCGAAGGCAGTGCTCGCGGCGTGCGGATCGGTGCTCAGCAACAAGTACAGCGAGGGCTATCCGAAGAAGCGCTACTACGAGGGACAAGAAGCCATCGACGAGGTCGAAGAGCTGGCGCGCACGCGAGTGGCGAAGCTGTTCGGCGTCGATCACGTGAATGTCCAGCCGTACTCGGGCAGCCCAGCGAACCTCGCGGTGTACTTCGCGTTCTGCAAGCCGGGCGACACGGTGATGGGGTTGAGCCTGGCAGCAGGCGGTCACCTCACGCACGGTCACGGTGTTTCGATCACCGGCGCGTACTTCAAGAGCGTGCAGTACGGCGTCTCGCCAGGCACGCACCGCATCGACATGGACGAGGTTCGTAAGCTTGCGCTCGAGCATCGCCCGAAGGTGCTGTGGGCTGGTTTGACGGCGTACCCGCGTCACCTCGACTTCGCTGCGTTCAGGTCGATTGCCGACGAGTGCGGGGCGATCTTGGCGGCAGATATCGCGCACATCTCGGGCTTGGTGGCGGGCGGGGCACATCCGTCGCCGGTGGGCTTCGCGGACGTGATCACGAGCACCACGCACAAGACCTTCCGAGGCCCGCGTGGCGGCATGATCATGACGAAAAAAGAGTACGCCGCAGCGATCGACAAGGCGGTGTTCCCGGGCCTTCAGGGCGGCCCGCACAACCACGCGACGGCGGGTATCGCGGTGGCAGCCAAAGAGGCATCGACCGAGGCGTTCAAGCAGTACGCACACCAGGTCGTGGCGAACGCGAAGGTGCTCGCGGACGAGCTCGTGGCGCGCAACTTCACGCTCGTGACGGGCGGCACCGACAACCACCTGATCTTGATCGACCTCACTTCGCGAAACGTGACGGGCAAGGTGGCAGCACAGGCCCTCGCGCGAGCGGGCATGGTGGGCAACTACAACTCGGTTCCGTTCGACCCACGCAAGCCGTTCGACCCGTCAGGGCTTCGTATCGGCACGCCTGCGATCACCTCGCGCGGCATGGGCCCCGACGAGATGAAGAAGCTCGCGGCATGGATGGACGAGATCGTCTCGGCCCCAGGCGACGAGACACGCGTTCAGCGAGTGGCAGGCGAGATCGCCGAGCTGTGCAGCAAGTTCCCGGCACCGGGCATCCCGGTCTGACGCACGCGTGCTGCTGAAGGGCCGCGCACTGCACTCAGGAGCGACCGCATCGATCGCGCTCACGACGATCGATGCGCGCTCGTGCCTGGCAGCCGAGGGGGTGAGCGCGGCGCTTGGGTCGCTCGAGGTGGTTCGCACCGATCTGGGGGTGTGCGTGTCGCTCTCGAGTCAGGGCCCGAAGATCGATCTCGTCGAGCACGTGGCAGCGGCGCTGGGCGGGCTCTGGATGCTCGACGGCGTGCGGATCGAGGTCGAGGGGCCCGAGCCTCCGCTGCTCGATGGCGGCGCTCGCGAGCTAAGCCACGCGCTTCTGTCGATGGGCGTGACGCCGAGTGAGTCGCGCATGAGCGTGACGCGAGCGTGGTCGTTTGCGAAGGGCGACAGCGTGTACGAGTTGCTCCCGGCACACGAGACAACGATCGACGTGACGATCGAATTCGCGCACGCAGCGATTGGTAGACAGTCGGCGAGATGGAGCGGCGATCGAGACGAGTTCGTTCGCGAGATTGCTCCTGCCAGAACCTTCGGATTTCTGAAAGACGCCGAGAAATTGCGCGCCGCAGGGCGAGCGGCGTTCGTCGATACGGCGTCGGTGGTGGTGCTCGATGAACGAGGCCCGATCGAAGGCGAGCTGCAATGGGCGAACGAGCCTGCGCGCCACAAGCTGCTTGATCTGATTGGCGACATCACGCTGCGAGGAGGGCCCTTTCGAGGTGTGGTGAGGGCACTGCGACCGGGGCACACGGCGACGCACGCAATGATTGACGCAGCGGTTCGAGAAGGAGCGATCGCCTTCGCGTGATAACGTCGCGCGATGACGTATTGGCGCGGAGTGCGGATGCACGCGCGATGGGTGCTTGGCTTGGTGGGTCTTGGGGCAGTGACGATGAGCTCATGCTCAGACTCGCCGCCCACGGCGATCGTCGTGGTTGCATCGAGCGACACGGTGGTGACCGCTGCGTGCGACACGCTCGTGGTCACGGCGAAACGTGATGGGTTTACACGCTTCGAAAAGACATACCGGTTGCCTACGGATGCGTCGCTTCCGGGCACGCTGACCTTCGTGAGAAGTATGTCGATGAGCGAAGGGTCGCTGCTCGAGATCGACCTCGACGCGAAGGTGGCTGCGACCGGAAAGACCCGCGTGTCGAGGAGGGCGCGCCTTGGGTTTATCGACGGCAAGACCAAGCTGCTGCGCATGACACTTCGGGGAGAGTGTCTCGATGTCACCTGCCCTGCGGGACAGACCTGCGACGGCGGGGCTTGCGTGCCGATCGATCTCGATGTGAACGATCTGCCCGACGCGCCGGAGGATCCCTTGCAGGATATTGTCTTTCCGCAGGGCGTACCGATCGAGAACGTGAGCGCGCCGTCGAACAACGCGAGCGAACGGGCGTCGATCTCTGCGGATGGTCGCTATGTGGCGTTTGAATCGATGGGCAGCAACCTGATCGAGGGCGGGACGTTCTTTCAGCAACACATCTACGTGCGGGATCGAAAAGAGAAGACGACGAGCCTCGTGAGCGTCTCGGATCTCGGCCAAGCAGGGAATCTGGACTCTACCGCTGCTTCGATTTCAGCCGATGGTCGCTATGTGGCGTTCTCATCGAGCGCGACGAACTTGGTGGCAGACGACGATAACAACCTGGACGACGTCTTCGTACACGATCGATTGACGGGGCAAACGTTGTTGGTGAGCGCATCGGTCACGGGGAAGGCGGCCAACGGTCGAAGTACGTCACCGGCCATCTCTGCGAGCGGAAGGTTCGTGGCGTTCGTCTCGGAGGCGAGCGATCTGGTGCTGGGCGACGTGAACGGCGTGTTCGACATTTACGTTCGCGACATGCAGACGGGCGTGACCGTGCGTGTATCGGTGGGCGCTGCAGGCCAGAACACCAACGGCAAGAGCTGGGGCGCGGCGATCTCGGGGACAGGTCGGTACATCGCGTTCGTGTCCGAGGCGAGCAACCTCGTGGCAAACGATACGAACGGCGTGAGTGACGTGTTCGTGCGCGATATGCAGCTCGGCACAACGACGCTCGTAAGCGCAACGAGCTCGGGCGTACCTGGGTCAGGGGCGAGTGATGGCGTTTCGATGAGCGCCGACGGGCAGGTCATCGCGTACGCCACGGTGGCGCCTGAGCTTGCGGGCTACGACGTGGTCGTACCTCAAGTCGTCTTGCTCGATCGCAACACGGGCGTGAGCGCGCGAGTGAGCGGCGCGGATGCTCCGGCAAACGGATTGTGTGAGTCGACCTCGCTCTCGGCGAATGGCAAACGCGTCGTGTATTCGTCGACCGCGTCGAATCTCGTGAGCGGCGACACGAACGACACGGCCGATGTGTTCGTGTACGACGTCGACACGAAGCAAACGCGTCGAGTGAGCCTGACGAGCAGCGGGGGTGAGAGCTTGGGCTTCGCGACCGAGCCGAAGATCGCTGCGACGGGGTCGTACGTTGTTTACACATCGACCGGGCCCGATGTGGTCGAGCCCGGATACCAACGTCGCGACGGATGTATTCGTGGTGCCCGTCGAGTAGCGCAGCGCAACGACGCGCGAGCGAGAGCGCGACGATGCGCGGGTCAGGCCACAGCGAGCAACCAGCTACCGGTAACGATGGCAATCGAAGCGACACCGAACGCTGACTGAACCCAGGCGGGTAGCGGGGTGGTGCGCTTGCGAAGCGAAGTAGGCAGCGACGACACCGAAGAGCAACCCTGCGACGAAACCGAACCCGTGAGCGCCCACGTCGGTGCGAGATGCGTGAGCGAGCTGAGACATCGAGTCGCGCGAGCCACCTGCGCCGAGCAAACCGAGCAACACGAGACCCGCGGCAATGGGCTCCCAGGTGCAGAAGCCATCGCACGCAGACCTTTTTCGCGAGGTGAGCGATTGGCTTGGTTGCGGATCATCTGGGCAGTAGCGAGAGCACCGAGCGCCTCGAACACTGCTGTCGATGCTCCGATGCTGAGGTGGTGCGAGCCGTGCCATACGGCGTTGGCGTAGTTGCCTGCGGCACCCGCAGCGAGTGCAACGAAGGTACCGAGGCCCGAGCCAAGACGGCGGTGAACTCCGGTGAGAAAGATGCCACCCGAGAGGGCGTTGCCGATGACGTGAGAGGCATCGGAGTGCAGCGCGGTGACGGCCTGCCAAGGCGCGCCGTGCAGGATCATATCGGTGTTGGCCGTACCGAGCTGAAACCAGGTGCTGCGAGCGGCAGCAGGGCCGGTGATGGCAAACATCGCCACGAGCAAGCTGACGACAATGATGGCCCACGGAGACTCAGCATAGAGAGGCTGGTCTTTCCGCTGAACAGGCGGCCAGTCGCGGTTCTCGAGCTCGTAGTCGCGCAAGGTCTGAGCTGCGCGAAGGTATTGGTGGTCAGTCACCAAATGACCCACTCCCGCCGTGGGCACCCAGCGAACCGACCCATCGAGACCCACCGAACGAAGCACGAGCAGCCACTCTTGGACCTTCTGCTGCGTTGAGACGGGGCCGAGGAAGCTAAACTTCGGTGGGAGCTCGAAGGACGTCGAGTAGGCCATTGTCATGAGAGGCCCGGAAGGTGCGGACGCGCGATCGCACTGTCAACCGCGGCTGGGCGATTATGTACCGATCGTTCTTGAAAGAGATTGGAGCGATTTCGGTGCTGGATTCTCACCTGCGTCGAGGCTAGCCTCGCGCGATTCAGCAGTGACAGTGTGAATACCCGATGAGCGCAGAGAACAATACTCCCTCGAAGTGTGGGCCCCACACGCAGATCTCCTCGACCCCAGCCGTGAAAATCACGCAGTGCCCGTGTGGCACGTATCACGTGAGCTTGCTGAAGCGCGGGGTCGCGCTGCAGATGGGCCGTGACGAGATGCGGGCATTGGCCGAAGGGTTCGGCGTGGCCGTGCGGATCGAAGAAGCGGAAGAACGCGGGCGCGCTCTGGGCCCCGGCTCGTGCGTGAACTGAGCGCGCCACGTGGCTCACGGCGTGGGCGCGGGGGCTGAGTTCCAGATCACGAGAGGCTGATCGTTCGGGTGCATCTCTGGCGAGAGGTCGGACATTCCGGGAGGCAGGTTCGATGTGCCTTGCACATACGCATTGCCCTCTTTGCCCGAGCCTTTGAGCGTCACGCTGGTGAGTGAGCTCCCGTCGCCAGCGTCTCCGTCGAGAATGAGATTCACGCGAGCGCTGTCGCTGATGGTGATGTCGTCGAGCACGAGTGCTGAGCCATTCGACCAGGCCAGCCCATCGCCGACGGTGTTCGCGCCGCTTTGAAAGCGTGTCCCCGAGATGGTGCCGTGCGACAGGTGCACACCGTTCGACTCGAACGACGCGGATACGCCTGCCGTCGCGCAGTTGGAGATCACGAAGCTCTCGACCGAAACCCCTTGCCCTTTCGCGGGATCGATCGATTCGATCACGAGGCCGCCGGTTTCGTGAGTCGAGAGTCGAAGCGTGGGGTCGTCGGAGGTTCCGCCGGTGAGAGAGACGTTCGAGCTGCTGACGAAGAAGCCCGTGCCAGAACCGCCAAGGTGCTCGATATCTGAGCCGGTGAAATTAGAGCATCCGGCGACGACGATTCCTTGCGCGACATCACCTCCGGCGAAGCTGCCCGAGGACGGGTGTGTGTCACGGACGGAGAGGTGATTGGCTTGCGTCTGTGCGCCGAGCAACACGAGGCCGCTTGTCTTCGAGAAGAGCACGTCGTCGAGGGTGACGACGGGTTGTGAGACGCAGTCGCAGGTGGCTGTGCACTGCGTCCACAGTGCTTCTTTGCCGGTCGAGGTGATCACGGCGCGGGTGAGCGAGATCGAGGCGCCGTCGGTGGAGAGAATCCCGGTGGTTGCGCTCATCGAAATCGTGCTGTCGACAAAGTCGAGTGAGCCGCCTTCGGGGATTGCGATCGCGGCGCGCCATGTGGGTTGATCCACGTTGGACCCCACGATTTCGACCTGCTCTACCTTGATGGCGGACGCGCCGACGACGAGCCCGTATCCCTTGATGGTCAGCCCTCGAACGAGGCTTTCCGGGCCTGTGCCGTTGATGGAGAGCGAGCTGACGTTCGTGGATGCCTTCCCGACGCCGAGCACGTGTACGCCCGCGGGGATCTCGAGCGCGCTGAACGTGCCTGCGGTGAGCGCGATGCAGTCTCCGGGGGCTGCTTTGGAGACCACCGAGGCGACGTTGTCCGAAGGGGCCAGCTTGTGGACGGTCGCACATTGGACGCTGTCGGTGCAGGTTTCGCCCGAGCAGATGACGTCCAGGGTGGCGCCAATGCAGGTGCCGTTTGCGCCCTTGAAATCACAGTTCGCAGATGGCGTGTTCGCGCCACTGTCGCTGGTTTCTCCAGAGCACCCCCAGAGCCCCATGAATAGCGTGAGAGAAATAATGAATGCGTGTTCATGTCGCATGACCGCGCATTGTCACTAGAAGTGAATTGGATTGCTAGCGGCACTCGAGCGGGGGAGCAGCCGGCGGAGACAAAAAACAACGACGCGAGCCGTTGGGGGCTCGCGTCAGAAGGGCCGTGCGAGAGGTGGCACGGTCATTTTTGCGTGTCGATTCGGCGGGCTCAGTCGCCGACGACGACGGTCCAGTAATTCTCGACTTCGGTACCAGGGCGATTGACGAAACCAACACCCACGGCTCGCGCGTTGGGGGCCATGAGGATCGAGCAGTGCTCGGCGCTGCCCATCCACGAGTCGACGATCTCGCTGGCGACGGGGCTGCCTCCGGCGATCACCTCGGATACCTCGGCGGTGTAGCCTGCTGCCTTCGCGCGGGTTGCGGCGGTCGAGCCGTCTTTGCCCGTGTGGTCGAAGTAGTTGTTCATCGCCATGTCGCGGCTGTGCGTACGGGCCGCGAGCTGCAGCTGCTGGTTCGGCGGGATCGGCTGGCTGCTGGGGAAGCTGTCATTGCCGCAACGAGCGCCGCTTGCACGACGCTTGTTGATCTCGACGAGCATGTCGTTCTCGCCCGTGGCCCAGGTGGTGTTCCAGTTGCCGCCGGCTGAGCCAGGTGGGTTCGGGATCGGCGCAGCGGTTGCGCTCGGGGCTGCGGTGGGCGTGCCCGTTGCGGTTGCGGTTGCGGTCGGCTTGGGCTTCGGCTTGGTGATCCCGGGAGGCGTTCGTGGCTTCGACGTTGTCGTTGCCTTCGCGGTGGGAGCAGGTTGTGGTTTTGGTGGTGCAGGCGGAGCGGGCTTGGGAGCCGGAGGAGCCGTAACGATGGTACATCCGGCTGCGAACACGGCCGCGAGAGCAGCCCAGGTCAAGTGGCGAGCATTGTGTTGGGTCATGGTGTTGGCCTCGTCAGACGCCCCAGATGAGCGAACATTCAGGGGCAATTATTGGCGTAGCGCGAGAAGTCACTGTACGAATCGACTCGATGTCGACGATCTCCATACGGCGGCGCCATGTTTTGCCGCACGATCAGGTTCGCCGCTCAGCCGAGCAACTCGCACGACGCATTGAGCAACGCTTGTCGGTGAAGTGGTCCTGGGATGGAGATTGTCTCCATTTGGTGGCTCCTCCTGGCCCAGCCCGAGGCGCTAGCGGCAAGGTGCACGTCCGCGAGAAAGACGTGCATATCGAGATCGATTTGCCCTTCGCGCTTCGGCCCGTGAAGAGCCTCGTCGAGAGCAAGCTGCACAGCAAGCTCGACGACATTCTCGGCCCGGTGACGCGGTAGGGCAGACATCGCGATTGCTTTGCGCAGTCGAGCTTCGGGCTGACTGCCGCTTCGCCGCTTGCGTCCTCGCTCATTCGGTCGCCCTACCTTGGGGTAGGGCTCGGTCACTCGCTGCGGTCGCGCTGGCGAATCGACAGCCATCTCTTCGCTCTTGATGCCCAAAGCGATCGCGATGTCTGCCAACAACAAGAAGGCAGAGCGTTTTCGTTCATGTACCATCGGGCTCATGAAACGAATCTTTCTTGCTCCAGTCATTCTCTCGTTGGTGGCGCTCAGCACGGCATGTAGCTCGAGTGACGAAAGCTCGGGCGGAGGCGGCTCCGCGGGCTCAGGTGGAACGGCAGGGTCGGGTGGGACAGCCGGCTCATCGGGTAGCGCGGGCTCCGCGGGTAGCAGTGGAACGGCCGGCTCGTCAGGTAGCTCGGGCAGCGCAGGGTCGGGTGGGACGGCCGGAACAGGCGGAACCGCGGGCTCCGCGGGCACGGGCGGAACGGGTGGCTCCGCCGGTAGCGCGGGCTCTTCAGGAAGCGGCGGAACCGCAGGATCGAGCGGAAGCGCGGGCTCTGCCGGATCGAGCGGATCGGCTGGTAGCGCGGGCTCGCCTTGTGGTGCGAGTGACTACCCCGACTACAACGACAAGAAGTGTGGGTTGGGCGCAAGCGAGGCCGTGTGTACTGGGCGCCCGTTGGCTTGCGATGAGGTGTATGCACCAGCGTGCGGGTGCGACGGCAACACGTACAACAACGCTTGCGAGGCGCACGCTGCAGGCGTCGACACGAACAACAACGGAGGCTGCGCGGCTCCGGCGAATCTCTTTCCGTGTGGCGCGGGCTTTTGCCAGTCGGGTGCCGAGTACTGCATTCACACGGTGTCTGATGTCGCGAGCTTCCCCGATGGGTTCGAGTGCAATCCTTTGCCTCCGGTCTGTGGAGACACTCCATCGTGCGACTGTTTGGCTCAAGCCATCTGCGGAGAGTTCGCGTGTGAGACGGTTGCGGGTGGCGGCTTCATGACGACCTGCCCAGGCGGCTGAATGCTGTTAGATACGCGCCCCGTGACTGCCGAGATTCACAAGCTCGTTCGCCATCCACGCAAACCAGAATGGGGCGTGGGTGAGCTGGTTTCTCAAGACGAAGGGCGCACCTCGTATCGATTCGACGATGGCGAAACCCGTCGGTTCACGGCCGACGGTCTTGCGCTGCTCGAGCGTGTCGACGAGAGCGAGGTCGTACGACCCAAGCGCGGCGGATCGAGCTCGAAGAAAGCCTCCGAAAGCGCGTCAGCGAAGCCGCAAAAAGTGAAGCCCGAAGACATCCCGGTTCAGGGCTTCGAAGAGCAGGTCGAGATCTTCCGTGCGCTGTACCCGCAAGGGTTTGCCGACGAGCGTTATGTCGAAGAACGTCGCGGTGTGGGCGGAGCCAAACCCACGCGTGTCGAACGCCAGCTCTTGCTCGCTTCAGAGGTCTTCGAAAAAGAAGCCTTGAGGACCATCCTGATCATGAGTCGAGGCAAGGGCATGCTGGTGCCTTGTCGTCGCGTGCTTGCACAAGAAGGCGGACTGATTCCGGTGCACGAGGGCCTCGCGCTCAGTCAGTTCTTGTCGGGGGTTCCTGACGATCAACGCTTTGCCGAAGAGTTTTTCTCGCTGTTGTTCGGCAAGTCTGATCTTGCTCAGCGCATCGACGACTTCTTCAAGACGATCCATGCGTCGTCGCGAAGCTGGGGCATTGTCTCGGCGCTCTTGTCGCTCACGTCGCCCGAGGTGCATGCGCCGATCGATTCGCAGCTCATGTCGAGACAGCTTGCTCTTGCCGGGATGCCAACGCGTATTGCTCCCGTACCGAACGGAGCCGAATACCTCGCAGTGCAAGCAGCCATCCGCAGCTTCTACGTGAAGCTGATGGAGGCGGATTTGATCCCGCGTGATCTTCTCGACGTGCATTTGTTCGCGCAGTGCACGCTTGCGCCGGACGCGAAAAAGAAAGCGGCCCGAGCGGTGAAAAACCGTCAGGCCGAAGCTGCCAAAGCTGAGGTGAGCACGCCCTCCATCACGAGCGCAGAGCCGAAGGACGACGCTGCTGCTCACGTGGAAGAGGTTGATTCGGCGGAAGCGCCGAGTGAGCTCACACCTTGAAGTCGCGCTCGGCTCGCTCTTGATCCTCTTTGCAACGAATGCAGAGGTTGGTCTCTGGGCGAGCCTCGAGGCGCTTGAGCGAGATCTCTTCGCCGCACTCTTCACACGTACCGAATGAGCCGTCTTCGATCTTGATCAACGCCTTGTTGATCTTGTCGAGGAACGACTTCTCTCGGCCACTAAGACGGAAGGTAAACGACTGCAAATACTCGCTTGAGGCAAGGTCCATCTCGTCGGGGAGATCGTCCGCGTCGAGGGTCATGTCCTCGTCGAGCGTCTGTCGCGCTTTACGGAGGATTTCATCGCGCTTCTCCTCGAGCAACGTCTTGAACTTCTTGAGCTGGGCCTTGTTCATTCCGTGGACCCGCCTTCCTGTTTGAGATCGGCTTTAAACGCAGCCCTTGCTGGCATTGTCACCCTCGGGCTGCCGTGAAGGGCCCGGGAGCATAGACATCGACGGCAGCGCGTCAAGTGCGGTATCTCGCGTTCATGCTCGAGTTTGATCCGGCCCGTGCCCCAACCCAGCCGCGCCCCTCTGCAACCGTGCTCGTTCTGCGTGAAAATGACGCTGGGCTCGAGATCTTTTGTGTCGTTCGGCACCCCAAATCGACGTTTCTTGGTGGTGCGCTGGCCTTCCCCGGAGGAAAAGTCGACCCGGCCGATGGTGACGAGCGCTGGGCCGGACGCCTCGTCGACAGTGAGAGCTGGTCAGCGCGCCTCGGGGATTCGCTCGCGGCGCCTGCGAGAGCACTGGGGATCGCCGCATGCCGAGAAGCCCTCGAAGAGGCTGCGCTGGTGCCCACCGTGGGTGATGCGATCGATGACGAGCAAGCACGTGAGCTGCGAATTGCGCTCGAATCAGGGGCAAGCCTTCTCGATGAGCTCACCCGTCGAAACCTTGTCTTGGATTTGTCACGCCTTCGCCCCTTTGCTCGATGGGTGACGCCAACGGCAGAAGCTCGTCGCTACGATGCGACCTTCTTCGTCATGCCGTTGCCCGCGGGTTTGAGTGGGCTGGCTGAGAGCCGCGAAACGACATCGGGCTTCTGGGGCACGGCCGAGAGTGTGCTCGCGCGATGGGCGAGTGGAGAGCTTCAAATGGCACCACCCACCACGCGAGCTTTCGAGCTTCTTCGCTCGTGCAAGACAGTTGCAGAAGCGCTGGCTGTGGCCGAGAAGCAGTCGCTCAAACCGATTTGCCCGCAGTTCGTTGCTGACGCTGTTGCGCCGTATCTCGCGTTGCCTGGAGACCCCTCTCACGAGGTGAACGAGGTGCGTGTTGAAGGACCCACTCGGTTCGTGTTGCGTGATGGTCGCTTCGTGTCCGAGTGGCCGCCGAAGTGATACCCTCGCGGTATTCCTGACGCCGCGCCCGAACCACACCCTGTGACGCCGCTCGTCTCGACACGCCGTCGATGGCGCATCGCTCTTCTGCTCACGCCATTCGTGTTGTCGAACGTGGCGATCATGATCGGCACGGCGATGGGCCCGGTGCTGCTCACGCAGTCGCCGCTGCTGCTCGTTGCGTTGAGCCCGCTGCCTCGACATCTCGTGTTGGTGCCCGAGGCGGATCCGATCGGGTTCTATGTGATCGGCGTCATTCGCCTCTTCGTAGTCGACCCGTTCATGTATCAACTGGGTCGAGAATTCGGCGTCGATGCGCTGGTGGCAGTGAAACGTCGCTACCCCGATTCAGCGCGCTCGTTGGTCTTGCTCGAACGATTGTTTCGTCGTGCGGGGCTTGTACTGGTCTTCTTTTTTTCGGCGCCGTTGGTGTGCCTACTCGCCGGCGCCTCGGGTGTGAAGCCGACCACGTTCGTGATCGTCAACCTGATCGGCTCGGTCGTGTTCTTGTGGGCTTTGCGAACAGTGGGCGCCGAGTTCTCGGATCAACTCGCGCTCTTCAAGACGTTTCTGCAGCAGCATATTCTCGCTGCGACCATCGTCTCTATCGCGCTCGTGCTGCCCTTCGTCTGGAAGGCCCTTCGCGCCAAGCCTCACGACAACGAGCACGACCCGAGCACGTGATGTCTCGCTCGTAACGTGCTCGCGATTGGCTCAGCCCACGCCGCGATCACGCAGGTCGCGAATCGTGTCGATGATCGTTTGTGATGGCTCGCGCGACGACCAGCCAAGCTCTTTCTCGGCCTTCGATGAGTCGAGATACCAGTAGAACTGAGCCATATCGAGACGCTGCGGTGGCAGAGGCATCTCGACGTTTACCTTGTCGAGAAGCTTCGAAAAGAGATTCACTCCCACGCTCGCCACCGTGGGCGCTCGCGGTACGGGCAGCTTCGGGCCTTTGACTCCTGACGCTCGTTCGAGACGCTCGAAGAATTCTCGGATGGTGAGATTGCACGCACCCACGAGATAACGCGAGCCGGGTGTGCCTTTCTCCATCGCAAGCCAGAGCGCTTCGGCTGCATCTCGAGCATCGACGAACGACATGCCGCCAGGCGGAATGGCCGGGATCTTTCGCTCGAGAAACAACGCCACGTCTTCGGTCGAGCTGCGGTTCTCGTCGCCCGGCCCCAGTAGCAGTGTGGGGTTGACCGAGATGACCTCGAAGCCCGCTCCATTGAACGAAAGGGCCTCGCGCTCTGCGAACAGCTTGGCGCGATAGTAAGGCCAACGATTGATGAGACCGATCGGAGTCTCGTCGTTCTCGTTCGTGATCTGATCGGCGTCTTCGCTGATGGCGACGGTGCCGCTGCTCGAGCAGAGGACGAAGCGCTTGACTCCAGCTTTTTCGCGGCGTCGGCGACCGTTCGTGTGCCCACCACGTGCACACGTCGAAGCTCTTCTGCGTCGCGCTCTTTGAACGAGACCAAACCGGCGAGATGAAACACTCCGTCGACGCCTTTGAGGGCTTCGGAAACGACGGCTGCATCGAGCACGTCACCCTTTACCCAGCGAACGCCTTCGGGTGATCGGCGCGCGACAGCGGTTGGATTTCGACAGAGCGCTACGACCTGGTGACCCAGCTCGTGAAGACGCGCGACCAGATGCATCCCGAGAAAGCCGCTGGCCCCGGTGACGAGGAAGGTGGACATGGCCCCGCGGGGTAGTCTGAAACGCTCCGAAAGGCCACCCCTTTGCCGCTATTGGCAGGTGTAAAAACCTGCAGCGTTCGGCAGATCGAGCTGGAGCGACCCAACTTGCGACACGTCGGTCGCAGAAACGGTCGAGGCGATCACTCCGCCGTACGAGAGTGAATAGACCGTATCGCCCAGGAAGACGCCTCGACGAACTTGCTGCCCGTAGAGACCGCCACACGCGTTGAGCGATCGGTTCTCGAAGAACGATGCGTGATCGACCGAGCCAAGGTGGGCAAAGCCCTTCGTCAGATCGACCGAGAATACCTCGAGTGTGCTGCGAACGAGCGTGTTGCTGCCGTCGTTCGAACGCACGACAACCGGGAAGGCAAGCAAGTTGCGAGAGCCAAAATACGAGAACGCCTTGTGGTCTTCCTCGGCTTCGCTCGTCGCGTTTTGAACGCCGTTGAACGTGGTCTCGAACAGCATCGCGGGCGCCTGAATGTCGGTGATATCGAAGAGTCGCAGCGCCAAATACGAGTCAACGACGCCCGGTGTGCGGCCAATCGTGATCACATGCGTCGCGTCGATCGGGTGCATGTACTCGTTCTGCCCATCGAGCCTGAGATCGCCGGCCTCGGCTGGTGTGGTGGGTACACTGAAGTCAATCACCTCGAACGGAGCGGTGTTGTCGTCGAAGGACAGATAGGCTTGTGCTCCGTTGAAGCGCACGGAAGCGAGCGCTTGGTTCTCTCCCACATCGAGTGTGCCCACCTCGGTGAGCTTGTCTCGCAGGATCTGAAGCACTTTGACGTGGCTCACCGTCGACGATGCGTACTGCAGTAGCTTGGCAGGAGACTCGTTGCTCGTACCGCCTGAGCCGCCTGTGTCTGAGCCGCTTGCGTTCGACGTCGCCGAGCTCGACGCTGCATCGCTGGGGCTCGATGGAGCTTCGCTGATCGTGACGCGTTGCTCGGTCGTTGCGACGCGCAGGTATCCGTCTTGTGCATCGAGGAAAAACTGATTCTGCAACGAGCCTGCGATGGTGCCCGAAGCGACGTAGGTCGGGTCGTTCGGGTTGGTTTTCAGATCGAACTGGTGCAGGTGAGTGAAGTTGCGCGTGACGACATCACCTGCTTGCACGTCGGTGATGGCGTTGTGTGAGCTCTTCGAATCAGCGGCGCGCGCAGCGATGTAGAGCGCATCTTCGTTCGAGTAGACCGTATCGGCTCGTCCAACGATGCTCGAGCCAGTGATGGTGGATGGCTTCGTCGTGTCGAGACCGATGACCTGTGTGAGCCCGTAATCCGTCGTGCCGGGCGTGGGCACGTAGTAGTCGGTACAGGTGGGTTGAACGAGCGCGACGGTGTTGGCTTTCTTCGTGAACTGAAGGGGAATCCAGTCGTACAGCGTCGATGCGCTGATGCGACGTTCGTTCTGCAAACGAAGCGCTTCGTAGGCGGCGCGGTAGTCGTCGAGGGTTTTCGGATACATCCCCACGTCGAACTCTGGGTAGAGCGACACACCAGGGCTTCGTGCACCGCCTGAAAGCACGGCTCGGACGAGTTGATCGACGCGTCGAGATGAGAGGTACGTGCCCTCGAAATAGTGCTCGGAGGTGACGCTCGAACCACCGCTTGCTGGTGTGAGATCGAAGGTCGTGATCTTGGTGAGCGTGGGGCCGTAGTACCCGCCCGGAAAGCCTCCGGGTTGAGGGGTGGAAGGGTCGTTTCCGTCGCTGCCGTAGCCAGCAAAGCTGCCACTCGGTTTGACCCCCGCCTTTTGGTAGATGTCGGCTCCGCTGGTGAGCGAGAACACCACCGCCTGATTTTCGACCACGAACATTTCGAAGGGTTGACCTTCGATTTGCACGCTTGCGGCCAACCCCATCTCGTTTGCCGGCACAGCCTTGACGATGTCGAGCGTCGTGCCGTGAAGAACGTAGAGATAAGTGCCGTCGGTCTTGATGATGTCGGCTTCGTCGACGCCGTTGACCTGCGTATTGGTGTCGGAGTGATCGCCGGCGTTTTGAGGATCCGCTGCTGCTGCTCCAGCGGTTCCACCGAGATCGCTCGTCCCGCCCGTGCCGCCGATTCCGCCGGGTGTGCCCGCCCCTCCGCTGCCAGCGTCGCCGCCTGCCCCGGCGCTTCCGGCGGCACCACCTGAGCCACTGTCTCCGCCTGCGCCTGAGCCTGCTGCAGCGCCACTTCCTGAGCCACCACTTCCACCGCTGCCAGCACTTCCGGCACTACCGGCCGAGCCACCGGTGTTGGCTCCTGTCCCCGCACTGCCTGCTGAGCCAGCGCTGCCTGCGCTGCCAGAAGAGCCTGCGCTACCGCCTGCGCCAATGTCTTGCGAGTCTTGCGGGACAGCTACATTCGCCTTCGACAAGTAGGCGATTTGAGCGTCGATGGCCTGGTTCATTCGCGCGCGAGCGTCTTCTTTGAGGAGCCTCTCGAGATCGTCGCAGCTACTTGCTCGCGTGAGCGTTGCGTTCGTGACCTGCCCTGGCGGCTTGTTGTTGTCTTTGGTGGAGTCGAGTACCGAACATCCACTCAACAACACGACACCAAGCGTGCCGAGAACCCACCAAGCCGTGTCGCGTTGCGTCTTGATCACGTTAGCCTCCGAGACCGCCTTCACCGTTCCGCCAGTCTGCCCGTTCCCCGCGCAGCATAGGGGCGAATCATCGTCAGCAATGCGCGTTCCAGCCCTCCAATTCAAGAAAATGCCCCGTGAAATAGGCGAAGATTCACGCTCGATGGCCCAGCCTCCCGAGCTTCTACCGCGACAACCTTCACGGATGCTGTGCCAGAGAGTGCCAGCGCGGCCTCGCATCGTAGGGCGCGTTGTCTGTGGCGTATTGGCCGGTGGCTTCGCAGTCTCGCTGGGCACGTCGCCTGTTCTTGCGCAGCCTGTTCCTGCTGGATCGGGCGCGTCTTCTGCTGGAGTGACTCCGAGTGCCCCATTGCCCGTTGGGCCGACCGAAGAGATTTCGATCGTTGCGGAGCAAGGCTCGGTCAAAGCCGTTCGAGCGGGGGCTGTGGTGTGGGAGCACGTCGTGGTTCGGGTCTCGAAGGGAAGCCCTGAGCCCCAGGCGATCCCGGCACCCGTGCGGCTTGGTGATGTCGTTCACTACTGCGCCGAAGGGCAGTTCTATCGAACGAGAGTCGCGGATGGTGTCGTGATCGAGCGAACCCCGCTTGCGGGCAAATGCACCGCGCTTGCTTCGGATGGGTATACCGTCACTTGCAGTGGCGGAGCAGCGACTCAGTCGTGGACGCGCACGTTCGATCTGTCGTCCAAACGTGAACGTACCGCGTACTTGATGACCACTGCGACACTGCCGATGCAGCTTCGAAAACAGTCGCAGTGGCTGGTGCAGAAGGGCGTGGTCTCGTCGACGCAGTCACCCGAAGAGGCACTCAACATTCTCCGACGCGCCGAGCATGCGGCGGTTCTTGAAGAGGCGATCGCAAAGCTGAGCGAGCTTGCCAAACAAGACCCAACCAACCCTTGGTACGATGTCCAGCGTTCGTTGACGCTCACTGCGTTGGGCCGAGCTGAACAAGCGAAACAAGCCGCGCGAGACGCGTTGGCGCATGACCCTCGTTACGACCTCGAGCTGGTCTCGACGGCTCGGTGGCTTGACGTGGTGGATCAAGACCTTGCGGACCAAGCCTTTCGTCGAGGGATGAAACATCTCATCGAGCATGGGTATGAGCCTGAGCTCGCATCGACCGTGCTGGGGATGGTGATGACGATGGGCTCGGCACACGACGGAAAGCCCGCCTCACTCGAACAAGAGCGCGCCAAGCTCGAACGCTTCGGACAGCGCCTTGCTGACCTGTCTCCGAACGTCGAGGGCGCCACGTACTTCTATGCTGCGATGGCGACCGATGCCGAGAAACGCGGCGACTCGGCACGCACGACGTTCTGGAGATCGCTCGAAGCCCGCGCCAAACCAAGTGCGCATTTCGGTGGGCCATTGCCTCCGTCGATGAGCAACGGTGGAACGTGGTTCCATCTCGTGTACTCGTTGCTCATCGGGCTTGCGCTGATCTCGGTGGTGAAGCTGCTTCGAACGCTTCCGTCGAAGTGGCCATCAGGGGTCTCGGCGGTGGTTCGTTACAACCCGATCGCTCGCTGGACTCCATCAGAAAGTCTGGGCGCGCTCTTGGGTCTTGGTGCCTTGGTGATGGTCGCACGACGTGTGTCGTTGACGATTGCGGTCATTGGCGCGCTTGCCTCGATGCCCATCACTCTGGGCTCAGGAAATCTCTCGCACCCCGAGGTGACGGCGTACCTCGATGCAAAGATGGGCAGCGCCCCGGAGGCGAAACTTCTGCGAGCGATAGGAGCGCAGCAAGAGGGCGATCTCGGTGCGGCAAAACAGCTCTACGAAACGATGCCCGATGTGCCCGAGGCGGTGTCGAATCTCGGAGCAATCGTAGCCATCGAGGGCGATCGCACGCGTGCTGAAACGCTCTGGAAGAAGGCTCTTTCGCTTCGACCGGGCCTGGATGCCGCCAGCTACAACCTCGGGCAAGATGGCGGCCCGCGTGGCGAGCGAATGAAACGCTTGGGCATCGCTCGACCGATGCTGGCGCTGCCCACGGCAGAAGAGTGGGGTCACTTCTGGGAGGCTCGCGTAAGGCTGTCCGATGCGCGATTGCTCGACTCTCCTCTCGCGTTTGTCCCCGCGGTGTTTGACGTAAGCGGGGCGCTCGATGGCCCTTCAGGCGTGCCCGTCGCCTTGTACACCGTGATGTCGGTTGCGTTGCTTGCTCGGGGGGCATTGGTCACGCGCCGTGGGGCAAACGCAGCGAGCGAGCCGGCGCCGATGAAAGCGAGCTGGCTGGGTTGGGGCCTTGGGTTGTTGATGCCCGGCTCGGCTCGCCACTACGGCGTCTTTGGGCCGGCTGTGGCGACGCTGGCCGTGTTCGCGTTCTTCGGAAACATGATGTTGTCGAGCACGGGGGGCGTCGCATTCAACGTGCTCGATTCGCTGGCGATGCCTTCGTGGAGCTCGTACTTCGGTGTCGTGCAAAACCAGGCTGTCTCGACCACGAACGGCTTGGTGATCTTCTGCAAATCGTGGTGGGTGATCTGGGCGTTGAATGCGCTCTTTGTGGCCGCGATGCAGCGATTCAACCCTGACCCCTCGGGGCCGAGCTTCTCGACAAAACCTTCCCTCTAAACACCACGAATTTTGAAAATAAAATCGACAAAACCGCGGCGAATTCACGCAACTGAGTGAGGGGCGGGTCGATAGGGAGGGTATGAAAACCTTCCGAAATCTATTCTCCGCCTCGCTTCTCGTTGCCCTCTTTGCCTCGTCGCTTGCTGCTTGCAGCAAGGACACTGCGAACGAAGAGTCGCCGACCGGGACGCAGAGCTACGACGCATTTCTGTCCAAGCTTGCCAAAGCAACCTGCGAGAGCTCGGCGGCTTGTTGTGAGCAGACCCAAACCACCCAGGCATGCACGAGCGACGTCGCTGCGATTTTGCGTGTGAGCGAGCAGTTCGAGCTCTGGCCAAACGGAATGCAGTTCGACGAGTCGGCAGCGCAGGGGTGCATCGATGCGGTTCGTAAACGCACGGATGAATGCCCTCGTCGCCTCGATACTGACGAGATCAAAACGGCCTGCCGCAAAGTGCTGGTGCCGACGGTCCAGCCTGGCGGTGAATGCGACGTAGATTCGCAGTGCGTCGCGCCTTCTCACGGCAAGGCGACGTGCGTGCCGGGCCCCAATGTTTGTGTGAGCTACCGCTACCTTGACGTGGGGGCGAAATGCGCAAGCGAGACGACCACCACGGGCGCTTCGTCAGAGTCGGCATTGAGCTCGTTTTCAAGTGCGATGTGCGACCCAGACAAGGCGTATTGCAACGGCTCAACGGGCAAGTGCGAGGCGTTTGCTCAACTCGGTGAAGATTGCAAAGACCGCCCGTGTGCCGACGACGGAGCTTCGGTGACGTGCACGACCAACGACAGCGGCCAGCACCTGTGCACGGCTCTTTCGAAGAAGGGCGAAGCGTGCGGATTGGGTTGCGACGGAAACTCGATGTGCGGTGACAACAACGGCGCTTCGGTGTGCGTCGAGCGAAAACCGGGCGGAGCGTCTTGCGGCCTTGGCTTCGAATGCCAATCGGGAATCTGCGACGGCGAGGGGATTTGCGTCGGCCTTGGTACCGGAACGACCGAGTATTTGGCTGCGCTTGCATGCAAGTGAGCACGAGCAGTCAAGTCTCGTGACCTTGGCGTGAGGTGCGTGCGTCGGCTACGACGGCGCACCGTGCGAACGAATTCAGAAGCCGATCGTGGAGCGACCCGAGCGGGATATTTTGGCCCGTTCGGAGGTCGCTTCGTCCCCGAGACCCTCGTTCATGCGTTGGACGAGCTTGCTTCTGCGGCCGAGCAAATCGTGCCGACGGATGAGTTCCAACATACCTGGCGACGCTTGCTCGAAGACTACGTGGGTCGCCCGACGCCGGTGACCGAAGCGGTGCGTCTGCGCGAAGCGTTCGACCCTTCAGGCGAGCTGATCGAGAAGCTGTGGCTGAAGCGCGAAGACCTCTGCCACACGGGCGCTCACAAGATCAACAACGCGCTAGGTCAGGTGCTGCTCGCCAAACGAATGGGCAAGCAGCGCGTGATCGCCGAGACAGGCGCGGGTCAGCATGGCGTGGCGACGGCGACTGCCTGTGCGTTGTTGGGGATGCCCTGCGAGGTGTTCATGGGCGCAGTCGACGTCGAGCGACAGGCGCCGAACGTTGCCCGAATGAAGTTGCTCGGCGCGATCGTGACGCCTGTCGAGAGTGGCTCTCGCACGCTGAAAGACGCGATGAACCAGGCGATGCGTGACTGGGTTACTCACGTGCGCACCACGGCCTATTGCGTGGGTAGCGCGGCTGGCCCGCACCCCTACCCAACGCTCGTTGCAGCGTTGCAACGTGTCATCGGCGATGAGGCGCGCGAACAGATCCTGAAGAGCGCAGGAGTGCTGCCGGATGCCGTCGTTGCCTGTGTGGGTGGTGGCTCGAATGCGATCGGGATGTTCAAAGCGTTTCTGAACGACGCTGACGTTGCGATCTACGGTGTCGAAGCCGCAGGCCACGGCGTCGCATCAGGTCAACACGCTGCAACGCTCACCGCCGGACGAGTTGGTGTGCTGCACGGCGCGAGGTCGTATGTGTTGTGCGACGAGAACGGTCAGATTCTCGAGGCACACTCGATCAGCGCAGGGCTCGATTACCCAGGTGTTGGGCCCGAGCACTCGTTCCTGAAGGATTCGGGCCGAGCGGTGTACTTGAACGCCACCGACGACGAAGCGCTCACAGCGGTCGAGACATTGGCGGCTCGTGCAGGGATCATCGTCGCTCTCGAGACCGCGCACGCGTTTGCTCGTGTGCCTGAGATTGCGAAGCGAGAACGAGAGCGACTGGGTCGTCCGGTGCGAATCGCAGTGTGTTGCTCGGGCCGCGGAGACAAGGACTTGAACACGATCGCAACCGCGTTGATGGCCCGCGCAGAACGATCAGAAGGCGGCTCACGATGAGCACGAACGTCACCGGTATCGCAAGGGTCGCTGCCACGTTCGAGGCCCTCGAAGCACGAGGGAAAAAAGCACTGATCGCCTACCTGAGCATGGGCGATCCAAGTCTCGAAGACTCGATCGAAAATGCGCTCGTTGCGGCAGAAGCGGGCGCAGATTTGCTCGAGCTTGGGGTTCCGTTCTCTGACCCTGTGGCTGACGGACCTGTGCTCGAACAGGCTGCTCTGCGGTCGATTCGCGCGGGTGGCTCGCTGCTTCGAACCCTCGAGGCTGCTGCGAAAATTCGTGACCGATCCGAGGTGCCCCTCGTGTTGTTCACCTACTTCAACCCGCTGTTCGTTGCGGGCCCGAGCATCGTAAAACGAGCTGCGGAGGCGGGTATCGATGCGCTGCTCGTCGTCGACTTGCCCGCCGAGGAAGGGCAGGACTTTCGCGAGATCGCTCGGGACGTTGGTGTGGCGATGATTCCGTTGATCACACCCACGAGCGGCGAGGATCGAATCGCTGCTTCTCGCGAAGGTGCAGCAGGCTTCGTGTACTACGTGTCGCTCACGGGCATCACGGGTGCGGCGAGTGCGCCTCTGGCAGATGCATCCAACGCGGCGGCCGAGCTTCGAAAGAAGATGAATCTGCCCGTGGTCGTGGGCTTCGGAATCGACTCGCCCGAAAAGGCCAAGCTGGCGGGTGGGCCCGCCGATGGTGGCGCGAGTGGTGTTGTGGTGGGTACAGCGCTCGTGCGAAAGATTCATGAGGCGAGCGCGTCTGGGGCACAGGCGCAACGTGCGGCCACTCGAACGTTGATTCAGAGCCTGCGCGCCGCGTTGTAGTTGCCCGTCAACGCTCGCCAAGCACGCCGATGGACCTTCATTTTCTATCACCCGACCTCCGACGTCTCGATGAAGCCCCTACCGAGGTGCTTCTGGCGTGCTTGTTCGAGGATGAACGACCGGTTCAAGGGGTGGCAGGGCTCGTGAACTGGCGGCTCGCGGGGCGGCTCGATCGCTTGCTCGAAGGCGGCTTTCTCACCGGCAAGCTCGGCGAGGTGATGATGATCCCGGGCGGGCCTCGTTTGCGAGCTGACAAGGTGTTGCTCGTAGGCTTGGGGCCAATCGGGGCGTTCGATGTTCATGTGTTCGATGAGGCATCCGAGCGCATTTTGAACACCCTTCATGGGCTTGCAGTTCGTACGGCGCTCGTCGAGCTACCGGGCCGCCACATCGACGCCATCTCGCCTGAAAACGCGGCTGATCGGTTCTTCGAGCTCGCGTCAGCCGATCACTTCAGGTTCGACGCGTTCGTGTTGCTCGAAAAGCCTGCTGCTCACAAACGCATCACACAGCACATGGTCGAAGAGCGACGCCGTATTCGACGTGTCTGAGCCACAGCGTTTGGATGGAGCATAAACCACGCCGCGTCAGGCCTGTCGCGGCCTGACACAGCTTGGCGCAACCCTTTTCGGGGGCTTCAGCCGGTTCCGGCGGCGCCGTTGCTGCCCGACGTTCCGCTGGTCCCCGATGAGCCTGAGGTGCCGTTGGTTCCGGCGCTGCCGCTGGTTCCGCCGGTTCCGCTGGTTCCGCCGGTCCCGGAGGTTCCGCCCATGCCCGAGGTACCGCCCGAGCCAGCCGTTCCACCGGTTCCACTGGTTCCACCCATCCCACCCGTGCCGCCGACAGCGCCCGTTCCGCCCGAGCCTGCAGTGCCGCCGGTTCCGGCAGTTCCGCCCACGGCACCGGTTCCGCCTGTTCCACCGCAGCCGCCCGTGCCTCCGGTGCCTGCGCTGTTGCAATCGCCGGCGGTTCCGCCCGAGCCGCTTGCTCCGGCGCTTCCCGCGGTACCCGCGCTGCCCGCGGAGCCTGCGGAGCCCGCGCTTCCTGCGCTTCCTGCGCTTCCTGCCGAGCCAGCGGAGCCCGAGTTTCCTCCCGAGCCGCCGCTGCCCGATGTGCCGCCCCAGCCTGCCGAGCCGCCCGAGCCAGCCGAGCCCGAAGAGCCTGACGAGCCAGCGGTGCCACCACTCGAGCCCGCGGAGCCCGAGCTACCTGCGGTGCCTCCAGAGCCAGACGCACCCGCCGAGGCTGCGTTGCCTCCGGGTGGCTCGGGTTGTGGGTTGAGCCCACACGAGGTTACCGATGCGCCGAGGAGCGCCGTGCACACAACGAGAAAAAGCCCACCCCGGAGCATTCGAACCATGCGCGCGAGCTAAGCACAAGGCGGGCCACTCAGGTGGCACATTCACGGATCCGCTGGAGCTGTCGAGGCTGCGTCGCCGCTCGTCCCGCCCATGCCTGCGGTTCCGCCTATCGCGCCTGTTCCGCCCGAGCCTGCGGTGCCGCCGTTACCCGACGCTCCGCTGGTTCCGCCGCCGCCCGCAGTGCCGCCAGCTCCCGAGGTGCCGCCCGAGCCAGCGGTTCCGTTGGTTCCACCGGTTCCGCTCGTTCCGCCAGAACCGCCCGTGCCGCCCAACTGACCGGTGCCGCCCGAGCCTGCTGAGCCCGCGGAGCCGCCTGCTCCGGCCGTTCCTGCCGAGCCTGACCGTCCGCCCGTGGTGGCTCCGGTTGCGCCTGTTCCGCCACTTCCGCCGGCATCGGTTGCTGCCGTGCCTGCATCGCCGCCCATACCACCTGATGGGCTCGTGCCGCCGGTGCCTGACCCGCCCGAGCCAGCGGTGCCTGCGAGACCTGCTGCGCCTGCGCTACCCGACGTTCCGGCTGTTCCGGCGTTGCCTGTCGTGCCGGCGGCGGTGCCAGCAGCGCCCGCGGAACCACTCGCACCGGTTGCTCCCGAGCCCGAAGCGCCCGATGAACCGGCGTTGCTCATGTCGGTGCTACCCGGTGGTTCCGGCTGGGGGTTGAGGCCACACGAGGCGACCAGAAACCCGGTCACCAACATCGTGCAGAACCCCTCGGCAAAGCGCCGTACCCAGCCAGCCATAGGCCGAGATGAGAGCATGAAACGTGGCTGCTGTCGAACGCAGGTGCGTAACGGTTCGTACATCCCCAGCGCAAAAATCGGGTGAAAAACCTCGTTCTTTCTTGACCTTACGGGCGTCCGCGCGGAAGGTAACCGCTGTGATCTTCGAGAAGTCTCGCAGTGCGCTCCGAGTGGCAATCTCGGTGCCGCTGTTCCTCGTTGTGGCGGCTGGTTGTACGTCCCCCGATCGTGCTTTCGGCGATGGCTCTTCCGGGGCCTCTTCTGGCGCGTCGGGTTCCTCTGGCTCGGGTGGTTCCGCAGGTTCGTCGGGTAGCGCTGGCAGCGCGGGCTCCGGTGGGTCGGCGGGCTCTTCGGGTAGCGCTGGCTCGGGCGGAACGGGCGGCTCCGGTGGTGCCAGCGGCTCGTCTGGCAGCGCAGGCTCGGGAGGCACCGGCGGTTCGTCTGGCAGTGCGGGCTCATCGGGCTCTGGCGGAACCGGCGCCGTGTCGGGTTCCGCGGGCTCAGGCGGTGGCACGCTTGCGATCGGCGAGGTCTGCGGAAACAGCGGCGACTGCGCTCAGGGCAACTGTGTCGACGGTGTCTGTTGCGACAGCGCTTGCACCGGGTCGTGTGAGTCGTGCATCCAGATTCATACGGGTGTCGCCAACGGCATGTGTGCGCCTGCCATTCCGGGCGCTCCGCCGCATCCGGGTTGCAACGATGAAGGCGCCTCGTCGTGCGGTCACAACGGTGTCTGCGATGGCGCTGGTAACTGCGATTTTTACCCCGTAGGCACCACGTGCGGCGCGCAGTCGTGCAGCGGTGGTCAGGTCACGCCGCCGCCCACTTGCGATGGTGGCGGAAGCTGCGTTCCCTCGTCGCCGATCACCTGCTCGCCGAACCCAGTGTGTGCTGGCAATGCATGCCAAGGCGCGTGCACGGGCGACGGAGATTGCAACGGCACGCAGTATTGCGACCTCAGTGCAGGCGGCACGTGCAAGTCGAAGCTGCCCAATGGCACTTCTTGCTCGACTGCTGCGGCCAATCAGTGCTCGAGCGGCTTGTGTGTCGACGGCGTGTGCTGTGGATCTGCGTGCGACACTGCGTGCAAGACATGCCGCGCCCCAGGCTCCGAGGGCTCGTGTGTCGCGCTTACCTCGGCGGATGATGCCTCTCCTTCAGGGATCTGCGCGGGCTCGTTTACCTGCGATGGCAGTGGCATCTGTCGCAAGAAGAACGGTGAGACCTGCGGTGGCTCGAGCGATTGCGTGAGCGGCTTCTGCGTCGATGGCGTGTGTTGTAACGCCGCGTGTACCGACGCTTGTCGCACCTGTGCAGGCTCTGGGTCGCTTGGGTTTGCTCCACGATCACGAACGCCCAAGACAACGTGCCGGCGGGCATCTGCTCGGGCGCGAATTCGTGCGACGGAGGAGGCACCTGCCGCAAGACCAACGGGCAAGTCTGCGGCGCAGGCGGAGAGTGTCTCTCTGGCAACTGCGTCGATGGTTTCTGCTGCGACACCTCGTGCGGGGCAGACTGCTACTCGTGCAACGTCACGGGTTCAATCGGCACTTGCTCTCCGGTGGCTGCAGGGGTCACCGATGGTGCATGTGTATCGCCCGGCTCATGCAGTGGCGCGGGTGACTGCAAGCAACCCCAGGGCTCGACATGCTCGAGCGCAAGTCAATGCACGACAGGTTTCTGCGTCGATGGCTTCTGCTGCAACACAGCGTGCACGGGTCTGTGTAGGTCTTGCTCAGGTGCCTACACGGTTGGTGCAACCGACGGTGTTTGCGATGTCATCGACTGTCTAGATCCAAACAACGAATGCGCAGGGTCGTATGTCTGCGTCGCCGGAACCTGTAAATCCGCGAACCAGTGCCTCCTATGACCATCGGAATCGGCAGCATCGTCGACGGGAAGTACCGAGTCACTCGCCAGATCGGCAAAGGTGGCATGGGCGCAGTGTTCGCCGCAGAGCACACGCGCATTCGAAGGCAAGTCGCCATCAAGGTTCTACACGCAGAGGTCGCTGGCTCAGCTGAGCTTGCGCAGCGTTTTGAACGCGAGGCACAAGCCGCCGCACAGATCGGCTCTCAACACATCGTCGACGTGCTCGATTGTGGGCTCGCTGACGATGGTGAGCGCTTCATGGTGATGGAGTATCTCGATGGAGAAACCCTTCGTCAGCGTCTGAAACGCGGTGGCCGCATGAGCCCCGAGCAAGCAGCGCCCATCTTCATGCAGCTCCTCGAAGGGCTTGCTGCAGCTCACGCCGCCGGGATCATCCACCGCGATCTCAAGCCCGACAACGTCTACCTCGAGCGTGCGCGCGCGGGGCAGACAGACTGGGTAAAAATCCTCGACTTCGGCATCTCGAAGTTCTCCGAGGTCGGCGGAGAAGAACAGATGACTCGCACCGGCGCGGTGATGGGCACGCTGTTTTTCATGAGCCCAGAGCAAGCTCGCTCGGCCAACCTCGTCGATGCACGAAGCGACCTGTACTCGGTCGGGGCGATGTTGTTTCAAGCGCTCACGGGTGATGTTCCGTTTCGCGCCACCACGCTCGCCGAGATGTTGTTCAAGATCGTGTTTGACCCGCTGCCGCACCCTCGTGAGCGTGAGCCGGGGCTCCAGGACGACATCTGCTCAGTCATTTTGAAGGCCATCGGAAGAGACCCTGCGCAGCGCTTTCAGAGCGCACTCGAGTTCCGCGAGGCGCTTGTTCCGTTCGTGAATCGCTCTGCCGGCGTGCCCTCTTCGCTCGCTGCGATTGCTGCTCCACGTGCGAGTGGCCCGATCTCATCGGCAGGCTCCTCAGGCGCGTTCCCGCAGCAAGTCGGCACCCCTGTTTCAGCAGCGGGGCTTCCGGTTGCGACACCACCGCCGCCCGTTGCCGAAGCCCTCGAGCTCTCGTCGTCGAACCTCGCAACCTCGGCGTCGATGGCCGTTGCCTCGGGCTCCGTCCACACCGGGTCCAGCGAGCAAAGTCTCGCCACGGCGTCCGCGCCTCGTTCCAAGTCGAAGACGGTTCCCATCGCCATCGCCGCTGTGGTCGGTCTGCTCGCCGTGGGCGGTGTGGTGATCGCCATGTCGGGCTCGTCGGGCTCACCTTCGGCCGCTTCAACGACCGCTACCTCGAAGGCCACTACCGATTCTACCGCGTCTACCGCGTCTACCGCGGCCGCTTCGACTGCGTCTGCCGCGGCGACTCCGCCTGCTCAGACCGCCACTGCGACCGCCGCAGCAAGTGCCGTGGCCACGGTCGAACCCATGCCTGCTCCCAGCGCTTCGGTTGCTCCGCCCGCTCAACCTGTGGCCACCACAGCGGCAGCAGCCGCCCCTGCCGATACGAGCAAGCCCGCTGCAAAGCCGGCAACGACGGCGAAACCTGCGGGCAAGCCCGGTGGCAAGGGGCCATCGGGTTTCGACCTCGGATACTGACCTCATCCCCCAGCCCCTTCTCCAAACGCAAGCGTTTAGAGAAGAGGTGCCAAGCCATCTCTCGCATCCAAACGTTTCGCCCCCCTCTCCGAACGCGACCGCGTTGGGAGAGGGGGATCAAGGGGGTGAGGTGCGGTGCTCAAAGCCCCTTGAGCAACGGGTTCACGTACCCCGCGTGTCGCTCGACGACGCCCTTGTAACCTTTGCCCCCTGTCTTGGTGCGCTTCACGTCGGCGAACTCTCCTCGCGCGATCGAATCCCAGATGCCATCGCGAGCCACGGTTTCGAGGCAATCGAGGGCTTCATCGAGCACTTGTTTGGCTCGTTGCTCGACCTTGCCACCTGGCTTCCACTGAATCTCGTCACCCAGGTGTCGTGCCGTCGAGAAGATGTATCGGGCGCTCTTGAGCGACAGGAACCGATCCATCAGCAGCGGCGTGTGAATCGCCTCCGAGAACATGCCCAGCAGCTCGATGGTCTGATTCGTCGTCACGCCGACGAGGTTGAACATCGCGTCGTGCACGTGGCTCTGGAAGATATCGCCCGTCTTGAATTTCGTCGGCGGCATCCACTTGATCGGGTGCTTGGGGAACAACTGCCGAATGAGCTGCGCCTGCGCAATCTCCATCAAGAAGCTGTCTTCAATCCACGGATCGATCTCGTAGGCATGCCCTAGCCCAAGCTGCTCATCCTTCAGCCCCGCTTTGTGCGCAAACGCCTCGTTGATGAACTGCGAAGCAATGACCGTATGCGCCTTTTCGACAGCGTCTGCCGTGGTGAGGTAGTTGTCCTCGCCCGTGTTGATCGTGATGCCGCTCCTCGCGATGATTCGGCGCGAGAAGTATTGATCCAAGAAGGTGCGGCACATGTTGATGTCACGGAAGAGAATCCCGTACATCGCGTCGTTCAACAGCATGTCGAGCCGCTCGACCGCCGCCATCCAAGCGATCTCACTCATGCACAGACCTGACGAGTAGTTGGTCTGCTGAATGTATCGACCGTATTCGTTGCCCGCTTCGTCGACCGCCTTGCGGATGATCTTGAAGTTCTCTTGGGTCGCAAACGTTCCGCCGTACTCCTCGGTGGTTGCGCCTTCGGGCACGTAGTCGAGCAACGACTGTGCGGTCGCTCGAATCACCGCGACGATGTCTGCGCCCGCGTGTGCAGCAGCCTTCGCTTGCAGCGCGTCGTCGTAGATGTTGCCCGTCGCAACGATCACGCATTTGAACGGTGTCGGCCCAGGCTTGAGTCGCGCTCGGTTTGCCGCTCATCACGTGCATCATCGATGCGCTTGAGCGCTGCCGCGGTGTGTGGCGCGAGTGCTTTCTCGACCTCTTCGGGGCTCGGGCCTGTCGTTGGATCTTCAAGCTTCCGACCCATACGCAAGTTGCTCGGCGGCCTCTGAATCGACCCTGCTCCTTGCAGGATGGCGCGCCCCAGGAAGTAGGTGATCCCTCGGCCCGTGAGCCCCGCCGCGTGGTAGCGATCGACGAGTGTATTCGCGAGCGGTGTGCCTTCAGCATCTGCGCCGTGAACGCCGTAAGCGCGCGCTGTCGTTCGTTCGATGCCCACTGACGTGTGACCGTCGATGAAACGTTGAACGTCGGATGCCACCTCTGCCGCGAGCTCTCGGCAACGAACCACCTTCGCTGCATCTACCGGGACTTCAGCCATGCGCCGCGAGGTAGCACTGCTTGTCGTGAGTGCATCCGTGCTCGCTGAGTCTTCTCGTCGTGACGCGCTCTCGATGCGATGCGCTCATCGAGAGCGGCGACGATGGCTCACTGCGGCAAGAGAATGCGACCGGGCGCTCCGTTCGCGCCGGCTTGCGTGTGGCACGAGTTACACGCGCCCGTGGTTTGCGGCGTACCCATGACGCGCTCTTTCGTGCCGACGATGACCTTGGCCGTATAGGGCGGAGTGATCGCGTCCTTCGTGTAGAAGTTACCCGAATCGTTGCTGCTCATTCGGTGAACCACGCCGTTCTTATCGGTGATCTCGATCACGGCACCCGCAACACCGAGGCAATCGTCGGCCTGTTTGTCTGCGCCGTACACCGTGCCAGCGGCGTAGAACGAGGGCCCGTCTCCCCCGCTGTTGTGGCAGCCGATGCAGTCGCGACCCGGGTGCATTCCGGGGTCTCCTGAATCATCGCCCACCCATTTTCGCGTCGACGCGCACTCTGCTGCAGACACCGATTCGATGTTGTCGCCACATCCAGACATGGCGATTCCTCCAGCAATGAGCGTCGCAATCAACAGGGTAAACGTGCGCATGGATCCATCCTTTGGGTAAGTGCCGAATGCCCCGAGTCGATGCTCATCGCGCTTGCTGCGTTGCAGCGAGAGCTTCGAGAGGTGGGCTCGGAGTGAGTAGACACGAGTGGCACATCGAACTGTGAAAGAGCCAAGCGTACCGACCATCCGACAGATGTCTGGGCAAAAATCGACCTTTGGCGATGAAGGAAAGCCCGCTCCGCGGGCCTGTTCTTTGGAAGGCTCTTTTCACTCTGAATAAGAGCCCGTACCGTGCGCCCACCATGTCTCAACGCGCGACGATTCCTTCCTCGGGCCACGATCACGAAGAGTTGTTGCAGACGATGCAGGGCTTCCGTCATGGCGATGCCGACTGGAAGGACGGCAAGACGTGGAGCTTGGTCTATTACGCGGGCGAGAAGCACCACGAGTTCTTGAAGAAGGCGCACCACCTTTTCTTCACCGAGAACGCGCTCAACCCGATGGCGTTCAAGAGCTTGAAGCGCATGGAGACCGAGGTCGTGCAGATGACCGCGAACATGCTGCACGGCCCTGAAACTTCGGTGGGCACCATGACCACGGGCGGCACGGAGTCGATCCTCATGGCGGTCAAAGCTGCGCGCGATCGCGCTCGTGCATTGAAGCCATGGATTCGTCGCCCCGAGATCGTTGCGCCTGCGTCAGCACACGTCGCATTCGACAAGGCCGCGCACTACTTCGGATTGAAGATTCGCTATGCAGAAATGGGCGACGACTTTCGCGTGAAAGTGCCCTCAATGCGAAGGCTCATCAACCGCAACACCGTGCTTCTCGTCGCATCAGCGCCGCAATACCCGCACGGTGTCGTCGACCCCATCGAAGCGATCGGTGAGCTCGCACAAGAGCTGAATCTGCCCTTCCACGTCGACGCGTGTATTGGTGGTTTCGTGCTGCCTTGGGTCGAGAAGCTCGGCTATCCGGTGCCGGTATTCGACTTCCGCGTGCCTGGCGTCACGTCGATGTCGGCTGACCTTCACAAGTACGGGTTCGCAGCGAAGGGCGCTTCTGTCGTTGTCTACCGAGACATGAGCTACCCGCGTCACCAGTTCTTCGTGTCGACCGACTGGAGTGGCGGAATCTACGCTTCGCTACATGACCGCACGCGTGTGCAGGTGGCCCCATCGCCGCGGCGTGGGCGTCGTTGATGGCGGTCGGTGAAGACGGTTTTCTCGATCACACGAAGCGCGCGATGGAGGCATCGAAGAAGCTCCAAGAAGGCATTCGGGCCATCCCTGAGCTGCAGGTGTTCGGTGAGCCCCACGCCACCATCATGTCGTATGGCTCACGTCGTAAGGGCATCGATACCTATGCGATCGCCGACCAGATGGAGGACCGCGGTTGGAGCGTCGATCGCCAGCAAAAACCGGCGAGCATCCACTGCACGGTGACCTCGAATCATCTCAGGATCATCGACAGCTACCTCGCGGATCTTCGCGAGTCGGTGGCGTATGTGAAAGAGCACCCCGAGGTCGCAAGCCGAGGCAACGCGGCGATGTACGGGATGATGGCAAAGGTGCCGTTCCGCGGGATGGTGAAGCACAGCGTCGGCAAGGTGATGGAGGCGATGTACGGCCCCACGGGTCAGATGCCCGAGATCGGCAAGCTCGGCGAAGGCGACGACGGCCCGTTGATGAAGGCCGTTCAGCGCTACGGCAGCACCGTCACCTCGTGGCTCGACAAGCTGAACGACGCTCGCGAATCGCTGTTCGGTCGCTGAGGTGGTCGAAGCTCTCGCTTGAGGCTATGAGGGCGCCCACGATGGCGTGGGTGTCTTCTCGTGCTTCTTCGATGGCAGTCGTTTCTGGGTTGCTCGTGGCTTCGCGGCTGGTGGCGTGCTCGGCCTCGTCGTCGAACACGCCGCCCGAGACCTCGTCGCATGCAGCGAGCAGTGCGGCGCCTTCTGCGTCGAGCAGTGAGGTGGTTGAGGCTCCCGCACCTGCGGTCTCGTCTTCGCCCGTCGCGAGTGCGTCTGCGAGTGCGAAACCAACCGCTCCGCCAGGCATGGCTCTCGTGCCCGCCGGGACATTCAAGATGGGGTTGAACAAGGGCGGTGAGCAAGACGAGGCGCCCGAGCACAACGTCACGCTCAAGGCGTTCTATCTCGATCTCACCGAGGTTACGAACGAGGCGTACTACGAGTGCGTGAACGCGGGCGTATGCCCTCCGCACGACGCCAACAGCGCGCAGATCAACAAGGTCGGTGACGACAAGAAGTTCCGCCGACCCAAGCAGCCGATCAGCGCCATCTCGTGGGATGACTCGAAGAAATACTGCCAATGGAAGGGCAAGCGTTTGCCTTCCGAAGCCGAGTGGGAGCGCGCAGCCCGCGGAGACGACGGCAGGATGTTCCCCTGGGGCAACGACAAACCGACTCACGAGCACGCAGTGTTCGGCGAAGGCGCGACCTCTGAGGTGGGCTCTCGCCCCAAGGGCGCAGGCCCCTACGGTCACCTCGATATGGCGGGCAACGTGTGGGAGTGGGTCGAGGATATGTACGACCCGTTTGCCTACCGTCGGAAGACGGCCTCCGAGGGCGTTCCGGGCTCATGCGAAGAGATTCTCGCCACGCAAAACGAGCTACGACGCAACGGGATGCAAGGGTTCACGGGCACGAACCCGATCCCGGCCGAGTGCGAGCACGTGCTTCGTGGCGGCGCGTTCAACTACGAGGGTCGCGGCCTGCGTAGCTCGAATCGCGTGCATCACGCGGCGAGGTTCCACTTGGTGATGAGTGGCTTCCGATGCGCCAAGGATGCTGAGTTATCCGTGGCTTCTTGAAGCCATTTTCTCGGTGCTTTCGAGAAAATTGAGGTGGATTTACGAATTCACGCAACTGCCGCGAGATGCTCTCGATAGGGAGAGCATGCAAAGCCTCCGTGACAGCAAGAAGACCAACGACGTGGACCTCTGGCAGCAAGCGCACCGCCTCGCTTTGGTTGCCTACCGAGTGACGGGAGAGTTCCCGGTCGGCGAGCACGATGCGCTCGCGACCTATATTCGCAGGGCGGCAACATCGGTACCTGCTGCGGTGGCCGATGGCTTTGGACGAGCGAACGAGCGCGACCTCAAACGACGCCTCTCGTCAGCGCAAGGTGCAGTTAGCGAAGTGTTCGCGTTGTGTTTGCTGGCACGCGATCTCGGTATCGTTTCTCTCGAGACGTTCGATGTGCTGCACGGCGAGGCGCGAAGAGTGTCGATGGCACTCTCCGAGCGACAAACGCCGAGCGCGACGCGCGCTGCGTGAGAATTCTGCGGGCCAAGAAAACGGAGCAGGTCGGAAGTTACGAGCACCTTATCCTACCCTTCTGGCCTCGAAATTGGTCCGCGAGAAGGGCGCTCTGGTAGCCCCGACGAGCCTCATGCCGAAGCTCGTTCGTTTCGCCTCCACGTTCCGACAAGTCCTGCTGCGTGCACTGCCGATGTTGGGTGTTGCCCTGCTTGCAGGTGCGGCAGCGTTGGATGTCACCGCGCCGCTCTCTCTCGCGTGGGCGATAGCGGTCGTTCTGGTCGCGGTTGCGATCGGGATCTGGCGAGGTCGAGCTCGCGTTCTGTCGCACGACGAGATCGAGCAGACGCTCGCAGAGGTCGAGCTGTCGTCGCTCGCGATCGTCATCTTGATGTTCGGTCTCGGCCGCTTCGAAGGCACGCTCAACACGCCAACGTTCGCGCTGATCTTTTTGGTGCTTGCGGTTGCCTCCGTGTTGGCGCGTCCGATCTCGGCAGGAGCGTCTGTGCTCGCGCTCGTGGCGATCGAGGGCGCTGTCCGGACGTTTGGTTACGGCGACCCGTCGGTGGTGACGCTGGTCATGCACGGAGCGATTGGCCTCGTGTTTGCCGGCATCAATCACGTGTTGCTTCGCGCCGAGGTGGCTCGTCTTCGCTCGAAGGCCAAGTCACGAGTCGAGGCAGAAATCCACCGATTGCACGAGGCGGCACGCAGCTACCGATTGCTCGGTGCGACGCGTTCGGCAGCAGAGTCGAGCGGCCCTCCGTCGCGCACCGACGAAGAGCGCTTGGCACGATCGAGTGTCGAAGAGATCCACCAAGCGGTGATGTTCAGTCTCGACCTCGTTCGGCGATCGTTGGGCCTGAACACCGCGATGCTGTTGTGGCTCAACAACAGCGGTACCCATCTTCGTATCGCCGAGCTCTCGACGGATTCTGACGACATCCTCGAAGGCCCATTTCTGGCCGCAGACGGCATCTTCGGTGCTGCGCTTGCCCAGCGAGCCCCCGTGTCACTGTCGCCCTTGCGGCCTGGGTACAAGCTGCCCTACTTCGATGGTGAGTGCCCCGTGAAGTCGGTGTGTGCTGTCCCGGTGTATGAGCACAACGCGATTCGTGGTTTGCTCGTGGTCGATCGAACCGAAGCCAAAGCGTTCGACAAGAAAGAAGAAGAGCTCCTCGTTGCGGCGACGCGCCATGCCGCACGTGCGATTCAAAATGAGCGTGTGTTTATCCAGCTCGAACGCGCCAAGGTCGAGCAAGGCAAGCTGTACCGAGCGGCTGAAGCGCTCGGTGCTGCGACCACCGAGACCGAGGTCATCGAGGCTGCGGTGAAGAGCGCTCGCGAGATCGCTGCGTTCGATTTCGGAGCGATCACCATCTTCGACGTCAAGACCGGCATGCACGAGATCCGCGGCGTGAGCGGCGACGAGACCGACGATCTGCTCGGTGTTCGATTCGCAACGAACGCAGGATTGGTCTCGATGGTGGTCGAGAACAAGCACCCGCTGCCCTACAAGGGCGAGATTGACGAGCGTCAGGTCATCTTCTCGAGCAAGCTCGCGACGCCTTCGATGGCGAGTGTGTTGGTGCTGCCGCTCATGGTTCACGATCGCCCGTTGGGTACGCTCGTGCTCGGGGCTCGTCGTCGAGGGGCGTTTGGCGACGCGGTACGTCCCACGCTCGAGGTGCTCGCGCGTCATGTGGCCGTCAGCTTGGCCAACGCGCGCATGGTGAAGAAGCTCGAAGAGCTCGCCACGACCGACGGTCTCACCGGCCTGCTCAACAAGCGTGCGATGTTCGATCTGGCCAAAGAGAAGATCGCTGCGGCCAAGCGCTTCAATCGCAAGCTCAGTGTTCTCGTGACCGACATCGACTTCTTCAAGAAGGTCAACGACACCCACGGTCACGACGTCGGCGACGTGGTGATCAAGGGGCTCGGAAAGATCCTCTCGAACGCCAAGCGAGCGACCGATGCCGTGGCGCGATTCGGTGGTGAAGAGTTCGTGGTCATCTGTGAAGAGACCGATCAAGCCGGAGCGTTGTTGTTGGCAGAGCGTGTTCGCGAAGAGCTCGGAAAGACGGCCTTCCCGACTCCATCGGGCCCACTTCGTGTGAATTGCTCGATCGGAATCGCGACCTTCCCGGAAGCGGGCCAAGACTGGGATGCTCTCTTCAAGGCAGCAGACGAAGCACTGTACGTCTCGAAGCGTACGGGTCGCGATCGCTCGACGGTGTGGTCAGCCGGCATGAAGTCGACCGCTGCGTGAGCTCGTAGAGTTGCGTAACCTCGCTTCGCCCTTCAAGGAACCGCCCCATGGCGAACAGCGCGAACATGAGCGGCAAGACCGTTGTCGTGACGGGGGCAAACTCGGGCATCGGTAAAGTCACCGCGCTTGAGCTTGCGAAGATGGGGGCTGACGTGGTGATGATCTCGCGAGATCGCACCCGCGGAGAAGAAGCCCTCGCGGATGTGAAGCGTGAGAGTGGCAGCTCGAATGTGAGGCTGTTTCTCGCCGATCTGTCTTCGCAGGCTGACATCCGTCGCGTTGCCGCAGAGTTGCTCGAGGCGTTGCCGCGAATCGACGTGTTGGTGAACAACGCAGGGCTCATTCTTGGTGAGCGAAAGCTGAGCGCGGATGGACTCGAGCTGACCTTTGCGACCAATCACCTCGGCTACTTTCTGCTCACCCACCTGTTGCTCGATCGCTTGAAGGCAAGCGGCCCAGCGCGCATCGTCAACGTGGCGTCTGAGGCGCATCGCGCAGGCAAGGTCGACCTCGATGATTTGCAGAGTGAGCGTGGCTTCTCTCAAATCGGCGTCTACGGCATGACCAAGCTCTGCAATATCCTGTTCACCTACGAGCTTGCGCGTCGGCTCGAAGGCTCAGGTGTGACGGCCAACTGCCTCCACCCCGGCGCGATCGCGACGGGGTTTGGTCAGAGCGGCAATGCCTTCATGCGATTTGTCATGAAGCTCGGAAAGCCCTTCATTCTCACTCCAGAAAAGGGTGCTCGAACGCAGATCTATCTCGCGAGCTCGCCCGAGGTTGAAGGCGTAAGCGGTAAATACTTCGACCGCTGCAAACCGCGAAAGTCGAATGCTCAGTCGTACGATGTGACGGTGGCCAAGAAGCTCTGGGAAGCGAGCGAACGGCTTTGCGGAATCTCCTGATCGATTGAGAATGCGCCCGTGAGCTCGGCTGTGAATTCCAGAGAGGCAGCCCCGCCCCCACTGCCTCGATTGTTGTTTGCAGTCGTTCGACCGTTTCAGCGATTTCTAGAAACCGAGTCGTCGAGCGGCATCGTGCTGCTTGCAGTCACGGTGTTCGCGTTGTTGTGGGCGAACTCTCCGTGGCATGAGACCTACGAAGCGCTGCTGCATGTCCATCTCTCGCTTGGCTTTGGTGAGCGATCGGTCTCGTGGCCGCTTCACCACTGGATCAACGACGGTCTGATGACCGTGTTTTTTCTGGTGGCCGGCATGGAGATCAAACGCGAGCTCGTCGTGGGTGAGCTTCGTTCACTTCGTCGAGCAGCGTTGCCTCTGATCGCCGCGACGGGCGGAATGATCGTTCCTGCGGTGATCTTCGCGTCGCTCAACGCAAGCTCGGCATCGCTGCGAGGGTGGGGCATCCCGATGGCGACCGATATCGCGTTCGCGCTGGGTGGAATCACTCTGCTTGGTCGTCGCGTTCCGTCGTCGCTCTACGTGTTCTTGGCGGCGCTCGCGATCTTCGATGACCTCGGCGCGATCATCGTTATCGCCCTGTTTTACGGGTCACAAACCAACTTCTCGGCCCTCGCGTTGGCGGCGTTGATCACGGGCGTCTTGGTGCTCTTCGCTCGCCTTCGTGTGCAAGCCATCTGGCCCTACATTCTTGTAGGCCTCGCGTTGTGGGTGGCGCTGTTGTTCTCGGGTATCCACGCAACCTTGGCGGGCGTGATCCTGGGGTTGTGTATCCCGGCAAGGGCGCCGCGATCGACGTCGGATATTCTCGCCGATCTCGATCGAGGTCTGGCGGTGCTTCGTCAGCTTCTACAGCGCCACGAGCATCACGACGCACACGAGCAAGAAGAGGGCGCCATCGCAGCGATCGAGCGTCACCTCGAGTCAGTGCAACCTCCGCTCGATCGGTTGCAGCATGGCCTCCACTCGGTGGTCGCCTTGGGCATCTTGCCGCTATTCGCGTTGGCGAACGCTGGCGTTTCGTTGCACCTCGACACCAGTCACTCCGAGGCGTTGCATTCGGCCTTGGGCGTGGCTCTCGGTCTACTTCTCGGTAAGCCGATCGGAGTGCTTGGCGCGACGTTCCTGGCGATTCGCGCGGGGTTCGCTCCGTTGCCAACCGGCGCTCGTTGGTCGCAGCTCATCGGGGTGGGCTTGCTTGCGGGCATCGGTTTTACGATGTCGATCTTCATCGCAAGCCTGGCGTTCCCAGGAGATCCCGCGCTTCAGGAGAGCGCCAAGATTGGCATCCTCGCAGCTTCGTCGATCTGCCTGGTTTCGGGGGTGTTGTGGCTCTGGAAGGTCTGCGATCCTCTGCCCTCGCAAACCGTCGATACACCCTTGCCCGTGTACGTCGACCGCATCGAGTTCGCCGATGAGTTTCGCGTCGAGCCATGGCGAGCTCACGGTGACGTGTGTGGCAAAACGCTCGCGGAGAGTGACCTCCGTCGTCGCACGGGCGTTCACGTCGTTGGTGCGTGGAGCTCCAGCGATACGAGCCGAAAGCTTCGGGCGACGGGCGGAGACTTCACACCCTCGGAGGGCGACACGTTGCTCCTCGTTGGCGAGCGTTCGGTGCTCGAACGTTTTCTCGTCGAGCATCAACGCAACGCCATCGAGCCCGTTCAACAGAACGACTAGAGCGAGTTCGATGCGATTCGCCAGGCGCCCTGATCTTGGCGAAGGCGCAGCGGTGGAGGCATGCGCCCCTGGTTGTGGAAGTCGTGAACATAGAGCATCACGTCCTCGCCATCGTTGGTTCGTCGCTCGACCACGAAGTGCCCCGAGGCATCGACGTACCAGCTCGCTTGCTTCGTG
>JAXLYQ010000045.1:0-41432 GCA_046351315.1 Polyangiaceae bacterium
GGTCCAGAAGAGCTCTGCGACGCGGATCACCTTGGTTTTGATGACGATTGTGACGGTGTGGCGGACGAGGGCTGTCCCTGTACGCCGGGTCAATCGCACTGGTGCTTTTTGGGAGACCCCGCCCAGCGCGTTGCCGCAGGTTGTGAGGATGGCGTGGAGCAATGCAATGAGCTCGGCCAATGGGATACCTGTTTCGGCGGCAAACACGCCATCACCTCGGGCAATAGCTGTATCAACGATACCGACGAGTGTACCGACTTGACAGCCGCGCCGTTTCAACAGGTACAGCTCAAGAACGGTACCGTTGGCTTTTCGAGCGACGCGGATACGGGCTCCGAAACCTACCAGGTGGATTGCCCTTCCGCGGTTTCGTCCTGCCCCGGCGTGTTGAATCCCACGTCCAGCTCAGCGACTTTCCAGCCATTGCAGTCTGGGCAGTACCTGGTGACCTACCGAAAGCAGGTCAGCGGACAAATCAAACAGTGCCAGTACACGGTGTACGTTGGCGCTTCGGGTATGCGGGTTGAGCTTTCATGGGATTCTGCAGGCAAAGAAGCCGCGTCGTCCGGCTCGAGTGCAAAAGGCCCCGATCTTGATTTGCACGTCCTCAAGCCAGGCTCCCGCGGTGGTTGGGCCGTGTCGGGCAACACCGACTCTCTCGACGACTGTTATTACGGAAATTGCCGCGTCGATAACTTCAACGACAGTGGTGCTTCGGCGGGTCCGTCGTGGTTCTCGGATGTCTCGTCTGTGCCTCCGCGAAACTGGACGAAGTACGCCGATGACAGCCTAAACACCTGTTACAACACCCCTGTCACGGGAGGAAACTGGGCGGCGCTCGACAAGGGTTGCCACAATCCGCGTCTCGATCTCGACATGTTTAGCTGCGACGCGAACGTCACCGATCCTCTCTCGCCGAACTTCTGCTCGCCAGAAAACGTGAACTTCGACGAGCTCCCAGACGGCGCGTGGGTTCGCGTTGGTGTTGACTACTTCGGCACGTGCGCCCCGACCCTGCCGACTCACCCCACGATCACGATCTATTGTGGCGGAAGTCGCGTCGCGCAGCTCGGTTCAATCTTGGACAACGGCAGTGTCGTGCCCTCTGGATTTGATGCGCCAGTGACGTTTGCTCCGGGGGACTGCCAGCAGAAATTCTGGGTGGCTGCAGATGTTTGGGTTCGTCAGGGGCAGTGCAATACCGAGTGTACGGTTCAGCCAATTTACGCGGACCCGACCTCATCAGCGCGAGATCCACTCATCATCACGAGGCAGTCGGCAGCCACCACAACGGCCCCGCCTTTCCCGCCGACACCCTGAGTTTTTCTTTGCGCGCGACAGAATGTGAAGTAACCCCCGTCGCACGTTGAAGAAAGTTGTTGGGTCGCCCGTCGAAACCAACAAGCTCGTCGACATCCGTCGAGGGCCGGCACGGAAAGCGTGCTCCCAGGTTGGGCACCCCGGCCCTCATCTGTAACCGTTGATGTCTTCTGTTCGTCCTAAGGAGGAGATTTCTCATGAAGCGTAAGCTCGGTTCCTTGCTGTTCGCGGCTGCTTTTGTGATGTCCGCTGCCGTGATGGGTGGTTGTAAGGCCCAGGCGTCGATGTCTACTGGTCCAGCCACCCCGACCGCAGCCCCGAAGCCAGCGGATCCGCCGAAGGCTGATCCGCCGAAGGCTGATCCGCCGAAGGCCGACCCACCCAAGGCCGATCCGCCGAAGCCAGCCGATCCTCCGAAGGCGAAGATCACCGCCGACAAGGATGGCGAGTTCAATCCCAGGCGCAATTGTTTTCGAGTCGGGCAAGGACGTGATCAAGCCGATCAAACCCCAGTTCTCGAGCAGGTGAAGCAGTACCTCGACGAGAACCCGCAAGTCACGCAGCTCCGCATCGAAGGTCACACCGACTCTGACGGTGACGACGCGATGAACCTCAAGCTCTCTGGCGCGCGTGCCGCGGCTGTTGCTGCGTGGCTCGTCGGCAAGGGCGAGAAGAAGGAGCGTCTGCTCCCGATAGCTTCGGTGAGACCAAGCCGGTTGCGGCGAACGACACCGCAGAGAACAAGGCGCAGAACCGTCGCGTCGAGTTCCACGTTGCCCAGCTCAACGGCGCGGCTCAGCGTGGCAAGCCTGCCGACGGCAAGGCTCCACTCGTCATGAAGTGGTTATCCAAACACTTCGAGCTTTACCCATCGCCCTCGCGTTTCCACGCGGGGGCGTTGTTCTTCCATGCATCCTGCTCGTTCATCTTTTATGAAGCGCCCCGTGCTTTCCGTTGCGACGAACTGCGAGCGGTTTACTTGGGTAGCAGCGATCCTTGTTTTGGCGTCGGCTTGTCAAAGCGGGGAAACCCCGCAGATAGGACCCCGACCGACCACGATCAGCCTTCGGATCGACCCACCCCAACACCCCGGCGCAGCGAGCTGCGCAACCGGGAACCTCAGCAGCGGCGGTGGGCAACGTGGTCGAAGCGACGTGGAAGCAACGGTGTGCGAACTGCCACGGCCCGCTCGGAAAGGCGATGTCCCGGAGGGGCCGATGGTGCACGCTCTGGTAGCCTCACCGCAACCGCGTGGCAGGCGTCGGTAACGGATGCCATAAAATCGCGTCCGTGATCGAGCAGGGCAAAGGGAAAATGCCTGCGAACAAGCTTCCCCGCCCCTGATTGGTGCTTTGGTGGCGCGGATCCGGGCAAAATCGTGGGCGCTGAGCGCGAACCGGCAGAGTCACCTCAAAGCGGGGAACCTCCGGTCGGTGACGACGTCCACGACAGTGAATCGAGCCGACACGTTGGAGGGATCGCGTTGCTGGAGCGTTGCTGATGGTCGGGGTTACGGTCGCCATCACGGTTTTGTGGCGAGACACCCCGAAAACGCGTCGTTGTGCGGTGCTTCGAGGGCGATCGGGCACGGGTGAGTGCGTCGATGTCGCTGTGTTTTCCGCGTCAGAAGAGCCCGAGTTACTCCACGCTCGCGGCGTGTGTTCGCTTCGGGCGCTCCCGCGCGAGTTGCACTCGAGCTCAGCACCTCGGACCGTGAAGTGGATGTTGAAGTGCGTACCGAAACTCGACGCGGTGTCGACACCCGCCGAAAGCGGTTGGTGCTCCGTGACGACGATTCGGCGGCGACTTTTTTGATTCACGTCGACGATGAGCCCGAGAAGGCCGCGCCGTCTGAAACCCCCTGAAAATCGCGGGAAAACCGCGGGACCGGGGCGGCTCGGTACATGAGATTTCCTCCATGGGCCAAGTTCGCGGTCGTTTTTTCTTGAGGGCGGGGCCTATGACAACTATGTCTTGGCCCATCCCAGCCGCGTCGAATACCTTATCTTACATGTAAGACGTCTTCGGGTAAGGCTGCGTTGAACGCAGACTCTCGAAAGTCGCTCTTGGGTGCTCGTTGTTCGGCTTGTTGGAGGAACTGGTGAAGCTATCCCCCTGGTACCTTGCTGCCCTCGCTACTCTCGCGCCGCTCGCCTCCCTTGGTGGAGTGGCCGGGGTGTTTGCTGGACACGCCGCTGTCCTGGCCATCACCGTGAGCATCTTTCTCGGAACGTTGTCCCTCCGACGAGAAACGGCTCGCCCCAACCACCCGAGTGAGACGCCCGTTCCTGTGCTGAACGCTGACGACAAGAGCTGAGCGTTGCGTACAGACGCGCGGTGGTTGATCGCTTGACGGCGCTCGCTGATGCTGTTTGGGTGAGCCAAGCGTGAAGAGTCCCGACGAGTTTTCGCTTGCCGATCTTGAGGCCCTCCGGTTGTTGCTACGGGGCGATTCCATCATCGATTGGCATCGGTTGAACTTCGTCGATGCGTCCGAGGCGCGCGAGCTTCTACGAGCGCAAGAGCTCGACCCTGATGCACCGCGAGATCGCGAGCGCCTAGAGACGATCCAAAGCGAAGCGGTTGCGTTTCTTCGCAGGCGTTTCGACCTGGCGATTCCCCAACCTGTCGAAGAGGCGTCGGTCGAGGAGCTGATGCTCTTGGCCTCGTCGAAAGGGCACCGACAGGTTTGCGCGTGTACGATTTTGAAGGCCATGCACATCATCCATCACCTCGATGGACGCGAGCTGGCGATCATGTTGCCCATGTCTTCGCAAGAGATTTTTCGTCTTGTCGAAGAGAAGGTGTATCGCGTCATCGGCGGGATGCTTGCGGTGGGCTCACCCATCGACGAGTTCATCGGGGGGCGAAAGAACAAGGATTCGCTCTGTACGAAGCTGCTCTCCAAGCAGGAGACCATCGCTGCAGCGGTGTACGACAAGCTCCGATTTCGGATCGTGTGCCGGACGTCATCAGATTTGATGCCCGTGCTCTCCTTCCTCCACGAGGAGTTATTTCCTTCAACTACGTGGTGCCTGAGCCAGGCACGAACACCTTGCTGTCCTTCCGCGCGTTTTGTAGAGGCGCACGAGCGTCTACGTCCGTTGGTGGAGCCTTCCAGGTGCACCCCGACGACGACATGACGCCGAACGACAACAAGTTCAGCTCGTCGTCGTACCGAGTGATCCATTTCGTGGTCGATATGCCTGTGCGAGTGCCGGACGAGGTGCTTGAAAAAGCTCCTCCGAAAGCCCGTCAGCTCGGCAACGTCATATTCGTGCTCGTCGAGTTTCAGGTGCTCGACGGACGAAGAATCAAACGAGCTCGGCGACGCGAGCCACGCGAAATACAAAGGCGCCAACGAGATGCCGTGATGCGTCGATTGAAGCTGGGGGCGCGTGAGATGCGAGGCCACCTCACGAGGGAGCCAAGGCGGGCTATTTACAGGCGATTTGGCGCAACTCGGGGAGCGGCTTCGCTTGCGCCCCAGGCCACTCCTTCGGCGCGCGACGTTGTCGAGGCTGGTCACGCCAACGAACCGCCCCCTCGTCGATGCTGGGGCCGATCCCTGCGCCACCGGGTGCGGGTTCTGACGACGATGGCGACGGCTGAGCGCTGGGGTCTGTGGCGATCGCGTTGACTGGCCATGGGGGTCGCTTCTAGTCTGCGCGCATGCGTTGTACTCGGGAAAGGTCGCGACCGTCGCGTCCGAGGTCGTTCAGGCACTGAAGACGGGCGGCGACATCGACGCACCTCGCCCAAGGAAGTTGGGCGCGACATCGCGGCGGTGCTCGACTCGTACGTTCGAACGGAGCAAGACGCTTCGAGCGCGGCAAAAGACCACATCCAGAGTCGCGGTTTGCCGAACGGCGATTTCGCCAGGCTAAAGCGCCTGTATGCCGAGCAAAAGGGCATCAAGATCGGCGACGAGACGCTCGATTTTTTGCTCGATCAGGTTGTCGAGATGTTGTTTCACTCGAGCAACGTCGACGAGGTATTTTCAGAGGATCACGTGCTGCGTCGCAAGATGGCGCCGATCTTCAAGAAACACATGTCCGCCGACGACGACCTAGAAAAAGAGGTTCGTGGTCAGCTTCGTCACGTGAAAGAGGGCACCTCACTGTGGGAGGTGGAGTATCAGCGCGTGATGGCCGACATCAAGCGTCGTAAGGGCCTGTCGTGAGGAAGCACGCGTGACGCCGACCCTTGTCGACGATTGGCTTGTGTTGATCCTCGCATCGCCCTCCGGTGCGGGGAAGACGACTCTTAAAAACATGCTGCTTGCGGAGTACCCCGACCTCCGCTTTTCAATCTCGCACACCACCCGCGCGAGGCGATCGCACGAGGAAGATGGGCGCGAATATCATTTCGTGCAGCGGAACGTGTTCGAGTCGATGATCGAAAACGGCTCTTTCGTCGAGTTTGCTGAGGTGCACGGCAATCTCTACGGCACGAGCCTCGACTCGATCGAGAGCGCGAGAAAAACCTATCGAGGTGTGGTTCTCGACGTCGATTATCAGGGCGCGCGGCAGATCAAAGCACGCATTCCCGACGCGGTGACCGTGTTCATTCTGCCGCCATCGTTGGCTGAGCTCGAGCGGCGCCTGCGAGCGCGACAAGATGAGGGCGAAGAGAGCATCCGCACACGCTTGCAGAACGCTCGAGGTGAGGTCGCGCAGTACGCGATGTTCGACTACTTGGTGCTGAACGATCAGCTCGATCGCGCGTTCGACGCGTTGCACTCGATCGTCGTCGCTGAGCGCCACCGGCGGTCTCGGTGTGCACGCGTTGCTGAGAGGCTGCTTCGTGAGTGGCAAGACCCATGGCCCTCACCGCCGATGAGCATTCGCGGCTCGTGACGAACACTCCGATTTTTCTCGCGTCAACGACGCCCTGACGGCTATATCGCCGACCGTCCGAACATTCGCCCTCGCTTTGGCAAAATCGACATGACCTCACTTCCGATCTTGATTGTTGGCTCGATGGCATTCGACGACCTCGAGCTTCCGACCGGTAGCTTTAAAGACGTCGTTGGTGGCTCTGCAACGTTCGCCGCGTTGGCGGCCTCGACGTTCTCTCCGGTGCGTGTGGTGGCCGTGGTGGGGAACGACTTCCCCGAGGCCACGCTCGACCAGCTACGGGCTCGTTCGATCGATGTGTCGGGCGTAGAGCGACGAGACGGGAAGACCTTCCGTTGGGCGGGCCGATACAGTGCAAACCTCTCGAGCCGAGAGACGCTCGACACGCAGCTCAACGTGTTCGCTTCGTTCGAGCCCAAGCTGCCCGCCTCGTTTGCTGACTCACCTCTCGTGATGCTCGGCAACATTCACCCTGCACTTCAACTCTCGGTGCTCGATCAAGTGAAGTCGCCGAAGCTCGTCGTGGCTGACACGATGAACTTCTGGATTTCAGGAGAGCCCGAGCTTCTCGCGAAGATGCTCAAGCGCATCGATGTGCTCGTGATCAACGAGGAAGAAGCCCGTCAGTTGACGGGCGAGCACAACATCGCGAAGGCCGCTCGATTGACCCGTCAGATGGGGCCCAAGACCTTGATCATCAAGCGGGGCGAGTATGGTGCGTTGCTGTTCGACGATGCAGGGCCGTTCTTTGCGCCTGCATATCCGCTCGAAGATGTGGTCGATCCCACGGGCGCTGGTGACAGCTTCGCGGGAGGCTTTTTGGGGCACTTGGCAGCGTCAGGTGATCTGAGCCCAGCGGGGATGCGCAAGGCCATCATCATGGCGTCGGCGTGCGCGTCGTTCTGCGTGGAAGGCGTGGGGACAACGCGACTCGCATCGCTCGATCGTGGGCTCGTCACGAAGCGACTCGATGAGTTCCGTCAGCTTATTCATGGCGTGGATGCCGGCTGAATCCGGCGAAAAAAAGGGAGAGAGCAGGATGAACAAGAATTGGTTCCGACTCGGGTTCGCGGCGTTCTCGTTGCTCACGGTGGCAGCGCTCACCGCGACGACGGCTTCAGGCTGTGGTGACGACGACGACAGTGCAGCGGCTGGCTCGGCTGGTTCGGGTGGCGGTTCGTCGCTTGGCCCGTGCTTCCCCACCGGCGAAGCGTGTGGTTACGAGGGCACCCAGTGTCTGTCGAAGGTCGATCAGTCATCGTCCGCGAAGAAGGTGCTCCGCATGAGCCAGCTCCAGGTGAGCGCGCCTGCTCAGCTCGCCACGCAGGTCATTCAAGATCTCGTGCTTCGTCCTGGCGTGACGCTGCCGCAAGAAGACTGTTTCCTCTACAACGGTAAGGGCACGTTCAACTGGCTCTTTGAGTTCGATCCGGCGACTAGCAAGGGTCGCACGGGCGGCGCGAAGCCCATCACCGATCTCACCGCGGGTTATTGCTTCGTGAACGAGCAGATCGGTGGCATCGACGTTGGCCCGACCGAGGTCGACCTCGACGTGACCGACAACGGCGACGGTAGCTACAAGTTCGCCACGAAGAGCCCCATCGCGCGCGTCGTTGTTCCGATCTACCTCGACGTCGAGATGACCAAGACGCCGATCTTGTTGCCGCTCAACAACGTGTCTCTGACCAACGGTGTGATCAGCGAGAACGGCAACTGTATTGGCCGATTCCGCGGCAAGGACGGCGAGCTCGATCCACCCGAGTGCGCACCCGACACCGACGCGACCAGCGCGAACTACTGGTCGTTCGAGAACGCTGCCACGCTCGCCGGTACCATCAAGATCGACGAGGCCGATCAGGTCATCATCGTCGATCTCAACAATGTGAGCTTGTGTGCATTCTTGGCGAAGCTCCCCAGCGATCAAAAGACCTGCGCGAACGGAACGATGACTGCGCTCGAGAACGATAAGGCGCTGGCTGTTGGTGTCGACACTGACAACGACGGCAAAGCAGACTCGTTCGCGCTCGAGGCATCGTTCGCTGCGTCGGGAACCAAGTTCAGCACCGCCGACGGCAACTGCCAGTGAGGTTATCCTGCGCTCGGTGGGCGTGCTCGATCACGCCCATTCGGGCGGCGCTTGCGGGGCTCGATGCCCCGCTTCTTATTTTGTCAGAACAGCTTCCGGATGCGCTCGGACACCGACCCCTTGAACATCACGTTCATCGCGGTCTTGAACCATCCGTAGGCGGCATCTGAGTACGGTGGCCAGAACGGATCTCGCTCGAGACTCGGGATGCGATCGACGCTCACGTGTCGGATCTCACACATGTCACGAAGCGCGTCCTCGCCGTGCACACGGCCGAAACCACTCGCCTTCACGCCTCCAAATGGAGCTTCGGTTCCGTAGTTGGCGAGCACGTCATTCACGAGCACGCTACCCGCCTCGACGCGTTCTGCGATCGACTCGCCACGCGCTCGGTCTTTGGTGAACACGTACGCATTCAGACCGAGGTGTGAATCGTTGGCGAGACGAATCGCCTCTTCTTCACTTGCCACCTTCATAAACGGAACGATCGGTCCAAAAATCTCTTCCGTCATCACGGACATCGAGTGATCGCATCCGGTCAAGATGGTCGGAGCGAAGAACTGCCCTGGGTGATCCAACTTGAAACCGCCCGTTCGCACCGTGGCGCCCTTGGTTTTTGCGTCCTCGATGTGAGCTTCGGCGACTCGAATTTGTGGCTGGAAAATGATCGCGCCAACGTCGACGACCGAGCGCGTTGCATCGCCTTGACGAAGGTCTCGCACGAGCTCGACGACACGCTCGACCAATGCGTCGTGGATATCCTTGTGGGCGTACACCCGCTCGACCGAGATGCACACTTGGCCAGAGTTCGCGAAGCCACCGAACACAATCGCCCGTGCGGTGCGTTCGAGATCGGCGTCGTGACAAGCGATGAGAGGTGCTTTGCCTCCAAGCTCCATCACGCACGGGATCAACCTCGCTCCGCACGCTGCCGCCACCTTCTTGCCCGTAGCGACACCACCAGTGAACACGAGTTTTTGAATGCCAGCGTCGATGAGCGCAGCACCGGTTTCGCCGTAACCGGTGACGATCTGAAGCAGATCGGGATCCAGCCCCCCACGATCAAAAATCTCTTTCGCTTTGAGTGCGATGAGTGGCGTGACCTCAGACGGTTTGATCACCACCGCAGAGCCCGTCACCAACGCGGCAAATGCATCGCCGAACGGAATCACCAAAGGAAAGTTCCATGGTGAGATGATCCCGATGACGCCGCGAGGGCGATAGTGAACGGTGCTCCTGCGGTGCTTGAACAGGTGGAGATCGATTCTCTTCGGCGCGAGAGTTGATGGCGCGCGATCACAGATCCACGTGAACAGATCTGCGAGAACGAGCACTTCGGTCATCAACGCTTCTTGTCGTGGCTTGCCTGCTTCACGACACAGCACATCGACGAGCTCTTCAGCCCCATCGACCACCGCATCTCGTACCGCACGGAGACGTTGGCAGCGCTCTTCGACGCTGAGCAGTGCCCAGCTTCGTTGAGCGCGGCGAGCTCGTTCGACACGGTCTCGCACATCTTCGGGAGACATCACCGGGGCTTCTCCGATGAGCTCTCCGTTGGCGGGGGAACGAACGACGATTCGTTGATCGGGTTTGGTCTCGGGGCTCCGACGTGTGGCCCGCTCAACCTCGCTCATGGTCATCGTGCATGCTCCGTATGTTCGAAGTGCCGGCCCCTCCGGCTGCCGAGGTATAGCCTGCGAACTCGAACGCGCCCGTGAAGCGTGACGCAGAACGGCGAGCGGTTCTCAAGGCAACTTGAGTGCGGTGACTCCGCCGCCAATAGACACTTCTTGTGTGATTGCACCCGGGTCGGCGACTCCCCCAACCCAGCTGCCGTCGAACCCCACCAGGCGTGCTTGAGCATCGAGCGAGCTTGCGCCAGAGGCCGAGACTTTGAGCACGACCCAGCGCGAGGGATCGTCATCGGTCGAACGAGCGCGAGCTATCAACGCGCTCAAGCCCGACCGACATAGAGACGCGAAGCAGAGGTGATCGCAACCCGCAAACACCTCTCCGCTCGGTTGCTCCATCGCGTCTGAAATGGTCTTGCACTGGACGACGGTGTCGAGCGCATCGACCGCCGTGGGTTGATCCGTGCTCGACATCGCCAACGCTTCGACAAGCGAGCCGAGCACCTGAGTCGCCGAGACCGAGAGGTTGCCGCCCAAGAACACGCGGTCTCCGTCGTCGATTGACCACGACATGACCGTCGACGAAGCAATGGGCTGCGCAAAGATCTGCGAGGCGTCGAGGGTGCATTGCCCCGGCGACGTCGAATCGAAGCGAAGCCGACCGAACAACCCGGTGCTTGTACTTTTCAGCTCGGAAGCCGCAGAGCTCGCCCACATATCGAGCGTCGCTGAGGGGCTCGACAACACGTAAAATCCCGACAGGAACGCATCCCATCCGAGTTGTGCTCGGCTGCTTTCGAACTCGGGCAACTGAGAGGCAGAGAGCTGCGAAGCGATCGCATCGAGGATCAACCCGCCATCGTCCGAGGCGGAGCTAAGCGCCGCGAGGATGTACCGGTTCTTCCATTCGGAAACGAGCTGACCCCATGTGGATGGGACAGTGCCGACATTGAAGGTGGTCAATAGCGGAAACGCACGCGCGTCGGCGGGGGTGTTCGACAGCGAGACGTTGACGAGCCGTGTTTCGCCGGCAGTGAGCGCGACCACGTCGGTGCAACCGCGGATTCGCTGGTCCGAGTGGACCACCACCGCCACCGAGTCGTCGATGGTTACGGCCACAGAAATCGGCAACGTGGTCGCCGACATTGCGTCACTGGGGTCGGCTGTTTGCGGGCTGAGATCTTGGCAGCGAACCCCTGGGAAGGGCGCAACTGTCCAGCTCGGAGCGCTTCGTTCACCGACATAGCTTCCGCTGACGACGAGCGTTGCGACGGGTGGGTTTCCGTCGACGCGGACGATTTTTTCTACCGAGACGCCGTCATCGATCGACGCTCGGACGTGCAGCTCGGCAGGCGATGATGAGGCACGAAGTGTCACCTGCGCGATACCGCCTTGGGTTTGTACGACGCTACTCGAGAGAGACGCATCGGCAGAGTCTCAAGCAGCGCGAAATGAACCAGGCATTCGCGGCTGGTCGTGACGCCGATGACGAGTGTGCTCAGCGAGGTGAGGATTTCGCTCTCGGTTGGGTCGTCGAAGGCGAGCGTGATCTCGTCGGGGTGCCGCAAACGAGGCCGACGTGCTCGAGCTCGAGCATCCCTCGAGCACAACGATGCAGGCCACGAGCGAGCTGATGCGGAGCAACGGCAACAAGAAGCGGTGAGTCAAGACAGGCTACGAAGAGGTGGCAAAGTGACGAACCGAAGCGAGGGAGCAGAGGGTCGCATGGAGCCAGGACGCTTTCAAAATGAAGCGACGCGGACTGGAGTGGTGAGTCATGCAGACGTTGCCTCCTCCGCCCATGAGGATTCTGGCTCATCGACGATGAGCCGATCTCCGCCGGGTCTTACCGAGTGCTCTTTGCTCGCAGGGGTTCGAGGTGGTGACAGCGCCTGGCTTCCGGAGCGGTGTCGAGGTGCTGTCGTCGTCTCCTCCAGCCCTTCCCCGTAGTTTTGACTGACTTGGTGATGCCCGATGGCTCGGGGCTCGACATCCTTCAGACGGCCGGCCGCGACACTCGGCAACCGGGGTGATCGTGATGACGGCGCATTCGACCGTGGATGTGGCGGTCGATGCGATGCGCCGAGGGGCGTACGATTTTGTTGCGAAGCCGTTTGTTCAGGTATTCACTGCGCTGGTCAACAAGGCGCTCGAAAAATGGGAGCTGTGATTGCAAAGAACCAGAGGCTACGAGCACAGATCAACCGAGCGATCGAGAGCTTCTCGGCCGTAGCGCGGCGATGGTTCGCATCACCGAGGTTGATCGAGCGTGTGGCGGACGCGAAGACGACGGTGTTGATCACGGGCGGCGGAACAGGAAAAGAGCGTGTGGCGAGAGGCGCTTCATGGGCTATCCGGTAGACGAAACCTTTTTGGTCGTGGATGTGGTGCGCTGCCCGAAGCGCGGTGGAATACAGAACAACTGGCCACGAGAAAGGCTCATTCACCGGCGCGAATGTGAAAGAGCTGGGATTTTTCGAGATGCACAGGGTGGAACGGTGTTTTTGGACGAGGTCGCCGAGCTGCCGCTGCCTCTGCAAGTGAAATTGCTTCGCGTGGTCCAAGAACGAAAGGTACGCGCGGTCGGTGCGAGCCAAGAAGAGCCTGTGGACGTGCGCATCGTGGCGGCCACCAATCGTGCGCTCGAGGCGGACGTTGCCGCGGGGAAATTCAGGCAAGATCTGTATTATCGCTTGAACGTGATCCGGATGGAGCTTCCGCCCCTTCGTGAGCGTCACGGCGATGTAAGCGAGCTCGCTCAGCGCTTCGTTCAGCGGTTCGCGGTTGAGATGGCGAAGGACGTCCGAGGCATCACGTCAGACGCGCTTCGTGCACTCGATCGATATGCGTTCCCGGGCAACGTTCGTGAGCTCGAGAACATGATGGAGCGTGCGGTGGCACTGGCGACGTCGCCCATGATTGGGTTGGGTGATTTGCCGGACGGCGTGAGTGGCCACGCTGCTGCCGCCACGGATGGCCTCGCTCAGTTGCCCGCAGAAGGCTGCAATCTCGACGAGGTGTTGGGTGAGCTGGAGCGTCGGTTGTTGGTGCAGGCTCTTGAGCGAACAGGGGGCGCGCGGAAGAAGGCCGCCTCGTTGCTCAACGTGACGTTTCGCTCGTTTCGCTATCGCTTGGCCAAATACGGACTCGACACCGAGGAGGATGGTTTCGGCGACGACGAGCTGCCCACGGGTTTGGATGTGATGGTGACCCCAGCTCGACAAAAATTGTCACCGCCCAAGAGCAACAAGTGACGAGAATTGTCATCGCGCTTGTGCACGCGGGTATTTCTCGGCGAAAATAGCGAGATGACAACACGAGCATCGGCTGGCACGCGCGCTGCACAAGGGGATGGTCAAGACAGAATGGGTCATCCAAGGACAACGCGGCGAATGAGCCGCGGCTTCACGCTGACAGAGTTGATGATCGTGGTTGCGATCGTCGGCGTGTTGGCAGCCCTTGCGATGGTCAGTTATCGGAAGTTCGTTGATAGCTCAAAGAATGCCGAAGCGACGCATATGGTGCAGTCGATTCGGTCTGCGGAGGAAGCGTACCGAGCCGAGACAATGTCGTATTTGAACGTCTCGACGTCGGGTAACTTCTATCCACAAAACGTAGCGGCGGGTTCGACCACCTTTACTTCGAAAAAGTGGAGCTGGGTGCAAACGACCCCCGATTCAAACAACTGGAAAATCCTTGGCGTGACCACCGATTCTCCTGTTGCCTTTGGCTACCGAGTTCGTGCGGGGGCAGCCGGAACCGTGCCGGTTACTCCTGCAGGAAATGCAATCGGAAACTGGCCTTCTACGGCGCAATCCGAACCTTGGTACGTGGTCGAAGCCTGCGGAAATCCAGATCAGGATTCGACCTACACCTACGCAGTATCAGCTTCGTTCGCAGGCGAGATTTTTTGGACCAACCCTTAAACCGCTCGCCCACAGATGTCCCGCCCCACGTTGCATTCGCGTGGGCGGTCGTTGCCCACCCCGTCGTTTCTCAGGAGATCCCACATGCGCACTCTTCGCTCCAAGTCCCGCGGCTTTACCCTCGTCGAGCTCATGATCGTGGTTGCCATCATCGGCGTTCTCGCGGCGTTGGCAGTCTTCGGTGTGTCGAAGTACTTGGCGTCGGCGAAGACGAGTGAAGCCAAGAACGGCATTGGCGCGATTGTACGCGGCGGTATCGCAAAGTACGAGGCGGAGACCACAGCTTCCCAACTTGTTGGCGAGGGGTCATCGAGCACGGCAGCAAGCCATAGTGTCTGTGGAATGGGCGGAACACCTGCGTCAGGCCCTGTTCCCGCAGCGATGACGGCAATCAAGGGTACAAAGTACCAGCCTGATTCGGCTGCGGGTAAGGACTACAATACAGGTGATTCCGAAAACGGCTGGAAGTGCTTGAAGTTCCAGATTACCGACCCTCAATATTTCCAGTACGAATACAAGAGTGACGGCAACAAGTTTGCAACCAACCCTGCCGCATTCACAGGTGTTGGGTTCGAGGCAAGCGCTCAGGGAGATCTCAATGGCGACGGTACGACCTACAGCCAGTTCGCCCGCACCGCTCAGGTGAACACGGCTACCGGCACAATTAGGGCCGCTTCTCAAGTGTACATCAACAATGAGTTCGAATGAGAAAGTGTCGGGCACGAACCTGACTTCCACACGTTGGCACCTTTCTGGCTGTGTGGAAGTGCACCAAAACGATGTCTTTGTTCTGGAGGGGGGCTTTCGTGAGCAGCGCAGGAAAAACGCTTTCTCGCGCTCGGGGGTTCACGCTCATCGAGCTTATGATTGTCGTGGCAATCATAGGTGTGTTGGCGTCTCTCGCGATTTTTGGACTCTCGAAATACCTCGCCTCCGCGAAATCGGCCGAGGCCAAGAACATGATCGGCGTCATCGCTCGAAATGGCGTGATGGCGTACGAGAAAGAGACAACGTCGTCGCAGCTGGTCGGCGAGGGGTCTTCGTCCACCCACTTCAGCCACGAGCTTTGTGGGGTAGGTGGAGCAGTGCCGTCGGGACCTGTTCCCGCGGCGATGGCGTCAATTCAGGGAAGAAAGTACCAGCCTGATTCGACTCCGGGTAAAGACTACCACACGGGGGACACCGAGAACGGCTGGATCTGTTTGAAAGTTCGAACGACGGACCCTCAATATTACCAGTTCGACTACACCCTCGCGCCGAAGTTTACGGCTGGCTCACCCGCAGCCTTTTCAGGGTTGGGGTTCGAGGCGAGCGCGCAGGGGGATCTCAATGGGGACGGGGTGGTCTTCAGTCAATTTGCTCGCACTGCTCAAGTAAATTCAAGCACGGGAACGATTAGAACGTCGTCACAAGTATTCGTGAGCAACGAGAGCGAATGATAGAGCGCAGTGCGAAGCTGCGCTTTTTTTAATTTTTTGACGGTCTGTGGGGTCGCTTTCAAGCGATCAATATGCGCAGACAGAGATTTCGCCCTGTCGAAATCTCTCTTTTTGCGTCCGTACCCATGCCGACATCCTCTGGTGCAATCGACGCGCTCTTTCTATCTCGATGGAGGCTTGGTTTGCTAGCTCGTCGGGATCCTCGTCTAGATTGTACAACTCTTCGGCGCCATTCGACAGATTCAAGATGTACTTCCACGAACCCTCTCGGACACTCAGGATGAAGTCTCGGTGGGTCGCGAACGAGTAAAGACGTTCGTGACGGGAAGGGTGGAAGAGACTCTTTCCCTGCCAAGTCGACGCGGTCGGCAGTCCAAGAACATCCGTGATTGTTGGAGCAATGTCGAGATGACTGCCCACGGTCGTAATACGTTTGCCTTCGGGCCAGAGCTTGCGGTTGTAGAACAAGCAGGGCACGTGGATGTTCTCTTGATACGTGTGGAAGCCGTGCATAAACGTGGGGTGTTTCGCGCCGAAGGCTTCGCCATGATCGCCTGTGATCACCACCAACGTGTCGTCGAGCAAGCCTCGATCGTTCAACGCATCTAGGGTACGCCCCACCTGTCTGTCGGATTCACCCAATGCGTTGAGGTATTCGTCGAAATCACCAATCTGCTTGGGCAGTGGTGCGTGAGCAAAACTGTGCGGCACGATGCCCTTGGGTACAATATAGGGGTGGTGAGTCTGATTTGTCCAAACGACCGCAAAGAATGGATGCGTTGGGTCAACGTCAACCCAATGTAGGAATTCGTCGACAGCGCAAGCGTCGGATGTTCCCCACGATGAGTCAGCGGGGCACGCCAAGGTGTACGGATCGCTGATCTTGTCGAATCCGCGCCCTTGGAGAAATCGAAGCTGCTTGCCGTAGTGTAGGTTGGTCGCTGAGATCAGCGCGGTACGACGCCCATGCTCGTGGAGCACTTGAGCGAGGGAAATGCCATCCAAATCGGGATGCTCCTCGGTGACCATTCTCCACGAAAGCGGGAGGTAGGTGGAGAGAAACAGCGTGGCAAGTGAACCCTCGGATTTTCCTATCTGCGCTGAAATATCCTGAAAGAGAAGCGAGTGAGCCGAAAGCTCGTTGATGTGAGGGGTCACCTCCCACCGACCGCCATACGAATCCAAATACTCAGCCCCGGTCGACTCCATCACGTAAAGAAGCACGTTTGTTGGTGGGCGAGCCGTCAATGTCGAAGCACTAGGCTGCGACACAAGGGTAGAATCGTCGAGATCGCCCGCCGGAAAATCGAACCCCAAATCTTGGATCTTGGTCGGGAGATCCTCATCGGTGGTCGGGCTGGTTAGCCCCCAAGAACAGTTCGAACAAAGCTCACGGACCAGGCTTCGTGAGAGCGCCATGTGTGGATTGACGGCTACCGGGCGATCGAGCCGGCCGTTCCACCGCCACTCAAATTCGTGCACCCCCTCTTGGTAAGCATGAAGGAGGAGAAGAACGATGAGTGCCTGGAATGCGGGAACCACAATAGAAACACGCTGTTTCGACTTCCGGAGGATTTTCAGAATCGCCAAATATATTGTTGGGACTAGAAAAAACAGTGCAACAAAGGAGGGCGTTGTCCAACGCTCGAGCGACGAGATTGCGGTTGAGAAACCACCGCCTTGTGCAAGCATTCGATAGGTAAAAGGTGCGAACGCGATGGAGTAAACCTGGACGCTAAGAACCCCGTAGGCGATGACGACAGCAGAATACACGAGCCAAAGCGACCATACCCACCGCACCACCCGTCGGTTGCGTCGAACGAGAAAAAGCACGAGCCAAACCACACCCGTCGATACCAAAACAAATCCAATGTCCTCGTGAACGGCGACGAGGAAATCGAGCGTAAGCTCCCTGATGTTCTTCTTACTGGGGAGCAAATCCACCACCTTGCATCCCATCAGCACTACGGTTTGCAGCACCCCAGAGGCGAACACGGGAGCGCTCTTCAGAAACTTCCGTTCTGACATTGAAGGGCTACGTTACACCGGACGTTACCCGAGTGGACAGGCCAAAGACCGGTCGCGCGGCGTTGCTGGGCCGGGTTGAGCTCAACCAACCTTTGTTGCCGAACGTATGTTTTGGCTTCTGTTACAAACGTGGGGATTGGGGCGTTCGTTGTGACGTGGTAAATGCCACCCCGAGGAATGAGCAATCTTCTCGAGAAAGTCCCGTTTGTTGCCACTGCGCTGCTCATGAGTATTCTTGGCATCGCCGGAACACAACCCATCGTGGCGAAACGATTGGCACGAGTCCACGAACGCTCGGACATTTATCCGCTCGCGCCGCCCGATCAACTCCCGCTTCTAAGCCTCGGATACCGCGCTGCGACTGCGGATTTGATTTGGGCTTACGTTTTGGTCGCGCAAGGGCTGCGGATGGTGGAACGACGAAAGTTCGACCACGGACCAAAGTATTTCGACGCGATATATGCGCTCGATCCGACGTACCGCGATCCCTATCTCTACGCGGATTCGATTCTGACGTTTGGTGCGGTTCCGTCGGTTGAGGAAGACTATCGCAGGACACGAGCAATTCTCGAACGCGGAATGGCTGCGCGACCCAACGATGCGAAGCTATTTTTGGTTGCAGGTAACTTTATGGCGTACGTCGCGGTCGAGGCGATACCTGAGAGCGAACAATCGCAGTGGCGCCTCGACGGAGCTCGCGCGTTTCAACGCGCTGCGGAGATTGGGTCGGACGAGGACGTACAATGGCACGCTTTGGCCGGTGTGGGGCTGCTTCGCAGGGGCGGAGAACGGGACGCCGCGATCGACTTTCTCGAACGGGTGTATCGAATTACCGAGGATGAGGAACTGCGAAAACAGGTGCTCACACAGCTCCGCAGTATGCGCGCTGAAGAAGCGTCCGAACGCGCTCGCGATGCGACCCGAGAGTTCGAAAAAGCGTGGCGCGCTGAGCTTCCGTACCTGTCTCGCTCCAAAGTGCTCCTGCTCGGGCCGATGTCGGGCGCAATCGACTGCGTCGGCGCTGAAAAATTTGGGACCCAAGGCTGCGTGCACGACTGGAATCTGTGGACAGAGCTCCGGAATCGTCGCGTTAAGTAATCTTGGAGGCCCCTCAGGGCGCTCGCCAGTGATCGAAACCAGCGGCTCATGCATCTCACTTCGCACTCGAGTCGGTCGCTACCGAGCTTGTGCCCGCGCCCGCCGAATAACCTCTTGCATCTCGGCGTCATGCGCCGGCACAAACGTTGGCTTGCCATGAGCCCAATCTTTGGCGGCATTGGGGTTCTCGAGTGCGACTCGAAGTGCTGCCGTCAGCTCAAGGAGGGTGCCGTCCAGACGATGTTGGCCAGCACCATTACTGATCCCACTGCGGATGGCGTCGGCGGTTTGTGGTGCGGGGTCATAGGTTGGAATGAGAACGTTCTCGGAACGATTCTCGAACCCTTTCGCACAAGCGTCGGCGTCATACGAATTGGCACCGCGACACGCGAGCGGTCTCGCATCGTAGGCGACGCACTTCGCGTCTACCAAAAGGGGGCACGGAAGCTTTGCGGCAACTCGCTGTTCGCTCGTCAATCCGCGCGTGGTCGCATCTGTCTCCACAACTCTGGCGCGCACCGCCTCTAGCTGCGCTGAGCTCAGCGTAGCGCGAAGATGCGCCGCCAATCGAAGCGCCTCTGGAGCGGTCACCAGCACTTTCAAGTGGCAGCAGAAAGCACACCCTTCTACGCACGCGAGTGGTCGAGACAAAGGAATCCGTTCGATTACTTCGTCTGTGATCTCGTCGCACCACGTCTCTGCTTCCTCGGCCACCGTGATCGCCCGACGGGCAGAGCGCTCGGTTGCGAACGACTGACCGATCGCGGCGTGTGCTGCACGAGCCACGTCAGCGGGGCCAAACGGCGATACGAGAGGGAGTCGTTTACGTGTTTTCATGCTGTTCGGAGCGAAGAGCTTATTCCAGGTTGACGGAGGTCAGGGCTGAAATGCCAGTTTTTGCTTCCGGCTGGGCTTCCACGGCCGTTCGAAGCAGAGCGATTGGGCCGTCTCGGGCGCTGGGGCTATCGCCGCCACGTTCGGGAGGGGCGTTGACCGAGCGAACCCTTTCACTCCCGCTCGTGCACCAGGTCCAGCCGGACCATCGGAATGTTCAGTGGAGCTCTTCGCGAGGTCGTGAGGATGTTCCGAACGTCCGTGGGAGCTCCCGAGGAGGTCGGGCAGACCTTCCGAACGTCCTCCGGAGCTCATCACGAGGTCAAGAGGACGTTCCGAACGTCCTGCGGAGCTTCGGAAGAGGTCGACAGGACGTTCCGAACGTCCCGTGGACCTCTTTCGAAGGTCTCAACAACGTTCCAGATGTCCCTCCGACCTCCAACGAAGGTCTGGACCACATTCCCGATGTCCGGTCGAGCCTCATCGGGGCTCTGGACGACACTTCGAAGGTTCTTGCGACCTCCCCATCTCCCTCGGACGAAACAACCGTCCGCATGAGCGGGTGGGGATGGGCCACGCACGCCGCCGCCGTCGTTGTGTAACCCTCTTTATCAGTGCAGTGCGGCGAAGGGATCCGCGCCTGGCCGACGGAGCTCGTTTGGACAGCATCGGCTTGCTGGGTCATCTTCGCGCGGATGCGAACGCCGACGACCGTAGAGCTTGCTGCCATCCTTGCCGTGGGTGGCTCTGTGCTCGCTGTTGCCATTCCAACGTTTTTGCGAAATCTTCGTGCTTCTCATTTCTCTGAGGCTGCCCGCGGGCTTCAAGAATGCTTTTCACTCGAGCTCGGGGCGAGCTGGATGGAGATGGCGGTCGATCTCTGAAATCCAAGAAGAATTCACGGACTCGGGCACTCAAATCCTCCAAGGGATGTTTGTCGAGCGCGAGGTCGAATAACTTCTTTGCTCTCCACCATGAAGTGGTCGAGTGACAACGAAAAAGGCTTGCCGTCGGCGCTGGTGGCGACGGACAGGCCTCTGCAAGCTGCTTACGGCAGCAGACCGATCTTCGGCAAACATCTTCTGTATTGGGTATTTTGTACACATTCTCATGTTCACGCGATACCGACACTCGATCGCGAGAACATACGTCGGCACTATCTTTTTTCGGCAGATATTCCCCTGCTAGCTCGCGTGGTATAGCGGAGCTGGATGACAACTTCATCAAAGCGGGCGGAGGGTTCGCTCCGCGTAACCATTGCGGCGCTATTTTGCGCTCTTCTCGCCAGTTACCTACAACACAGAGAGACAGTAGGGACCTCGTATACCAACGCAACGCATGTTCTCGCCTGGGCTGCCGTGCTCGTGCTTGCCTTCGGCGCACTATTCCAAGTGTTTAAGAACGCCTTGCCGATTCGCGGGTCGAGCCAGTTGCCAGTCGCGGCGACCGCCATGGTTTCGTTCGTCTACTTTATTTTTGACATTGGATTCGTTTTTCTCTTCGGAAAACACCCCAGTGCGCTCGATTTGCGCGCGGCTTTCTCGGCGTTTCGGACGGGTCACCCTGGGTGCCCTGCCGTCGACGGGATTCTATTGGCGATCGCTGCCCTTGCGGTCGGAGTGATCGCGCGTTCGCTTCTCGTGTACTCGCGGGCGGCACCCACCCTGTTAAGCGCTCAACTTCTGCAATTCGGCGTCTGGGAGGTGTCATTGCAGGGATTACAATCTCTCGGTCACGTTTCGCGATCTCGTTTTCTTCCCGATGGTGCGACTCTCCGCGCGATCGCATTGCACGCTGCTATTGAAGATAAATCGGCTCGCGAGCCTCAATCGTTCGATGTTGGCCCTGCACTTATCGATGTTGAAGTCAACGAGCTAAAAGGAATGGGTGCACAACGGTGCGCTATCCGCAACAACGACCAGACGACCGAGCATCATCTTTGTCCACGTGGAATCACTCCGGGCGGATATGTTGAACCCGACCGACATGCCCCTCTCTTGAGTCGATGGCTGGCCAACTGTGCCACGTCGCGTGCGCACTATTCTGCAGGAAACACGACTGGGAATGGTGTACGGCGCGCTCACAGGCCTCTCCGCAGCCTACCATCCCGCCACGTAGAGCGCACCTCTACTCCTCTCCGCTTCATATTCTGCGTACCCTAGGGTATGGGACTCACGTCTGGTTCGTAAACGAAGCGCTCAACTTTGATGGCATCGCGGAATCAGTACTTGGACCGGAAGTGAATAAGCACATCAGCGAATCAGACGACACTTCCTTGGGCGACAAGAAGAACGTCGACGCGTTGATCGCGATGTACACGTCCACGCCCTCAACACCAAGGTTCGACTACATCGCGCTAGAATCAACGCACTACACGACCTTCCACGGCTCCGCCTGAGTTCAAAAAATACACCCCTGACGATGCCTTCGGGCTTCCAATAAACCGACGAACGGGGGAAGGAAGCGGGAAAGGAAATTCGTCCGAGATAAGAAAGCTTTTCGGTGTGAGCGTCTATAACAGATACAGAAACGCAGTGGGTTACGCGGATTTTCTCATCGATCAACTCCTTCAAACCGTGCTTCGCGGCCCTCGAGCCAACGACACTTTCGTGGTGGTGTTCGGTGACCACGGGGAATCATTCTGGGACAATGACGGCCCGTTTGGGCACAATACAAGATTGGACGATGCCCAAACCCGGTACCGTTCCTGTTCTGCTCACAGCCGAAGCTGGATGTGCGGTATTCTGTCTCTTCCCACGCTGACATCTTCCCTACTGTGTTCGACTTGATGGGGTTGGCGACGAAGCGACCCTTTATGAGCGGGAAATCTCTCGCTCAGTTCGAGAGTGGGCTGGATTACGCGATACTCCGCCAGCCTGTGACTTCGAACGCTGCCGACAATTCCTATGCGATCGTGCTCCCATCGATCAAAGTAGGGTTTTTCGATGCCGATTCGCTTCGTGTGAACTGGGTCCGCGACCGAACGGACACCGACATCTCCACGCCAAATTTGGCCCTAGTGTCGCGTGCCATGACTGCCGCAATCGGAGCCAAATCATTGCGCTCGCCGAATTCGCTTTGAAGCGACTTTGCGCCAGTACTCTAATTTCGCCCTGCGCGTTGACAGAGCTTGAGGACGGACTGCAGTGACGCTTTTATGCAAGTCACAAGCGCGGGTGGTTGGGTTGGGTGGCCATCGGGATGTTCGCCCTGGGGATGAGGAGCATTTTGTCACGGCGTTCGGGCCTGTTTGCGCGAGACCATTCTTCGTTCCCATGTGGGGCAGCGCACCCTGCAACGCAGGAGAGATGACGCTGGCGCGGGCGGACGCGCATGTCGATTCGGACATCGCACAATATCCGATGGGCGCCGAGTTTCGGAGCTTTGCCAACCGAGCATCGCAAAGCGACGGTTTCCGTTAGCTTCGTCCACGAACGTTTTCGAGGAATGGTGGTACCCGAAGCTTCGCCCGTAAACCTGTCGGTGAGAGCGCCCTTACCCAACGTTTTACCGGCAAGGAAAACAAAAGATGCGGCTTTGCCAAGCCTTTCGAACGAAGGGAGATGGCTAGGGCGCTTTCACGAAAGTTTCGCCGGCGAAGCGACCGAAGAGACCGGCCTTCCCTTTGGCTCTGTCGACCGAGGAGGAACCGCGCCGGTTCGCAAATTCGGCGCAGCGTGGGTGAAACAACGTCTTTTGGACAGCATCGGCTTGCTGGGTCATCTTCGCGCGGATGCGAACGCCGACGACCGTAGAGCTTGCTGCCATCCTTGCCGTGGGTGGCTCTGTGCTCGCTGTTGCCATTCCAACGTTTTTGCGAAATCTTCGTGCGTCGCATTTCTCTGAGGCCGCCCGCGGGCTTCAAGATATCGGTGCAGGTGCAATCCAGTACGCGGACGAGCAGATCCCCGCGGAGGCGTTTCCTCCGTCCGCGCCATTGGCCACGCAGGTTCCTCGCGGGGTTCGTACGGTGGACCCGGCGGCCCGCAGCACGTGGGATCATCTCACGTGGGCAGCGCTTGGATTTCGCCAGGGCCCTGACGCGGTAGAACGCCCCGAGCGCGCACTTCTTCAGCTTCGCGTTTGACAGCGTGAACGGGCTGCGCGCGGTGTTTATCGCTCGTGCCCACGGCGAGTTTTGGATGCCAAGGATGGCGATCGATCGACCTTCGAAATCCAAGGAGAATGCACCGACTCGGGCGCTCGAATCCTCCCCGGGATGCTCGTCGAGCGCGAGGTGGAATAGTTACTTCATCTCCACGATGGGAGCGGCCGAAGTGACCGAAAACCCTCCCGTCGGCTGTACTTTTAGACCGCAGCACGGGTTCGAACCCGCGCCGTCGATTGGAAGTCGACTGCTCTACCTTTGAGCTAGTTGAACACACCCGACCGCGTGGAGGGCCCTTCGACGAGTCAATAGCACAAGGGTCACTCGATGCACGTCCGCCGGTTGTGCGGCTTGCAGCTGGCGGCCTCGATGGACGTGCCTTAACCGTGGTGCCCTCGTGCACCTTGAGCAGCGTGCCCTCGCTCACCTCGGTCCACGCTTCCGCAGTGGGCAGCTCGCTGCTGATGGCAATAGACGGCGTGCGTCGCGAACGTGCTGGCGCCACCGAAGGCGGTCAAGAAGAAACAGCCCCGGCCTTGCCAAACGCAAACAGGGTGCTGCCGTCCGAGAACAGGAAATTACCGTCCCGATCCGCTTGTGACAGCGCAACCATCGAGCCGCCGCGTCGACCGCTTTTTTCGGCGGTTCCGTGCTCGTCGAGACGAGTCATCAAGAACGCGAACAACTTCTCGCTGTCCGTCTCACCCTCGATCTCGTTCCGGCGCTCGGTCGAGGTGTGCGACGTGAGCCACCCTACCCCATCGATCGTCCCGTTATGAGCAAGCACGAAGCTGCCTCGGCGAAACGGGTGCGTGTTTTTGAGCATCGTGGCGCCTACCGTTTTTTGACGGACATGCGCGATCACAAGCTCGGCGGTCTCACGCTCTGCGACTTGAGAAAAGCCTGTCGATTCAGCGGCGCACTCGGTCGACCGATGCACCGTCAGAACCCTTTGCTCGAGGCTGCAACACCCCACCCGTCCTCGGTGCTCTCGGGAAGCACGGCGAGACTTCGCGGGGCGTCTCGAAGCAGCGCTCGAAGCGCCACGGGAGACTCGGAGACCATTCCGAACATGCGACACATCGGCGTGGTGTTCGGTTACTCCGCAGCTCGTCGCAGGGCCAAATTTCCGGCGTTGCCGCCGACTTCTCTGTCACCTCGCCAACGTCGCTCTTTGTTGGTCGTCGGCCGGCGTGGCTGGACGGTGTGGCTCGAGGGTGTGGCTTGCGGAGGGGACTTGGTTACTCGTGTACGACGACCTTGGAACCGGGCATCTCGTTCGACGATTGCATCCCGTACCAACCGCTCGGGATCTGCGGGTCGGCCCAGAAGAAGATCCGCTTTGCATCGAGTGGGGCGAGGTTGACGCAACCGTGGCTCTGCTGGCGTCCGAAGTTATCGTGCCAGAACGCACCATGTGTGGCGTACGACTCGTGGAAGTACATCACGTAGGGCACTTCTTCGATCGAGTACGGAAGGTCGCCTGAGACGACGCCGTCGCTGTCCATCGTGGCCGAAATGTGCTTCTCACGAACGCGCCACGCGCCGCTTGGTGTCGTGTGATCGTGTTTCTTGTCTTTGCCCTTTCGTCCCGTCGAGACGAGTGTGGCGAAGACGGGCTTGCTGCCCTCGAACGCAACCAGCGTTTGTCGGGTGAGATTCACGTCAATCCAGCGCTCGTTGGCCTTCACGTCACTCGGTTGCTTGCCCGGATCGGTATAGGTGATGTCGCCAACCTTGAGCCAGAATCCATCGGTGGTTTCGCGGTACTCTTTCCCGCTGATTTCGGCGATTTTTCCGGTGGCAAAGAATCGATCGTATCGAGCGACGTTGCCGTTCGGAGTGACGGATTTCTTCTCGGCATCGTAGCTGTACTTCGCAGCCGATTTGGCGAGCACGAACAAGACGCCGTTGCTCGCGTGAGCTTCGTCGATCTCCTGCCCTTTGAAGCTCGGCGGCTTCACCACCGCGACGCGATCGGCCGGTGCAATGAGGCCCGATGTGGTCTTGTGCCAGAGGCGTCCGTTCATCGAAAACGTGCGATCGACCGCCACGTAAAAACCGCGCACCATGCGTTTCGCAAGCACACCATTCGCTTCGCCGGCAAGGTCGGAAAGCTTGATATCGGGGGCCTTTCCGTCCTTGAAATCCTGCATGAACCAGGGCTTCGGCGCTTCTGCATCGGCTGCCCCTGCGTCCGGCAAATCGAGCGGCGTCGTCGTGTCAGCAACGGTTGCCGTGGCGGTGGGCAGCGTCGGAAGCGCAACCCCAGCATCCGCGTCGTCGCTGTCCTTCGCGCTGGTCGATGTGCTCGTTGCCGTCGGTGCGACCTGTGGAGCTGCCGTGGCGGAGGCGGCCGATGTCGATTCGCCCGGCGCGTCGCGTTGGGTGTCGCTCTCCGTGCTCTCGGTCTTCTTCTTCTTGCGACGCTTCTTGCCCTTTTTGTCGTGCTTCGCCGTGCGCTCGGGCTCGCGTTTTTCGGCTGTTTCCGACTTGCCCTTCGTCTCGGCGGCGCGTTTCGCAGCTCGTTCTGGGCTCACCTCGATGTTGAGGTAGGGCTCGATTTCGGCCATGTCGTCGCGCGACGGGACATTCTTGTACCGCGGCGTGCCGTGCGAGAGATTGTGCGCGTAGGGGTACGGCAAAATCTCATCGAGGTTCGGAGCGCGCGTGCCCAATCGAACGCGAGCATCGTCTGCGTTCAGCGTGCCGTTCTTGCCGCAGATGTAGCCGATCGGGATGAGCTTGTACCAACCCTCGGGGCAGTGATCTCCTTCGACCGGTTTCGGCTCCACGGCCAAGCGTGCGCCGTGGCGAACATATCCAAGTCGATTCGCCTTGTTGCCATCGGGTTGCGCGTAGACGACGGCAGCTCCTGCGAAGACTCCGAATAGCGGCCCGTTGTACCCCGACGGCCCCGTGGGCATCGCAACACCAGCGTCTTCGAGCGCGGCGAGCAACGCTTGATCTTTCTCTCCAAGCGCACTGGCTGAAGGGGTTGCCGCGACTCCGCTCGCCGAGGCGGTGTTTGTCTGGGCGATGCTCGAACCTGATGCAGTCGACGAGGCGTTCGCGCCGACTCCTGCTCCAGGTGGCGCTTTGCCCGAGCAACCAAGCCACGAAACGAGCGACAACGAGGTCAGCAATCCAACGGCAGAAGCAAGCAAGTGCGAAGCGCGGCGTGGGGGCAGAGAGGTTCGATTCACGGGTGTCTCGTTCGGGGTTCGACGGAGGCGCTAGCCGTGCAGCGCTGTTGTTCCGCGCTGCGAAAAAACCGAAGGGTTGCGTGTTGGGAGAAAGCCCACGCTGTCGGGCCAGTGCACCGAGAAAGCAGGCAAGAACGCCGGGGTAACCGACCGCCGTTCTAGTACCCCCGGACGGTGTGTCGAACCAGTTCTGAGCGACACGTGGGACAGAGTGCTACTCACCTGGGCGTAGATGGGAGGAGTGCTGACCCGATCGAATGCGAGCCGCGCGTGGAAGGACCCTTCTCGAGTTCTTCGATGGGCCGCTGCGTTTTCGATGCTCGTGCACATTCCGTTTTTTACGACCGAATGGACGCGCGAGTTTTTTGGTGGGCTCTACAAGCCTGGGTTTCGGCTCGAAGATCTCGAAGGCTCGGCAGAGATCCCGTTCGAGGTCGAGCTGGTCGATTCACCGACGACACTTGCTCGTTCGAGCGGTGACGATCGCGCTCCGGTTGCGGCGGGTACAACCGGTCTCGTTGAGGAGAAGCTTCTGAAAGACCCCAACGCTGCGGACGCTGGCTCGGATGCCAGCTTTGCCGACGCCGCCGTCGATGGCGGAAAGCATGCGTCGGACGCAGGTAGCGACGCCGGCCGAGATCGTCTCGATGCGGGGCGAGAAGCGAGCGCGCCCACACCGCTCGGCGATCTCGATGGCGGAGCTGACGCCGCTGCGGATGCGGAGGCCGGCGTTGGTGGAAAAGCCATCGGCGATGCAGGTCTTGGCGAGCACGATGGCGGTGAAAGCGACGGCGGAGCGGCACCCGTTCGCGAGGTGAAAGACCCTGTGTCGATGGTGGGTAACACCAGCTCGATCACAGGCGGGAACCCCAACGTTTCTCTGCTCTTCAACATGGACGTCGTTCGAGCCAACGCCCCGACGCTCGCGACGCAGCTAGGCCCAGCCATCTCGCAAATGAAGCAGTGGAACGCGTTCTTTGGCGGCACATCGCTCGACCCGGTCAAAGACACCGAACGGATCTTGATCGCTGGCCCTCAGATGCGGAAGACCGACCAAATCGTCAGCGTGGTGCAGCTCAAAGGCGACGCAAAACGCACCCGCGAAGCAGTCGATGCGCTCATCAAAAATGCAGGCGGCACGTGGGAGTCGCAGTCGCCGCCGATCGCAAAAGCGAAGATCGACAACGCGGAACGAAACTTCCTGCTGCCTGGCAACAACGTTGTGCTGGTAGTGCCGCCTTCGTTGCTCGACAAGGCGAAGAAGATCTCGAATCCGGCGTTCCCCAAGCCGAACGGTGAAGCGCTGGTCGTCAAGGTTCGCGATCCTGCGCGAGCGTTCAAAGGGCTGCCGTTCACGATGCCGTCGACCATTCAGTGGGTGCGGATCAGCTTGATGCTTCGCAGTGACGGAAGCGGCGAGGTTGTGATCAAGCTCGACGATGCCGATGCGGCGACGGCGGTCGCAAGTGCGAAGACCCTTTCGGACGGAATCGAAGCCGTTCGCGTGAAGACGGTGCTTGGTATGAAGATGTCGCTCTTCGCACCGGTGACATTTCGCACCTCGGGAGCCACCGTCATCGGAACCACAACGCTCACCGCGACGGAGCTTCGCTCGCTGGGTGAGATCGTGCCGGCCGGATTGATGGACTTGGGCAAATAAAAAAGCCCCGCGCTTCGTGCGCAGGGCTCTTACTCACTCGAAGCTCCGAGAATCAGGGCGTCGGGGCGCTCGACGAGTTTTGCGGGTTGGCCGGCGTCGAGACGATGAAGTCAGACTTGTTGTCTCCCGTGTCGGTGCAGTTGCCCCCGTTGCCACCTGGCAAGCGCTCGATGCTCGAATCGGTCGCGGTGGATGACGTGTTGTTGTGCGGGTTGTTGACGATCGGCGCGCCTTCGCAGATGTACGTTGCGTCGGTCGTGTAGACCGCTGCGCTGGTCGCATCGAACGCGTAGCAAACGGCGTCGATCACCGCTGCGCTCTTGGTGAGACGAATGCTGGTCGCATCGGTGATACCGCTCGAGAGAGCTTCGTCCGCGGCAGGCTGCTGCGTGTAGCTCGTGAACGCGATCAGGAAGTGACCGTGTGCCGGGATTGTCTTGCCCGACCCAACCCAACGCGAGGAGTAGCTGGTGGCCGCGTTGCTGCGTGCCTCGAGCTTCCAGGTGTTGTCGAGAACGATGGGCGAAGAGGTTGGGTTGAAGAGCTCGATGAACTCGTCGCCGGCTCCACCCGTGCCACGGCTTCGGATCTCGCTGATCAGCAAGTGGTTGACGCTACACACTGGGGCTGCGCTCACCGTGAGGGTCGAGGTCAATGTGGTCGCGCCGAGCGTTGCTTTCACGTCGACCGACGACACTGTCGAACCGTCGACGTAGTCGAACGTCGCGGACGTCTGGTTGGCAGGGACGAGCACGCTCGCGGGAACGGTGCCGGCGTTGGCGGGGGACAGCGCAAGCGACACGCTGGTGGCGGACTGCGACGGGATGTCGAGACCCACCGCGAACGATTGCGTGCCGCCGGCCGAGATGGTCGAGGTCGTTGGGGTAAGGCTCACGAGCGTCGGTTGCTCTGCCGTACCCACCACTCGGACGTGCGTTTGGAAGGAGGAGGAGCCAAGGGTCGCGGTCAGCGTCACATCGGGGGATTGAGCCAGGCCGTCGAGCAGTACGGCTGCGCTGGTTTGGCCAGCGGGGACGGTCACCCCACCGCCCACAACTGCGAGCGACGCTGAATCGCTCGAGGTGATGGCGATGAACGAATCGGTGCTGGCCGCATTCGAGAGTTGAACGCTCAATGCAGTCGGCACGGTCGTGGTCGACGATTGCCCCTGGAACACGAAGCTGTTCGCGGGTGACATGCCGGTCAACACCGCCGAGCCGTACACGAAGTCGGCTGCGCTGCGAGGCTCGATCTTCGAGTTGCTGTTGCGAAGCTCGAGCACGCCGGTCAGCGAAGCAAACCCTTGTCCGAGCGTGGGGAATGGGCTCGTGAGGTAGAGCAGGTCATTGACGCGAACCGCTCCCGAGCTGTCGTTCACGGTGTACTCGTTCGTAGGCGCGGTGTCGCCGGCTCCCGGAGTGGGCGCGATGTTGTCGACACTGACGTTCGCAACGCGTACGAGAACCGATTCATAGGCCGTTGCGTTTGACCCACCCGTTGCGACCTCAGCGGTCGTGACGTCGATCGGCGTAGGCCCAGCCTCGCCCGAGCTCACGCCCACGACGGTCGGAGAGGTCAACTGAATCTGACCGAAGTACACGCTGATCGTTGCTGTGGTGAGGTTGACGCGATCTCCCACTGCGACTGTGTTGCCAGGGCTGTACACGAACACACCCGAGTTGGCCGCGCCCTGGTAACCCGCGTCGCCCTCTTTGACTTGCAGGAAGTACCCGTTGTTGAAGCGAGCCGTGACAAGCGCGTTGTTGATCGCGACGGTCGAGTTCGGAGCGATCGCTCCTGACTTCACGTCGTAGATCGTCGCGGGGCAAGCGGCGCTGCCTGGGTTTGCGGCGTTCGGGCACGCGTCGCATGCGTCGCCCTTGCCGTCCATGTCGGCGTCCTCTTGGAGAGGGTTCGCGTTGCTCGGGCAGTTGTCATCCGTGTTGATGACGCCGTCGTTGTCCGAGTCGTTCGGGTTGAACGTGGTGCACGTCGACGTGTTCGCATCGAGTGGGCACACGTCGCAGACGTCACCGACGCCGTCGCTGTCGGTGTCGGCCTGAGCGCCGTTGTCCATCGGTCGAATCGGGTTGAACACGGTCGGACAATTGTCGCTCGCGTTCGGGATCCCGTCGCCGTCGGAGTCATCGGCGGTGATGGCGCCGGTGTAGATGGTCGAGCCCGACACAGAGTTCGGTCGTGTGGGCACGCAGCTCGGCTCGCCGGTGGGCTCCGAGCAGAAGAAGTCGGGATAAATACTCGCGTTCGTGGTCTTGAGCGTCGAGTAGGTCTTGCCAATTTCGCCCTGCAAACAGACCGCTTTCGATACGCCGCACATGTCGAGCGTGTCGCAGCCGGTTGCGCCGCTCGCGGTCACGATGTTCTCGTCACCGTAGAGCACCTTGCCCGAGCGAAGCACCAACGCGACGTCTTTGGTTTCGGCACCGACCACTGCACGGTAATCGGTGTTCACCGAGCCATCGAACACCGCGATGTCCGCTTTCTTTCCGACAGCCAACGCGCCGATCACGTCGTCCGTTGCGGTGGCCGTCGCTGCGTTCGCGGTCACCATCATCCACAGATCACGGTCGGTGAAGAAGTGGTTGAAGTACGTCGAGTTGAGCGAATCCGCACAGCGAAGCTCGCGCAGGATGTTCATCGACCCTGAGGCGATCCAGTCGGTACCCAGCGCGATCAACACGCCCAATCGTGCCGCTTCGGTGACGCGGGCTGTGTCGCCGTAGAGCGAGATGTTCGAGCGGGGCGACCAGATCATCGCGGTGCCCTTCTCACCCATCGCGGCGTAGTCGGCTGGCGAGAGGCCGACCGAGTGAATGAACGCGCTCTTGTCGACCACCACGTCGTGACCGGGGTTCGCGCTGCTCAAGCACACAAACTCGTTTTCCGCGGTAGCGTTGATGCCTTCTGCGACGTGCGGGAAGTACGCATCGTCGGGATCGATGCTCGTGGTGGTGACCACGTTCGAGTAAGCCGAGCAGAGAGGCGCACCACCACAGAAGCCCGTCGGTGGCGTCGAATCGTTGAGCGGGAAGGTGTCGAAGTCGACCGCGGTCTGCGCGAGACCCTCTTGTTGCGCGGCCTTGTCGAGATTGCGAAGGAGGCCCGTTTCGCCACCTGAGCCTACGGTCGAGGTCGCGCCGCTGAACAGGAAGCGCAACTCTGCCCAGCTTACTTGGTCGGCTGTCGCGTTTCCGGTGACCGGGATCTTCGTGTGGCCACAGATTCCCTTTCGCCACTCGTGGCGGTGCTCGTATCGCTCGCCAGAGTCAGGGGCCGGAGAGTTCTGTGCGTAGGTGATGTGATCGTGCGTGTTGATGAGGCCCGGCGACACGACGCCTTGCGGGCACGTGACGACCGTCGCCGTCGGGTCTTGCGTGAGACAGTCACACCCGACACAGGTGATGTCTCCCGACGAATTCACGAGCACTTGCCCGCCACGGTACACCGTGCTCGGCGTCAAAATGGTGCCGCGAATGACCTTCGAGGCTCCACCCGGCGTGACCTCGCACGTGCCTGTCGCAAGTGGCGTGAGCGTTTCGCACACCACTTCGTTCGTGGGCGTGTTGGTACAGTTCGACTCACAGCCGTCACCGCTGATCTGGTTGCCGTCGTCGCACTGCTCACCCGGATCGATCACGTTGTTGCCGCACGTTCCGGTGCCGCCGGTTCCGCCCGTTCCTGCCGAGCCAGCGGTGCCACCACTGCCTGCGGAGCCTGCGGTTCCACCGGTGCCCGCTGAGCCCGCCGTACCACCCGTGCCGGCGCTACCGGATGATCCGCCTGTGCCCGCCGAGCCCGAAGACCCGGACGAGCCTGCGCTACCCGACGAGCCACTCGAGCCCGCAGAGCCTGACGATCCAGCGGTCCCTCCACTTCCCCCTGAGCCGCCAGCAGCGCTGGTGGGTGAGTCATCTCCTCCGCACGCGAGCGCGAAGAGAGCACTGGTTCCAAGCAAAATTGAGGGGAGAAATCGGAGACGCGGCCTACGCATGGCCGCAGAGATTACCCTCCGATCGGCATTCGTCCCGTGAGAAATGCGTTTCTCTTCATCAGCGAGATTGGTGCGATGCGTCGCCGCGCCATTCTCGCAATCACGGCTCGATGACGACTACGTCACGGAGCGCACGCATCGTCGACGCCACCTTTCGCGGGCACGGTGGCAACACCCGTTTCGACGAAGGATTTCATGAAACACGAGTACTGGTGCTTCACGTCATCTCGTTGCGAGTAAATCGCGTGTGGGTCGTACACGCCATCGCCCTCGAACTGAACGACGACGCCTGTGTACTTGGTGTCGCCAGATGACAAGTTCTGAGACACGGGAAAGCTCGTTGGCTCTCGGTTGTCGAGAGCGAGCGCTGGGTCCATCGTGTCCCACACCACCTCGCCTGCGCGTTGATTGCCGTACGCGATCGCCATCGCGTCATAGGTCACGGTCGCGAAGAACGAATCGCCCTTTGCCACGGGCTCGTAGACAGGTCGCACGGGGTGATTCGGCAGCGGATTTTTCGCCAACCGAGGTACCGCCACCATCGGGTCAACCGTCTCCCATGCAGCCTGCAATAGCGACATGGTCGGGTGCACGAATGAGAACGATTCGAGTGGCGCGCCCACGAGATTCGACAGTGGCCCTGCCAAGCCGTTGTACAGCGGAGTCTTCATCACGAAGTAGCTCCACAACCCCCCTGCGCCAGTGGGTACACACGCTTTCACCGTAGGCTCCACCGAGCTCACGAGGTTCGTGTACATCCCGCCCATCGACTGACCCTGAGCAATCAGGTTCGACGTGTCGTACTTGAACGACGTGGCCCCTGACGGCAGTTGCACGCCGTCGCAAGCAGCTACGACCGACGCTGGGATCTCGAGCTTGCTCACCGCGCGGATAAACAATCGTTGCTCGAACACTCCCTGGGTGAACGTGTCGTGAAACGACTTCGGGTTGTTGATGTTCAAATAGGCTGTGTCTGCCGCACCCGGAAGGCGCTCCGGGTTCAGAGGGAGCGCGCTTGCCGCAGTGCCAAAACCGTAGTTGGCAACCACGTACGCGGGGCCTGTTCCCTTCGTGTTGCAGCCCAAGACTCCATCCCATTCGTCGCGGATGTCGTGTCCAGCGGGCACCGGCGGGCACCCCTCGTCCGTGTCTTGAGGGCGCCAGGTTCCGCGGTCTACGGCGGCTGTGCTTAGACCTCCAGAGCCGTGGAAGTACACCACGAGAGGGAAGCCATTTGTGGGCATCGTCGTTCGCGGGATCGTCAACACGATCGGTGCTTCCTCATCGCGTTGTTTGATCGGAAGCCCATCGTCGCCGTACGTGAACAAACCATCGGTGTTGAATGGTGGGGTACCGACTTGAAACTGCGGGTACTTCACCTTGCCGTGGATCTCACACACACGTTGCGGACCGTCGGCGGGGGCCGGGCCTCCCTCGGCGTTGAACGTGAGGTCGGTGATCTCGAGGTCGTACTTCGCGAGTAGCTTGTCGGTGAGGTCGGCGAGATCGGAGATCACATCCGCCGTGGTGAATACCGTTGCGGCGGCCACGTTGCTCGGGCTGATATTGAGCGTCTTGAGCGTCTCCCACAGCGGCTTGTACAGCTCGACCGCTTTCTGCCCCTGCGAGCCCGCCGGAGCCTGCCCCGCTTTCACTTGCTCGAATGCTTGGTTCGAGCCGAGTGGCTTGCCCGCGGCATCTTTCAACGAGCGCTGCACCACGAACGCGTAGGTGCGTTTGGGGTGCAGAATGAACCCTGGGCGTGGCGCGATGGCGAGCGTGTTCGGAGGCAAAAAAGCGTCATCGGGCACCACGACCGCCACCGTCGGGATCAACCTTCCGCGTTCATCCGAGGTTGGGTCGACGTCAACCAGCAGAATCGGCGATGACGTTTCGCCGGGAATCACCGCTTCGATGTCGAGCGGATTCATCGCTGACGAGAATCGAAAGTACGCGGTGGCCACCGTTGGGAAGCCCTTCGGCTTCGACGCGAGCCCCACCAAACCATTGATCAGATCGGTTTCGTCGGGGTTCGGGAAGCCTCGAAGATCGGGTGTCCCCGCTTCGGTCAACCGCAGATCGAGCGGGTACGGCTGATCGAAGAACGAGTCTTGAGTGGTGGGGTCATGATCGAGCTCGAAACGAGCGCTCGTTCCGTCAACGGCCTGCGCCGGCGTCGACGATGAGCTGCTTGTGTCATCCGAGCTACACCCCACGAAAACGAGCGCACTGACGAGCAAGAAACGTCGAATCATCGTTCACGACATTACGCCAGACGACGGTGATTGCGGAACCGCAACGTCGCTTTATTTGCGAAGCGCTGTGACGCTCAGCGACGCAGCGCATGCGAGCCACCATGGCGCGCGTGTCGTGATCAGCGAAGCGGCTGCAACCTTGGTGGCAAGCGCAGGCACCGCAACCGCATGGGTTTCAACGTACCCCAAGCTCGGTATTCACCCAAAACGTACGGAAACCCACTCGTGCGTAAGGCAGAGGTCAGAGCCTCCGTTCTCTTGGTGTGCAGCCGCTTCGTTCTTCGCATCGGGTTCATCCACAGAAGTCTCGCCCCGATTTCGTAGGGCGGAAAAGCCATCGTGGCCCGGTGCTTGCGAGCTTGCACTGTGAGAGAAACGCCATGCGAAACTTCGCCAGGTCAACAACGCTTGCCTCAATCGTCGCCGGAGCTCGTGAAACTCCGCGGTTGGTGATTGCCTGCGACGACCTTGCATGGTGCGTCGCAGTTGCTTCGCAGGTCGAAGCTCGAAACATTTCGGTTGCGACACTTGCAAACCCAGGTGCTGTTACCGCGCTCATTCAGTTCATTGAACAAGGTTCAGTTGCATTGCCCGATGTGCTTCTTTTGCATTTCGATCGAATGCACTCTGCTGACCTCGAGAGGATCTGCATTCTTCGACGTCGGTTGGGCACACACGTGATGATCGCTGCTCACCGCGCGAATGGCTCGAGCCTGCCGTTGCGCGCCGATATCGAGGTGAGCTGCTCGTGCGAGCTAGATGACTTGCTCACCATTGCGATGAACGTTGGGGCGAGCGCCGACCAAGCAAAACAAAGCGGCCTGCATCGGGTTGCGATGTCAGGCCGCGACGAACCGTGATGAGAGCGCGTTAGTTGAGGTTGGTCCGCTTACGGCTCGGGCGTTCGGGCTTCGATGGCGGAGGGGCTGGGGTCGCGGTGTCTTTGGGCGTGCACGTGAACGCGAGTTGTTGCTTTGACTCGCCGTCTTTCGTGATGGTTTCGCGATCGACCTTCACGTACCCACCGTGCTCCAGATTGCCAAACAGAAGCTCATCGGTGAGCGCTCGTTTGATCTCGGTATCGATCAAGCGGGCCAGCGGTCGTGCGCCGTTGTCTCGATCGAATCCGCGATCGGCGAGATACTCACGAGCCTCATCGGTGAGTGAAATCGTCACCTCACGATCGGCGAGTTGCAGGCCGAGCTCGGCGACGAACTTGTTCACGATATCGAGCATGATCTGACGTGAGAGGGGCGCGAAGGGCACTCGCGCATCGAGACGGTTGCGGAACTCTGGGCTGAACAGGTTCTTGTACGCCCGTTCTTCTTCGCCGCCCGACCCAGAGCGCTCGCCAAAACCAATGCGGGTCGCGGCGATATCTCGCGCACCGACGTTGCTCGTCATGATCAGAATCATGTGCCGGAAGTCGGCCGACTTGCCTGTGTTGTCGGTCAACGTGCCGTGATCCATCACCTGAAGCAGCACGTTGAAAATATCGGGGTGAGCCTTCTCGATCTCGTCGAGGAGCAACACCGCGTGCGGGGTTTTCGCGGCGGCCTCGGTGAGCAATCCGCCGTTGTCGAAGCCCACGTAGCCCGGTGGTGCACCGATCAATCGAGAGACCGCGTGCCGCTCCATGTACTCGCTCATGTCGAAGCGAATGAAGCCAATGCCGAGCTGTTTGGCGAGTTGCTTGGCGAGCTCGGTTTTGCCTACGCCCGTTGGGCCCGTAAACAGGAAGATACCGATCGGTTTGTCCGTCGAGCGAAGCCCTGCTCGCGACATTTTGATCGAGGCGGCGACTCGCGCGACCGCGTCGTCCTGACCGAAAATCGCTTTGCGCAGATCTGCCTCGAGGTTCTTGAGCGCGCTCTTGTCGTCCTTTGTGACCTGCTTGGGCGGGATGCGCGCAGCCTTCGCGACGACCTCTTCGATATGCGTCTCGCTCACCTCGCCGCTTGCCCGCTGCGAGCTTCACCGCTGCGCCCGCTTCGTCGACAAGATCGATTGCCTTGTCGAACGCTTCTTAAATAGCGAAGATACTTCGCCGACAGTCGTGCTGCGGCTTCGAGAGCGGCGTCGGTGTACTTCACGCCGTGGAAGTCCTCGAACTTGGGCAAGGCCATAGGGATCGAAATCGTTTCGTCCGCGATGGCTCGTTCACATCGATTCGTTGGAACCGGCGCGCCAAGGCTCGGTCTCGCTCGATATTGCGAGCGGTATTCTTGAAACGTTGTCGACCCGATCACACGGATGCGACCTGCTGACAGTGACAGCACAATGAGTTCGAGGCATCGAGCGTGCCTCCGCTCACTGCGCCCGCGCCGATAATCGTATGGAGCTCGTCGATGAACAGGATCGCGTGCGGCTGTTTTTCGATCGCCTTCACCACCGCCTTCACGCGGTTTTCGAAGTCTCCGGAACTTCGTGCCCGCGATCAACGTACTTCCCATGTCGAGGTGCGTAGACGACGGCGTCTTTGAGCGCGTCAGGCGCTGTCCTTCCGTGATTTTCCACGCAAGACCTTCGGCGATGGCGGTCTTTCCAGGCGCCGGCATCACCTGTCAACAACAGGTTGTTTTGCGACGGCGAGCGAGGATAGCGAATGCATCGCGTGACCTCGGCCTCACGACCGATCAACGGATCGATTCGGCCTTGCTTCGCCTCTTCGTTGAGGTTGACCGTGAAGCGGGCGAGCAGATCTTTGATCGCTCCGTCGCCTTCTTCGCCACCCTCTTCTTTTTCACTGCCAGAGTCGGTTCCCGTGGTTTCACGAGAGCTGTCGTCGTCGCCGATCTTCGATACGCCGTGCAGGCGTAGCTCACCACATCGAGACGTCACGCCTTCTGCGTTGAGCACTTGAACGGCGTAGCTGTCGCGCTCGGCGAAGATGGCGATGAGAAGGTTCTCGGGCTTCAGCTCTTCTTTGCCTGACGATTGAACGTGCCCCGCGGCACGCTGAACCACTCGCTGAAAACCGTTCGATGGCGAGGGCGATGGAGCTTCGTCGAGCGCTTCGATTTCCTTCTCGGGTAGCGATCCAGCTTCTTGCGGATCGCATCGGTTGCCCTGAGTGCAGGATGATCTTTGGCGGAGTCTTCGAAAAGAAGCGCGAACAGGAGATGCTGAAACACCGATAAATTAAACGATGCCTTCGGTGCGCTTCACGGGCTGCTCAAGAACGCGACTTCAACTTCGGGGCTAACTCGCATGGTGTGCCGGGGCTTAGCTTGCGTGAAGCCGGATCACTCGGGCTCCGCGTCAGGCGCAGTGGGTGCCGTGCTTGCGGGCGAAATCAAGAAACCTGAGATACTTTGGTCTCGGCGACATCACGCGTGGGTATACCCCCGCTACGCCATAACCCTTGTGGTGGACCGAGAGCATGATGTGCGTCGCCTCGGTCTCTGTCTTGTGGAAGTACTGCATCAGCACGAGCACAACGAATTCCATCGTCGTGTAGTCGTCGTTGTGGAGGATCACCTTGAAGCGGCGAGGTTTCTCGACCTTCGGTTTTAGAACAGTCGTTACCTGCCCTTCGCGATCGGGATCGTCCGGGCGCTCGTCTTCGGGCGCGCGCTAACCTAGCAAGACAAGCGCGCTTCGCGAGCGTCTTTCCGGAACGTTTCGGTTCTGCTTTCGTTCGAAGAATGTCCGCTGTACGACCGTCACCCCATGACGACCGCTCAGGCATCGAACGAAGCCGACAACCTTCAAGATCGCTACGCCCCTTCGAGCATTTGTTTCGGGTGTGGATCTGCCAACGCCAGGGCCTGAAAAATAAAGAGCCGTGTCGAGGGGGACGAGATCGTCGCGACGTGGTCTGGCGAAAGAACATCACCGGGCCTTTTTCCCGGGATGATGAACGGCATCATCGGCGCCCTTCTCGACTGCCACAGCAACTGGACTGCAGCCTACACGCTGATGAAAGAGCGAGGGCTCGAGGCTCCGCCGTGCACGGTCACCGCCGAGTTTTCGGTGAAGCTAAAGCGCCCAGCGCCGATGACCGGGCTCGTTACCCTGCGAGCAAAGTCTGTGGCTGTGAACGGCGACCAGTCACGGTCGATGCGACGCTCGAAGCCGGTGGAAAGATCACGGCGACGTGCCACGGGGTATTTGTCGCGGTTCGCGAAGGGCACCCCGCGTATCATCGTTGGGGATAACGCTCGTCTTCGGCTCACTTGAAGTTCTGAACTGCCCAGGTCGAGCCGTCGCTGCCCGTGTAGAAACCGCACGCAGCCATGGTGTAGCTCGTGCTCGACATGTTGATGTAGTGGCCGTGTTGGCTGAAATCAGAGCCTGGGCCTTCGTCCCACATCATCTGCAGACAGCCGTCCATGATTTCCGTGTACGAACCCGGCCAGCCTGGACACTCGTTCTGCGCGAACTCTCGCACGTGCCGAACGCTCCGTGCGCCGTGCCCGAGTTGTAGTCGCTTTCGGCCTCGCCGTCCGAGCAAGTCCCTGCATCCGACCAGCCCGCGTAGGGCATCAAGCTGAGCGTCGCTCGGTATGCGTTGATCTTGTCGACGCAGTACACGCGAGCGTCGTCGATCGCCAAAGCCATACATTCCCGCCGAACCAGCAGAGCCCTGAAACGCGGCCCAGCCGAGCCTGCGCTTGACCCAGCCGAACCAGCCGAACCCGCGCTCGAACCCGCAGAGCCCGCAGCGCGCCCGAGGCGCCCGAAGAACCCGACGAGCCGGCGCTTCCAGCCGTTCCGCCCGAGCCTGCGCTGCCTGACGAGCCCGCGTCGCCTGCGTTACCGCCGGTCCCCGGAGCCACTCGAGCCTGCGTTACTCGAGCAGATCCTGAGCCGGCGATGGTGTGACCGGCGCTCCCTCCCCGCCCGTCCCACCGCTCCGCTGTCATCGGAAGAGGAGCAGCAGCCAAAATCCGACACCGAAACAGCCGCGATGAGGGGAGAGCTTGATGGTTGTCATGCGCTCCAGAATAGCGAAGAATCGTCGTGAAAAGATTGTTTCCGTTGGTGCAAGTCCTGGAGTTCGGTCTGGGCGAGACGAACCCATCCCGATGGCCCAACCCATCGTGTATCGCGCGTTGATCTCGCAACGAGGTTGAAATTGTGGGTGACTTGTCCGGTCGATCCAGCGGAAGCCATCGATTCCAAAGGGGCCGAAATAGCCTGCTTCTACGAGCGCCGACGCTGCGCGGTTGAGCTCGCTCGCGAGACGGTCACGCTCGCTGCTCCAGAGCTCATCGTTGGCTCGCCGCGTCTCGAGCCACGCGCCTGTCTCGTCGCATCGTTGAACCGTGGGCTCACCGAACAACACGATGCCCGATCGCCCGATAAAACCGTGCTGCGCCACGTCGAGCATGCGTTCGACACGGGGCTCGATTTGCAACCCCTCGCCTTCGCCGACGGAGGCGCGAATCCAGAGCAGATCACCGTTAGAGATCTCGTTGGGGCGTATCGAACGGCGCCCACGGCCCGCGAACGCGTGCTGGCGTTTGAGAAGCCAGCTTCCGGCTTGGGATGCGACGGGATCTTGCCGAATCGCTTGCAGGATCTCTTCTTCGTTCGACGAGAAGAAAGCGCCCGGCAGCGCTGAACCAAGCGTTGCGTTGAATGAGCGCCCATTCACCCGACGCAAGATGTCGACTCCCGGCGATGCGGGTGGAGCAACTCCCGCACGCGAGAACGCTCGAATCACCTGTGGGGTTGGCGACCACGCTCGTGCGACCAGATCGATACGCGGAACCTTCAGGCCACCGAGGTTCAACGGCGCGCTGACATCGGTGCCCACTACAACATCGTCGGTGTCGACCAGACCTACGAGCTTCGACACCAGCTCGGCCGAGCGTTTGCGAACGGGATCGGTCGGCGAATAGGCGCCCTTGGCTTGGGCTAGCTCGGCGTCTGCATCGAAATTCAGCAACCAAACGAAGGTCGGCACAAACAAATGCTCTTTCGAACAACAAGCGTTTGACAACCTCGGAATCGTGGATCATGGTGGGCTCGCTTTCGACGGGGATGCCGTCGCGCGAGCCGCCGCCCAGGTAGCTCAGTTGGTAGAGCACGGGACTGAAAATCCCGGTGTCGACAGTTCGATTCTGTCCCTGGGCACCATAGAGGGCTTCACAACCCAACGTCGAAGTTACCGATGTTGTTGCCGAGCAAAGGTGAGCTCGATGACCTACGACATGCTGGTGATGGGCGCTGGTTCTGCTGGCGCAGCGGTGAGTGCATTCGCGGCCGAAGCAGGCTTCTCGGTGTTGTGCGTCGATCGCCGACCGCTTGCTGAATGCGGGGCGCGGTGGGTCAACGATGCCCCTCGTTGGATGCTGGACGAAGCGGGGGTGACCGTGCCTTACGAGGCGCAATTCGGCCACCACCAGCGCTTTCATATGTTCGCGGGTTGGAGCCGCACGAAGGTATCGGCAAACGCGGGCGATACCGTGGCGATCGACATGCCAAAGCTCGTCGCGTTGCTTCAATCGAGGGCGATGCGCGCCGGCGCCGAGCTGCGTGGCGAAAGCCGTGTGGTGTTCGAGCGGCACGACGGTACGGTGAGCATCGACGGCCGCGTGATTGACGCTCGGTACGTGGTTGACGCATCGGGGCTCGCGGGGGTTGCGGCGCTTGGTGAGCTGCACACTCGCCCCGAGGATATGTGCGCGGCCGCCCAGCAGGTTCACCGTGTGGCCGACATGGCGGCGGCTCGAGCGTTCTTCGAGAGCTGGGGGATCGCTCCGAACGAGATCGCCGTGTTTACCGGGGTCGCGGGTGGCTACTCGATCGTCAACGTGAGGCTCGTTGATGATTGCGTGGGATTGCTCACGGGGTCGATTCCGGCGGATGGTCACCCTTCGGGCCGCGAGCTGCTCGACCGATTTTTGAACGAGCATTCTTGGGTCGGAGAAAAAGTGTTCGGCGGTGCTCGAGCCATCCCGCTCACGCACGCGCGAGGACGTTTGGTGCGTGGTCACGTGATCGCGATTGGTGATGC
>JAXLYQ010000046.1:0-39388 GCA_046351315.1 Polyangiaceae bacterium
AGGGTGAAGGTAGCCCCGGCCGAGTCGCCATACTCGAACAGTCTAACACTGCGAACCGCCGCGAAGAGAACGCCATCGTTCGAGAGCCTGCAAGAACGTCGCATGTGCCTCACGCACATCGACCACGAGCGTGTTTGATCCGACCCCTTGGTGATGTCGCGCAACGTCTTCGAGCAAGGACGCCTTCGCCGAAAGTTTCACCGCGCCGACCAGCGCTCCACTCGACTTCAGCGTGTGTGCCGTTCGTCGTAGCAACGCCATATCGGCTGACGACATCGCCGTGTCGAGATCGTTCATCAACCGTGTCGAGCTGTCGACGAAATCGTTCAACACGTCGTCGAGAAACCCCAGGTCATCGCCGCCAAGGCTTGCGAGTTGGTCGAGCACACTCACGTCAAGCACGTCTGGAGCGTCACCCTCGAGCACGATCTCGACCGTGGCCTTGGACTGCTCGCGTTGATCAGGCTCACTCGGCCTCGGTCGAAGCCTGTCGCTCGACGACGGGTTCCTCGGGTAGGCCTGCGCAGCTCGTCGAAGCGCGTTCAGGATTTCATTCACCTGCACCGGCTTGCCGATGAAGTCGTCCATGCCCACTTCGATGCATCGGGCGCGATCCTCAGGCAGCGCATTCGCCGTCATAGCGATGATATACGGAGGTTTCGCAGGCCCAGTTTTCGCCCGGATCACACGCGTGGCTTCGAGGCCGTCGACCCCTGGCATTTGAACATCCATGAACACACAGTCGAAGCTTGCGCGTTCGAGCGCCGTGATGGCGTCAGCGCCGTCCGACGCAAGTGCCGGCCGATAGCCGAGACGCTCGAGCATCAGCATCGCCACTCGCTGATTGACGACGTTGTCCTCGGCGACGAGCACACGCAATGGATAGCGGGAAGCAAACGATGCATCGAGCTCACCACGTCGCGTGGCACTTCGAGACGTCGACCCACCCATAGCTCGAAGCAACACGTCTCGAAGCGCGTTGCGTCGAACTGGGCGGGTGACGGTCAACAGCCCGCCACGGGTTTCCTCGCTCCGTTTGCCAATCTCGGTCATCCCTTCGAGAAGCACCACCGGGGCTGCGGCCTCGCGTTGAAGCGCTCGACCATGCACACTCGCCGAGCTGCCCTCTGGGGTCGACGTATCGACGAGCAACACCAGAAACCCTGTCTCGTGCTGACCTCGCTCGTGCAAGCGCGCACGAGCTTCTTCGAGCGTTGAGACTGCCTCAGCAGTAGCCCCCAGCGACTGAACTTGCAGGGTCAACGATCGGCGGAGCGAATCTCCTGCCGCGACGACGATCGCTCGTACCGAAGCGAGACCACTCTTCGAAGCGGGCTCTGAGAGATCTTGTGCAGACTCGAGGCCGACCACCACATCGAATCGGAAGGTCGACCCCACGTTGAGCGTGCTCTCGACATGGATTGAGCCACCCATCATCGTGCACAATCGCTCGCAGATCGCGAGGCCCAGACCGGTGCCTCCAAACCGTCGTGCAATCGAAGCGTCGACCTGACTGAACGAGCGAAAGAGACGATCGATTCGATCGGCCGGAATGCCGATCCCCGTGTCGCGAACCGAAAAAATCAAACGGCACCGATCGCCATCGATGGGCTCAGCGCTGAGCTCGACGATCACTTCGCCGCGCTGGGTGAACTTCACGGCGTTGCCGATCAAGTTCACCAAGATCTGTCGCAGTCGAGTTACGTCGCCGACGGCTCGCTGGGGCACACCTTGAAGCAAGTGCGAGCACAGCTCGATCTTCTTGCGAGAAGCGTCGATAGACAACAGCTCGATCGCTTCTTCGACACACCGACACGGGTCGAAAGGTTGTTCTTCGAGCTCGAGTGAGCCCGACTCGATCTTGGTGAAATCGAGGATGTCGTTGATGATCGCGAGGAGGTTCTTTCCGCTGTCTCGGATCGTCTCTGTGAACTCTCGCTGCTCGTCGTTCAGCGGTGTGTCGAAGAGCAACGAGGCCATCCCGAGAATGCCGTTCATCGGGGTACGAATCTCGTGACTCATGCTCGCCAAGAACAGCGACTTGGCTCGGTCTGCGGCCTCGGCCTGTCGTCGAGCTTCAGCGAGAGCAGCGTTCGCGGCGCAGATCTCGCTCGGCAAAATACAACGTGGTGACGTCTTCCGGTCGCCTGAGCTTGACCGCGCACCATGCCGGGGGTGGGCGAGCTCGACACACGAAGCGCGCGACGTTCAGGGCCTTGAAGTACACCCACAGCCCATCGCGAAGAACCGCATCCTTCGACGACTCGAGCGGCGCGAACCATTGAAGTCTCTGCCTGGTTGTCTGCAGCCAAACGAAGGGCCTCCATCGCGGTCGCGATCTCGAGTGGATCCGGTCACGAACGGCGAGAAACCCAGAAGCTGCGCCGCAGGCTGATTGAGCCACGCAGATTGACCCGGAGCTCATCGAGAAACAACGCCCGCATTGGGGATAGCCGCCATGATCAGCGTCGAGGCGTCATGAGCCGCACGACTCTCGCGTTCGTGCACAAGGTCTCGACGATCACGGCAAGAAGACCACCTGTCCACGACAGCCACCCTTGCGGCGATCTCGGGCAGCGCTTCGCTCATAAACAAGCAGCGAAAAACTACGCGAAAAGCTGCACCAGATCGCCTTGCCAACGAGTCGCTCATCACACGCCACCACCTCATCGGGAAGCCACGAATGCTGAATCTGCGGACGTATCGAAAAAAAATACTCTTTCGCACACCACCGACTCGGGCACAGACGTGAGCACGGATGCGTGCTCGACGTCGCCGTGCTCGATGATCAAGGCGCGACTTCTTGCGTGTTTGAATGGCGACTTCTTCCAGCGCCAAACGAAGCAAAAGCTGAGGCGAGCCACGATCTGCGCAAGCGAGTCGGCAATCACTCGCGCCGATCGTCGAAGCGCTGGATCGTCGAGCCAACCATCCGCCCCTTCGATTGGCTCGCCTCCGTCGCGCCGGAAGAACAGATGCGTCGCGATGATGGGTCCACCGCGCAATTACACGGGCACGGTCACAGCAGACGCGGTGTTCGGAACAGGGTCGACGTTGAACCGGAAGTGCATCGTCGCCATCTCGCACGACGTACTCTTTGCCTTCCATCGAGAGCTTCCGGCGTCTCGGCACTTGGCTTCGCTACCCAGCAGGGCGAAGTCACTCCACCAGATGACCTCGGCCTTGATGAAGCCTTGCCTGAAGTCGGTGTGAATCACACCTGCCGCTTGTGGAGCACGCGCGCCACGCGGAATGGTCCAGGCGCGGACCTCCATCTTGCCGGCCGTGAAGTAGGTGATCAGCCCGAGCACATCGTAGCCGGTGCGAATCACTGCATGAACCTGGCTCTTTGAGACCCGCCGACTCGAGGAACTCGGGTCGATCAGCAGGATGAGCTCGGCGATCTGAGCCTCGAGCGCCGCACAAAATTGGCACCACAAGGGCGCCCTCTGACTCGGCGAACTTCTTCAACGCACCAAAGTGCTTATTGCCTTCGAGGTTGTTGAGACTCGCCTCATCGACGTTGGCAACATAGAAGACGAGGCTTCGCCGTGAGCAGACAGAGCTCTTGGAGGATCCCGGCCAGAATGGTGTCGTCAGGCACAGCAGGGAACGAGCGAGCAGGCTTACCCCGAATCGAGGTGCGCCGAGCCTTCACAGAACGCTGCAGCAGCCAGCTTCTCGGCGCCGAGTTCGCTTTGGCCATCTTGCGTGCGCGATCGAGTCGCTTGTTCACAGTGTCGAGGTCGCGAAGACACAGCTCGGTCTGGATGATCTCGATGTCACCGAGCGGATCGACGCTTCTCGACGTGGATGACGTTCTCATCCTCAAACAACGAACGACGTGAGCGACAGCATCGACCTCACGGATGTGCGCCAAGAACTGGTTGCCCAGGCCCTCGCCCTTCGATGCGCCACGGACCAAGCCGGCGATGTCGACGAAACGGATGTTCGCGGGCACGGTGCGATCGGGGTGAACCACCTTCGCCAGCGCGTCGATCCGAGTGTCGGGCACGTTCACGATGCCGACATTGGGCTCGATGGTGCAGAACGGATAGTTCGCCGATTCAGCCTTACCTGACCCGAGCGCGTTGAAGAGAGTGCTTTTGCCTACGTTGGGCAGGCCGACGATGCCACACGCGAAACCCATGGGGCGCGGGGGTAGCTCGCACTCGCCAGCGCGGCAAGGCTGCTGTTAGTCTGTGTCGGTGTCGACCCCACCCGTACTCGCCAGTGTTGTTGCTCGAATCACCTTTTTCGAGGACCGCGCAGAGGTCGAACGATCGGCAGTGATCGATCTGTCGGCAGGCGTTCAAACCGTGAGTCTTGGTGGACTGTCGTTGTTCGTTGACGACGAGAGCTTGATCGCGTCGATCGAGGTCGAAGGCGAAGGGTCGAGCGATGTACGGGTACTGACGGCGAAGATGACGCGCCGATCGAGAAGTGAGGCCGCGCTGCCCTCAGCGCAGCTTGCGGCGCTCGAAGCCGAGCGTGACGAGAAAGTCACCCGGCGTACCCAGCTCGATCAGTCGCTACAACGCACGCTCGCGTCGAAATCTCGACTCGAAGGGATGCTCGGCCAATGGATCGAGGCGGTGCAACATACCCCTCGAGGAGACAGCTCGAACGAGGCGCTGCGGGAAGCATTTGGCAAGATATCGTCAGCTTTGGTCGAGAGCGCTGCAGAGCGCGCAAGTAAAGAGTCATCGCGTGTAGAGCTCGACGAGCAGCTCGCGGCGGCGAATGCGCGCTTCGATCTCGGTTCGCGAAAAGTGACGCGACACGAAGGCGTGGCAGAGGCGCAGGTGTCGTCGAGCAGCCCGTGCAAAGCTCGAATCAAGATCGTTTATCGCGTGGCGTGCGCACTCTGGCGACCCGAGCATTGGGTGCAGCTCGTCGACGACAACAATCAACCCTGGGGCAAGAAGCTGATCATTCGAACCATCGCAACTGCGTGGCAGCGCCCCGGCGAGGATTGGTCAGAGGTGCCCTGTCGTTTTTCAACCGCGCGACCGAGTCAATCGGCCTCCGCTCCACTGCTGACCGACGACGTGCTCTACCTCACTCGCCGAGCAGACCCAGGCACGATTCACGTACAAGCGCGCGAGCAAACGATCCAGCGAACGGCGGGCGAATCGGGCCAACGTGCCGTCGAATCGATGCCCGGCGTGGATGACGGCGGAGAGCCGTTGTGGCTCGAGGCCAAAAGCCACGCGAGCATCGCGTCGGATGGTCGACCGGTACGGATCGACGTCGATCGAGTCGAGCTCGCATGCAGCGTCGACCGCGTAGCGTTTCCTGAAAAATCAACCTCGGTACATCTTCGAGCGAAGGGCACGCTCACCCGTTCTACGCCTTTGCTCGCGGGCCCGACACGGTGATGCGAGGCACCGAGGTCGTGGGGCGAGCTGAGACATCGCTCGTGCCTGCGGGTGAACCCTTCGTGATCGGGTGCGGGGTCGATGACGCGCTTCGTGTTCGTCGAACCCTCGAAGAGCAACGCGAGACAACACCCGTGATCGGTACGCAGAAGTCGACGCGAACCGTGAAGGTGTTTTTGAGCAACCTGGGCGGAGAGCGACGAGACCTCACGGTGACCGAAAGAATTCCGGTTAGCGAAATCGAGGGTGTGACGGTCACGTTGCTCACGCGAGAGGGTCTTCGACGTGACGAGAAAGACGGTTTTCTGCACTTCGACGTGTCGCTCGCCGCGAACGCGACAAAGACCCTTACGTACAGCTACCGAATCGAAGCCAGCTCGAAGGTCGTGATGTGATCTTGCTGTTAGCGCGCGGCTCACGTAGGGATAGTTGCGGTTCCCATGGATATGCCCGCTCGCCGCGTGCTGGTCGTCGACGACGAAGAGAACATCCGCGTGGTGCTCAAAGCGTTGCTTCGCCGCCACGGCTACGAGGTCGAGTGCGTCGGGAGCGCTGATGAAGCGCTCGAAAAAGCCACGTCGTTCGACCCTGATGTGATCTTGACCGACGTGAGAATGCCCAAGAAATCGGGCCTTGAGCTGCTTGCCGAGCTCTCGTCGAAAGGCAGCACCGCCACCGTGATCGTGATGAGCGCGTTCGGAAATTTCGATCTCGCGCTCGAGGCGATCAAAGCAGGTGCGTACGACTACATTCACAAGCCCTTCAAGAGCGACGAAGTGGTGCTGGCGTTGCGCAAGGCCGAAGAGCGCGAGGCGCTGCGCAAAGAGAATCGCGCGCTGAAAGCACAGGTGGTCTCAGGCGAGCCCTTCGAGTCGATGATCGCCAAGAGCCCACTGATGCTCGAGCTCTTTCGAACCGTGGCGAAGGTCGCTGACTACAAAACCACGGTGCTACTCACGGGCGAAAGCGGTGTGGGCAAAGAGCTCGTGGCGAGGGCATTGCATCGACGAAGCGGTCGTAAGTCAGGGCCATTCGTGGCGGTGAACTGCGGTGCTATTCCAGAGAATCTTCTCGAGAGTGAGCTCTTCGGTCACAAGCGCGGCGCGTTTACCGATGCGTCCTCGGACAAGCGAGGTCTCTTCGAAGAAGCAAGCGGCGGAACGCTCATCCTGGATGAGATCGGTGAGCTGCCTTTGCCTCTTCAGGTGAAGCTGTTGCGTGTGCTTCAAGAGGAGCAAATCCGGAAGTTGGGCGACACACGCGACATCAAGATCGACGTGCGCATCGTCGCAGCAACGCACCGAGATCTCGCAGCCGATGTGAAAGCGGGTCGGTTCAGGGAAGACCTATTTTACCGACTGAACGTACTCACGCTGCATGTGCCGCCGCTACGAGATCGAAAGGAAGACATTGCTCCACTCATCGATCATTTCATCGCGCGCAACAATGTGCGGTTGAAGCGAAACATCCGTGGCGTCGAGCCAGAAGCACGTCGGTTGCTGCTCGATTACTCGTGGCCAGGCAACGTGCGCGAGCTCGAGAACACGATCGAACGAGCGATGGTGCTGGCTGATGGCGACATGCTGCGCGCGCTGGATCTGCCCGACCGAGTGAAGGTGGCGCATGACCCGGTGAGGGCGCAGCTCGCGAGCGACGAGCTTTCGATCAAGAAGGCAACGCGCGTGATCGAAGAGGTGTTGATCCGTCGAGCGCTGAAGAAGACGAATGGCAACCGAACGCGAGCGGCTGACATCCTCGAGATCAGCCATCGCGCGCTGCTCTACAAGATCAAGAACTACAAGATCACCGACGCCTGATCGGTGAGCTCGTTAGTTCAAGTCTTTGGCAGGGCGCTGCTCGGCATCGGCTTCGAGAAACGTGAGGGTGATCTCGCGCTCGAAGGCTGCACGGAGCTCATCCTCGACACGATCCAGCGTACCCGAGACGCGCTCGACATTGCGTTGGTACACGAAGATGCGGGCGCACGGGGAGTTCGGCAGATCGGGCAAGTAGAGCCCATCGAACAAGAGCAGCGCACGCGGGTCGACGCCATCAGCCACGAGCTCGAAACCGGGTACGTCGCCGACGAAGATATCGGCCGAACGAACATACGAGCCCAGCACGGGGTCGAGATCGGTCACGACGCGATGAACGATCTTGCGAAACTCAGCCGTGGTGGGGACCCACGGCGGCGGTGCATACGAGAGGTCGAGCTCGCGAGCGTGCAAGAAGGCGTCGACAGCAGCGCGACTGTCTCCGAGCTCTTCGCGCAAGAGGCCGAGATAGTACCAAGCCTCGGGGTGATCTGGGTCGCCGTTGGTAGCGTCTTCGAGCAGCCCGCGAGCAGCCTCGAGCTCACCGAGCTCGAAGTGCGCACGACCGATGAGAAACGCGTGACCAGGGTTAGTGAAAGGGCCTGACGGAAGCTGCGCGAGCACTTCGCGAGCACGGGTCGAATCATCGCCGTCTTCACCAAGCACCGCGTCGAACTTGAGGAGCAACGCATCGACGAGCTCTTCGTCGTTCTCGGCCAGATCGAGTGCTTGATCACACATCGAGATCGCTTCTCGAAAATCACCGAGCGGGTGAATGTACACCTCGGCTGCGTTGAGGATTGCTTCGAAGAAGGTGTCGTCGAGCTCGATGGCGCGTCGATAGGCTTCGACGGCGTCATCGGCGTTGCCCTCGAGAGCTGCGCTGTAACCGAGCAGATTGTAGGCCTCAGGAGATTTCGGATCGAGCTCGAGAGCGCGTCGTGCAGACGCTTCCGCGCCCCTCGGATCGTTCCGTGCGATAAGCTCCCAACCGCGATCGAGGTGTGCAGAGAGTTGATCCATGCCGTCGTCCGAGATGTGCATCAGGTGCAAAGCTGCGCCCGTCAAAATCTAGGCGAACGCGCAGTTTGACAAGCAAGCTCAGTGCGTCAAGACGGCCGCCCACAATGGCTGTCTTGCCGATGGACCCTGAGCTTGCGCGAGAGCTAGACGACCCGCGAGACCCTGAAACCGGCGAGCCACTCGACTGCACGAGATGCGGAGCTTGCTGCCACGCAGGAGAGGGCAACATCTTGATTGCGCCAGAAGACCTGGTTCGATGGAAGTCGATCGGCCGAGACGACCTCGTAGAGAAGACCGACGAGGGTCACTTCGGCATGAGGTCGTTTGCCGTGAACGATCAAGGAGCGTGCGTTCACCTGGGCTGGCCCGAGGGTCGTTCGCTCTGCTCGATCTACGAAGACCGAGCGAGCACGTGCCGCGAGTTTCAAGCCGGGTCGTGGCAATGCCTCGAATTTCGCCGGGATTTTGCCTCAAAAAAGCCCCGTTGACTTCATGAAGCCCTGAAGCTACATGTTGGCTCACTTTCAACTCTTACGTACACGTGAGAGTTAGAGTTGAGTCGATGCCCCCGCTTCGTCACCTCCCCCTGGCCACGCTTCCGAGCAGCACGAAGGCTCATTCTGAGCCTCCGCCAGGGGCTCGTGCATCCGACGACAGCAGCGAAACGCTGCTTCAAATCGGCGATCTTGCGAAGGCGGTCGGCAAGAGTGTTCGGGCGATTCATCTGTATGAAGAGCTCGGGCTGTTGACGCCTCACAAGCGCTCGAAGGGTCGCTTCCGATTGTTTGGCGCCGACGCGCTCGTTCGCGTTCGCTGGATCGGCAAGCTTCAAGATCTCGGCCTCACGTTGACCGAGATTCAAGGCATCGTGCGAGAGTGGGAGCAAGCCCCCTCGGCGCCTGGTGCGATGCGCCGAATGCGCGAGACCTATCGAGCGAAGCTTGCCGAGACGCGATCGCAAATCGCTCATCTAAAAGCACTCGAATCAGAGCTAGCAGCGAGCCTTCACTACCTCGACACGTGCGACACGTGTGACCCGGCTCGACTTCTCAATGCGTGTGTGAGCTGCGAGCTTCACACGTGTGATCAGCATATTCCAGAGCTGGTCAAAGGCTTCCACGCAGGGTCACCTGCGACCCCTGCCAACCCTGCGCAACTGTCGTCGTCGAGCTCGACGAGCACAGCGCGCTGAGCCCCCCAAAGACGGTACAACCATGGCCATTCAGCTTCCGATTTACATGGACAACCACGCGACGACACCGTGCGACCCACGCGTGGTCGAGGCGATGTTGCCGTACTTCACGCAGACCTTCGGCAACGCCGCGAGCCGAAGCCATGTCTTCGGATGGCGTGCCGAAGAAGCTGTGGACCAGGCTCGTGAGCGCATCGCGACGTTGATCGGCGCCGAGAGCCCACGTGAGATCGTCTTCACGTCGGGTGCGACTGAATCAGACAACCTCACGCTCAAAGGCGTGGCTGAGTTTTACCGTGAGAAGGGCAATCACATCATCACCACGGTGATCGAGCACAAGGCCATTCTCGACTCGGCAAAGCGCCTCGAAAAAGAGGGTTTCGAGGTCACGTACCTCGGCGTCGACAAGCATGGCCGCGTCGACCCTGACGACGTTCGCAAAGCGATCACCGATAAGACGATCCTGGTCTCGGTCATGCTCGCCAACAACGAGGTGGGCACCGTTCAACCACTCGCCGAGATTGGTCAGATCACGCGAGAGCGCGGCGTGTTGTTTCACACCGATGCAGTGCAAGGCATCGGCAAGACCGAGTTCAACGTCGCCAAGATGAACGTGGATCTCGCCTCGATCACCGCGCACAAGATGTACGGCCCCAAGGGCGTGGGCGCGCTCTACATTCGTCGATCGAAGCCGCGTGTTCGTATTGCCGCACAGATGGACGGCGGCGGTCACGAGCGAGGCAATCGTTCGGGCACCCTCAACGTGCCTGGCATCGTCGGCTTCGGTAAAGCGGCTGAAATCATGCACAACGAGGGCGTCGCTGAAGCCAAGCGATTGCTGGGGCTGCGTGAGCGTTTGTACTCGAAGCTCACCTCGGCGATCGAGCACGTTCACTTGAACGGTCACCCCACCGAGCGCTTGCCGGGCAACCTCAACGTCGTGTTCGCTTATGTCGAAGGCGAAGCGATGATGATGTCGATCAAAGATGTCGCCGTCTCGTCTGGCTCGGCCTGCACGAGCGCAAGCCTCGAGCCTTCATACGTGCTTCGCGCGATGGGTGTCGGCGAAGAGCACGCACACTCGAGCATTCGTTTTGGCCTCGGTCGATTCAACACCGAGGAGGAGGTCGACTACGTCGCTGACCTCGTGATCAAAGCAGTGAGGTCACTGCGAGATCTCAGCCCTCTCTACACGATGGTGAAGAAGGGTATCGACCTCAAAACCATTCAGTGGACGGCCCACTGAGCCCACCAACCAGCAGAGCGAGCAAGAACGTCATGGCCTACAGCAACAAAGTTATCGAGTTCTTCAACCGCCGCGAGAACGTGGGTACCCTCGACGACGGAGATGAGTCCGTGGGAACGGGCGTCGTCGGCGCTCCAGCCTGCGGCGACGTGATGCAGCTTCAGATCCGTGTGTCTGATGAAGGCATCATCGAAGATGCGAAGTTCCAGACCTTCGGCTGCGGCTCGGCGATCGCTTCGTCGGCCTACGCAACCGACTGGCTCAAGGGCAAGACGATCGAAGAGGCTTCGACGATCTCGAACAGCGTGATCGTCGAAGAGCTCGATCTTCCGCCCGTCAAGATTCACTGCTCGGTTCTCGCCGAGGACGCGATCAAGACCGCGATCGAGAACTACAAGAAGAAGAAGGCCGAGCGTTCCTCGAGCTCGGAAACGCCGTCATGACCGAGTCCGTGAGTACGGTCGCCACTGCTGCTCCGCCAGTGGCACCGGTTGACCCGTTGCCTGCCGGAGCAACCGATGTTGCTGCATCGAAGCCACGCTCGGTGACGCTTTCTCCGAAGGCGGTCGAGAAGGCGAAGATGAAGCGTGATCGTCGCGGAACCCCGGATGCCTCGCTTCGTTTGGGTATTCGCGGCGCGGGCTGTTCGGGCTTCTCGTACGTGATCGAGTTTCACGACGGCCCGCCGAACGAGCGAGATCACGTGCTCGACTTCGATGGCCTGCGCGTGGTCATCGACAAGAAGAGCATGATCTACCTGGCCGGCTCGGTGCTCGATTGGGAGCAGACGCTGATGCAGCAAGGGTTCAAGTTCCGTAACCCACAAGAGGCCGCTGCTTGCGGTTGTGGGCACTCGTTCACCGTCAAATGAACCCGTTCGAGACCATGGGCCTCGCGCCCTCGTTCGAGCTCGATCTCGCGGAGCTCGAGAAGAGGCACCGCGAGCTGTCCAGGGTCGTTCACCCCGACAAGTTTGCGAACACTCCGGCCGCCGAGCGACGTCGCGCGCTGTCACGAGCGGTCGATGTAAACGAGTCACTCCGGGTGCTGCGCGACCCGATTCGTCGCGCGGAAGCCCTGCTCTCGATCGCAGGTGTGCCGTACGGCGAAAACAAAGAGCCCAGGCCGGCACCTGCGTTGTTGATGGAGATGCTCTCGATTCGAAAAGAGCTCTCTGCAGCGTCTGGCGCGAAAGATCGCTCTGCCCTCGAAGCATTGCTCGCAAAAGGTCGAGCACGAGAGCGCGCGGTCGAAGCCAAGCTGGCTGCGATGTTTCCTGATTTGCTCGCACAACGAGACCCCGCGCTCGGTCAACGAACGCTCGAGACGCTGGGCGAGCTGCGCTATGCACGACGCTTCTCCGAGGAGGCATCCGCCTTTCTCGAAGATCTCGGATAGACCATGGTCCTCCTCGACATCTTTGATCCCAAGGCTCCCCCGCGCCCGATCGGCATCGATCTGGGTACCACGCACTCGTTGGTTGCATACGTTCGCGATGGGCGCCCTGAGTGCATCAAGGATTGCGATCTAGAGACGTTGCTTCCGTCGGTCGTTCACTTCGGAGAGCACGGAGCGGTGCTCGTGGGCCGCGAAGCGATGCGCCGAGCGACCTCATCGCCACGAGAAACGATCGTGAGCGTGAAGCGTTTCATGGGCCGCGGCGCGGAAGATCCCGAGACACGAAGGCTCGGCCCTTACGAGTTCGTCGAGCCAAAAAGCGAGCAAGACAAGGCAACGGTTCGGTTCAACGTGTACGGGCGACCGATCACGCCGATCGAAGTGTCTGCGCATATTCTCAAGACGCTTCGAGAGCGCGCCGAAGACGAGCTTCAACGCGTCGGCGGCGTGGTCATCACCGTGCCCGCGTATTTCGACGATGCGCAACGCCAGGCCACGAAAGACGCCGGAAAGCTCGCGGGGCTCGATGTTCTGCGTCTCTTGAATGAGCCTACTGCAGCAGCGCTCGCGTACGGTCTCGACAAGAAACAAAACGGAACCTTCGCAGTCTACGACCTGGGCGGCGGTACGTTCGACGTCACAATCTTGGTGCTCGACGACGGCGTATTTCAGGTGAAATCGACGGGCGGAGACAGCGCGCTTGGCGGCGATGACATGGACCGCGCACTCGCCACCGAGATGCTCACGGGGCTCGAGCTCACGGCAGAAGAACGCGCTCGGCCCGAGGTCGTACGAGGCTTTCTCGATGCGGCTCGACAGCTCAAACATGGGCTGACCGACAAGGACGTCGTCGACTTTTCGATCGATCTCTCCGAGCTTGGTCTCACTCGTGGCGTCGTGACAGGGCGAGTGACCCGCGAGTCATTCGACAAGCTGATCCAGCCGATCGTCGATCGCACGGGCGCGGTCTGTCGTCGCGCGCTTCGAGACGCGGGCATCGAAGCCTCGCAGCTCGACGGGGTGATCTTGGTAGGCGGCTCGACGCGTGTTCCGCTGGTGCGTTCGTACGTCGAGAAGATCTTTGGCCGAACGCCCCTCTCGGATATCGACCCGGATCAGGTGGTTGCGCTTGGCGCTGCCGTGCAGGCGGATTTGCTCGCAGGCGACGGCCCGCGCGATGAGGTGCTTTTGCTCGACGTGCTTCCGCTCTCGTTGGGCATCGAGACGATGGGCGGCATCGTCGACAAGATTCTGCCGCGGAACACGACGATTCCGGCAGGAGCACGCTCGACGTTTACGACGTACGCCGACAACCAGACGGGCTTCGAGCTGCACGTGGTGCAAGGCGAACGCGAGCTTGCGTCTGACTGTCGATCGTTGGCGAGGTTCAAGCTGAAGGGCATCCCGCCTATGCCCGCAGGCCAAGCGCGCCTCGACGTCACGTTCGAGGTCGACGCTGACGGATTGCTGAAGGTGTCGGCGCTCGAAACGACGACGGGTATCGAGCAGCGAATCGAGGTGAAACCGAGCTACGGGCTCACCGACGAGCAGGTCGAGCAGATGTTGATCGATGCGCTCGACCGAGGAGAGCAAGACCTCGAGACACGTCGATTGGTCGAAGAACGCGTCGAGGCCGAGCGAGTGCTCCATGCAACGCGAAAGGCGTTCGAAACCGACGCTGAGCTGTTGATCAACGACGAGCGAACGACGATTGCGGAAGCGATGAGCGCGCTCGAAACAGCGATCAAGGGAACGAGCCCGGCACGTATTCATGCAGCGATCGACGACCTCGATCACGCGACACACGACTGGGCAGGGCGACGCATGGATCGCGCGATTGCGCGAGCAATCGAAGGGCGCCGCGTGGCAGAGATCGAGAGCTCGGTGGCCGCGGCCCGCGGCGTGGAAGCGCGTCTGGCTGACGAGCGACGACACTGATTTTGCGAAAGAACGAAGATGCCGATCGTACGATTTCTCAAGCAGGGCAAAGAGATCGAAGTGCCCGTGGGCACCACCCTTCTCAAGGCCGCACAAGCCTGCGACGCGCCCGAAGGTTACGCCTGCGGAGGTGTCTGCGCATGCTCGACCTGTCACGTGTATGTGCTCTCGGGCGCGAGCCTGTTGTCCGAGATGGAGGACGAAGAGAACGACATTCTCGACAAGGCCTTCGACGTGAAAATGAGCTCGCGCTTGGGCTGTCAGGCGAAGATCGAGAAAAACGGAGTGATTGAGGTAGAAATCACTCGAGAATCGCTCGCTGCCTACGCGGCCGAGCACCCCGATCGGGGCTAACACGAGAGTCGCCCCGAGTCGGATTCGTAAGGTCCGTCGAGGCGACCAAACGGTGTCGTAGAGCTTGGTTTGCAATCCCGCTACGACACCTCAAGCGCGCGAATATGTTCTTGGTCGATCAGGGCGTGACGGTCATCGTTCCGAGCTGGTTCGACTCGAACGTCAGACCGCTGTTCGACCCAGCACCGTTCGTGTCGCAGTAGGTCCAGTTCAGTCCACCGTCGGAGCTAAAGCGATATGTGTACGCGTAGTTGGTCGAGGCTGCGACAGCAGGGGCGGTAAACGTCCCCATGAACTCGTCGTTGTTGCCAACCTGGGTGTTGTACGCGGCAGAGAAGAATCGCCACCCGTTGCTGCTCGTCGTTGGGTTCGAGGCAAGCGTTCCGTAGCCAATCTCGGCCAGGATTCCGGCCGGGGCCCCCGCCCCTTCGGTCACGCCCGCCTCGAAAATTTGGCCGTAAATCGTCGGTGTCGACGTGCCCTGCGTCACTGAGAACGAGGTCGGGAACTGCAGGTTGCAGTAGTCGGCCTCAGCTCCGCTGTTCGTCTCGTTCAATACGCCCGTGTATGTGTACGCGTTGTTCAGCGTGTAGTTTCCGCTGTTCAATGACGTGGGGTACGTGGCCTTGACGCCCACAATGCCCACGGCGCTACCGGCATTAGCTGGGAACGTACACGTCATCTGCGTCGACGAGACGAAAGTGCACGAGACCGCTGTATTGGTACCCACGGTGGCGGTCATTCCGGCGGAGAAATCCGTACCCGTGACGACGACCGATTCGTTGCCGACGCCAAACCATCGTCGGGGAGACGCCCGTGATGGTGAGATTGACGGTGTCGTTCTCCAGGCCAGGCGTCGCGGTTGGGTCGCCATGGAAGTCACTGTTGTTGTTGTTGGTGTCAGTGCTCGTGGCGTTGCGTGCAATCGTCGCGTTCGCGGGCGGATACAACGCCGTATTGGTCTCGTAGATCGCAAGGCCGTTGAACGCGGTGTTACTCGTCAACGCAAGCCCGTTGGTGCTCGTCGCGACGACGTCGAGAAGAGTTCCGTCCGAAGCTACGAGTTGGACAGAGTCTCCGCCGCTGTTCTCCATGTCGACATCTCGGAAGAGGAGGTCACCCGCGGAGAAATTGCGACCGCCGTCATTCCGGTGGTTCCCGTCTCGTCGGCCAGAAGCAGGATTCCATCCACGGGAATCCTGAATCCGCTGGAATAGTGGAGTTCCGTCTGTCTCGCCGGTCAGCAAATCACCATCGGTGTTCAACGTTCCAATGGTGGCGCCAGCGCCTTCGATGTCGTTTACCTTAGCTCCTCCGATGTTGCCGCCTCCGGGGCCAGCGAGCTCGATGAAGGTCTTTCCGTCGTCGGTGCCGGTGCGTCGATGAGCACCTCGTTGATGACAGCGATCGAGCACGACCCATTGTCGGCGCCGAGTGTATCAGTGACCCTCGAGCGTACGCCGGTTGCTGGATAGAAGCTGGTGCACCAGCTCGTCGCCGAGTCGTTTCCAATCGCTGTGAGCTTCGTGGGGTCGAGCTGGGTCGTCAGGCCGTTGAACGCCGGGAACGCCGTCGCCGTCACCTTGGCGGTTGCGTCGCTCTGGAACGTCAGGAAGTTCACGTAGTCGAGGAGGTCAGTGCCGCCGAACGTGTAGAGGCTCAGGACATCGCCCGAATCGAGAATACCTGAAAGCAGCGCCGGGGGCGCCAATCACGAACGACGCACCCACTGGGATGCTCGCTGGGTTCGCAGGATTCTTCGCCCACGCTTGCCGTTGGCAGGAATCGTCACTGCTGTGCTCGATGCATCCGTCGGGTCGCTAGCGGCGCGAATCGAGAGCGGACCGCTGGTCGAGCGAGGCCAGCTGATATCCTCGAATGTTCACTGCGACGGCCTTGGTATTTCGCAGCTCGACGTATTCCGTGCCCAGCGCGCTGAACTCGGAAATGATCACATCGCCAACCTGATCGGCCGCTGTCGCCGCAACACAACCTGTCGGCGAGCACACGCTCAAAGAACCGCAGAGCGCGTCGTTGGGGGTATGCGAAACCCCGGTAACCGGGTCGCATGCGTCAACGGTGCAAGAAATCCCGTCGTCCTTGTTGACTGCGGTATGAGAAATAACGCCCGTCGACGAATCACAGCTGTCGTTGGTGCACACATCGCTGTCATCGATTGATACTGGGGTGTGCGAGATTGTCCCAGTAGAGGGATCACAGCTATCGGTCGTACAAGCGTCGCCATCGGTCACGGTGACAGGAGTGTGCGAAACTCCGGTGACAGGGTCGCATGCGTCGGCTGTACAAGCGTTGCTGTCATCAATAGAAACAGCGCTTCCACCGGTGCAGCTTCCGCCCTGGCAGCTCTCGGATTGTGTACAGGCGTTTCCGTCATTGCACGCAGCCCCGTCGGTTTTAGCGGGCGTACTACACGTGCCAGTTCCTGCGTTGCATGTGCCGGCATCGTGACATTGGTCGAGCGCAGTACAAACCACAGGCGAGGCCCCCGTACACGCGCCCGCTTGGCACGTATCGCTCTGGGTACAAAGGTTTCCGTCGTTACAAGCCGTACCGTCTGCCTTCGCAGGGTTGGAACAATTACCCGTGCTCGTGTCGCAGGTCCCCGCGTTGTGGCATTGGTCTTGGGGCGAGCAAGTAACAGGGTTGGCTCCAGTACAGGCACCCGCTTGGCATGTATCGGTCTGTGTACAAGCGTTGCCGTCGCTACACGACTGGCCATTGGGCTTTGCGGGGTTGGTGCAAGCGCCGTTTCCTGGATTGCACGTTCCCACGGAGTGGCACTGATCGAGTGCCGAGCAGATCACCGGGGCTGCGCCAGTGCACGCCCCTGACTGGCATGTGTCTGTCTGCGTACAGGCGTTCCCGTCATCACAGCCTGCGCCGTTCGGCGCATTGGGGTTGCTGCAAACGCCCGTGGTCGTGTTGCAAGTGCCCGCCACGTGACACTGATCGAACGAGCCACAAATAACTGGATTGGCGCCCAAACAAGTACCCGATTGGCACGAGTCAGTTTGGGTGCAGGCGTTGCCGTCATTGCACGACTGGCCGTCGGGGGCGTTGGGATTACTGCACTGACCCGTGCTCGAATCACACGACCCGGCTGTGTGACATTGGTCGAGGCGCAGTACAAACCACTGGAAGGCCCCCGTACACGCGCCCGCTTGGCACGTATCGCTCTGGGTACATGCATTGCCATCGTTGCATGCCGTGCCGTCAGACTTGTTGGCTGTGCCACAAACGCCGGCGTTACACGTCGCAACGAGGCAGCTATTGGTTGGCACCGGGCAGTCTCCGCTGTCGATACAACCAACACATTGGCCGACCGCATTACACTTCAACGGGTCGCCGCACGACGTATTGACGGGGACAGGATCGTGAACACGAACGCCAGCGTTGCACGAATCTTGAGTGCAGGGGTTTCCGTCGTCCTCAACGTCGGTTGCACTGGGAACGGTCTCGATCGCACCGGAGCCATTGCACTGATCTACGTTGCAATCCCCTTGCGTTTGCGCAGCTACCACCGTGCCAGCGCTAGCGAACGAGAACCCGCACTGTCCCGCCGAACAGGTGCGGCGTTTGGCATTCGGTGTCTTCGCCCGGGCATTGTCCCGGCTCGGTACACCCAACGCACGTTCCCGATCCATCACAGAATGCGGTGTCGTTCGCACCACATGGGGTATTGAGAGGCTTCACGGGGTTCGAGGGCACCCCGTCAGTGCACACGTCGTCCGTACAATCACTCCCATCGACCGGAAGATCCTGATCATCAATCGTGGATGAAATGGCCCCTCCCATGCAGATCTTGGTTTGACAGTCGCCGGCGTCCTGTCCCGCCACCGCTGTCCCGTCTGCGACCGGTTCTTCTCCACACTGGCCACCAGGATCACATATGGCAACCATACACTCATTCGACGGTGGCGGGCAGGTTGCGGGGTTGCATGCCCCCCCGGTCCCACCAGTGCCGGCCGTTCCGCCCGTGCCTGCACTGCCCGATGAACCTCCCGTGCCGGCGGTACCACCTGTTCCCGCGGTTCCACCTGACCCTGCGCTACCGGCCGTACCGCCTGTTCCAGCAGAGCCCGAAGAGCCGCCCGTACCGCTCGTTCCGGCGGAGCCAGAAGACCCCCCGGTTCCGGCAGTGCCGCTCGATCCTGACGAGCCGCTATTCCCAGCCGATCCGCTGTTTCCTGAGCTGCCTGCGGATCCAGCACTACCGCCGCTACCACCAGTACCGGCGTTCCCGCCTTGAGAGGTGACCTCGCCACCTCCGCACGCGATCAGCGCAAAGCTAGCCAATACGACGGCCGAGTGAGTGAGCGACGAGCCCCAAGGGCGCGATGATGGTCGTTTCATGGTTGAGGTCCTTCGTGTTCCTTCTGCATCAAGGAGTGACATTAAGCTGTGGCAATTGGGTGATATCGAATGACAATCCACCGTTCGAACCGGCTCCATTCATGTCGCACACCGTCCAGTTACCGCCATCGAGGCTAAACCTGAACGTGTAGGCGTATGTCCCTGCTGCAGGAGCAGTAAACGACGCCATATATTCATCGTCGTTGCCGTATTGTTGATTGAACGACGCATCGACCCACACCCAGCCACTTTGATTTTCTGGGTTAGCCGTGAGTGGCCCGTAGCCAAGCTGGGCCTTGACCGTTGAACTAGCGCCAGCGGCTTCAGTGACGCCTTGCTCGTACAGGCGACCGTAGACCATTCCACTCGATGTCCCGGTCTGTACAGACAAACTCAGGGGGAACTGGAGCACACAATAATCGATTTCACTCGGATCGCCGGATTCATTCACGGTCGCTAGCCCGCAGTCACACACCAGCTTCGCCGACGAGCTATTGCGTGGCGAGGGCGTCACCGCCGTGAAATCAGCAGAGTTATTGCCGGTGTCATCACAACCGCTTCCGTTTCGCACAATGGCTTTGCCAATGGCGCCAGCAGGCGCTGCTGCGGTTTCCGAGCAGTTGGCAGTCCCATAACCGACGAAATCCAGCGTGTTCCCACCAAGAGGGCACGACCCAGTCAACGCCGTGGTTTGTTTCACGAGCGCCACCTTGCCGTTCGTCGAGCTCAAATCGAGCGACCCCGGAAAATCGGGAGTGGGAAGTGCAACGCCGTTACTGCCAGACGACGCGCCTTGGATCAAATAATATCCACCCGCAGCGATCGTTCCGGTCAACAATACCGGTTGCCAGGTCGTCCCTGACGTACTGGCATACTGCACCGACATTCCATCGAGAACGATCGGTTGGTTGGACCGATTGTGCAGCTCGATGAAATCGTTCAGGTATGGAGCATTGGCCCCCCCTCCCCCGCCGTAGACCTGGCTGATGGTGAGAGCGTTGAACGTGACCGAGGTACAGGTCGCGACGTCATCGGTTGCTGTCATAAACCCCGTGGCCGAGGTGTACTGAGCCCCCAGGGCCTGCAACGCCGTATCTTTTGCAGCCGTCGTCACTCGAATCTTGTATTTGGTTCCGTACGACAACGCTGGCGCAGGGGTGGCGGAGACCGTCTTGTTTCCGTTCGAAAAAGCAAGACCAGTCAAACCAATACAGCTCGAAAAATCATCGGGCGAGACTTGTAGAGAGCCTGTACATGCTCCGGCAACCGACTGCACCGTCAACGTCGACGTGCTCAGCGCCCCAGAAAATGTCACAGAAATGGGCGAAGAGTAGAGCACTCCCGTGGCTGGATCGCCCGGGCTCGTGCTAACTACCGTCATCGGAGCACATAGGTTCGATGAGCAATTCCCACTCGCGCAATCGCTGGCCGACGTGCACGTGATGCCGTTACCGCAGCCATTACAGTTGGGGCCGCCACAATCGGTCGCAGTCTCACCGTTATTTTTTACACCGTCCGAGCACGAGGCAGTCGCACACACACCGTTGGTACAAATCAGGCTCGCACAATAATTCGAGGAATTACACCCGACGCAAATCCCCACACCGTTGCAGACCGCCCCGTTGTTGTCGGAGCAGGGTGCACCCAATGCAGCATTGGACTGGCTCGGCACACCGTTGCTGCACGAGTCGAGTGTACAGACCGTACCATCCGACGGGACATCGCTATCGAACGCAGCGTTGGTGATGTTTCCTGCGCCATCACATTCATTTCGGCGACAGTCACCCGAGGTCTGGCTCGACGTGGGCGTATGCACTGCAGTGAATGAAAAACCACAGGTTCCGTTGTTACAAACCGCTGTTTTACACTCATTACCGGTCGGGCATTGCGAAGCATTGGAACAGCCCACGCACATACCGTTGTTATCGCAAACGAGCGTTCCGCCGCAGCTTGTACCCGCCATGACAGGCGTATGGGTTGGCGATCCCTGCGCGCATGCGTCCGTCGTACAGGGGTTGTTGTCGTCCTGAATATCCTGGTTGTCCGGGGCCGAGACAATGCCGCCATTGCCATCGCACTGATCCACAAGACAATCACCCGAGGTTTGCGAGGCTAGCGCAGTGCCCTGAGGCGTGAACGATACGCCGCAAACTCCGTTATCGCAGGTTCGGGTCGAACACTCAGTATCCGAACCAGGGCAATCCGTGCCCACCGAGCAGCCGCCCGTGCCTGCTGTTCCGCCAGAGCCGCTCACACCGCCTGTTCCTGCGCTTCCGCCTGTTCCTGCCGTGCCGCCGAGTCCCGCGCTTCCACCTGTACCAGCGCTACCCGAGACCTGCCCATTGCCCGCTGTACCGCCAGAGCCAGCCGAGCCTCCCGAGCCTGCAGAGCCCGAGGTTCCTCCGCTGCCGCTCGACCCAGCGGTGCCGCCTGTTCCCGATGAGCCCGATGAGCCCGCTGTACCACCCGAGCCGGCGGTGCCACCCGACCCCGCTGTACCGCCTGAGCCGGCTGTCCCGCTAGAACCCGAGGCTCCACTGGTACCACTGCTTCCGCTCGACCCTGCAGATCCGCTAGTTCCAGAGGTTCCGCCAGAGCCTCCTGCGCCCAGTGCGGTGGGCGTCGCAGGGTCGTCGCTTCCACAGCCAACGACATTGGCGACGAGAAACAACGAGGTCATCAGGATGAGCGACGGGGAGTATGTTCGGCGCATGTCGGTAGGCTCCAAAGAGAGACCTGCAGACTACGCGAATACCCGGCTCTTCGCGAACTCTTTCACGGTTCTGACAGAGGACACACTCCATATTCCACCCCAGCCGAAATTGCAGGCGGATACGTTCCGATACAGGCCTTGCCATTTCCGCATAGCGAGCCCACTCGACACACCTCGGCACCGGAAATCGTCTTCATCGCCCGTACAAGCCAGCCCATCTGCACACGTGTTGAAGGGGTGCTGCAATCGTCGCCACGTTCGAGCGAGCCCGAGGCCATGCAGAAAATCCCTTCCCCGGCCAACACACACGACGCACCGTCACCACATTCGATTTGTCCAGCCAATACCGGCGCGTCAGCAACAGGATTACGGGCTCATACAGAACTTCAAACCAGGCACATGCGCGCCATCGGGGGTCGAGACCTCCATACAGAACCCACCACCACACTCTGCATCGCTCTCACAATACGGCCTGCAGACACCGCCAAAGCAGCTACTTCCTCGCGTGCATTCATTGAGCTGCGAGCACGCTGCGCCATCCGGAGTATTTCCCTCGGGAACACACTGCCCCGAGCCAGACACAATATCTGCCAATACGCAGTTGAGATGCTCTCCACAACCACAGAGCGGATCGAAATTGCACTGGCCGTTGAGCGTCACTCCGCCGCAAGCGCATGAGCCGCGAAAACAGGTCTCGTCGGCGGCACAAGCGATTCCACAACCGCCGCAATTCTCGTGGTCAGAATTGCCGTCGATCTCGCAACCGTCCTCCGTGGTGGTTCCAGTGCCGTCGCCGTTGCAGTCCAGTGTACCGTGAGAGCAGGTGAGCACGCAGGTTCCCTGAACACAGGTAGAGCCGGCAAATTGCTCGTTACAAACCACTCCACAGCCACCGCAATTGTTGGGGTCGCTCAACAGGTTCACATCACAACCCAGGTCACCAGAACAGCTCGTGTGCCCGGGCTCACAGGTTTGTCCAAGCGAGCCATGCTCACTCAAGGCGGCGGCGTTCAAGGCACACCCCGAGGCGACCGACCATGTCACGAGGAGCCCTACCCCACTCAGCCGAACCAGCGCGCGGTTGAGCTTTGAGATCCACAACGCGAGCCCAGAGACTTGAGTGGCATGGTTCGAAGTGTACATGGCAGGTTCTCGCTGCCGTCTCATTGCATCCCCCAAACCAACTCAATTCGCCTTGTTCTCACGCAAGAACTGCACGTCGGATCGCAATCGTTGCCCGAAGCGGCGTGAGCTTCGTGTAGGCTCTACGCATGACGCCAAACGACATGCGAATTCTCAAGGCACTGGTCGCCGTGGCCTGGGCTGACGGCAAGGTGCAAGCATCCGAGACCCACGTGCTCGAAAATTTGCTCGCAGGGTTCGACGCCAATGATGCTGAAAAATCGGAAATTCGGGTCTACGCAAAGCAGCCGCGAAGCCTCGACGCCGATATTCCCGTGGCTGAGCTCACGGCTGAAGATCGCGAGACATTGCTCGCCAACGCCGCAGTGCTCGTAGGCGCCGATGGCAAGAAAACCGACGAAGAAAAAGCCATCCTCGAGAAGCTTGGGTCACTCTTGAAATTCTCGGCAGATCAAGCCCACGCGATCATCGAATCCGCCGCAGACGGCGCCATCAGCATTGGCACCCGCGGCCTCGTCGACGACGCTTGAATCCGTCCACGTCCACTAGGCTGTCATCACGATTACTTTGCGCAGTCGAGCTTCGATCTGGCAGTCGCTTCGCCGCTTGCGTCCTCGCTCACTCGGTCGCCCTACCTTGGGGTAGGGCTCGGTCACTCGCTGCGGTCGCGCTGGCGAATCAACCACCATCTCTTTGCTCTTGATGCTCAAAGCAATCTCGATGACAGCCCTACCTTGGGGCACACGAGATCGGGTCTCACCTATCCCAGAGCGAGACCCGCTCGTGATCAATATTTCAAGAGTGAGAAACCTCTCATTCACAAGAGGAAAACACGTTCTCATACAATGCCCGACCCAATACCTCATGCCCCTCGGTATTGAAGTGCAGACCATCGCGAACCCATCGGTTTTCGAAACGTGGGCAAAGTTGGTCAGGGTCACCACATGCGAGCAGAGAGTGCGCATCAATCACGTGGTCGATCGTTCCGGCTGCGGGTTGGCTCAAGATCCAAGTGTTGATCTCTGAGGTCTTCTTTCCGCGGGCTTCGGTATAGAACTCAACACAGCTCGACCACGGGGCGATGGTCATCGCGATCACGCGAATTCCGCTTGATTTCGCCATCTCGTACATCGCTGCCAGGTCTTCCTCGATGCGTTCGACCGGCCGATGAGCGATCTTGTCGCTGCCGAGGTCGTTGACCCCGCCAAAAATAATCACATGGGTATATTTCGGAGCGGGCTCTTCAGGGCCGCGACCCACACCCAATACATCGTGACCAAATCGGGCCCGCATATTCGCAACGAGCTTGCCGGCAATTCCGTACGAATCGAACTGGCTCTTGGGGCAACGCTCTTTGAGATATTCGAGGTATTTGCCGCCGCTCGCGCGAGGGTCAGAGAGTGAATCCCCCATCGCCGCCACCACGAAGCGTTGTTTCAACGGCACGGGCGCAGATGGCGCTGAACCTACCTCGCTCGACCGCCATTCGGGCTCAATCTGCCCTGGGTTGCGACTCGTTCGCTCGGCCTGTTCTTCGGCATGTGAAGGCTCGACCGCATCGTTAACGCCAGACGGGCTTTGCACGGGCGCAGCGGTAGAAACTCTAGAGCTCCGAGGGGCGTCCTCCGCTTGACGAACGTGCGGTTGCGACCTTGCCGTGCACGAGCTCACGCCAAGACACAACCCAGACAGCCCAACCGCTGCGCTCAACCGTGCGCGACGCGACCATTCCCGCATCAAGAAAGCTCCTCGGGCGATAGTGGCCCTCGTTCGACGGCAGTGAGGTTCTCTTCGAGCTCGGCCTTCGATGCGGGCCCAGTGAGCACCACATCGACATGGTCGTTGGTCAAACAGAATCGATAACAATCCCCTGCTGTCATCACTTGGCCCGCCCACCCCGACGGACGCTTCAGAAGCTTTCTCCACGCCGTCGCGGTGTAAGCCACCACGCTCGGCTGACGCACCGACAGGTGCGGAAAAATATCTCTCTCTGCACCCGGATGAGCCGCGTTGTAGCGGATCATGAACAGGTCGAGAGGAGACTCTTTCGCCAGCTCACCGGCTCGGACACGATCGTGAATGGATGTGCCGAACGCGCGGATTTTCCCCTCCTCGCGTAGCTTCACCATTTCATCGACGGTGCGATCGGCCCACGACGAGGTGACGCCCAACCAGTACAGATGGAACACATCGATATAGTCGGTGTCGAGCTGCTTCAGCAGGCCCTCACACGTGCGACGAACACTGCCGCCGAACCACCCGAGAAGAGGGCCGGAGCCAATCACATAGGCATCGCGATTTTTTCGCAGCGCCTCTTTCATGATCGGCACGTGCTTTCCCATGCGCACAGGCGACCAGAAAATGTAATTGATGCCCCGCTCTGGGGCATGAGCAAACCCTTGAGCATCGATGCCGCATAGGTGGTCGATAGCCCCAGGCGATGAACGGGTTTGCGTGCACATCGAAGCTCACGGTGAAGAAAATCACTCGCTGGGTCGCTCATCGTTCGCTCGCACGCTGCCACGTTTTCTACCGCGTGTCGCTGGTTTCGTTTCGGACGGCCGCCGAGCCGGCTCGCTCGTTGCCTCATCGGTAAGCTCGGCCGTAGCCTCTTTCGCCAGCTCGGCCGTAGCCTCGACGATTGGCTCGGCCGTAGCCTCGACAGGCGAAGGCTGGGGCGTAGCAAAAGCAAACGCGACCTGTTCCTCTGGCGCGCTTTTGCGTCGTCGCCGGCTCGATGAAGGAGCGGGCGTAAACACCAGCGGCATCGATGGAGTCAGCGTACTTTGGGCTTCCGTCGTCGAGGCGGCCGGAGCACTTGGTGTGAGCTCGATGCTCGCGTGTCCGTCGGCTTGCTTGTTCTCGACGACCCGCCGCAACACTCGCTCTGCACGTCGCCGCGCTTGCCACGACGCCTGTAGTGTCTGGATCGCATCGAGTGTGCTCGCTCGGCCGACTCGATGTGAGCGACCTCTTCGTGTCGACAATCCGCCTCACGAAACGAGGTTGATCCACAGAACAACACACGTCGATTGCCACCTCTGGCTCACGACGTTTCGCTGCAGCGCCGTGAGAGCGGCGGCCGATGTCGTCGTCTGAGTCATAGGAAATTTGGCTCTCATCGCTCGGGATATCGTCGACTGCATCGTAGTCGCTCTCGACAGGCGGAAGGTCAACGACGTCTTCGGCGACGACCAACCCCGAGCCCTCGCTCTCATCGAGCACCAGTCTTTCGCGCACGTCACCTCGCCCCACGATCGACGCTTCAACAACCGACGCACTTTCGACAACGTTGTCGACAAGATGATCGACGACGCTGTCGACAACCGGGGCTCGACGACCACGAACGGGCGGCATGGCGCTTAGATAGCGCCATCATGCACGAGTCGGTATGCCCTCGTCATCACACCCGAGTCTACCTCGAGCAAGGTCGAGCGTGAGGGCGCGCAAAAGCTGGCAGAGAAAGCAACTCGATCAAACCGGTCTGGTGCGGTAACCAGGCTCGATGCGCGAGGCACATGACGGGCTCCCCGAGAGTGTCGTACCCACCACGCGAGCCCTCGTTCGCTCGCGAGCAAGCCTACTCGTCATGCTCGCAGCCATGGGTGCACCGATGGTCACGACAGGTGCCCTCAGCCTTGTCGTGAGCGCCTGCGGAGACACCGCCTCGGCCGGTTCTGCCACCGGCGCCAACGGCGTCTCATCGAGCACGCCACCTTCGTCATCGACCCCCTCGAGCCAGCCCTCAGGAGCATCGACCGCCACACCAACGGCCTCGGCAAGTGCGTCCTCTCACGAGCCCCTTCAACTCTTGAAATTCACGTTCACCTCGGAGGTGAAAAATCGAGAGCCTGTGGATGTGCTCAAAGTTGCCGAAGCAGGAAAAAAAGCCTGGGCCCACGTTACTCTTCGCAATCGAAGCAAAGAGCCACGGCGAGTGACGCTCTACTTCTACGTCGATGGCGAGCAGCGCTCGATGGTTGACCTCAAAGTGAGCCCCTCGTGGTCGTATCGCACCTACGCGTTCAACACGCTGAAAGACTCCGACAAAGATCGCTCGCTACGCGTCGAGGTTCGCGACGATACGGGCACGATGTTGGTCGAAGAAAAAATCCCCATCAAAGCGAAAGCCGTCACGGCTGACCTTCCGAAGAGCAAAAAGGGAGACTGAGTTATCCATGAGCAAAACCGACCCATCGTCGCTGATCGTGTTGGTCACGGGCGCCTCCTCAGGTATCGGCGCAGCGGTCGTACGACGATTTGCGCACGAGGGCGCCAAGGTGATCGCTGCCGCACGACGCCTCGATCGACTCGAAGCACTCGCCCATGAATTCGAGGGCCGCGTGCTCCCGCGACAGCTCGATGTGACCGACAGCCAAGCCGTGTCGCGCATGTTGACCGAGCTTCCTGATGGATTTTCTCGGATCTCGGTCCTGGTCAACAATGCTGGCGCAGCCCTTGGTATCGCGGGTGCGCCGGCAGCCAGCCTCGACGACTGGATCGCCATGATCGACCTGAATACCAAAGCGCTCGTGACCGTTACGCACGGCGTGTTGAGCGGCATGGTCGAACGAAACCGCGGTCATGTGATCAACATCGGGTCTGTCGCAGGGTCGTACCCTTACCCTGGCGGCAACGTCTACGGTGGCACCAAGGCGTTCGTCGAGCAGTTTTCACTCGGATTGCGAGCCGATTTGCTGGGCAAAAACATCAGGGTCACGAACGTCGAGCCGGGCATGGTCGAGACCGAATTCTCGCTCGTTCGTTACAAGGGAGACGAAGCCAAAGCCAATGCGGTCTACGCGTCGTTTCAGCCGCTATCAGCCGATGACATTGCCGAGACAGTGTACTGGAGCGCGACCCTGCCAGAGCACGTGAACATCAATCGTCTCGAAGTGATGCCGGTTCGCCAAGCTTTTGCGGGCTTCGCCGTCAAACGAGATACCTGAAGCGCCTGGGGCAGCGGCCCCATCGTGCTACATCCGACCGAGCGTGAGCAGTTCGAGCCCCATGAATCCAGAAGATCCAAGCCACTCGCCAGTACCCGCGCCGTTGGCCGTTGAACGAGATCGCGAGCCGACCGAGCGAGTGAGCCGGCTCCCCTGGTATCTTCAGCGTCGATGGGTGTTCTCGATGGCGCTCGCGATCACGATGCACCTTCCGTTGACGCCAGCCGGCTCGTTCTTCCGACTAGCGACGGCGTTGATCTTCCCGGATAAAACGCCCCCTGCAGAGCAACCTGCGAAGCCACCCGAGCAAGACCCCTCGTTGCCATTCGAAATGGTCGAGATGCCCGAGGAGCAAAAAGAGGCTGAAAACGCGGTCGAGCTGCCTCCGTCGCAGATGGGCGGAATCATGGGAACACCACCCGCCCCTACACCGCAGAAAAAAATCGAGCCGGTCGAAAAAGAAAAGCCACAGCCTGTCAAAAAAGAGGCGAAAAAATCAGAGCCCAAGGCGCCGAAAGAAGAAGCGGGTGCCACAGCCAAGCTCGCCAGTGGTGGCGATGGCACCACCGAGGTCGACGATGACAGCTCGGGCGATGGCGATGCCATGGTGGCTGCGAAAAAAGGCCCAGTCGGCCTGCGTGGACAGACCAAAGATCACACGATTGGCAAGCCCGATGCCTCGCTCGTGATGTGGTTTGAGCCATGGCGACAAAGCCCGACGCGAACGGCTCTTCAAGGGTTGTTCTCGTGCAACCCGCTCTGGAAGCCCTTCATTGCCGAGGGCCTCACCCCACTCGATGATCTCGACGGGGTGATGATGTCGACCTCGAACGTGGGTGACCCAGCCGCGGCCACCTACGCGGTCAAATACAATGTCGAAGCCAGCAAAGTCGACGCTGCGCTCGAATCGCTTTTCAAAAAGAGCGGCCCATATGGCAAGCGACTCGATGCCAAAGCCTCACAACTTGCGCTTTGGGGGCGTTATGTGGTCGCATTCACGCACCCTCGAGATATGTTGTTTCTCACGCCTACCAAAGGCTGGAGCGATATTTTTCTCGTAAAAGAGCCGCTATCGTTGCCCCCATCGCGAGGGCGAGCCTTGAGCTTCTCGCTTGAAAACCCATCGGTGGCGATGAAAACGCTCGGGGCAAAAATCCCGTCGCGAATCAAAGAGCTCAAGGTCGATGTCAGCGCAAACTACGACACGACGATTGATCTGAGCATCGACTTCGAAGACGCGAGCGAAGAGGCTGCACAAGCCGACGCAGCCGAGGTGACCACCATCGTTCGGCAATTCGTCTTTGACACACTTCAAGCCGCCAAAATCGCGGGGATGGCGGCTCGGGTCGAAGGCGAAGAAATCAAAGCGCCCAACCTTTCTTTCACCGCCTCGGGCACACATCTATCTGACACGGTGAAGCTGCCGGCAGCACAAGCCAGCACGCTGATGAAAACCCTCGGATACTTCGCCTGCTCTTCCAAGAAAAAATGAGCGAACGAACCACGCAGAGCCTCTTGGGCGGTATCTGGATTGCGGCCTCGTTGATGGCCTTGGGTTGCCACCCTTCCGCCAGTGCGATGCCAACGCCAAGCCCATCGTCAACGAGCTCAAAAACCAATGCGACGGCGCTGAAACAGGCTCACGATGAGCCCTATATAGCCAAGCTCGACGGCAATCATGCCCTGGTGGGCACGTTGTGGGATACAACCACCAACAGCCAAATTGACCTCGCGACACTCGCATCGCGGCTCGCGATAAGTGATGTGATTCTACTCGGCGAGAAGCACGATCACCCCGATCATCACCGTCTACAGGCTGCGTTGATTTCACAGATCGCAAGTGACCACCCAACGGTCGCTTTCGAAATGATCGATGTCGACCAGCAAAACACGGTAGATCGCGTGCTTGGCGCCCCCGGCTCGGCCAACACTCGTGACCTGGCAACCCAGCGAGCCGACGCATTGGCAAGCGAAACCCAATGGGAAAAACGCGGCTGGCCATCGTGGAGCATGTACCGCCCGGTCATGGTCGAGGCTCTCCTCGGCGGCGGCAGTATCCTCGGCGCCAATTATCCAAAAGACGCAACTCGCGCACTGGTTCGAGGCGGCGGCAATGTCGACCCCGACACGGCGAAGCGATTGGGGTTGGATCGCGAGCTTCCCGCTGGCCAGCAATCCGCGCTCGACGAAGAGCTCAAGGCCTCGCACTGCGGGCATATGCCCGACGCGATGTTGGGCCCGATGGGCAAAGCGCAGCGAGCTCGAGATGGTCAAATGGCCGAGATCATTGTCCAGGGCCTTTCCAAGTCGAAAAAAGCGGTTCTCATCGCCGGAGCAGGCCATGTACGTCGCGATCGAGGTGTACCGTGGGTATTGTCCTCGATGAAACCTTCGGCCCGATCTCTGTCGATCGCCTTCGTCGAGGTGAGCGCTGGGGCCAATTCACTGGCCGACTATTCGGCGCGATATTCTGCCAAGACAATGCCGTTCGACGTGGTGTGGTTCACCCCGCGCCTCGACGACAACGACCCATGTGAAGCCTTTCACAAGAAATAGCTCACTCAAGCTCGTTTTAGCTCGATGCAAACCCAGAGCGCGGCCCTGTTCTCGACCTGTTGCCCCGCGGCGCCAGATAAACGCATCGAGCAGATAGTGTGTCGATTGCGGTAGCGCGAGCAGCGGTACAACCCACGCTCTCCAGGGTGCATTTGGGTCGCCCTCGATCGCCGGAAGCCACCCAAAGAGCCAAGGCCGATCGTACCAGATCAAACGATCCCACAAGAGCTCTTCGAACAGGGCAAGCATCAAGAGCGAGCCCAGAAAAGCGCCCAATCCGAGTGCAACGATTCGCGAGCCCACCACCTCGGGCGCAGTCTTGCGGCGCTCTTGGGCATAGACCCAAAGCAGAGCAAAATACGGCACGCCATGCGGCAACACGTTGAGCACGGTGAAGCTGAAATCGTCTTGAGCCAAGACGATGGCCACCCACCAGCTCACCGCCGTGGTGGCAACGACGATGAGCTTACCCCAGGGCGCGGGTTTGTCTTGTTTCGCGAGCCATAGATGTCGGGCGGCAAATACCACCCAAGACATCACCATGGCCCCTTCTGCCCAGGGTACGAGTGTCGAAAGGGTCTCGAGCGGGATAAAATCCCCCTGAATGAACCAATAAAATGGCCTGGGTAGCTTCGTGTGCCAGATCAGGATCGGCACCGCGGTTGACAAATAAACCGCAGCATCGTCGACGAGGCGATCCCATGTGTTTCGTTGCCCGTTCTTGGCCCGATAGATCGCCACCCAGCCTGCTTGTTGACGGATGAAATGAAAGACCGCGATGTAGGCCAAAACACGCCAAAACATCAGCGACGAAATCGAATGAACGGCAACACCCACAAGCCAGCAACACAACGGCGTCAATGAGTACAACCAGGGGCGACGGCGAAGCTCTTCTTGGTCGAAATACGTTCGAAACACCGTCGCCCACACGTGAGCCACATCGACGAACAACACAAAGACGATCCAACCCCACTCGGGTAGCTTTCCGTCTTCGGGTATTCGCAGCAGATACGACCCGCCAGCCAAGAGCAACCCAAGAACCGTCGGGCCGAGAAATACGGCCAGATCTAGCTTGGGGCTCCAGATCCAACGACCCGTCACCCCGTCACCCAAGCCTTGTCCAGGTACGGTTGGGGTAAAGCTTCTCGTACACTTCTTCTGCCGCTCGAACACCGTGGTGCAGCGCCTCTTCGAGCAGCGCAAGACCCGACAAATCAGAGTGGGCCATGTGGATTCGCCCGACCGCTTGCGTCGCTCGTTGTCGAGTGCCGCCCCACACCAATCCGGGTCGCGGCTGCACCATCGCATGACCCCATCGCCACACGTCGATGCGCTGTACCAAAGGCAAAAACCCTTTATGCGCAGGCGCCATGTCAGCCAGGATCAACTCGACGAAGGCCGCATGCTCGGTCGACAACAGGGTTTCTCGAGCCTTTTTCGCGTCGTCCTGAGCGTATGGATAATAATAGGTCAAGACCGTTGGGCCTTCGTCCACCATGGTCTGATGGGTCGCCACCACATACCCAAGCGATGGGCTGTCGTAGAGCACGTTATCCCACGCGATGGGCACCCCGCGAGACGTCGGGTGGGCCGACATATGCAGGTTCGCGACCATCCAGGGCCCGTACACCATCTGGTCAACCCAGCTAGGTCGCTGCTCTCGAAAGCTTCGTAGAACACGTGGAGCCAAGAATTTTGGCGCCGCATAAATCACACGTTCGGCCATATATTTTTCGACTCGATTGGCCTCGAGATCGAACGCGATGACCTCGGCGTGATCGTCGAACGTCGCGACATCCACCACCAATCGTCGTGCGCGAACAACGCCCGGACAGCTCGAGGACAGGTGTTGGACGACTCGTCCGTTGCCCTGTGGCCACGCAAAAAGATCGGCCGCTTCATCGCCTGGCCCCGAGACTCGTGAGGCAAAATAAAACAAGCCGGCCCATGCGCTGGTGCTCTCGACGTGAAGGCCGTAGTCGTCACGACAAGCATAGTCGACGAGCCACTTGAGTCGGCTGCTCGTAAAGCCGTGTTGCTCGAGCCACTGCGACATCGTGATGCGATCCAACGAGGTAATTTCGCTGTCATCGGTCGCGTGCTCCATCGGGATATCAAAGGCCCTACGACCCTTGGTATCGCGGAAGGAAACGAAGCGCGAAATCTCGTTCTGGAATCTCGCTAGCTGCGCCAGATCATCGTCCGACGCCCCTGCTTTCAAGTACAGACCGTCGTACCAAACACCACGATGAAAAACGCGCTCTTCGGGGTCACGTACGAGCATGTCTTCTGCGAAAACAAGGTTTCCGCTTCGATCTTCACCCGTGATCGCCCCTAGCTCGCGTAGCAAGGTGACCAGCGCGGTATGCTCTTTTCGAGGCGCCGGAACATAATGCGCGCCCCACGGGTACGGCACGACCCCGTCGTCACCAAAGCTCGAGGTACCGCCTTCTGTCGCCTCGAGATCCAAGACAACGACTCGTTCTTCGCCAAGGCGACGCAAACGCCACGCCGCCGAGAGCCCGCTGGGGCCCGCTCCGACGATCACGACGGGCACACGCACGGTCACCGAGGGCTCGCCCAGGCTGGGCAGATCTTTGAGCTTATGGCCCACCGCGTGAGAGGCCCCGCGAATCGAGCCAGGGATCTCTCGCACTGGCCTTTTACACGCAACCTGAGCGACGCTTGCACCAAGCATCGCGGTCAAAAATTCGCGTCGTTCGAGCGGGCGCAACGTCAGAAAAAGACGGTGGTTCGGCCCTGAACGAGCACGCTGTTCACGGCTCGGCCGTCTTGATTCTGGAGCGCGGCGCCAGGCATCAAATAGGCACCCTCGAGATCGAAGATGAAGTGCTCTGCGTAACGCCACTGAAAGCGCCCGTCGATCTCGGTGCCGTAATAGCGAGCCGCTTTGCCGCCCGCGAAGTTGGTGAGGTCGTCTTTCACCTCGACACCGTCGCGATTTTTCAGCGTCGCCAACGCATCATTCAACGGCGCAGCAGCCCACGCCGCCAGTACACCCGCGCGAACCAAGATCGTTCGATGAGGCCGCACATCGACCTGCGGGAAGATCGCCACCGCATTCGTGAATGCGCCTCGCGTATTCAACGCTTCCGCCGGGTAGGTCACCGCCCCCAAACGTCGCAAGGTCTCAACCCCTGCCGCAGCAGCACGTGCGCTCTGGAAACCCAAGGCATGCTTGAACATCAACAAGCCGACATTGGTGTCTTCTGCAAACACGAACTGCGTGAGCGGCGAACGGTTCGACGGGTCACCATCACCCGAGGCAAAATCGCCTTCGAGATAGGCTGTCCAGGTGGGTCGATCGTATCGAACAACCGCACGAGCACCGAGCTGTCGGATCGTTTGATCCACAACGGGATCATTGGTCAGCAGCGCGTAGGCCTTGGCGATCTCTTGGGTCTTTCCGAGGTTGGCCACCGCATCGAAACCCGCTGCGAGCGAGCCAAATCGAGCGTAGGCACGCACGCCCGGCGTGTTGATTCGCGTGTTGTACTGGCCGTCCCATCGGTACGAATAGAACACCGAGAGCAGCGCATCTGACCCACCCGAGAACTCGGGTTTGAGGTAGCGAATCGCGGTGAAGATCTGGTGAACGTCGTCGCTGAAGAGGCGCGGCGCGTCGGTGACGACATGATCGTATCCGATGGCGAACACCATCCCACGATCTGCCGTGCGATCCCTTTGCTCAGGCGGCTTCAACGCCTCGAGCGGCTTGGTCGCAAACAAGATTCGATCGGTGTAGTTGCCCGTACGCGCAAAGCCGAATCGGTTCGTGCGCCCGTCACCGTCGCTGTTCTGCACACCCATGCCGACGTTCACGGCCTGGCGACCAATTCGAATCACACCCACGGGCGTCGTGATCTCTGAATAGGCTCGTCGAAACTTGAACAGCGGCGCTTCACACAACACGTAGCCGTATGAGCTCGCCTGAAGTGGGTCGCCTTTGCGATAGCCCACACACGGCGTTGCAACGTTCGGATTCTTCGTGCCCACGTTGGTGCCCGAGATCGACGCAGGGTCGCTCGTGAACGTGCCGTTGTCGCCCCACATCACCCCGTCGAGAACATCGGTCGACAGGACCAACTTTACCTTGTCCTGGTAGTCGATCGTTCCGTCGAGGCGAACGCGGTGCTCGATCCAGCTCGCTCGGCGATCGTTCGCCGTGTTGAGCGAGATCGGGTTCACGTACAACCAGTTGGCTCGATACTCTGCGCCAGGGCGAACCCCGTAGTCACCAAACGCTGTACGCTCGGGTGGTTTGCCCGGATCCGCATCGGCCCAGGGCTCTCCGGCTCGTGCAACGCCCGTTGTCGAGAGCATCGCTAGCGAAGCAGAAAACGCTAGCGAAACTCGTGAACGAGAAAACCCCTTGGCGAAGGAGCGGAGCAACGCTCGCGGCATAGCGGGGCATCCTAGGGGACGTTGCGGTAGCCCGTAAAGCACATCGACGAAGCGCGAGTCGATAAGCAGAAAGCCTTGCCAAAGTCGCTTGATTCGGCCTTCGTGGTAAGTGCGGCGCGATGTCTGAGCTCGACACCGTAGACAGCCCATCGCGAATCGCGATGGCGTGGCTCGTTCGGCTGCGTTGGGGCAACGCTGCGGGTCAGATCCTGGCCGTCGCAAGCGGAACGGTCGTCTTCGGGATTCACATTCGTCTACTGCCCGCACTCTCGCTCGCTGCGCTCACGGTGGTGTCGAACGCCCTTCTGCAACGCTGGCTCTCGCGCAACGGGCACCCTTCGCAACAAGCGTTGGCTGCGGTGCTCTCGCTCGACGTGTCGATCCTCGGGGCGCTTTTGTTCGTCTCGGGCGGGGCGATGAACCCATTCAGCGTGTTCTTCTTGGTCCACGTCGCGCTCGCCGCGTTGATCCTTCACGCACGCGCGACGTGGGCACTCGCAGCGTGGTCATCGGTCGTGTTTGGTTCGTTGTTTCTTGTGCCGCTCCCGGAAGGCACTGACCCGATGGCGGGTCATGCGCACATGATGGCCGATCACCTTCGCGGGATGTGGATCGCGTACACGCTCGCTTCGTTTTTCGTCGCGCACTTTGTCTCACGCGCGGCACGTGCGCTCGAGCAACGAGAGCAGCAGATTCAACAGCTACACGCCAAGGCCGCACGCGCAGAGAAGCTCGCTTCACTGAGCACTCTCGCGGCAGGCGCAGCGCACGAGCTGGGCACCCCGCTCGGAACCATCGCCGTGGTCGCCAAAGAGCTCGTGCATGCCGCCTCCAACAACCCCGAGATCGCCGAGGATGCCCAGCTCATCCGAAGCGAGGTCGATCGATGCCGCGGGATCCTTCAGCAAATGGGCGCACGAGCTGGTGAAAGCGTCGGCGAGGCCCCGATCACACTGACGCTCATCGATGCGGTGAACGACGCTCGCGAGACACTGCGGCAGCGAGCTTCGCTTATCGACATCGACGCGACCGAGCTCTCTTCGCACGTCGTGTATGCGCCTCGTCGAGCGCTTGCGCAGGTATTGGTGATCCTGTTGAACAACGCTCTCGACGCACAGGCAGAGAACGGCTCGAGCTCGTTGGTCCGGCTGCGTTCACGCATCGAAAAAACAGGTGTCGCGATCGACATCATCGACACAGGGCCAGGGATCTCATCCGATCGGCTCGCACGAATTGGCGAGCCGTTTTTCACGACCAAAGCACCGGGTAAGGGCCTTGGGCTCGGCCTGTTTTTGGCCCTAGCGTTTGCCGATCGAGTGGGCGGGCACCTGACGCTCACTTCAACCGTTGGTGAAGGGACAACCGCTTCGTTGTGGATCCCCTCGGCACCACCGCTCACCGTTCGTACAGCTTCCTTCGCAACCCAACGCGCGACACATTCGACACAAGCGAGTGCCGCGAGCTAACCGCATTCAACACGGGCCACGCTGAACATGTCAGAAGCAGACGAAATGCAGACCAACGCCGAGATGCGATCGGTGATGGTGGTCGATGACGACGACACCTTTCGAGCGCAGCTTCAACGAGCGTTGTCACGGCGCGGGTACGAGGTTCGTAGCGCAGCGAACGTCGACGATGCGTTGACCATGGCACGCCAAGAAAGCCCCGAGATGGCCGTGGTCGATCTTCGAATGCCTGGCCCGTCCGGGCTCGATCTCGTTCGTGAGCTGAAGACGATTGATCCAACGACCGCGATCGTCGTTCTCACGGGCTACGGCAGCATCGCAACTGCCGTCGAAGCAATGAGGCTCGGGGCGGTTCACTACCTGAGCAAGCCCGCTGATGTTGATGACATCCTTGCTGCATTTCGAGGAGATCGTCGCCCTGTCGAAGGCGACGATGAGCACGAGGTTCCGAGCCTCGCTCGCGTCGAATGGGAGCACATTCATCGTGTGCTTTCGGATTGTCAGGGCAACATCTCACAAGCCGCTCGACTGCTCGGGGTTCACCGTCGCTCGTTGCAGCGCAAGCTATCGAAATACCCTGCTCGCTGGTGATGGGCTCAGCGACGCAAGAGCTGCCGACGACGTTGCTCGCGAGCGAGTGCCCCTCGACCGGTGCGAATGTCGTCGAGCTCTCCGCGATCGGTGATGATGCGATCGATGTCGATGTCGTCGAGCAGCGCTCCGAGATACGACGGCCAGAGAAAGGGTCGCCCCAGTCGTTCACGAACGGCTCGCGCTAGATCTCGGCGACGCCAGTATTTAGGCCTCGTGAGCGCAGCGGAGGGTGCAGCCAACGACACGCGAGAACCTTAGCGCGCAGCCATCGGCGTCGCCCGCGTCACACGAACAATTAGCTTTCATCCGCGATGAATCGGTAGCCAACGCCGGTCTCTGTTCGGAAGAAGCGAGGCTGTGCAGGGTCTTTTTCGAGCTTGTTTCGAAGCTGTCCCATGTAGACGCGAAGGTAATGCGGGTGAGTCTGCCCGGCTGTCCCCCATACCTCGCGCAAGATGTGATGGTGTGTCAGTACGCGACCTGCATTCGACAGAAACAGGGTGAGCAGCTTGTATTCGGTCGGCGTGAGGTGAACCTCTTGCTCGCCGATGAACACGCGTCGAGCAACACGGTCCACGGTAAGGTCGCCCGACTTGAACACCGCCTCTTCGGTGGTCTGACTCGCCGCGCGAAGCCGCAGCGCCACTCGAATGCGAGCGAGGAGCTCGTTCGTACCAAAAGGCTTGGTCAGGTAGTCGTTCGCGCCTGCATCGAGCGCCACGACCTTGTCTTCCTCTCGACCTCGCGCCGACAGAACCACGATCGGTGTCTGCGTCCAGGTTCGAAGCGTTCGCGTGACGTCGAGGCCGTCCATATCTGGCAAGCCCAGATCGAGCAGGATCACATCGGGTTTGTGCGACTGAGCGCGACGCATCCCCTCTTCACCGTTCTCGCTCTCGATGACCACGAAGCCGTGTGCGTCGAGACTCGTGCGAAGCAACCGGCGCATGTGTGGCTCGTCTTCGATCACCAAAATAACAGTGCGGGGTGAGTGGGTGGTCATGATTCGGGCTCGACCGAAGGAGGTGGGTCAGCTTGGGGAATGCGAAAACGAAAGAGCGCTCCGCCATCAGGGTGATTCTCTGCCCAGAGTCGCCCGCCGTGCGCAGAGATGATGCCTCGAGCGATGGTGAGACCCAGCCCGACGCCGCCCCCTGCCCCCGTTTTCAGCGCACGATAGAACTTCTCGAATACGTTCTTCATCGCCGGCGGGGAGCCCCGGGCCGCGATCACGAACTCGACAAACCAGGTTCGTGCCGTCATGTGAGCCGCCAATGTCGATGGTCGAGCCGACAGGCGTGTACTTCGCAGCGTTCTCGAGCAAGTGAACGAGCACCTGTTCGATGAGCAGGGTGTCGACGTTCACGAGAGGGATACGCATCGAGATTGACGTGAGGCCTGTCGCGTCGAAAGAGCTCGCCCCACGCGAGCGAGAGCAGAGCCTACGAGCTCTTCGATCGATGTCCATTCGCGTGAGACCTTGATCGAACCAGCTTCGAGACGCGTCACATCGAGAAGGTTTCGAACGATGGCTCCGAGGCGTTCGGCCTCGTCACGAATCGCCCCGAGCAAGTCGTAGCGAGCGGTCGTATCGAGCTTCGCGTTGGTGTCGAGAGAGCAACGTGGATGCAGCACCGGTGATGGTGGCGAGAGGAGTTCTCAAGATCGTGTGAAACCGAGCTGAGAAGTGCATTGCGAAGTTGCTCTGTCTCGACTTGCACACGGGTTCGCGATGCTTCTTCGTCGAGCTGCGCACGTTCGATGGCGACGGCGATCTGCGTCGCGAAAGTCTCGAGCAAATGGCGTTGTGCAGGGTCATCGAGCTTCGCGAGATTTTCAGGTCGAATCCCGAGCACGCCGAGCGTTCCGCGAGAGGTTTGCAACGGCAGATACATGGCCTTCGATCCGGGCAGTGTGTCTGTCCCCAGCCCGGCGTTTTGCCCTCGCTCGAGTACCCACGTGGCCACTCCAAGCTCGTGCTCGTCGAGTGGAAAAACCGAGCTCTCGTACGCAGCGACGAGCTTGCCATCCGAGGCTGGCATCAACACCATCGCATCGCCTTGAAACGCCTCGGCCACATGTCGACCCGAGGCCGCAGCGATCTCTTGTGTCAACGCCAGCGAGGCGAGATCTCGCCCGAGTCGATAGAGAGAAGCGGTTCGAACCTCACGAATACGAGCCGCTTCTACTTGGCTTCGAATACGTGCGGTGAGCTGACTGATGAGCGCGCCGACGAGAGCCATCACAGCAAAGGTCAACAGGTGGCGAACGTCCGAAACCGCAAAGGTGCCAAAGGGCGGAATGAAAAAGAAATCGAGCGCAGCCACGCTGAGCAGCGACGTGAAATACGACGGCCCTCGATCGAAGCGATAGGCAATGGCCATCACCCCGAGCAGGTAGACCATGATCAAATCGGCCAGCTCGAAGTGACCAAACATCAGCGAGCAGATCAATGTCGCCAGCGCGACCACGAGCATCGACGCGAGGTACGGCAGTGGGTCGACTCGCCCCGAAGCAACGAGAGCACGAGGGCGAGCGCTTTCGGCGTGGTCGTCGTGATCCCCGGTGATCACGAGCACATCGACATCGCCACTCTGGCGCACGACCTCATCGACCAACGAGCCTGCGATCAGGTCGCGCCATCGGGGGTGAGTGGGCTTTCCGATGACAATTTTGGTCGCGTTGTGAGCGCGAGCGTAGGCGCAAATTTCGTCGCTCACGCGTTGTCCACTGACGACTGCAGAGCTCGCACCGAGCGACTCAGCGAGTCTCAAATGGCGAGCCACATGCTCACGATCGTCAGCGGGCATGGTCGGAGCGGC
>JAXLYQ010000047.1:0-36496 GCA_046351315.1 Polyangiaceae bacterium
GCTCTCTTCTGCTCGCTCTTGGGTTGCTCTCCACCAGTGCAACGCTGTCGAGTCTCGCCTCTGCGCAGCCGAACCCATTCACTGATTACGAGGCGATGAAGGCCGGGCAACCCCCGCCCAAAGCCGACGAGCCCACCGCAGAGTCTGACCCTGTGTACAGCGTCAAGAAGGGCTCGATGCTGCTCGGTGGTCGCACCTCGTTCAGCTATGCCGGTACGTCGAACGACACTCCCTCTGGCGAGCGATCGAACTCGACGTTCTTCTTCAGGCTCACACCAACCTTCGGATACTACGTCGCCGATCGCATCTTGGTGGGCGGCTCACTCGGAGGTCTATGGAAGCGCCTCGCTCGAGACAGCAACAGCTCGAGCAGTGAATCCGCCTGGCTCTTCGAGGTGACAGGGCACTATGTCGTGCCGCTCACGCAACGCTTTGCGCTCGCCCCGGGTGCAGGGCTTGGGTTCTACGTCGGGTCGAGCAAGATCCCGCTCAACGGTACCGACGAAGCCACGAACACCCGCGGGCTCGCGGTCGCTCTGTACGTAAACGCCGGCTACCAGGTCACGCAGAACCTCCAGCTTCGCTCAGGGCTTGCTCTGTTCGCCCTCGCTGGCAGCGAAACGGTGAAGAGCCAAGACCGCACATTCTCGGCCTCGGCTGCGCATATCGGCCTGCCGATCGAAGTGTTCTACACGTTCTGAACGCCGCTCACTCCGAGCACTCGGGCTGGTTCGCTGGCTTCGGTTTGCAGCCCGTCTTGATGTAGGTCGAAACGATTCGCGAGTTGGGTTTCATCACCTCTTCACACAGCCCCTTCGCGAATCGAATCTTCTTCAAGTCATTGCTTTCGAACTGCCAGCCTTCGTCACCGTCGTAGTCGACCATGGTGCACTCGGTGCCGAAGCCGTAGCTCCACACGAAGCCCATGTTCACGTCTTCGATGGCGCTGTCGTGCGCCAGCATGCACGTCTTCGGATCAAACAACGCGCGAAGCTGCTCGAGGTTGAGCTCGGTACGCTCACCCTCGATGCACGAGTTGCGTGCAAAGCACTTCCCCGTGATCGGAAACACCTGATCATCGGAGTAATCCGCCAGCGACGACGCATCGACCGAGTCTTTCTCGCACGCCCCTGCGCGACAGGTTTCACCCGCAGCGCAGGTCACCCCAACGCACGCATACCGAAGTGGCATTCGAAGCAATTTTTGCTGCCCTTTGACGAAACCAAGGGTCGCTTCGCGCAACACCACGGGGAACGGATCCTTCTTCAACGACGCGGTGACCTTGACGTGGATGATCTCGTTTCCGTCGGCATCGCTCGGGTGCAACGTCAACGTACCTGGTAGCTTCGCGCCGCCTCCAGATACCGTGTAGTCCTGCGAAAAGACGGTCGCTCCGTCGCGCGTCACCGTGACCGTGAAGCTGTCGATCCCCTCGGGCACGGGAGCTTCGCTCGAGATGGCAACGACCATTCCTGTCGCCGGGTCGGACGAGCACGAAAGCAAACCCACCGACCCGAGAACCGCAATGAGAGCGGCCGTACAGCCTGCGAAACGAGAGGAAGCGATAGGCATCGAGGGTCTCCTAAGTCAGCTCACGCGCCGCAACGCGCCATCAAGGCCGTCGCGATTGGGTCAGCGAGTCTACAATTCGATGCGCGACATGCTCGCCTTCATTCGGCGCTTTCGTCTACGATTCGCCACAAGGTGGCTCGAACGTTCTCAGGCTTGTTCCGTGCGGTGCTCGCAGTGTGTGGAGCGCTCGTGCTTTCGCAGGGCTGCAACATCTACACGGAGGACATCCACAGGAAGCCGTCCACGACGAGCAACAACTACGAAGGTGGCGTGGGTTGGTGGTCGCACGACACCTCGGAGGGTTGCTTTACCGCGGGCGTCCCCCTGCTCACCGATCGCCCTGCGAGTGATGGCGCGAACGAGCTAGAGCCGATCTACCTCGCGCTTTCGACGCTGCGCTTGGGTGGTCGAGATCTCGACGGAAGCACGAATACCGACGCCTGGAAAGACTTCGGGTTCGACCTCGATGGCGTCTGCACGGGCTCGGATACCTGCAACAACGCGACCGCAGACGGCCCGCCCGTTAGCTGCAAAACCGATTCGGCTCGACCTGACGGCGTGTATTGCCGCGACAACATGCTCGGCCTTCGCGTGGGCGCCGTCGAGACGCTCGCCGCAGGCCCGTTCAAGATCAGCGAGACGGGCTTCAACTGCAGTCTCTGCCAGGGCAACTACAACATGATGGTCAGGATCAGCGGCTACAACGGCCTGCCGAACGATGACCAAGTGCGCATCGATCTGTATCCATCACCCGGCATCGAATCGAACCCCTTCACCACTCCGTGCACCGCAACGGCGGACGAGTTCACACCCACCCTTTGCTGGGAAAAAAGCGAGGCGTTCAAGTTCAAGGTCGACAAGGCGTACTTCGATGGAGCGAGCACGGGGAGCGGACTTCCCAACTCGAAATACGCCGATGCGAACGGATACGTGCGAGAGGGGTACGTCGTGATTCAAGTGCCTGACGGGATGGAATTTTGGTTCCCCCATGGGCTCGATGCGCCGGTGTATGCCTTCCCGTTCAAGTTCCACAGCGCGATTGTCGTCGCGCGGATCGATCGAGCGAAGACCGGCGAGTGGGCACTCGAAGACGGCACGGTCGCAGGCAAGCTCTACGAGCAAGAGATCCTCGATGCATTCGGCAAGCTAGGGTTGTGCTCGGATAACTCGCTGTACCCGCAGCTCACCACCTTCGCGGGAGGCAGCCTGGACGTGCCTCGAACGACCGAGAACGACCCCACCAAAGAGTGCGAAGCGATGTCGTTCGGTATTCGATTCACCGCGCGAGAAGCGCTGCCTGGCAGTGGGGTGGCCGTCGATCGACTCAAGAAGTGCGACGGTACGGTCGACCCGATCTGACGACGAAACAACGTTTTTGAACGTCAGTTCAAAAACGTTGTCAGGTGCATCCTGCGAACTGCGAATCAAGAGACGACGTGGCTCTCTCGTTCGTCTTCGATTCGCTGTCGGAAGGCACGAAGCGCTGCGACAAACTCGAGCATCAAGCTCTCTTGATAGCGGTACGACATCTCTTGCCCCATGGGCGAAAGCAACGAGAGCGAGTGGCGTCGCGACTTTGCTTCGAGAGCCAAAAAGTCTGCGATCAAAGTGTCGATTCGCTTCACGAGCGCAACATCGATCTGGTCAGGACGCGGTTCGAGACGCTCGATATCCTCGGGGGTCAATCCATGCCCGACGAGACGACCGACACGCGCTTCGAGGGACATACGTGCAGCGTCGATCCTCCACAGTCGAAAACGATTGCCCAGGTTCATCACGTTGAACAACACGCTGATCGCGAGCGCAACGTTCACCCAGAAGCTCGCGGGCATGTAGTCGACGAGCCAGGGCAAAAACTCATCTGCGGTGTCGAGCCCTTGATGCTCGAAAAAGCTCTTCGATGCGCTCGAAAGCGCGAGACCGGTGCGGTTCCCCGTTTCGCGGTTGTGCGCCATGAAATCAGGCGCCCAATCATTCAACGTGGTCAGCAATCCGAGCGTCTGAGACCGCTTCGCACAACCATTGCCAACGACGAGAGTGTCGACGCGCAGCACTTTGCGATCCGAGGGCGGGAACATCTTCACCGGCTCGAATTGTCCAGCGCCAATACGCCCTGCACGAAGGTGTGAAAAGCGGCGAGCCACCACATCGATGTTGGGCGTGTTGAGGACTTGCAGGCCATGCTCGCGCACCGACTCGGTCACCAGCGGCGCGTCTTCATCGATCACGAGCACCACCAGATCGAGCTCGCCTTTTTCAGCCTGCGTGAGCTGCTGGCTCGTCGCCCCGTGCACGAGCTTGAGGTTGAGCGAAGCAAGCTCAGGAAGCGCTGCGATGTCTTGCGCCACACGAGCGGTTCCGCTGCCTTCGGGGCCGATGCCAATCGTCAGCCCAGCGAGCGATTTGAGGCCCTCTCGTTTGTCGGCATCTTTGCCGAGAAAGAATACCGACTCGGCTTTCGGCAAACGACCGATCAGCTCAAGCTTCGCATCGGGCCAGGGCATGCCAGCTTGCACCAGCGCGAACTGCTCGGAGCACGTCGATTTGGCTGCAGCAAGACGTTGCACGTTGTCGAGAGATCCCTCGCTCGACACGTTCGTGATCTGTCCGCCGTGTTTCGTGGCGCTCTCGCGTAGGTGGTCAACGACAGCGTGATAGTTGCCCGCAGACGTGCCCGAAAGCACGCGCACGTGCAGGTGTGAGAGCGATGGACGCAGACCGATTTCCGCGAGCGCCGCACCGACGAGACCCACCAAAACCGCGCCCAACACGACTCGAACGACGATCGAGCTCGACCAGCGCTCGATCCGTTGCAGGACGTCAGACTCCTCGAGTTGATGCTCGTTCACGCGAAGCTCTCACCGACCACGACGACGCGCCGAATACGCAACCCCGCCCGCAACCACCATCGCCGCGGCCATCAAAAATGCCCGGCTCGTACCGCTGTCTGCATCGTCTTCGCGACCGATCACACACGCGCCACACCCTCCCTTCGCAGGCACAGCGGGCGGAGGAGCTGCACCGCCCGAGCCGCTCGCCGACGGGGCCGCAGATGGCGCAGCCGGAGCAGGCGGCGACGCCGGAGCTTTTGGCCTGCTCGTGCCTGAATACGCGATCTCAGCAACGCCCCCAGCACGATACGTGTACTTCACCGACTTGGGCTTCACGACGAGCTTCTTGTCCGTGCATTCGACGATCGTAAACACGTCCTCGATACCCGACACAGGGTCGCTGTCGGAGCCGGATCGAACTGGATCGACCTTGGTTCCTGAGGCGACGACCTGAGGGTTGTCCTTGAAAAACTTTTCGTATCCGTTCAGCCGATGTACTCGATTCAGCGGAGTTGAGTCGAGAACTGCTCAGTTGTGCAGCTTGACGGCGGGCGAAGAAAAGGGACAATCGCGCTGTGACCGAGTCGGATGGGCTTCCGCAGACGATAGAGGAGTGTCACGCGCTGATTCGTGCGCAGGCAGCGCAGATCGCGTTGTTGCTCCAGAGGATCGAAGCTCTCGAAGCCAGGCTGGCGCAGAGCTCGCAGAATTCCTCCAAGCCACCGTCCTCTGACGGACCGTCGTCGCTGCCGCCCAAACCACGGCCCAGAGCGCGCAATCGAGGCGGTCAGCCAGGCCACAAAGGCAAGACCCGTCGGATGGTGGAAAATCCCGACATCGTCAATGATTGCGTTCCTTCCACATGCGAAGGTTGCGGTGCTGCACTCGATGGCCAAGACAAGTTCCCAGAGCGATTTCAGCAGTGGGAGTTGCCGGTACTCCCTCGCGCGATCGTCACTGAGAACAGGATTCATACGCTCCCTTGCGCATGTGGTCACATGACTCGTGGCACCTTGCCAGAGGGCATCGACGGCAAAGCGTTTGGACCTAGGTTGACCGCCATGGTTGGCTATTTGGCTGGCGCATATGGGATGAGCCACCGCAACATTGTCGGGCTGTTGCGAGAGGCTTTCGGCGTTTCGATGGCGATTGGGTCTGTCGCTAACTGTGAATTTAGGGTTTCGACGGCGATCGCTCCACAAGTTCAGGACGCCCTTGCGAAAGTGCGCCTGTCATCGGTGGTGCATGCGGATGAAACTAGCTGGGACACGGCGGGAAATCGTGGCTGGTTGTGGGTGGCTGTCACCGACAACGTGACCGTATTCTTGGTCCACCCTGAGCGCTCCAAAAACGCTGCACAATCCCTGCTTGGAGCAACCCATGAAGGGTGGTTGATCACCGATCGATGGACGGCATACGATCAGCATCCTGTCGAGCGACGCCAGGTGTGCCTGACACATCTTCATCGCCAGTTTCGCGAGATGGCGCTGTACTCTGGCACGATGGGTCAGGTGGGCAGGACACTCGATTCGTCGATGGAGCTGGTATGGGAATATTGGAGCCGCGTGCGCTCGGGACAATGGACGCGTGCCGCGTTCGCCGAGAAGGTCGAAAAGGTACGCTCCAAAATCAAAGCAACTCTGGAGCTTGGCGGGTCGCTAAACCACCGCCGCTCTGGCCGGTGTCGGGAGATCCTCAAGCTCGAATCTGCGATGTGGACATTTGCGTCCCAGGAGGGAATCGAGCCGACGAACAACGTCGCAGAGCGTGCGATTCGCCATGCTGTGGTTTGGCGCAAGAAATGTTACGGCTCACAAAGCTCATGGGGTGAGCAGTTCGTTGGTCGGATCCTGACTGTCCACGCGACGCTGAAGCGACAGGGCCGAAATCTACTGGAGTTCTTGCAGACCTCGCTCGAGGCTCGCGCTCGCAAACTGGCAGCGCCTTCGCTTCTGCCTGCCCCTGCATGAAATGTGTTTTGGGAACCGGAACGGTCGCCGTCACGGCCTCAAACCGAGTACATCGGCTGAACGGTTACGATCAAAACAATCTCGCCCTTGATTGGGCTGGTATTGCCAGGCCAAGCACGCCTCACGGCACAATACGACATCGTCAAAGATTATATCGCGCGAGACAGTCGGGGAATCCCGACCGATCAAGCCAATAACCAATTTACGGTTCGACTACAGGTCGAGCTATGAAACGAATCGTTAGCTCAACCGCGATGGCGGTGGCGACGAGGTGTCCACGAGTGACAATCAGTGGACAGCCCCCGCATCAGGCGAAGTGAATATTTGGGTTGTGCTGCGAGACGCCCGCGGGGGCGAAAGCGCGAGCGCATTTCGATTTCGCGTTGACAAATAAATTACACGGGATGAGGGGCGACAAGAAATCTTGGCAGACGCGTCTCGGATGTTAGAAGTGCGAGATGGCCCTCGCGCGGGGAGCTGCCGGTTCTCAACGATTGATGTCTGGGTGGTACATCGTGCTCATCGGGCTCAGTGCATCTTGCGCGAGCACGGGGGCGCCCCCGGTGACTCACACCACCCGCGAGCGGCCAGTCTCGAGCGCTGCCGCCTGTGGCGACGAAGAGACGGCTCGTTCGATTGTGATCGCCGACTGGCCAGCACCCCTTCGCGCAGAGCTCGAAGCCGCGATGAGCCGAGGGCGAGTATTTCTTCGAGCCACCTGTAGCGAGGTGGCCTTGGTTCGTTCTTGCTCGCTTCCGGGTCGCTACGAAGAGGCACCCGTTGCTGGAGCATCGCGAGAAGAATGGTCGGTTCGCGAGACAGATGCGGCGTCGAAGCTGTTGCTTCGTGGGGCGAAGCTGGCGAGGGCGATCGATGGCGGAGGCACCATCGCCTTCGCTGCGCGAGACGAATCCATGCGTACGATTGGCGTGCCGTACGCCGCCACGGCCGTGGTCACCGAAGACGAGATCGGCAAAGAGTGCGAGGGGGCAACCCACGTCGTGGTTCGGGTTCATGATGGCGAGCTCGCGTTGTTCGAACGAACCACCAACGACCCGCTTCCGCTCGCGTGGACAGAGCCTGTTTCACAAGGTTTTTCTCCGCTGGTGCGCGCGCATCACGTTCCGTTTCAGCTCGATGTCGTTCCCATTCAACGCCGTCGAGTGGTCGCTCCAAGAGCGACGAGCACACCGCTCGCCGATCCGACGAGCAGTGCGGCCGAGAGTGACCAGGCGAGCCGTTGCGAGCTTGGGTTCGCCGAAGAGTGTACGCTCGCCGCGAAGGCTTCGAGCTCGGAAGCCGAACGGCTTCTCGAGCGCGGTTGTAAGCTCGGCGATGCGGCCGGTTGCGAGCGACTCGGTGATACGTTGCTCTCGTCGTCACGCGATCAAGCGCGGGCCATCAACCTGCTCGAACGAGCTTGTTTTGCGCGAGATCCATACGCTTGCACCAAGGCAGCGAGCGCGCTCACTGCAGCGGGGCCGTCACGAGATCCGAAACGCGCTTGGCCGCTGTTCTGGCAGGGTTGTCGAGAAGGCGATGCTCGCGCTTGCCAGCAAGGAGCAGCTCTGGTGGCCAAAGGCGATGGCGTCGAGAAAGACGACACGAAAGCCAACGAGATGCTCGAGCGAGCATGCTCGGTGGGCGAAGGCTTTCGAAAGTCTTGTTATGAGCTAGGGCGTAGAGTGGCCTCGGGCCAAGGTGGGCCGCCCGATATCAAACGGGCATCCGAGCTGTACTTCGCGGGGTGTCCTCCAGAGGGCTCTGACGAACCTGTGGAAGAGGGCAATCATGCTTGCTCACGTATCGCCGCGATCTACGAAACCGGCGATGGCGTAAAGCGTGATTTTGACCGAGGCATGACCCTTCACCTGAACGCGTGTCGTCGCACGGGCGACAAGCGATCGTGTCTCGCAGCGGGCAACTACCTCGAGAAGAAATCAAAGGGTCGCGGGCTCGCGCTCTACCAGGATGTCTGCAAGCGATTTCAGCTCAAAGAAGCCTGCCAACGCGCTCACTGATCTTCGTCGATCTCGGGATGAGTATCGGGGTCAAGAAGCCATGCTCGCCACGCATCGGCGTTGTCGCCGAGGTCACGTCCTGTCATCGCCTTGAGCTGCTGATGCGCGAGCGGCGCCGGGAGAAACGCCTCGCTCCATTTGGGCACGTTGCCCGCCAAATTTTCGATGAGATTTTCGAGAAGAGTGGGTCGCCGCATGAGGCCAGGTGGGTTACCGGGCAGCTAACTATCTGAAAGCGCTGCGTCGGAGGCGTGACCAGAACGTGCCAAACACGCGACGAGCTTGAGCAATCCGTCACGTTGTTAGAATGGCGAGCAAAAGCGGCAACAATTGCGAGAGTTGCGTGAAACAGATCGATGACGAATCACGTGCATCCAATCGTCGGTTCCGTCATCGAATACGACCATGAAGCTACGTTCCCTCGTGATGCTTGCGGCCCCGTTGTCCCTCGTGCTCGCCGCTTGCTCATCCCAGCCGCCAAGTGCCTCGGGAGCCACCTCTTCGACTCCCGCTCAAATCACCCCGAGCCCAGCGAATTCACAGAGCACCCCAGCGGCAGCAGATGCGAAAAAGGCAGCGTTGCCTGGCCCCGAAATTGGTAAGCCCGCGCCTGATTTCACACTCACCGATCTCGACGGCAAGTCGTACACACTGTCGTCGCTCAAAGGCAAAGTGGTCGTGCTCGAGTGGTTCAACCCCGACTGCCCCTTCGTCAAGATGAGCCACTCGAAAGGCTCGTTGAAAGGTTACGCCGACAAGGCCATCGCAAAGGGTGTCACTTGGCTTGCCATCAACTCGGCGGCACCGGGCAAACAAGGGCATGATCCCGAGCGCAACCGCGCAGGGATCAAAGCCTTCGATCTGCATCACCCGGTGCTGGTCGATCCGACGGGTGAGGTTGGGCACAAGTATGCGGCAACGAACACTCCGCAGATGTTCGTCATCGCAGCCGACGGCACGGTCGCGTACCGAGGGGCGATCGACAACTCACCCGACGGCGAAGGAGAATCTCCCGAGGGCGGAAAGCTCGTGAACTACGTCGACGAGGCGCTCACCAGCGTGCTTGCGGGTAAGCCTGTTGCAAAGCCGATCACCAAGCCTTACGGCTGCGGCGTGAAGTACGGAAGCTAACGGTTCTCTTCGCGCTCAGCCCGTGTACACTGGGCGCCGGATGGACTCGCCTAGCTGCCTCTTCTGTCGGATCGTCCGCAAAGAAATCCCTGCTCGAATCGTGTTCGAGGATGACCAGGTCGTGTGCTTTCACGATGTGAGCCCGCAAGCTCCGACGCATGCGTTGGTCATTCCGAAGATTCATCTCACGAGCCTGCTCGATGCCGACGCAAGTCACGGTGAGCTATTGCCTGCGTTGGTGCTGGGCGCGCAACGAGCAGCGCGAGAGCTTGGGCTTGCCGAGGGTGGCTTTCGAACCGTGATCAACACGGGCAAAGACGGCGGGCAGAGCGTGTTTCACTTGCATGTGCACGTGCTCGGCGGGCGTCCGCTCGGGTGGCCGCCAGGATGATTCGCAGCGCCGCGGCAAAGCTCGTCGCGGCGTTCGTGCTGCTCGTCAGTCTCGCTCCCACCACGGCGCACGCGCAACCTTCGCCACCGCCCGCAGAGGGCGCGAGCTCGGGCACCGACGCTGACGCAATCACGATCCCGACCCCACCGCGATACACGCTCGAAGGGGTCGAGATTCGAGGCAACGTTCGCACGCGCGATCGTGTGATCCTGAGGTACATCCGCTTCAAAGCGGGGATGATCCTTGAGGTCGACGACCCAGAGCTTGACCTGCTGCGCTTCAGGCTTTTGGGTACGGGCTTTTTTCAGACCGTTTCGCTCTCGCTCCGAAAGGGCTCGAAGAGCGGTTACGTCTACCTCGTCGTCACCGTCTCGGAGCGCAACACGATCGTCGTGAACGACGTGTGGTTGGGTCTGGCTGCGAAGTCGGATGACCAAGGTCGCACGCAGCCACTGTCATCGTACGCGGGCGTTGATATCTCCGAGACCAACCTTGCCGGAACCGGCGTCACACTGGGCGGAGCGATCGGCCTAGCCGCAGATCAGCTTGCGCTTCGAGTACGCTTTCTAGACCCAGCATTTTTGGGGTCTGCCTGGATGACCCAGGGCATTCTTTTTTACAACGTCGCGCGCGATTTCTACGGCAATCAGGACGTTTTGTATGACGACCCCGTGGGGGGAGCGACGCGCGTTCAAAACTATGCGCAGGTTCGCTATCGACGCTTCGGAGGGCTACTCGGAGTCGGGAGAGATCTCTCGACCTCGACGCAACTCTGGCTCGACTACCGCCTAGAGAGTGTCAGCGCTGATCTTCCGCTCGCAGCGTCCCATCGACGAGGCAAAGACACCGAGCCGCTCACCTTCGATCTCGAGGCGGGCAAGAGCGTGGTCTCTTCGCTTCGCGCGACGATGGTTCACGATACGCGCGACTCACCCGTGCTGCCCACGCACGGATGGTTCGGATCGCTTGTGAGTGACGTCTCGCTGGCGCCACTCGGCTCGTCGTATCCGTACGAAAAACTGCAGCTTCGTCTCTCGCACTGGTGGCCGATCTGGAGACGAAAGGGTCATGTTGCGCGGGTCGAGATCTTTGGTGGTTTGATCAGCGGCAGCGCACCTGTGTTCGAGAAGTTTTACCCTGCCGACTTCAGCGATTTTCTTCCAGATCGGTTGCTCGAGCTCAACATCGACAGCCGAGGCGCGCCCAACCTGTTGCGCACGTCGATCGCAGAGGTTCGACATGGCGACTACGCGGGCAAGATCTCGGGCGAGTATCGAATCCCGATCTACAGAGGCTCGCGAGCGATCTACGGCATCGACGCATTCGTGTCTGCGGGCCTGTATGCGATCGCAGCGCAACGCGACATCACTGACCCTGCGCGTGGGTATCGAGGGCTTGCGAGAGCCCCTGCAGACCTGACGTTCAACCTTGGGTTGAGGATGGACACGAAGGCGGGCGGCTTCTTGTTTGCATTCGCCAACGTGCTCGGATTTTTGCCCGTCTTCGGAGGTCGCGAGTGAAGAGCTCGCCCCCGCTCGTCGGTCGTATCATTGCGTTCGTACTCGTGATGATAACGCTGTCATGGGCGGCGCCGGCACGGGCTCAGGTGGTCAGCAAGACCGCAAAGTTCGAGATCTCCAAACAGCTCTTGCTGCTCTCGGTTCGCTACGACGAGATCATCGATGCAGGTGTGCAGAAGGAGATGAAAACCGGGTTCCCGACGACCATTGCGACCCGTGCATACATCTTCGAAAAAGGCGGTTCGAGCCCCATCGCCCTCGTCGCAAAGAGCTGTCAGGTGACGTACGACGTGTGGGAGCAGCAGTTCTTGGTGCAGCTCAGCCAGCCAGATCGCAGGCAATCCGAGCCGGTCGTGAACATCAACGGCGTGTTCCGATTGTGTGGAGGGCTCGATAAGATCCCGCTGATTGACTACGCAAAGCTCGCTACGGGGAAGACCTATTTCATCCAGGCGATCGTCGAGGTAAACCCGGTGTCGCCGCAGATGTTGGCGCGAATTAGCAAATGGATTTCGCGACCTGCGGGCTCGACGAGCATTGGGCCAAGTGATGCGTTGTTCGGTTCGTTCGTGGGGCTGTTCGCAAATCAGATCGGGCAAGCCGATCGCATTCTCACCTTTCGCACTCAAGATTTTGTGCTGACGTCCACACCATGACGCCGTTGCCAGACGACGAGACGCAGCCCTTGGGCCTTCGCGAGATCGATTTCGACGCCGAGCCCGAGCCAACGGCCATGATCACGAAGCCGGCCATCGAGAAACGCTTTGCGTTCCCCATCAGTCTCGATGTCACGTCGCGAAAGTGTGTGGTGGTGGGCGGTGACTTCGAGGCCACCGACAAGGCCATGCGCCTTGTTCGCGCAGGGGCTCACGTGCAGGTCATCGCTCATCAAATCGAGCCTGAGCTCGAGGCGGCAGTCTCTCGGGGTGAGCTGGGCTGGGCAGCACGCGAAGTATCGCCACGCGATCTCGACGGAGCGTTTTTGGTCATCGTGACGCCCGAAGAGCGCGAGCACGCCATCAAGATTGCCAAGCGTGCGTCCGACGGAGAATTCTTGGTCTGCGTGATCGACCAACCCGAGCTGTGCACCTTTGCGAGCCCGGCTGTTGCAACTATCGGCGATCTTCGCATTGCCCTGTCGAGCGGGGGCAAGATGCCCGCGGTTCTCAAACGATTTCGGCAAGATCTAGAAAGCTCGCTGAACACCGACATCGTAAGAAAATTCCTGTCTCGAATCACAGCGCTTCGCGAGACTACGCCACCCGGAGAGCGCTCGGCCAAGCTGCGCGAAGCAGTGCAGGGCCTAAAGCTGTCGATATCTATCGAATTGCCGGCGTGGTTTCGTGACGAGCTGGCAACGAGCGAAGCGAAAGAAGATTCGTGAGAGTCACTTGTCGTCGTGACGCCAGCGCTGTTAGTGTGGCCGCGGCGTCACGAGGCGCCCCCTACTTTCTCGTTCGAGGTTCGCAACATGCCACGCCCGACGTCGTCCTTGTCATTGCGCACGCAGCTCATCTCCGGTGCAGTTTGCGCGGTCCTCGCGACCTCGCTTTTGCAGCCCGCATTCGCAGCGCCGACCACGACCACGCTTGCCGCTCCGAAGGCGAAGCCACTGACCGACGCGCAGAAGAAAGAGAAGGCCGGCGAGCTCTTCAAAGCTGCGAACGACAAGTACAAGGCCAATGACTTCACCGGAGCGCTCGAAGGCTTCCGTGCGGCGAACGACGTACTGCCCGGGCTGAAGCCCCAGTTCTTGATCGCCGACTGCCTCGACAAGCTAGGCAAAGGCGCAGAAGCCATCGCCGAGTACCAAAAGTTCTTGTCGATGAACCCGCCGGAGAAGATGGCGGACATGAAAAAGAGCGCCGAAGATCGCATTGCAGCGCTCCAAAACGGCACGCTCAAGGTCGCCTCGACGCCCGCTGGAGCAACCATCAAGGTCAACGGGGCCGAGCAAGCCGCAAAGACCCCAACCACGCTCAACCTCAAGCCGGGCAAGTACGAAATCGAGCTGAGCTCGAACGGTTTCGCCACCTCGACGCGCTCGGTCGAGCTCGCGGCTGGGGCGACCGTTGAGATCAACTCCGAGCTCGCCGCGATGGCACCACCGGTCGCTTCGTCGGCGCCAGCACCGCTCGCGTCTGCGCCTCCACCCGCAGCTTCTTCCGCCGCGCCGCTCGCCCCCGAAGCGCCCAAGCCCGAAGGGCCGCGATCGCCTGTGCCAGCGTACGTCACGCTTGGTCTCGGTGGAGCAAGCCTCGTCGTCGGAACGATCTTCGGTCTCGGCGCACTCTCAGCTCGCAGCGACTTCAACAAAACCCCAACGACCTCACTCGCCGACAAGGCCGAGCGCAACGCACTGATCGCCGACATGGCCTTCGGAATCGCGGTCACACTCGGTGTTACGGGCACGGTTCTCTTGGTCACGAGCGGAGGTTCGTCTGAGCCCGCGAAGGCAGCGGTCAAGAAGGCGCCAAGCTACGGTTTTGCGCCGATGATCGGGCCCAACGCGCAAGGTGCATCGGGCTTCTTCACGTTCTGATCGAGGTCGCCACAAAAAGAAAAGGGCCGGTGACTCGAGTCATCCGGCCGTTTTCTTTTTGTGATTCTCGACGCGTCAAACCATCACGGAGCGCTGGGCTCGAAAATCACGGGATTGGTTGGCGCTCCGGTTCGAACGACCTCGTTGCTCACCCAGTAAATCATCTTCGGATCCGCGTCGCCGTCGAGCGTTGCCTCGAGCTGAATGGGCAAGCCAGAGGCATTCACCTGAACCGTGTACGAGCCAATCTCGTAGGAAATCTCGTAGCTCGCGCTCACCGGAACCCCTTGCGCAGCCCACTGACCCGCCGAGGATTTGTCTCCGATGGTCACCGTCGATTCCGTGATCGCACTGCCGTTGAGCGGGGTCACCGTAAAGTGATAGTGGCAGGAAATCCCAGAGTTTGCTGTGTCGCAGGTGCTCCAGATCACCCACTTCCCGTCGCCGTGATATTCGACGTACACACCGAACACCGAGCCGGGGTCGGATTGCATCGTCGCCCCAGTTTCGATGTCGACGTGCTTGGGAACAACTGGATCGGGATCAGGCTGGGGGTCTTCCTGAACCACCACGACTTGATTCGGCGGGTCGGACTCTACCCAACACCCCGCCGCTGAAATACCCAGCACAACCACTGCCAGAGAAGAATAAAGAAAGCGCATCGCGGGCCTCATGGGTTGACCTCATGGGTTGATCAGTGACGTCGGCCCCCGCCCCCTCGCGACGGAGCGGCAGGCGGAGAAGAAGGACGCGGAGCAGGTCGCGCAGCGGGTGCCGAAGGACGTGGCGCGGGAGCAGGAGCGGGACGCGCGACAGGAGCCGGTCGAGACACTGGTGCAGACGGGCGCGCAACGGGAGCTGAGGGTCGTGCAGCGGGAGGCTGCGCAGTCGGGGCACTTGGTCGCGCGACCGGAGCAGACGGCGTTGCGCGAAGGAGCCGACGGAGCGGAGCCACGAGAGACACCATACGAGCCACGCGAGGTTGGATTTTCTTGAGATCGCGACGACCCAGAACCAGCAGGGCGCTCATGCACAGCGTGTCGATTGCCACTCAATTCACCCGCGGAAGCAGGCTTTCGCGTGCTCGGTCGAGGGGCGGGGGTGCGCCCCATCGCGCTTGGGTGAGCGTACGAAGCCTGCTTCGAGCCAACCGATGCATGCGACGTAGGCCACGACGAGCTTGGGATGTGACCGGACTTCGGCGTCGGGCCATGGCTCGGCGTCGCATAGTACGAATGTCCGTGGCCACCTGGATGGCCATAAGGGCGAGTGCCTTGTGCCACCACTGTCACACGATCACCCGTGACGACATAGGTGCGAACGCCCGGGTAAAACACATAGGTTCGATCGACGAACACATAGGGCGCGGGCGGCACAACATCGAACCAGAACACGACACCCGAGTGCCATCCGTACGCAGGCGGCATCGGGGCCCAGCCCACGTAGTCGTATCCAGGGTCGCCTACGCGCCACACGACCCACGCAGGCGCATATCGGCGACCAGGGATCCAGCACCAACCGCGATCCGAGACGTAGACCCATCGACCGTAGTGGTAGACGATCCAGCCCACGCTTTCGTCGTGATCGCTTACCCAGATGTAGTCGTCGTTGTCATCGACGGCCCAGTGTCCCGAAGAAACGTACGGAGCGAAATCATCGCCAACCACGCTCGCATTCGGAACCCACACAGTGCCGTAGGCCGAGTCATCGACCCAGGTTCCGTAAGGCGCCAGCGGCTCACGGAAATCGTTGATGGCGTTTGGGTCGGTATCCGCATACTCGTCAGGCGGCGGAGTTTGATCAGGGATCTCGACCTGTGCAGCGGGAGGCGGAGGCGGCGGTGCAGGCTGCGCGGGAACCACAGGACGGTCGAAGTCGGACATCGAACCGCAACCGGCGAGCAGCGCAAGCGCGCCTAGAATCGCCGAGACACTCACTACACCCTGTAGCCGCGACATGGTCGGGATCATGGTCTTTTTCCTCGGGCTGAGCCACAGCAACGAGCAGGCCAGCACTGCCCGAAGAACAATTCGGTACGAAATTCATGACCCGAATTGAGGGAAGATCATCGAGTTTTTCGATATTTTCCGTGTTTCTGTGGGACCGATGAGTTGATGTTCATCTGCGCCGAGCTGGGGGTGTAGCCATTCGTGCACACCTGGATTCAAGCAAGTGTGTCCACCCGGTCACACCCGAGTGATGGCGTACCGAATGTGCATCGGCTGCATCCACGAGATGCATCCGATTCATCTCAGGGTGTGGCAAGCCGTGGCTCATGAAACTTCCTGAGCATCCTGTTGTGCTGGTGACGGGAGCAACCGACGGAATCGGGCGAGAGACAGCGCTCGAGCTTGCTCGGCGCGGAGCGCGTGTCGTCGTACATGGCCGAAGCGAAGAGCGACTTCAGGCGACGATCGAGGCATTGCGGAGCATCGAGTCGGCGAACGCTAGCGAGCCTCTCGAACCGCTCCTGATTGATCTGTCCCGTCTCGACGAGGTGCGAACGGCGGGGCAAACGCTCTCGAAGCGAGGCATTCGCGTTGATGTGATCGTGAACAACGCTGGTGTGTATCAGCGCAAACGAGCACTGAGCGCCGATGGGTTCGAGATGACCCTTGCGGTCAATCATCTCGCGCCGTTCGTGCTCACGCACGCGTTGCTCGCGAGTGAAGCAGGCGCGTCGCTGAAACGAATCGTCAACGTGAGCTCGATCGCCCAGGGGCGCGGGCAAGTCGTTCTCGACGACCTCAACTTCGACAAGCGCGGGTTCGATCCGTATGCAACCTACGCGGCATCGAAGCTCGCGAATGTGTTGTTCAGCGTCGAGCTCGCTCGAAGGTTGCGCCCTCGAGGCATCACCGTCAACGCGCTTCACCCGGGCGTCGTCTCAACGAAGCTGCTCACCGAAGGCTTTGGTGTACGTGGCAGCGACTCGCTCGCCAAGGGCGCCGCAACCTCAGTGAAGCTCGCGCTCGACCCCTCTGTCGAGGAGGTCACGGGTCAGTATTTTGTGGACGGTCATGTGGCACGAGCATCCACACAGGCTGCGAATGAGTCGTTGGTGCGATCGTTCTACGAGCTCTCGGCGAAGCTCACGGGCACTCAAGAGCTACCAGGCTGATCGCTGCGTGTTTCGGGTACGAACGGAGCGATCTTCATCGGGGTCGCGTCGGGCGCACGAACATACGCAGGCTCGATGTCAGCGGCGTTGGCCGTGATGCCTGCAGCCCATCGACGTTGCCCAAGGTCAAGAAGAGCACCGGCTTCGGGCAACGTGCCAAGTGGCAACACTCGAACATCAGCGCGCTTCGTCGTCGCGGGCACAACGCCCTTTTGCATCGCCACAGTCAGCGTCTGCTCGAGCCACGACTCGAGCGCGTCGGGCTTGATCGCGACAGCAGGCGAAACCTCGCGCCCCTCACGATCGAAGAGAGCAACGAAGTATTCACCGCGCCGCGCATCAAGCACCGGAACAACCCACCCCTCGGATGACGAATCCATCGTTCGCCGAGCGCCCTGAGCCAGCACCTCGAGCGAGGTCACCGTCACCACGGGCACGCCCAAGCCCAACGAGAGGCCTTTGGCGATCGACACGCCCACGCGAATACCGACGAAAGAGCCTGGCCCAATATCGACCACGACTGCGCCGATCGAGGAGCGATCAAGACCGGAGGTCGACATCAAGCGATCGAGCTCAGGCAGCATTCTCTCCGCGTGATCCGCATCACCTTCGTACGCATACGAAAGGTCGCGTGACAGGGCGTGGCTCGCACCATCAACAACGAGAGAACGAACGCCGATTACTCCGCGAGAGGTAGCTGTATCGAGAGCGAGAAGAACATCGCGAGCCATGGCGGCAACCGTAGTCGAGAACGAGCATTTGGCAGTACAATCACGCTGACCATGCTTCGTGCCCTGCCCCGATTCGACTACCGAGTGCGCTGGGCAGGGGCAAGCGACAAAGGTCGAGTTCGCCCGAACAACGAAGATGTCTGGAAGGTCGACAGCGACTTCGGTTTGTTCGTCATCGCCGATGGCATGGGTGGTCACAACGCTGGAGAGATTGCGGCAGCGCTCTGCGTTGAGACCGTGATTCACGAGCTGAAACAAAAACACGTTCGTCGAGACCTCGAGCGATACGTCGCAACGCCCACGCTCTCTGCGCGACGCGATGTGTTTGGGTGGCTACGTCGTGCCGCAGAGACCGCCAATCAAGCGGTGCGGCAGGCAGGAGAGACCACCCCGGAGCATCGAGGAATGGGCTGCACGCTCGATGTCGTCTTGCTGCTGCGTGACCGCGGCTTCGTTGCTCACGCTGGCGATAGTCGTGTCTATCTCGCTCGCTCGGTCACGACGATTCAGCTCACCCACGATCACGGTTTGAACGAATCGCTCGCAGCCCAAGGCAAGGCAAAGCTCTCTGATACGCTTCGCCGACGGAACGCTCTCGTGAACGCCGTAGGCCGAGGGCCGACGCTGCAAGTCGACACCATCTTCGTCGACATCAATCGTGGAGATCGGTTCGTCTTGTGTACCGATGGCATACACGGCGCGCTGGCCGATGAAGCCGTCGTGGGCTCGCTCTCTCGAAACGGTGCGCCCGACGATGCGGTCGCTTCGCTCATTCACACCGCGCTCGAACGCGGGAGCCGCGACAACGTCACCGCGTTGGTGATCGAGATCGGCGATCGCTTCATCACGCGTACCGAATCAGACGGCGGCATCGCGGCGAAAGATCTCGACACGGTCAAAAATTGTCCGCTCTTCACCGACCTCGGAACGGCTCACATTCTCGCTGCGCTCACTGCGGCGGTCGAAGTCGAGGTTGCTCCAGGCGAGATGCTCCCGCGCACCGTGGCCAACGATCATGTCGCGTACATCGTGATCGATGGCGAAGCCCAATCGCCTGATTCGCGTACCTTCGGCGCCCCTGCGCTCGTCTACCCTGAGTCGTTGGTCGACGTGGATCGCGAGAGCTTTTGGCAGGCCAAGACCCAGCTCCGCGCGCTTCGACTTCGAGCCGACGATCTGCGTGAGGTATGCGGTGATGCTCGCCTCGGAGCCGCACTCTTCGAGCGGCTCGCGAGACACATTGCGAGGTCGAGATAACTTCGCCGCCGCGATCAACTCTTTCGCGTGCTCTTTCGGCGTCACGTTTCGCCAGATCTTTTTCACCTTGCCTTCGGCGTCGATCAGGAAGGTCTGACGAGCAGCAAAGCCCACGTTGATCGGCACGCCGAACGCTTTCGCGACGTCTCCGCTCGTGTCGACGACAAGCTGAAATGGCAGCTTGTGCTTTGCGATGAACTCTTTGTGCGACGCCGCGTCTTGCGTCGACACACCAAAGACCGTGATGTTCGACTTCTTGAAGTCGTCCCATGAATCACGGATGCCCTGGGCCTCGACCGTGCAACCCGGCGTGTCGTCCTTCGGGTAAAAATAGAGCGCAACGAGCTTTCCTCGAAGGCTCGAGAGCTTGACCTTTTTGCCGTCCTCGAGTGTGAGCTCGACATCTGGCGCTACGGCACCTTCGGTCAGCCCGCTCACCGCAGCAGATGCGCTCGGAGCGACCTTGGCCGACGCAGTCGCCGAAGAGGGCGTTGCTGGCGGATTCGCCGAGATTTCGACGGGCTTGCTGCTCGCGGGCTCGGGCGGGTTCGTGGCGATCTTGTTGTCACCACAGGCAGCCGAGCTGATCACGACGACGAATGCGGCAGAGAGCTGCTTCTTCATGCGGCGAAGGCGTGGCATCGACTCTCGCGCTAGACAAGGCCGCCTTCATGAACGAGACCGCTCTGCCCCCGATCGACTACGAAGCTTTCGCACGTGATCTCGACGCTCTTCGCCGCGAGATTGACGCAAACCTCGGCCCCGAAGACCTCGCGCATATGCAGAAGATCGAGCGCTGGGGGCGTTGGTGCACCTGGGGTGGGTACGCGACCGCTTGGATTGCCCCGAACCCCATCTCGGCATTTTTGCTCGCGCAGGGCACGACGGCTCGCTGGACAATGATGATGCACCACGTGGGTCACAAGGGGTACGACCGCGTGCCCAATGTCCCCGAGCGATACACGAGCAAAGTGTTTGCTCTGGGCTCACGAAGGTACATCGACTGGCTCGACTGGATTCTGCCCGAGGCATGGCACCACGAGCACAACATCTTGCATCACTACCGCACGGGTGAGCTTGCCGACCCAGACATGGTCGAAGAGCACATGAAAGAGATCCGCGAGGCAAACCTGCCGATGGCGATCAAGTACGCGATCGCAGGGTTTTACGCCTGCACCTGGAAGCTCACCTACTACGCACCGAACACACTGCAGGTGCTTCGTCGTGCACGCAAAGCCAAAGAAGCGCGCGAGAACGCTGCGGCGAGTGCCAACGACGACGCAAGCGCAGAAGGCCCGAAAGACCGCGAGAACTACGAAGAGCCGCTTGCCTCGTCGTTCAACCCGTTCACAGCCGAGGGTCGTGAGTTCTTTACCAAGTGCTTCTTGCCCTATGGTCTCGTGCGTTTTGGGTTGTTGCCCGCACTGTACGCACCGCTCGGTCTCGGCGCGGTCACCAACGTGCTTCTGAACACGCTTGGCGCCGAGGTGATCACGAACTTGCACTCGTTCGCGGTGATCGCTCCCAACCACGCCGGCGACGATCTCTATCGATTCGATACGCGCTCAACCGACCGAGCAGAATTCTGTGTACGACAGGTGATCGGATCGGTGAACTTCCGCACGGGAGGCGACGTGAACGATTTTCTCCACGGCTGGTTGAACTATCAAATCGAGCATCATGTCTGGCCCGATCTGCCGATGCTTCGCTATCAACAAGTGCAGCCCAAGGTGAAGGAGATCTGCGAGAAGCACGGCGTGCCGTACGTGCAAGAGAGCGTCTTCAAGCGCGTGGGTAAGCTGCTCGACATCATGGTCGGCAAGAGCTCGATGCTTCGAACCACGACACTGTCAAAGGCCGCGCGAGTGAAGGCCGCGCGAGAGGCGATGACCGTACCCGCGGTGGCCGAATGATGTCTCGTGCTCGACGTTGTGTCTGGCTTGCCTGCGGCGTCTTTGGCGGCGTAAGCGCCCTTGCAGCGTGCGTGCCCGCACCGATGGAGCCGGTGGGATACACCGTTCGCTCGGCGCCTCCGGTGGGCTCGCTCGATGCCGCTCCACGAGGCTCGAATGGTTCGATCGAAGGGGGCGATCCCGCGACCGTCGCGTTGATTGGCAAGATCACGCGCGAGAAGCTCCGACTCGATATGTCGATGATCGCCGAGAGCCCGCGCAACCACGAGACCACGCCGGTTCAGCTACAACGCGCGTCGACGTTCATTCGCTCCGAGCTGAAAAAAGCGAGCTTCGACGTTCAAATTCAGCGGGTACAGTACGGTGGGGCAAGCGCCGTCAACATCATCGCCGACCTCAAAGGCGAAGACCCCAACCATGTCATTTTGCTCACCGCGCACTACGACAGCGTTGCCCAAAGCGCAGGCGCCGATGACGACGCAAGTGGGGTCGCCGCGCTGCTTTCGATCGCGCGAGCACTCTCGGGGACAACTCCGAAAGTTGGCATTCGCATCGTGATGTTTTGCTTCGAAGAGCAAGGGTTGATCGGCAGTCAGCAATACGTCAGCGCGCTCGAGCGCGAAGAAAAAGAGAAGATTGTCGGTGTCTTCAACGTCGAGATGATCGGCTTCACTGATCATCGCCCTGATTCACAGAAGTACCCTGCAGGCTTGCCCGAAGCGTTCGGATCGCAATCCCTGCCGACCACGGGCGACTTCATCGGAGTCATTGGCCGCACCTCAGACCAGTCGCTTCTCGATGCGCTCGACAAGTCGAAGAAGTACGCGCCGAAGCTGAAATCGAAGGCGATTGCCGTGCCGTCAGCCGCGCTGCTCGTGATGCCTGACTTGATGCGAAGCGATCACGCTCCGTTCTGGACAGCGGGAATCCCCGCGGTGATGCTCGGCGACACGGCTGACTTTCGTACCCCGCACTACCACCAGCCAACCGACGTCATCGACACGCTCGATCTCGACTTCATGACGCAGGTCACACGCTGGTTGTTGGCCGGCGTCGTCGAGCTTGCGAACAGCTCGGCCACACCCGCACCTGCGAAAAAGTAAGCCTACGAATGGCCACTATTTCGCCGAGGTAGCGGGCTTGGCCGAAGCCGCGGCCTTGGCACTCGCCGACGCGCTCGCAGAGGCAGACACGGCCGGCGGCGCTTTGGACGGAGGGCCCGCTGCTGAGCCTGACGCGCTCGAAGGAGCACGCGCGATACCGCAGACCAGCATATGCTCGTGACCCGCAGGACACGAGGCCCGAGCAAGCGAATCCTGGCACGTGCCGCAGAGCTGGCTGAGCGTGACCTTGCCTGACGACAGACGCGTCATTCCGCTACAGGGCAAGCTCAGCACGCACTTGGCACAATCATCCGATGCCTGCCCCATCTTGGCGTTTACCTGTTGCTCACAGGAATCCTGAGAGATGAGCAAGTCCATCTGCTCGCACTGCTTGACCTTCGCGCACAAGCCCGCGGCCGTGGGTGGCCCGTCCTCACAGGCGAACCCTGTCAAGACAAGCGTCACGGCGAAAACGAAGGCGGAAAACGGGCGGGCATCGCGCACAGCGGTCGCGGCACTCTACGCGTTCCGTCGAACGCGGGGCAACGTTCCGCCAGCTTTCCTACGAACCCAGCAACGCGCTCACTCGATCGGAGTGGCGACCCATCAGTTGAGCTGATGGATGACTTCAATCGGGCAAGGCTGCCGCTCGGTCAGATCGGGTCGTAGTGTGAGGCGCAGAAAAGGAAGCGACTCACATGGCCACCTTGCACATTCGACGAGCAAACGACCGAGGACACGCACAACACGGCTGGCTCGATAGCTTTCACACGTTCTCGTTCGCAGACTACTATGACCCGAAGTTCATGGGGTTCCGAGCCCTTCGCGTCATCAACGAGGATCGCGTTCAGCCTGGGATGGGCTTCGGCACACACGGGCACCGCGACATGGAGATTATCTCGTACGTGCTCGACGGAGCGCTCGAGCACAAAGACTCTATCGGAACGGGCAGTGTCATCAAGCCAGGTGATGTCCAGCGAATGAGCGCGGGCACAGGCGTTCGTCACAGCGAATTCAACGCGTCGAAGACCGACCTTGTTCACTTCCTGCAAATCTGGATTGTGCCGGACCGCGCAGGACACACGCCGAGTTACGAGCAGAAAACCTTCTCGGACGACGACAAGCGCGGGCAGCTGCGCGTGGTAGCGTCTTCCGACGGTCGCCAGGGCAGCGTGACCATCCACCAGGACGCGACTCTCTTTGCGGGGTTGTTCGACAAGGGCGAGCAAGCGACGCATACGGTGAAATCTGGGCGTTATGCGTGGGTCCACGTCGCCAAGGGCAGCGTTAAAATCAACGGAGAAACCTTGAGCGCGGGTGACGCGGCAGCCGTGATCGAGCCGGGTGATCTCACGCTCGAGGGCACCACGGGCGGCGAAGTGTTGCTCTTCGATCTCGCATAACAGTCGAGTGAAAAGAAAATAAGGCACCACGACGAGCCTGTACAATATGCAGGCGCCACAGGTGCCTAATTCGAAGGCCATGGCGGATGACCGATCGAATCGAGAGCCACCCCAACGAAAAGCATTTCCGCACTTTCGTTGGGGTTCTTTATTGGTTATTTCGACGAAGCAGGGGCTGCCTTTTTCGCTCCGCCTGTAGCGGGCTTTTTCTTGGCTGGCTCAGGCGCCTTCTTGACAGCGCTCTTGTTTTCAGCCGGCTTGGCGGGTGCGCCTTTCTTGGCTCCACCACCCGACGAGGGTTTCGCCGCATTGGACAACCAAGGATAATACCCCTTGTCCGTGTCCTTCATCTCCTGCTCGATGAAGGCGAGAGCCTTGCCGTAGAGACCATCGAGCTCTTGGGAGAGATCTTTGATTCGCCCTATTTTCAGCTCGATGGTGGCCCAGGAGTTGTAGGCATCGTCGGCGTTGGTATCCATGTTCGTACGCATGGTGGTGAAGTTGTTCACCAGATCGGTCAGCGCTTGCTCTGTGGGCAGAGGACGCCGATTTTTCGGAGGAGGGCTCTTGTGCTCGAGATCGGTATCGACATCTTCGAGCTTGTCGTTCAAGACGAACGCCAACCCCACTTTGCCTTGCTGAGGGTTATTCATGCTGCGGGCAAAGTTGTTGTTGAGCTCCTTTTCGACTTCCTCCATCTCTTTCGAGATCATGTCGATCCGGCTGTAAATCGTGCCGAGATCGATACCTAGCTCGCGATTGGGGAAGGACTTGTTGCTGCTTCGACGCATGGCGTCCCAGGTTTCACGCCGGAACCCAAGATCGATCGTCAACGATCGAAATTTCCATTGGTCGTCTTTCAGCCCAGCGGCCGTGGGTTTGCAGTTGCCAAGGAAGGTAAATTCCTCGACCCACGCAGCGCGATCCTCTTCAGAAAAGCCCGAAAGCAACGCGTGGTTCTGGGCGAGATCGGCGTGATCGCTGATCAGCTCCGAAAAATGCTCGGAGCATTCGGTAAGCTTCTCGGATTCTTCGAGCGATTCGACGAGCTCTTTGTTGTAGGCCAACAACGCAGAGCCAACCTCACGCTGCTCGTAGGCCCCAATCAGCTCGAGGAGCGCTTCTTTCCGCGCTGCGTTGGCGGTCAACTCTTCTTTGAACGCACCCAACTGCTCGAGATACTCGCCCTTGAACCCTTGCTCGGCCTGACAATTTTGAAGAACGAGGGCGGTGTACAAGCTCACCACTGTACCCAAGAAACTCGCTACCTTGGATGGGACGACCTTGACAATGAACCCTTTCGGATCCTTGGCAAAATCCTTGAGCGCCGAAATGTGCTCGGTCTTGATGCCGATCGATTGCGCGGCCGACTGGGCTGCATTTTGCGCGGCGGTTTGAGCTGCGCCTGCCACCCCAGTTGCGGCCGATTGTGCTTCTTTAGCGATATCCCCTGCACTGCCTACTTTGGGCGCCCCTTTTGGAGCTGATCCCTTCGCACCTGGTACTGCTTGCTCGCCTGGCGTTTCGCCTGGCGACTTTGGATCGCTCATGGTGGAGTCCCTTTCTGTTTCCCCCACCAAAAAAGCTATCAGCGCCTTCGATCGAAAAAAAAGGAAAATCGACTCGACTCCAACGCGACTTCCGACGAAGAGCTAAAGCGCATTATGTCGTCCATCGGTTGCCGCACCAACACCCCAGGCAGAACAAAGAGAAGGCACATGCTCGACCAGCCAACGAAGAGAAGGTCGACGGCGCAACGCGGCAGGAAATACCAAGGCCAACGGCAATCGGTGCTCTTCGTCATTCCAGGCTTCGAGTTGCAAACGAACGAGATCACCCCGACGAAGATATTCTGCAGCAACATGCTCAGGGAGATTTCCCCAGCCTAGACCGCCAAGAATAACACACGCTTGGTGGACAGGTCAGCGACCCGCCAGTTTTGCTCGGAAAGCACGGCTTGATCGGGAGATTCGGGATTGCCACGTTCACTCGAGGACAATCTGGGTTTCGGAGCGATCAAATCGGTCGTGATACGCCCTCGAATATCGGCGAGACGATGGCCAGGGGCAGCCACCGGGATCATCAACACGGAGCCAACGGCCACCCGCTCGAGAAAGTCGAACGAGCCTACAGGGCCGGCTATCCCGACATCGGCCTCACGACGGGCGACCCGAGCGCTCACGGACGCCAAGGTATCGGTGTCGAGGCGAAGCGAAATACCCGGAAACGCCGCACGAAGTGCACTCGCAAGGCTCACGAGCCCCTTGGCCGGAAAAATCGCATCGACACAAAGGCTGAGCCTCTCTGTGCGGCCCGCACGCAACGCCTCGCTTACCTCTCGAAGCCGTTCTACCTCGGCTAGCACGTCTCGCGCTGCGACGACCAGCGTTTTACCCCGGTCGGTCAATGAGACCGAGCGTTCGGAGCGATCCCATATTTTATAGTCGACCAATTTCTCGAGCGACGCCATGAGCTGGCTCACCGCCGACTGGACTCGACCCAGACGACGCGCAGCGGCCGAAAAACTGCCCTCATCCGCGACGGCGATCAACACTCGCAACTGTTCGAGGGTAACCCCCTCGAGTTGAGTCGACGCAGAAACCTGCTTGGCGGTCATGAGGGCATCTCACACGATGGGAGCCGAGCGAAGCAACACACTTCTCGCGGTATCCAAGAAGGCTCGCAGGCGTGGCAGCTTGGCGTTGGAACGCGGGAAGTACGCAAAATGACCAGGAACCTCGGTGCGATACGAGCTCAAGACCGAAACAAGAGCACCCGAGACAAGGTGGTGACGAACCAGGGGCTCGCTCACATAGGCCAACCCAATACCTGAAAGCGCGGCGTTCACCATGAGCTCGTGGTCGTTGGTGACCAACGGGCCACTCACCGCGATAATATGCTCCCGCTTGCCACTCGAGAGCTCCCATCGATAGGTCGCGCCGGTCGCAGCTCCGCGAAACACGACGCAGGGAACATCCTCGAGATCACGGGGACGTTTTGGCGTACCGTATCGAGCCAAAAACTCAGGAGACCCAACAATCACAAAGCGAAACTCAGGGGTCAGTCGCACCGCAACCATGTCGCCTTCGATCGATTCGGACAGCCGAACCCCAGCATCGAAACGCCCCGCAACGATATCGACAAACGCATCATCGACGGTGATCTCGACATCGAGCTTGGGGTAGCGAAGCCGCAGCTCAGGCAATACCGGCGAAATCACGCTGGGAATCGAGATACGGGGAACATTGAGCCTGAGCTTCCCGGCCAATTGACCTTGTACAGCGACAGCCTCTTCAAACCCGTCTACCACTTGGCGAAGCGCAGGTTCACAACGAGCCACCAACAGCTCGCCAGTTTCCGTGAGTCGAACCCCTCGCCGACCTCGCACGACCACAGGCGCCCCGATACGTTTTTCGAGAGAAACCAGGGCCTGGCTCACCGCCGAGGCCGTAATGCCGAGCTGCTTGGCCGCAACGGTGAGGCTTGCGTGTTTTGCCACCGCAGCAAGGGCCGAAAGCGCGGCGAACGGAATGTCACGAGAAATCGACATGTAGCTGACCTACATCTATCACGTAGCCACGCTACATAGGACAAGAAGAAAAAGCGAGGACAAGATGGGCGCCATGTCGAACCTCAACCCATCGATCGCACAGTATCGGCTTCTTGGGCGCACAGGGCTGCGCGTCAGCCCATTTTGCCTTGGCACCATGACGTTTGGCACCGAGTGGGGCTGGGGCGCCCCACAAGAAACGGCGTTTGCCCTGATGGACCGCTTTGCCGAGGCTGGGGGAAACTTCATCGACACCGCAGACGGCTATACCAACGGCACAAGCGAAACGATGGTCGGCGCTTGGATCAAAGCTCGCAACGCACGTGACCGCACCGTCGTCGCCACCAAGTTCACGTTCAACGCATCACCAGGCGACCCCAACGCTGGCGGAAACGGCCGTAAAAATATTCGTCGAGCTCTCGAAGGCTCGCTCCGTCGCCTAGGCACCGACTATATCGACCTGTACTGGCTACACGCCTGGGACACGCTCACCCCAGTCGAAGAGGTCATGTCGACGCTGACCGATCTCGTCCATGAGGGGAAGGTTCGGTACATTGGTTTTTCTGATACTCCGGCATGGTATGCAGCGCGTGCACAAACCTTGGCCGAAACACGAGGGTACGAACGACTTGCGGCCCTTCAGCTCGAATATTCGCTGGTCGAACGGAATATTGAACGCGAGCATGTGCCACTGGCCGCCGAGCTGGGCATGGGGCTTTGCCCATGGAGCCCACTTGCCAGTGGAATGCTCACCGGAAAGCACAAGCGAGAGGCTCACGATGGCGAAAGCCGACTGAACAAGATCAAAGACGCAGGAAACCCAGCCTTCACCAAGCTGTTCTCGGATCGAAATTGGGACATCGTCGAGGCACTCGTTCGAGTATCGAGCGAGATAGGCCGCAGCCCTGCGCAAGTGGCGTTGTCCTGGCTGTTTCGAAAGCAAACCGTGGCCTCAATTATTCTCGGCGCCACGAAGCTCACTCAGCTCGAAGACAACCTCAGCTCGATATCGGTCGAGCTACCCGATGCAGCCTTCGATGAGCTCGATAAGCTGAGCAGCCCAGAGGTCGTTCACCCCTATCTCTTTTTCACCCAGCCCATGCAGGCCATGATCAACGGAGGAACGTCGATTCGAGATAGCGCGCACTATCTCAACAAGCGATAATTGCCGCTCGCTGCATCGCTGCGTCTCGATGCGCGCAAGAGGACAGATGTAGGGCAATACACACACCGACACGCGAGTGTTTTGTACCACCGCCCATGAGTTTTCTACCGCGAGCAGCATTGTCCGTCCTCAGAGCACCGAAGCGTACGATTTAGGATTGACTGCCCTTCGCGAACATGCTGGGGAAGGATATGGTTCATCGCGTACTCTCGGTCTTGTTTGTCGGCTCTGCGGTGTTGTTCGGATGCGGTGGCTCAGACAACACCACTTCGGGCAACTCAGGTTCTTCGGGTTCGAGTGGGCAAGCCGGAAACGGCGGAACCGCGGGCTCATCAGGGTCATCTGGCTCGGGCGGGGCCTCGGGCACGGCAGGCGCGGGTGGAACCTCTGGAAATGCGGGAACCGGAGGAACCGCCGGCGGCCCCGTCGCTGGGCAAGACACGACGGTGACACCGTTCGACAAAGCGCATATCTATTTCACGGGCGACGACAATAAGCGTGAGGTCGACGCGTCGGCGAGCTTCCCGACCGAGGGAGAATACGAAAACATTACCCTCCATCTGACGCTCGAATGCCCCACGGGTGGATGTGACCCCTGGGACCGCTTTGCCACCGTCGGAATCGTCACGGAAAAAGGCCAAAATGGCGCCCCTGACACGGTGATCGAAATCGCTCGATACATCACCCCCTATCACGTCGGAGCAAGCTGGGATATCGACCTGACGGATCTACGCCCCTTGCTCAAAGGAGACTTGACCTTCAGGGCATTTATCGACACGTGGGTCGGCCCTGGCAGCCAATATGGTGCCGGTTGGCAGCTCACCACGAGCTTCGAGATGAAAGGAGGAATTCCTGCGAAGTTGCCCGTCGCTGTGGTGCCAGTCTGGAATCGCCAATATGTGGTGTATGGCGACCCTGCGAAACCGACGACCGATAGTGTCCCGCCGCAAGATATGGCGTTGCCCGAAGGCGCGACCTCGTTTGCCTTGCGCACGTTTATCACGGGCCATGGCCAGGGAAACGCCGGCAACTGTGCTGAGTTCTGCCAGAAGACCCACACACTTACCGTCGGCACAGTGACCCACGATCAGAAGGTGTGGCGTACGGATTGTGCGACCACAGCAGCCCCGAACCAACAAGGCACCTACAAATACTCGCGTGCGGGGTGGTGTCCGGGGGCCGATGTTCTACCGTGGACACTCGACATCACGCCCGACATCGCAGGGGGTACGAGCGCCAGTATTGGATATTCAGTGCAGGAATACGAGAACACCTGCCGCCCCGACTCGGCAACGTGTACAGGCTGTACACTCGGAGCGAGCTGCCCCTACGACGGCGGCACGCACACCGAACCGAATTACCAGGTCTCGACGCTATTGATCGCCTACAAGTAATTTCTACCACGCGACCTCGTGCCAAGGGCGAATCAGATCACTCCTCTGTTTCGCTCGATCGAGACCGACTGAGGGTAGGTAAAAAGGCTTGGATCAAGAAAGTCCAGTCGTGGTGAGTTAGCCGCGATCGACTGTGGATTAGCCTTGGTCCACCACCGCGTAGTCGATCTCTGGGCTCAGCGTAAACACCGCCGAGACAGTGCCTGCGGCGTCGCTCACCTTGCGGGTGACAATCAACCCCTCGCCCAGCATCGCCCGGAGCCGAGAGAGGGCGACTTTGAGCCGGGTTCGCGCGGCCGCGTCGAACCGTTCGATGCCCCAAATTTCTCGATGTAGACGGGCTTGATCCCATAGCTCGTTGGGGTGCTCCAAAAACGCGAGCAACATGGGAATCAATATTCGCCGGCCCATCACACTCGCCGCACCTCGAGCTGTGACGACTTGTTGATTCGGAATATCCAGCAAGAGCGCAGGAGGGTGTGCCCTCAGTCGTTTGATCTCGTTGGCGCTTACCACGTGAGCGCCAGAACGATTGACCACTCGAAATGTCTCCGCCCCCTTCGGGCTCGAGCGCGATTGCGTTTCGGGCGTTCGGCTCGAGAACGGCTGACAAAACTCCACGATCTCGGGTTCGTTTGAAGCAAGACCAATCTCGATCACACGAGGCATACACCACATATGGGCAAACCGATGACCCGATGACGCTGACCGTTTTGCCACCTCTCGCACATGTCGCAAAGCCAACCTCGGTCGACCTGCGACCACCGCGTTACGAGCGAGAAGCAAGTGGATTCGCGAAATCAAATACGAGGCGCCGTGATGAGCAGCGATACCCAGCGCACGACGAGCCACTCTGGCGACCTCGACCGGCTTGCCTTGGGCCAGCGCAAGCTCTGCGGACGTTTCAGCTATCATCGCATCGAGAAGCGAATCTGGCTGCTCGAGTGATGCCCTCAGCGTGCTCGCCTCGCGCAGCGCGGATTTTCCCACGGCAACCTCTCGTGTACGCAATGACAAATTGGCGCGCATCAGGTGGATTTCGAGCAGAAGTGGAGCGTCGCCAACCAGTGCAGCAAGGTGTCTCGCTCTCGCAAGCCCCGAACGCGCTCCGTCGAGATCTCCTGCACCTTCACGGGCCACGGCCGCAGCCGCAATACTGTTGGCCGCGCCAGCCAAATCACCAAGACGTTCTCGTGTACGCGCCGCTTCGTCAAACCAGCCAATCGCCTCTGAAAACTGACCCGTGAGCGAAAGCGCCATGGCGAGGTTCGCCTGGATTTTCGCCATACGGAGCGCGGTGCCTCCACAGGACAGCGCTTGTCGATAGTGCTCCGCCGCGCGGCGAGCCTCTCCCGATCGCATGGCCACCACACCCAGCCCCGAAAGCGCCTCGGCCTCATCTTCGGGGTCATGCGCGGCCGCTGCGATGCGAGCCGCCTTTTGAAACGAGCGCACCGCGGTACCGAGCTCGCCACGAGACAACGCGAGCCTCGCAGCAAGCAGCTCGACGGTGGCAACCTGATCGCCGCCTGACAAGCGACGGGCGTCGTCCAAACGTCGAGAAGCTCGCTGGATTTGCCCCAGTCTCACCGCAAGAAGCCCCGCCGTCGCAGCGAGGCTCGCAGGAGGGGGAACCATCGCCGATAGCGTCGCGACCCGCCGACCTTTGAGACGCCGATCGAGTGCTGGTAGCGCCGAAGAAATAGCCACTTCGAGCGCATCGAGCGAAGCCGTGAGCTCGCCCTTTCGTTCCAACAACCGTGAGCGCATCCAGTGAATCACACGAGGCACGGGGGCGTCACCCGACACCAACCGGTCGAGCGATGGCAAAAGTGAGCTCATCCATGGCCCATCGAGAGCGACGGCACCCCACGATGCGATGACCCTCACAGCATCGAGTGTACGCCCCAAGGCAAGCCAATGCTCGACGACCCAACGCAGGTCGCCGTCGGCCCCTCGACGCTCATAAAAACGCGCACATGCCTCATGAGCTGATGCCCACAGCGCAGGGTGCCCGAACGACAGCTCGCGCTCGATCTGTGAGCGAACCTCAGGGTCAACCCAAACCAACCCGTCGCTCTCTTCGCGAAACCAACCCGTACGGCTGAGCTCACCCAGGTGGGGCGCGCGAGCGTACTTCGAATCGCTGTACCGAGAGCGACCCGAGCATCTGTGTGCAGCAAGCAAATCAACCCACAACGCCGGCACGATACGAGCGGTGACCGCAGCCATCATCGTCGCGCTATCTGTGATTGACGCTTTGCCCGATACGCGTCGCATCCGTGTCCACCTCGGTTTCTTCGAGACGCGAGCTTACCCTGCCATGTAACCCTCATGTAACTCGAAAGTGAGATGAGCTCGATGGTAGCGATCGGGCATGTTTCAACGCGCTCCCCTGCTCCTCTCGTCGTGGGTGTTGGTTGCGGCTTGCTCGGCAAGCGGCGGAGACGTCTCGGACGGCTCAGGAGGAACAGGTGGGAGCGCAGGCTCCGTCGTCGGAGGGGCGTCAGGCAGCTCAGGATCGAGCGCAGGTGGCGCCGCAGGCTCGTCGGGGTCGGCCGGTTCGGTGTCGGGCTCGGCGGGGAGCTCTGGCTCTGGAAACGCTTGTCTGAGCAACACGTTCGGCGCGACGGCCCAACCTGCAAACTTGGTTTTTCAGCTCGACGTGAGCGGGAGCATGAACTGCGCGCCCCAAGACGCAGGATGCGCGACGGCTGACCCCAACCCAGGCTCGCGCTGGGAGATCTTCAAGTCGAAGCTCATTTCGGCTCTAGGAACACTGCCCACGGGCACCGGAGCGGCGTTGTTCCACTACCCCACCGGAACAGGCTCGTTTCAAGGCAACCCCACGGGGTGTGTTCCCCAGACACCGGATGTTCCGCTTGCGCCGTTGTCGAGCAATCAATCGCAGATTTCGACGAAGCTAAGCCAGATTGTGCCCGCGGGCGGTACACCGACACATGACGCGGTGACCGCCGCAATCAATCTGTTGGAACAAACCACCGCACCAGGAAATCGCTTTTTGGTGCTCGCAACCGATGGCCAGGCCACGTTTTGTGCAGGTTGTGACCTGTTTTGCTCGTCGGATGAACAGGTCGCCGACAACGAGGTGCTGATCCAAGAAGTCCAGGCGGCGGCCGCCAGCGGAATTCGAACCTTCGTATTGGGAGCACCAGGCTCAGAAGCCTATCGAAATATTCTCTCTCGCATGGCCACCGCGGGCGGGACAGCCGCCGCAGGGTGCTCGGACAACGGCCCAGTGTACTGTCACAGCGACATGACGACAGCCCCTGATTTTGGCTCGGCCCTGAGCGCAGCCCTCGCTGCCATCGGAACCGAAGCGCTCTCATGTACCTATGATATTCCGCCACAAGACGGTTCGTTCAACCCTGGTTTGGTCAACGTTCAGCTCGATCTGAACGGCAACGAGACGACGATCCCGCAAGATCCATCGAATCAGAACGGCTGGAATTACTCCGAGGACGGCAAGCAGATCATTTTGCATGGCACCGCATGCGATCAGGCCAAAGCGGCGCTGGGCGGCTCGATCACGATTTTGTATGGCTGCCCGACCGAGGTGATTCAGTGAGTGCGTGAACGAAACAAGAAAACGACAGTGCTTCCGTTGTGCTGTCGACCGGCGTAAGCTCGCCTCACGATGAGCCTATTGCGACGTTTTGCAACGCCGATCCAGATCGTGATGACGTTGGGTCTGTACGTCGAGCTGTCGTGTATCGGGGGTTTGGCTGCGACCCCAGGCGTATACGGCGCGCTTGGGGTGCATCGGTGGCTCGAGACGCAACGAGCCCCTGAGATTGTGACCATTGCGGGCACGTGCATAGCCGCAGCACTCGCCTATTTTTCGTACACGCTGCTGGTGATTTTGCTGGTGCCGATGATGCGAATCGTTGCGCCGGGCACTCCAGAAGGGCGTTACCCTTATTACTCGTTCAAGGCGATCCAGTGGGCAAGCTACAATGCGCTGATCTTGCTGGTTCGATATACCTGCATCAACTTCATGCGGGTCACGCCCTTCATCAATCTATTTCACCGATTGATGGGCATGCGCTTGGGCGAACGCGTGCAGATCAACACCGCGGTGATTGGCGACTCGAATTTGATCGAGATTGGCGACGACACCGTGATTGGCGGCGATGTCACTTTGGTGGCCCACGCCGCCGAACGCGGTCAACTCGTCGCAGAACGAGTCAAAATCGGGAGGAACGTCACCGTCGGGCTCATGGCGGTGATCTTTCCGGGTTGTGAAATCGGCGACGGCGCAGTGGTGGCAGCCAACGCTGTCTTGCTCAAGGGCACGAAGATTGGCCCCGGAGAAATCTGGGGCGGCGTGCCCGCGAAAAAAATCGGGCAACGCGGCGAGAAAAAATCAAGGCCCAGCGAAGATTTATTGCGCGTTCGCGACCACAAAGGTGGTGGATGAGGCCGAGCTGGTTGCGGTTGGCTGGTAATACGGGAACACTACAGCACCGCCGTCTGCGGCCGAGACAGGCATTGTCGCTCGCAAACGATAGCTCAATGAAAGCGTCGCCGAAGGCGCAATTTTGCTCACGTAGAGAATGAGCTGACGACCTGTCGTTTCGACTTTGGACAGCACTCCCGAAGAGAGGTAGCCATCGAAATCTTCGGTCAGCACCTCGAAACCAGGAGGGATCCCCAAGGTCGCCAACACCATATTCTCGGTCGTGTCGGTATTGTTTGTCATCGTTACAGTCGCCGTGACGGTGTCATTGACGACCAGATTGGTGTGGTCGTACGACACACCAATGGTGAGTGGAGCGGCAGGATCCGCGGCGACATCAGCCCATGGGATATTGTATCGCGACACCACGTTGTACGAGTATTTGCCTGTCCCCACGAACGAGAGCTTGACGGAGTGATCCCCGAGGGAAACCAAGCTCGACAGATCGACCGTTTGCATGACATCACCCTGACCCGCAGCGAAATTCACCAAGGTGGGCGGTTGATTATCGACGGACACCTCGAGCGCCCCGACCGCTTCGTCAGTGCCGGTGCTTGCTGCAAGCAACAACGTGCGGAGAGCCCACACGGTGGCCTGAGTCGAGCCGAAATTGCCATTCGGATCTCGTGAAGCGGCCAGGAACGAGAGACCACCTTTGCTCGAGGACGGGTACGAGTGCGACGCGAGCAACGCGTGGGTTGCCAACGCGGTGGCTGTCACGTCGCCATCTTGGCCCGAGCCGTAGAAATCGGTCTGGGTATCACCAAGCCCCCAGTGGATTTTCTCTCCGTCAACCACCTTCGCGTTATCGAGCGACTCAAGGAGCGTGCTCGTGAAGGGGTCGGACGGCGCAATGGCCACCATCGCATTGGCCAAAATTCCGAGCGTATAGTTGTCTTGTGGGCCAGTACCTTGTGCCTTCAAATAGCCCACTGCACCTTGGGCTTGGCTCGCATAGCCAGCGCTGCCCAATGCCCAAGCAACGAACGCGGTGTTTCGAAGCGTGCTCGTATTGAACGAGAAGAACTCCGAGACGTCTCCGTCCCAAGAACCATCGGATTTTTGCTTCGAGATCAGCCATTGAGCGGTACGATCGACCATCGCTTGGTCGACACTGTACACCTGGCTCATGTCGGCAAATTCCATGAGACCGAACGCTGTCACCGACAGGAAGGGTGCAGGGTCTTGTGTACCGAACCACGAGAAACCACCGCCTGGGTGCTCGAAGGTCATCAGTCGCTGATAACCCGCTGAGATGAGCGACTCAGCCTTCATCTGGATTTCGGGCGTAATTTGCCCGGTCGTCGTCATGTAGCGAGTCACCAACACATTGGGCCACGTGGTCGACGTGGTTTGCTCGAAACAACCGTTGGGAGTCGCCAAAATGCTGTCCATACCGCTCACGACCTGCGACAAGAACGCAGGGTAGAAATCGACATGCAGATGGGGCGAGCCATTCACCGAGTTGCTTGGGTAGCTCACAGCGAGCGTACGATCGCCAGAGCCTGCGCTATCTGACTGGCTGGAGGCGATTTCCCTTCCGTCTGGAATCACGCGAACCATGCGCTGGACCGCATCGGACTTCTGGGACCCAAGGGCCGTGACTTTCACAGAAAACACGCCGACGTTTTCAAGTCGAATCGGGATCTGTACCCCTTTGACCTCTCCAGGTTGAAGCGAGACCACTTGATCGGTCGGGCCGAGCGGAGTCATCCAAGAGCCAGCTTCGAGGTGAAGAGCGACATCTTGGGGGACATCGAGATAGTTGTACACCGCGACCGGAAAGGTCACCTCATCGCCACGAGTGAGCGTCGCCGGGAAGCTCATGTCGGCGAAGAAATCCTGGAAAACTTTGATTCCACTGACCGACCCACCAAGCTTACCGTTGGCGGAATGCGCAAGTGTAGAAACCCGCCAGGTCGTGATGCTGTCGGCCATCGGCACTTGCACGACCGCCTTGCCATCGGGGCCAGTGATCAACGAAGGCTGCACGAAAAGGGTCTCGGGAAAATCCTTTCGAAGACGAGGAGCCCCGAAATCGCCGCCCGTAGAACCGCCTGTACCAGGATCGAAGCTGCCGCCCGAGCCTGCCGAACCGGCCGCACCTGAAGCACCACCGGTGCCATCGCCGCCCGCCGAAGGCCAACCATACATCAGACCCAAATCATAAGCCTGGAATGACAGAACCACGTCATCCGTGGCCGACGCTTTCTCATCGGGCCCGAGCGAGGTAAAAGAGATCTGCCAGCCATCGCTCGTGATTGTATAGGCATTACCCCAGAAATCGGCACCATGAACACGCTGGGCCAGACGAGTCATGACTTCTTGGGTGTAGTTGTAGTCATTGGGGTTGACCCCAGCGCTCTGTACTTCGTTTCCGATCTGGGCCACGAGCTGGGTA
>JAXLYQ010000048.1:0-36034 GCA_046351315.1 Polyangiaceae bacterium
CTGGTGCACATTCAATCAACTGCCCGTCAATCACCTCGAAGCGACTCTCGGGCATCACGATGCGGTCTTCCAACGAAGGCAGCGGCTCATCTGCACCCGGCGCTCGCAACGTCGGAGGGCTCACGCTCGTTGCTCTTCGCCCTGCGCCGCTCGCTCCCGATGGCCCCGGCTCGCTCATCGCTGCCGTGGGGGCTCCTGGAGCGCTCATTCCTGCACCGGGTCGTGGCGGACTCATCGCCGAACACTGTAGCACTGCCTGATACCTCAACGCGACGGTCGAGCTCTGTGTACGAGCCTCCTGGTTTTTTCAAAACGATGTCGAATTCACGCAACCAGCGTAGCGACTGACCGATAGGGGAATTGTCAGCGCTTCCTTACTCTTTCTTTTGTCCTGGACGGCAGGCTCTTTTTCTATGTCGATATTTTCTACTGCACCACTCGCGTTTCAAAGCGGGTTGTGAGCCATGGCACCACTTCTAACGGCCTGGCACCCGCTCTTGGTCACTTGATGTTTCTGCAGCTCACCATATCTGCCATCAACGAAGAGCTCAGTGGATGAAGCTCGAGGGTTGCCTGCTCTACTTCAACGCTGGATGGCCAGAGCACGACGCGTGGCAGGGCAGATCGAAAGACAAATACGTGAGAAATCGTCGGCGGGCGTCGCTTGCGTTCAGTCCGCTCTGGGATAAGGGCGGATGATGTCAACACGCCGAACGTTCTCAACAGCCGTCTTTCTTTTCGCGCTTATCCCGTTTGCAGGTTTGCTCGGTTGCTCGGGTGGCGACGACTCGACAACCTCCCCAGGAACCTCTGGCACAGCCGGCACCGGCGGCGCAGCAGGCACAGGCGGCTCCGCGGGCACCTCGGGCACCAGCGGCACTGCAGGAAGCAGCGGCACCGGCGGAACCGGAGGCTCTGCAGGCACGAGCGGTTCCGAGTGCACACAAGACTCGGATTGCCTTGGAGCACTCAACCCAGCATGCGTGGACGCAACCTGCGAGGCGGGGGTCTGCAATCGCCTATTCAAAGACCAAGGCACCGCCATCGACGACCCCACCCCAGGTGACTGTCATTCAGCCACCTGTGACGGAGCAGGCGGAATTACCCTCGTCGCCAATGGCACCGACACCCCTGCTCAAACCGACGGCGACTGTAAAAAAGCGGTGTGTGGGAGCAGTGGAGAGATCACCAACTCGCCAGATATCTCTGATGTCCCACCGCAAGTCGCGGGAGATTGTCACGTATTGAGCTGCTCGGATGCAGGAGAAATTATCAGCTCCGTCGATGACAGTGACCCAACCGATGACGGTAATTCCTGCACAACAGACCAGTGCACGAACGGCGACAACACTCACGGATTCTCCTCTGCCGGCACCAGTTGCAACAGCGGCGCAAGTGTTTGCGATGGCAACGGCCAATGTGGGGTTTGCCTGCCAGGTGCAACGTCTTGCGACAACGGTATTCCACAACGATGTTCGAGCATCGGGCAGTGGGAACCTGAGCCAGATCAATGCAATGGGCTCTCGTGTAACGACCAAGGCTGCATCGTACCTACCCAAGTTGCCGTCGGTGCTGGGTTCACATGCTCGCTTCTCTCGGATGGAACCGTACGATGTTGGGGCACAGGCAACGAAGGAGAGCTGGGGCTCGGGGCCAACCAAACTGTCGCCACCAGCCCGACGCAGGTACCTGGTTTGACCGACGTGGTCGAGCTCGCCGGGGGTGGGCTCACAACGTGCGTACGACGCGCAACCGGCGAAGTATTGTGCTGGGGCTACAATATGTTCGGTGCGGTGGGCAATGGCACGCCGACAGACACCAACGTGTATGCTCCTGGACACGTGATGGACGGAGCCACTGCATTGTACCGAGGCAGTTACTCCTATTGCGCGAGGACTGGGGCCAACACGATGAAGTGTTGGGGCGACAATATCAACGGCCAGCTTGCGCTTCCCACAAGCGGGCCAACGACGATCCTAAAAACTCCCGTCGACGCGGCATCATCCATCGTGGGGTTCGATCTGATTCAGATGGGTGCACGCGTTGGTTGTGGGCTCAACGCGAGTGGAGCCAAGTGTTGGGGCACGAACGAAAACGGAGAAATCCCATCCACAGCTATCAACTCGCTGTCTTCGGCACCGGTTTTGATCGCTGGCACCGCGGGGCTCACTGATATCTCGGCCTCGACCCAGATCTGTGGGGTGAAATCAGACGCAGTCGTGTGCTGGGGTAAGAAGCTCACCACCGCGGCAAATGGCACCGAAAGCACTTCGATCATCACTCCGACGACCACTTCGCTCCCCGGGGTCACCCACATCGATGTGTCGCCTTGGAATGCCTGCGCGTGGGGAGGTGGTATAGCCTATTGTTGGGGCCGCAATACGAGTGGAGAGCTTGGGCTCGCCAATGCAAACAACTCTGCACCTGCCATCGTCAATACGCCTACCCTAATCCCGTTGACCGGGGTTTCTGTGGTTTCGACCTCGAAGAACAACCACTCCTGTGTGATCGCGAACAACAGAAGCTTTCTACTGCATGGGCAGTGACGATTCCCACCAGCTTGGCTCGACAGGGGGCGCAACCATTGCTCCTCGCAAGGTTCAGTGGTGAACGGCACCCAGACCTAAGCCCAGGTCTTTCACCTGAGCAACGTCTCGGGTCTCGCGCGAATCGGTTGAGACTTGGGGTCACCTGTTACACCCACACGCGCTGGCACGCCCAAGCCTCGCCCACCTCCGAGGCGCCAACAAGGGTTCATTCGCTCGAAACGGTGTCTCGGCAAGGATCGATGTCGAGCGCATCGACAGCACGAATCGCCCACATTTACCGAGAGATTCGTCACATCGACAGGGTGGGTGGCTTACATCGACATCGACCTCGTTCACATCGACATCGAGGTGCTCTACATCGACATGAAGGGGGTCTACATCGACATCGAGCACCCTCACATCGACATCCATCACGCTCACATCGACACGATGTCGGGTTACACCGTAACTCTAGTTACGCTGTTACAGGTCGATGTTACCAACCCCTCGGGTGAGTGTGAGGAAGGCTGGTGACGATGAGATTCGTCTCGCACCGCACCCCCGGCACTTTCGTGCCACCTCACCCCCTTGATCCCCCTCTCCCAACGCGTTCGCGTTCGGAGAGGAGGCGAAACGTGTAGATGCGAGAGAGCGCTTGGCACCCCTTCTCTAAACGCCTGCGTTTGGAGAAGGGGCTGGGGGATGAGGTGCTTACAGTCGCTTTGCGTTGACGCGAGGTGCGGTTCGGGAGAATCGTGCGCGCATGGCTTCCTCGAAGTCGAAAGCTTCGTCCGCTGCTGCTGGGGCTGCTGCAGCTCCTGCCCCTCCGCCCGTCGCATCCGGGCCCCTCACGTTCGACAAGTATCAACGCTGGCGTTTGATCCTCGGCAAGCGTGTCGAAGATCAAATGTCGAGCTCTCGTTGTGCTGGGGGCGCGGGCCAGAAAGGCGAGTCAACGCTCGATGGGCAACAATCCGAGATGGACGGCGCCCTGGGCGCCATTTACGACGTCGAGGAGAGCGAGCCCGAGCAACAAGGCCGTCGCTCCGCAGGGCTTGGCAAAGGCCGCCCCAAGGTATCGACTTGGCTCGGAGACGTTCGAAAATACTTCGAGCGCGATGTGGTCGCGGTAATCCAGCAAGACGCGATCGAAAAGAAGGGTTGGAACCAACTCTTGTTCGAGGAGGAATCGCTCGCGCAAGTCACTCCGTCGGTCGAGCTCGTGGGCACGCTGATGGAGATGAAGGGCTTGATTCCCGAGAAGGCCAAAGAGGCCGCTCGTGCCATCGTGCAAGCCGTCGTCGAAGAGATCAAAAAGCGCATGCAGGCCGAGATCGAGCGCGCTGTTCGAGGTGCGCTCGACCGCTCGCGGCATCAGCCGATTCCGTCACTACCCAATATGGATTGGCGACGTACGATCACGGCCAACCTCAAGAATTATATTCCTGAGCGCCGAACGATTATCCCCGATCATTTCTTTTTCTACTCCCGACAGCAGCGTCGCAAGGAGTGGAACGTGATCGTGTGTATGGACCAATCGGGCTCGATGGCTGATTCGGTGGTCTATGGCTCGGTGATGGGTTGTATTTTGGCCAGTATTCCGGCCATTGAAACCCATGTGGTGGTGTTCGATACCGAGGTTGTAGATCTCACTCCGGTATTGACCGACCCTGTCGAGGTCATCTTTGGTGTCAATCTAGGCGGAGGAACGGACATTCATCGCGCAGTAAAATACTGCCAAGGGTTGATGACCACGCCATCGAAGACGCTGTTTATTCTGCTGACCGACTTGATCGAAGGCGGAGACCAATCTCAGCTCGTTCAGCGCCTTGGCGACATGGCTTCGAACGGGGTTCGAGCGATGGTGTTGCTAGCTCTCAACGACTCGGGCGTACCTTGCTACGACGAGAATCTCGCCAAGCGAATCACGAATGTCGGCGTGCCGTGTTTTGCGTGCACCCCCACCGTGTTGCCAAACATGCTCGAGGCCGTGCTGAAAGGGCGTGATTTGGGCGCCGTCGCTGCACAGTTCGACACACGAAAGCGAGAGAAATAGGCTGTCATCGCCTCAGACGGCTTGCATCCGAGCTGCCCTACGATAAGGGGCGCCCATGCCTAAACGCCGCACGTTCTCAACAGCCGTCTTTCTTTTCTCGGTTATCCCGTTTGCCGCTTTGGTGGGTTGCTCTGGGGGCGACGACTCAACCACGAACCCCGGTGCATCAGGCACCGCTGGCTCGGGCGGCAGCGCAGGCGCAGCAGGCGCCGCGGGTAGCTCGTCCGCAGGCCTCTGGCTCTGGCGGAACAGGCGGCTCAGGTGCAACCGCAGGCACGGGTGTGGGGCAGGAGGCTCTGCCGGCACCGGTGGAAGCGGAGGCTCGGCCGGAACCGGCGGAACGAGCGCCTCGGAGTGCACGTTCGACACCGATTGTCTCATCGGCTTCACTCGCAGCGTGCGTGGATGCAAGCTGCAGGCCGGCGTCTGCAGTCGCCTATTCAAAGACCAAGGCACCACCATCGACGACCCCACCCCAGGTGACTGTCATTCAGCCACCTGTGACGGAGCAGGCGGATATTCTCGTCGCCACGGCACCGACACCCCTGCTCAAACCGATGGCGACTGGGTAAAAGCGGTATGCGGGAGCAGTGGAGAGATCACCAACTCGCCTGATATCTCTGATGTCCCACCGCAAGTCGCGGAGATTACCGCGTATTGAGCTGCTCGGATGCAGGAGAAATCGTCGATAGCCTCGACGACAATGACCCAACCGATGACGGCACCCATGCACGACCGACCTGCGCACGAACGGCGACAACACCCACGGATTCTCCTCTGCCGGCACCAGTTGCAACAGCGGCGCAGGGGTTTGCAATGGCGCCGGAGTATGTGGCATCTGTGTCCCCAATGAGACCCGCTGTGTGGGAGATGCCCCTGAGCTTTGCTCACCCGAAGGGCAATGGGTCGATGATGCACAACGCTGCGAAAACTTGGGCTGCGTCAACGCGACCACGTGCGCGGTTCCCACCAAAGTCGGCGTCGGAGATACATTTAGCTGTACCCTACTGTCGAATGGGAAAATCCGGTGCTGGGGCACAGGAGCAAACGGTCAGCTCGGAGCTGGAGATGGCGTGACCTACGCCATCCCGCCCGTCGAAGTCGCCTCCATCGGCAAGGCCACCGCATTTGCGGTTGGATCAAGCCACGCTTGCGCGGTTGATGACTCCACACATCAAGTGAAATGTTGGGGACAAAATTTCGCCGGCCAGCTTGGGGTTGATGCCTCCACAGACAAAGCATTCACCCCCATCGTGACGATGGCATCTCCGATTGGCACCCCATATATTATTTCCGGGTACAATTCGGTCGCGACCTCAGCTAGCCAGGGATGCAAGGGGTGGGGCAAAAACACAGGAGGGGTGCTTGCAAACAATTCTTCTCCAATCCTATATACTCCAACCCAGCTGGGACTTTCATTCTACCTTGGGCACCGATCCATTGGGGATATCGTCGCTTGCAGTGACATCAACAATAAAATCAGCTGCTGGGGGCAAAACGACTACGGTCAAATCAACAATACCTCCATCGGAACAGCGTACCCCAACGCGCAGATTGTATTTACTCCTGCCACGCCTCCCACTGCCCTCTCCGTTGGCTCGGTCGGCGCATGTGCAGTGATTGGTGGCAAAGTGACGTGCTGGGGTACGATGGCGATCACGAGCTCCAACGGCACCGTGTCGACCTATGTGACGGCGCCCGTTGAGGTCGCCGGCATCACGAACGCTGCGGATATTTCCGTGGGCAGCCAAAGTATCTGCGCCCGCACCACCACAGGGAAGCTGATGTGCTGGGGCCGAAACTCGGAAGGGCAATTGGGGATTGCCGATTCAAACGGAACCTCTCCTGCCAAGGTGAACACGCCGACGGAAGTTCCAGGCTACTCGAACGTGACGGACGTATCCGTCTCGAAGTCGGCGCATAGCTGCTTCATTGATAGCAACAAGGTCTATTGTATGGGAGGAAACCTATCAGGTCAGCTTGGTTACACGGGCGCGAGCAGCGTAAAGCCCGTCCAAGTGCAGTTCTGAATGTATGCCGCCGATCCCCCCTCCCCCAGCCCCCCCACTCCAAACCCGTGCCGGGAGGAGAGGGGCCGGGGGTGAGGTGAAAAAACACCCCCGATGACGATTTAACGCAACTGCCGACGCGAAGACTCGATGGGGAGGGCGTGATGAACAAGACCCTTCTTTCGTTTTCTCGCGTCATTCTGCTTTCCGCGTTGACCCCGCTGTCGCTTGTGGTCGGCTGCTCGTCCGACGAGAGCCCGCCCGCTCCGCCCGCGGGTTGTACCGGGGCAGCGTGCGCCAACGCAGGGACATCGGGAGCGTCGGGCTCGGGTGGAACGGCCGGAACGGGCGGAAGCGCAGGAACAACCGCGGGACAAGCAGGACAAGGCGGCTCCGCGGCAGGAGCGGCTGGAGACGGCGGCACAGGAGGCACTAGCGCAGAAGGCGGCTCAGCCGGAGCTGGCGCTACAGCAGGTACCGGAGGCACGGGCAGCTCGGGTGGAACGGCCGGCACAGGTGGCTCGGGCGGAACCGGCGGCACCGCCACTCCCGAGTGCACTCAGGACTCGGATTGTCTTGGAACACTCGACCCCGAATGCGCCAAAGCCACGTGCGTCCAAGGGCAATGCGCGTTGCAGCTCATGCCTTCCAATACGTTGATCACCGATCCGAACGCAGGCGATTGCCATATCGATATTTGTGACGGACAAGGCGCAAGAAAGTCCATTGCGAGCCTGAGCGATCCTCCCGTCCAGATTGCGTCCGACTGCCAAAAGCTGGAGTGCGGCCCCAACGGCGACCTCGTGACCGTCATCGACGACACCGATACCCAGGACGATCAAAACCCGTGCACCTTGGATATCTGCAATGGAAACACTCCGTCGCACAACCCTTCCCCCCCAGGGACAGAATGCGGAAACAATGGGATTTGCACGGGAACCGGAATCTGCGGCGTGTGTATCCCTGATACCCAAGAATGCTCCGCCGGAATGCCTCGGGCCTGCTCTGCACAAGGAGCATGGGAAGATGTCCCCGAGCATTGCTCGAACCTTGGATGCATTTCTGATTCGGAGTGCAACGTTCCGCTCAAAGTCACCGCAGGCGACACATTTTCGTGTGTACTGTTGTCCAATGGTACGGTGCGATGCTGGGGTGACAATTCCAAAGGGCAGCTAGGACAGGGTGACAGCGTTATCAACTCGTCAACCCCGCTGACGGTGGCGTTCCCCGAAACCTCTCCCGCCATCGATCTGCAAAGCGGTGCCAATCACACGTGCGCGAGGCTCCAATCGGGAGCGGTGTATTGCTGGGGAGCAAACGATCTGGGTCAAACCGGTACGAACACCAACGCGACTGTCGTGGCGACGCCCAGCAAAACACTAGAGAACCAACTGCGACTCTTCGTCGGCAGAAACGACTCGTGCGCATTGGACATGTCGCCAGTCGAGAAATGCTGGGGTGACAACAGCAAGAAACAACTCTCGATGAATAGCCTGCTAGCCAAGATCAACCCGCCAGCCGTAGCGAGTAATGTTGACGGCTTTCAAGCCATAGCGCCATCTTTTGGGCCTCTCGCAGCATGCGTTGTCCGTGGAACCGCAGTGGAGTGCTGGGGAGGCAACACGAACTTTATCGTCCAGCCAAGCAACTCGGCAGGAGTGTTCGGTTCCCACACCGCGCAGGGTGGCATCACCAACGCGTCGAAGGTCGCCGTGGGAACCTCGCACGCTACGCGCTATCCGATGGCGGAAAGGTGAGCTGCTGGGGTTCGAACCCTGGCCAATTAGCTATCCCTATTCTCTATCCATTGACCGCGATCGACGGCATTTCGGATGCGAGTGAAGTGCAAGTTGGAGACCGCGATCATTGCGTTCTCACGACCGGGGGAGATCTGAAGTGCTGGGGAGCGAATTTCTCTGGCAAGCTCGGTATTGTCGACGCCAACAATGTTGCGGTGAGCACGGTCTCGACCCCCACCAAGGTGCCCACGTCGGGTCATGTCACCTCGTTTGCTCTGGGAACAAGCAAACACACCTGCTTTATCGACAACGCGAAGGTCTACTGCATGGGCTCGAATGCGAGCAAACAGCTTGGGCGCGACGGTACGGATAGCCCAGTACCGGTCGAGGTGGTGTGGTGACATCGCCGGCTTGCCCGTAAAAAAGAACCGAGCTCGAACGATTTCACGCAACAAGTCAGTCGAGCTTCCGATGAGAGGGTTGTCATGAAGCTCTCCACTCTCTCATCGCTTGTTCTTCTCGTAGTTTCATCCTCTGTTTCGCTGACAGCATGCTCGGGAGACGAGGCCCCCGAGCCCTCGGGCTGCACAGGACAATCCTGCGGCACCTCGAGCACGGCAGGCACTGCAGGCTCAGGCGGCACGTCAGCAGGTAGCGCAGGTAGCGCAGCCTCAGGCGGAACAAGCGCTTCGAGCACGGGTGGGCAAGGGGGCAACTCAGGGCAAGCTGGCCAAGGCGGCCAAGGCGGCCAAGGCGGTAGCAGCGGCGCTGGAGGAACGGGTGCAACGGGGGGAACCAGTGGCTCGGCGGGGACAACGAGCGCAACATGCACCCAGGACAGCGACTGTCTCGTTGGGTTCGAGCCCGCGTGCGTGACTGCCCACTGCAGTGCTGGCGAGTGCCAACGCGAGTTTGCCCAGATGGGCACCGAGCTCGTCGATGACACGCCCGGCGATTGTCACGCACGTGCTTGTGACGGAGAAGGCAACGCGAAAAAAGTGGTCGACGGAACAGACGCCCCCCCACAGGTGGCAGGCGATTGTCACGTCCTCTCGTGCAACCAGCTTGGCCAAGCAGTAAGCCACGCAGACGATACAGATACCCCGGAGGATAACAACGATTGCACCTCGGATGTGTGCACACTGGGCACTCCGCACAATATCAACGAGGCCGCCGGCACCGAGTGCGGAAGTATTTCAGGCGTATGCACGGGCACGGGGATTTGCGGCGTATGCGTTCCGAACGCGTTTCAGTGCGCAGGCGGACAGGAACAAACCTGCTCAGACCAAGGCACCTGGCAAATGTCCAACGAGTGCAACGGCCTTGGGTGCGCCAACGACGCATGCGTAACCGCTGTCAAAGTAGGCGTCGGAATCGACCATTCTTGCGTGTTGCTGTCGGATCAGACCGTTCGTTGCTGGGGCTCGAACGGACAAGGCCAGATCGGCCAAGAGAGCAACGTCGCGTCGCGCAATCATCCAGCAAAAATCCCCTCGCTTTCTGGCGTCGAAGATATTGTGGTCGGCGACAAGCATACCTGCGCGAAGACAACGAGCGGTGATGTGTATTGCTGGGGCGACAACTCGAAGGGCCAGATCGGCATCGTCTCGGCAGATTCCAAAGTGTTTTTGCCACACTTGGTCACCCAGCATGCCTCGAAGTTGATCGGAGGCCCCAACACGACATGCGTGATGCGCACCAACGGGGGCCCCTTGTGCTGGGGCGACAATACCGATGGTCTAGCGAACGCAGACAATACAAACGCTACCTATTTCACGACCCCGACAGCCTCGTTTTATCACAACGATCAAACCGGGGCTTATGCCTTGGGCACACTGGCAGGGTGCAATATTCAGTCGCAAATGCCGCATTGTTGGGGTGGCAACAGCAGCGGGATTCTGTCCCCTACGGTATCTGGCTCAACAGACCCAACTTGGCCGAACACCGTGTTCGGAGCGAAGCTGATTGCCGTTGGGCGCCAGTTCGCTTGCACGACGCACAACGGTGCGATGAAGTGCTGGGGCTCGTTGCCCGAACCATCGGGAAGCACGGTAGCCTATGTGGGCCACTATCCAACCACGGTGGGCAGCTATACTGATGCAACGGCCATTGCAGCGGGCGTCGCAACAGGTTGCGCGATCCGCGAAAATGGAGAGGCCTATTGCTGGGGCGTTGCGAGTGGCGGCTCGCTTGGCAACTCAACGCCAGTGATTCCGATCAACGCACCCATTACGCTCGAGTTGCCCGGCCCCGTGACCAGCATGGCCCCTCCTCGAGCCAAGCATTCTTGTTTCGTAGCCAACACCAAAGTCTACTGCGCAGGAGACAACTCGACGGGTCAGCTCGGTCTTGGAGACGTTCTACCCCATACGGGCTTCGCAGAGCCGCTCTGGTGATCCCGCGGGAGAGCAACCCAAGTACAAAAACAACAAACGCGCTCGGTCTACATCGAGCGCGTTTTCTATCGGAGGCGCGACGAATATTGGTCTAGAAGGCCCCGGTAAACCCAGCCTGACCAGCCCCGACATACGGAGCCGCCCACGCGGTGGTTTCTTGGTTTTTGGGCGCTGTCAGAACGAGCACCGTACCGGTCGCAGCCAAGGCGATGCCTGAGTACAGAGCAATCGACGAGATGGTTCGATACCGGCCTACCGTGTCGACGTCATCCCAATATTTGGGCGGGCACGAGCCGTTGGGGCATTTGCCATCGAGATCACTTCGCTTGCCCATACCCAGTACGCCGACGACCCCACCACCAATCAACGCAGCGCCACCTACGCCGAGTGCAACGAACCCAACCGTGCGTTGGACAGAGCCCTTTCGAGGGGCTTGGGTCGGCTCACTCGGCGCAGCGGGCTCGCTCTTCGCGTCGGGGTTGACCTGGGCCGGGTCTGTCTTCGGCGCCGCGGGCTCGCCGGGCTTGGTCGCAACGGGAGCTGTGACCGGCGTCGAGGACGTCCACTCGAGCTTGACTGATAGTGAGTCTCCCTCGGTCACTTTGATTTTTTTCGAGAGCTTGTCTTTCCCCTCGGCTATCGCAACGATTTCATGCTCACCGGGGTCGATCGTCTGCTTCGAGCCCCATTGTGACTCAGGAAATGCCTCGCCATCTACCGTCACAGAGGCTTTTACGCCGCTCTGTACCGTGATGGTGACTGAGCCCAGCTTGGATTGAGTTTCTCCGATTTCTTTTTTGGCGCTGTCAACAGCACGCACGATCGGAGCCGGCGCATTTTTTGGAGCGCCTTCCGTAACAATGGCTTGATAAACTTCGACTGCTTTTTTGTATTTACCTAGACCCACCAGCGAACGGGCGCGACCGAGCGCAAGCGTCGGAGCCGGTACGAGCGCATAGGCCTTTTCGAAATATTCGAGAGCTTTGGAGTAGTCCTTGTCTCCAAGCGCTTTCACGGCAGTGGCCGTGAACTCTCTTGCAGCAGTCTTTGCTGCAGCGGTGGGCGCAGCCAAGGCGACACTGGGCAGCACAGTCAATGCCACAAGTGCCACCCACGAATGCAAACGCATGGATCAAAAACCTCCGTAATCGTCGGGGTTGACGCCTTTTCCGCCACCTTTGGCCGGCGTCTTCGCAGCACCACTAGGGTTCTGCTTGGCGGCCCCACTGCCGCCGCTTGGATGAGCTGGGTTGGTGGTTGTTACGGCTGGCGAAGTTTCGGCGGGGGCGTCAGAGGGAGCCTGCGCCGCAGTCGGCGCAGGCTCTTTGGGAGCAGCCGTGGCCATTGCGGCCTGAGGCTCCGCGCTTTGTGCTGAAGGCGGAGTCTGTGTCGGTTGTGGGGTTTCGACGGCCGTCTCGATTGGTTTTCGCGCGGCAGACTGGGATGAGCTCATCGCGCTACGAGCGGCCAGACCAACGCCCGCCAAGATCACCAAACCCACCACCGCCGCGACACCCAGCTTCACCGGCGAGCTCGACTTGCCGCGTGCCCCCGTTGCACTCGATACATCGACGAACGAGCCAGAAGACTGCGCATTGCCAGCAGTCGCCATCGACTGCGCGGACCCACCTGTGGGCGCATGGGTTTTCGTCGGATTGTCACGCCCATCGGAGGCGCTGTTCGACGAAGTAGGAGACGAAACAGGAACAAGACTCGGTGTGCCTTCTGCGATCGCGAGCGGATCGACCGTGGAAATGCCCAAGGCCTGCGCCAGTGCATCGACCATCTCTTTGACGGTGCTGAATCGCTTCGAAAGATCTCGAGATGCAGCTCGCTCCCACCAAAGATCGAGCGACGGCGGAAGGTCAGAAGCGATCTTCGACGGCACGGGTAGCGGCGAGATCATCAGGTTGATCAGCAGTTCACCCACCGTGCCACCCTGAAACGGCTTGCGCCCAACGAGGCACTCAAATGCATCATACCCAACGCCCAGCGTCGGAGCGATGGTCGATACTCTTGACCCCTGCGCCTGCTCGGGCTCAAGTAGTGAATCGTCCCCAACACGGTATCGGTCTTCGTAAGCTTGTCGAGCTGCGCCGCCGACGGGCCCACGCTTCACGATACCGGCGTCGATGATCTTCGCGATCTCGCGGTCGTCGTCCTTGCAAAGAAACAAAGCCACTTTCCGGCTTCCAGATCGCGGTGATCATCCCTTCAAGCGAGCGCGGGTAAGACCACGAGCGATCTGCTGTATCAACGCAACGGCCGCGGCGGGAGTCAGCCGCCCCACTTGTCGAGACGTGAGCGCAAGCTCGCCTTCGAGGCAGACCGCATCACCAAAACGGAATGCCTTTGCCACTCACCAAAATCCCATACCTGAACGATGTGTGGGCTGCGAATTTGAGCGGCGGCGTGGGCCTCACGCCACCCGCGAACCTTCGATCAGGAAGCGTTGCCCCTCAACAAACTTCAGCGCACACCAGCACTGGAGACTCAGGTGCCCGGCTCGCCATAACCGAGCCCATGCCACCCTTCCGAGCTCGGTTTCGAGCCAGAAACGCTCTCCGGATCGTCATCCCAGGGTACACGGCCATCGATGCGACGATGGCGCACGCCTTGGGTCCAGACAAGCACAAAGCGTCCCCTCTTTGCGAGCTTGGGCTCGCATCCCTTATCTGCGCTTGCATCGAAGTGTTCCCCTTTCAGCAACCCGCGTAGAAATCTCAGGCGAAACAGGTATCGCTAAGGGAGTCATGACCGTTCCGTGCAGAGTGCAGCTCGACAGCCCTGAGCTCGTCTCGCACACCAACATCGACACCGGGTAGCCCTGTTGGTCGCTCAATCGCCCCACCACCCATACCGTGTACGATGAGCTCGCATTCAACGTCACCGCTGGGGTCGCCAGATAGTCAGCCGAAGCGTCGACGTCGGTATTGAGCCCAAGATTGGTGGGAGGGGTAATCGACGCATATCCATCACTGACATTGGGCGAGACGCCACCGTAAGGAACCCCCGAAATCAAACTCGACGAGGTGTTCGCGGCTTGCAAATCGAACGTCGATTGACCCACCAACGCGTTGACGACACGAACCCACGATTGACCGTTCAGCCCCGCCGTATCGCGATTGAGCAGCACAGGAGTAAGCCCTTCCCCATCGTCGATTCCAATCAACGGAATACTGAAGCTCGTACCTGCCTCGAGTGGAACCAGTATTTCAGCTCCAGGAGTGTCACACGAGGTGCTCCCGCTAGAAAGGTGACGAACCAGAATGGGGCCAGGAGTTTTCTGGATTTCTAGCTCGTGCGCATAATCGAGCGAAGTTGCGGCTGCTTGATCAAGACCAGGCAGCCACTGCCCAGTTTGAGGTCGCACACAAATCACCAGATGATCCTTGGCGGGCGATGAAGTGAGATTTTCGACTCGAACCACCGCATGAGGAGCGGGCAACAGCCCCGCCACAGCCGGAATCTCATTGTTGACCAATATAGGCTGGGTCACGCACTTACCGACCTCGCTTTGATCGGTCGAGCCGTCGATGCACTTGATTGCCGCAAAACCAGATGACGCCTCGGTTGAAGCGACGACAAAGAGGCTCGCCGCCTTGCCTGTCATTGATAGCGATGGTTCGGCGACAATTTCCGTGTCATCTGAGCCGTCAAAGTCGGCAAGCCTCACTTCGATCGAAATGGGTTCCTGTGTCCAGGCATTGTTCGCGTAACCCAGCGCATCGATCGGGGGGTCTGATGACGAGTCAACGTCCGCGATTAGATTCGACGATTTTATCCTCGGAAACAGCGTTCGAAACCCTGTCGCAGAAGGAGCCGCATCAGAATAGCCGGCATAGGTCGTCAGGCGAAGATCTTGCGGATTTGTGAGAGCTGCATTCACCGCTCGAACAGTCGATCCACTCGCAGGAGCCGCCGTCTGATCCTGCAGCCTGCTCGCTTTCAACAAATATCCGTCGGAGCCGTCGACGGTTCCCGTTGCCACAAAGGTCGTCGCCGTCTCGTTCCCTAGATTTTGAGCGGTCCAAACGACCAGCGGTGTTCCTGTACAATCCGTTTGGTCCTTCGTAACCAGACGCAAATCATACGTGCCGGCCGCCATCTCGATATAGGGAGTCACAGAATTCGCAGAAATACTTGAGCTTCCTGGAACCGATACTTCAGAAAAATCTCCCGTCCCTGTTGATCGCACACACAATCGAGCAGGGGTCGCGTCTGGAATGAGCTGCGCAATACGCATACGCGGCTCCGATACGGACGAGGTACCGCCCGTTCCACCTGAGCCCGATATGCCCGCAGTGCCGCCGTTCCCCGCAACGCCACCCGTGCCTCCCGTGCCGGAGCCACCCGATGTTCCGCCTGTACCCGATGCCCCGCCACCTCCAGCGGAACCCGCTTGACCCGAAGCCCCCGCGTTGTCTTCGACCTCGGGCCCTTTCGAGAGACCGCCGTCAATCAAACACCCACCAAGAGGAGCCAAGAGTGCGGAGAAAACAAGGGCAACGGCAGCAGTATGTCGTGTCATGGCAAAGTCCAAGAGGGCGCACGATAGCGCCGATCTTCAGTGGCCTAAACCCACGGAAATCAGGCAGGCACTAGAGTATTTGACGCGCCCGGGCAACCCGATCTGCGCCGCACTCTCCCCTATCGCGTGCTTCCGCAGCCAGTTGCGTAAATTCGACGCCACCCGATCGAATTTCGCCGGTCTTCGTCGTCCAGGTTATCGCTACAGTCGCGCGCTATCGATCACAGCCGCAGCGAGATTGCTTTTGCCTTGTGGGTGAGCCGCGATCTTTTCAAGCAGCCGATCAGCAGGACACTGCCCCTTCACCACCAAGGCTTCGAGCGGCCCTAGGTACACGCTTTCGTCTCGCCCCTTCGCATCGAGCTGACGGCGACGCGACAGACCCCCACGAGCAATCTCGATCACGCGCTCTGCCAGCGGAACCAACGTGCCCCCACGCCATGGCGACTGCAGCGCCAGCGTCGGGATGCTTGTCCTCAACGTCACGAGCTCGTCGTGTGTGAAGCTCGCCGTCAACGCAGCAGCCTCGTCGAGGGCACGATCGTCGTAGAGAAGACCCGTCCACAACGCAGGCAATGCTGCAGCGAGATCTTCGGGTAGCGAGTCGCCCCCGCGAGCCTCGATCGTTCGCTTCAATCGCACCTCAGGGAACATCGTATTCAGGTGCATCTCCCAGTCAGCAAACGTCGCTCGGTGCTCTTCGAAGCCGTCTTTCATGAACGACCTGAAGCTCTGCCCCGTGTTCGCGACGACCCTGCCCTCGCGTTTCAGCAAGAACATCGGCGCATCGAGCGCCCACTCGATGTACTCGCGGTAGCCCGCACCCTCGCGAAACATATTCGGGACCAACCCCTGTCGCGACGGCTCAACGTCGAGCCATACCTTCGCTCGGAAGCTCTTTCCGCCAAAGGGTGCCCCCTCGTAAAACGGCGAGTTCGCAAACATCGCTGTCACCAGCGGCGAAAGCTTCAACGACACGATGAGCTTCTTCATCGCATCCGCTTCGTTCGCGTAGTCGAAGTTCGCTTGCACCGTGGCCGTGCGTCGCATCATGTCGAGCCCGTGCGCACCACGCGTGGGCAAGAACTTCTGCATGATCGCGTAACGAGCTTTCGGAGCCCAATCGAGGTCGATCTGGCGAGCCATCGGGTGGAAGCCAATGTCCAAGAACGCAAGGCCGATCGGATCACAAATCTCGTGCAGCTCGGCCAGATGATCGCGGGTCTCGATCGCAATCTCGTGGATCGTCGACAGCGGTGCGCCTGAGAGCTCGAGCTGGCTACCCGGTTCGAGCGTTACCGAGGCACTGTTCTTCGCAGCGCGATCACAGGGCCGCCAGGGCTCTCAGGCTCGGCCTCCCAGCCCTTCTGCTCAACGAGTCTCGCCAGCAACCACGACAGACTCGGGCGCCCGTCTGGCTCACAATGCAGCGGAGAACCCGTCGCGACGAACAGACCGATCTTCTCGGCTTCTGCACCAATCTGCGATTCGCGCGGCTTCTCTGCTCCACGGAAGATCGCGTAAGTCATCTTCACTATGGAGCAGCGGCGATTCGTTCGAGCCCATCGCGCCCTGCTCTATCACGGAAGGGAAGATCGTCCCGAATGAAACGATCGTTCCACAACTCTTAACGACAGGGCGAGCATGCGATCAATCGGCACGCGCGCACGCTCTCGCAGTGACTCAGTCATCTCGATTCGAGGCTGAAGGTCACGCAACGCCAAGTACACTTTTTCGAGCGAATTCCGCTTCATATGCGGGCACTCGTTGCACGCACACGAATCACGCATGGGCGGCGCCGGAATGAACTCTTTGTCGGGGGCCTGCTTCTGCATCTGATGCAAGATGCCCGGCTCGGTCGCGACGATGAAACGTTTTCGATCGCTCGAAACAGCGTACTTCAGCAAGGCCGTAGTGCTGCCGATGTACTTCGCGTGATTCAGCACAGCCTGCTCACATTCGGGGTGCGCAATCACCTCGGCATCCGGGTTGCGCTCCATCAACCCCACGATTTTCCGCTCGCTGAACGTCTCGTGAACAAGGCAGCTACCCTGCCAGAGAATCATCTTGCGACCCGTTACCTTCTCGATGTGTCGACCCAGGTTTTTATCGGGTGCAAACAGGATGGTTTTATCCTCGGGGATCGCCCTCACGATCTTCTCGGCGTTCGACGAGGTGACGATGTAATCACTCTCGGCTTTCACGGCCGCCGAGCAGTTGATGTACGTGACCGCAACCGCGCCCGGATGCTGCTGTCGCCACAGCCGAAAGCGATCGGGCGGGCAACCGTCTGCTAGCGAGCAACCCGCCTCGAGATCGGGCAGCACCACGATCTTCTCGGGGTTCAAGATCTTCGCTGTCTCGGCCATGAAATGGACGCCAGCGAAACAGATCACGTCTGCCTTCGTCGACTTCGCAGCTTGTGCGAGCTGAAGCGAGTCTCCGAGAAAATCGGCGACATCTTGGATCTCTCCGTCCTGGTAATAGTGCGCGAGAATAACGGCGTTGCGCTCCTTCTTGAGCCGCAAGATCTCGGCCTCGAGATCCAACGGAACCTTCGTCGATGCCTGCGTGGACGCTGCTTGCGGAGAAGACGTACCCATGTTCGAGCCCTAGCATGGCGTGGGGTCGTTCATGAAGCGCGGCAAGCTCTCTGTGCGCGAAGCTCACTCTTCGCCGACGGGCAAGCCCAGGCTGCGCATCAATCGAAGAGCGTTGCCCGATCGCAACACACCATCGCGTAGCTTGTAGTCGAACACCATTCGCTCGCCTTGGGCTTGCTCCATCAAGTGCACCGGGCGCACTTTGCCGGCGTCGTCGACCAGATCAATCAGCGAGAGATCGTGCGTCGAGACTGCACCCATCGCGCCCTTCGACAGCAAGTGCTGCACGATGCCTCGTGCGCCCAAATGCCGTTCGTGACTGTTGGTGCCATGCAAGATCTCATCGAGCAAAAAGAGCACCTCGTCGCCACGATCTGCCGCTGCAATCACTCGTCGAAGCGCGAGCAGCTCAGCGTAGAAATGCGACACGCCCGACGACAGCGAGTCGCTGATCCGCATGCTCGTTTGTACCCGCAGATCCGACACGACGAGCGAGTCTGCACAGACCACCGAGCCCGTGCGCGCCATCACGGCCGCAAGACCGATCGATCGCATCAAGGTGCTCTTACCCGACATGTTCGAGCCCGTGATCAAGAGCGCGGTACCCGGCCCTGCGAACGACACGTCGTTGGTCACGCGCGCGGTCGCTGAAAGCAACGGATGGCCCAAACCCTTCGCCTCGAAGCGCGCAGCACCGTCGGCGATCTCGGGCATCGCATACGTCGGATGATCGAACGCGTAGGTGCCAAGGCAAGACAGCGCCTCGACCTCGGCGATCGCATCGACCCAACCATGCGCACGAGCCCCGTGCTCTCGGCGCCACTTCTCGAGTGCGCGAAGCACGTGCACATCGAACATCAACATCGGGCCAACGAAGCCCGCGAAGATCCAATTCTCGCGAGCCTCTGCGGCGTCAGAGATCTTTCGCAGCGACGACAGCGCCACATCGGCAGACGTGCCGCCCACCAGTGCGTCGTGTGCACGACGAAGCGCCGAGGATGACCAGGTCTTCTTGGTGATCGCTTGAATCGACGGAGCTCGCGCCCCCAGCGAGACAGCGCCCGCCGACGCCGTGGTCAACGCCGCTCGCAGTGGGCCACCCATCGTGAAGGTGACGAAGTACTGGATAGCCGCTGTCGCCATCCAGATTTGCCCCGGTAGATGCAGCAACGGCGCCGCGAAGAACAACACCAGCGTGAGCAGCGGCAGCGCAAACGAAGCCACCGTAAGGGCCATCCCTACGATGCCTGGCTCGTTCGACGTGCACCACGCCAAGAAGCCTTCGAGTGGCGCCCATCGTGCTCGAACGGGTCGCGCAAACACATGAAGCTGCTCGCGCAAGACAGACTCTGCAGCGAGCTCTTTCACCGCGTGTTGACGCTCTCGCACCACCTCGACGAACGACGGCTCGAGCAGCCACGACGCAAGTCGCTCACGCGCGGACGGAGTCCCCATCGTATCGAGCACCTCGTGCAACGAACGTGGGCCAACGATGTCGAGGTCGGACGCGTACGGATGATCGACTGGAGCTTGAACCGACGCAGGTGCCTTCTTGCGTACCGTTGGCGCGTCGGTCGTCAACGTCGCTGCGCTCAGCGACACAGGCGGAGTTTCAGCCGGAGCGAGCGCATCAGGAAGGCTCCTACGCAAGCCAGCCTCGGCGTACGCGAGCGCCTCTTTCGCATCGTCTTCATCGCGAACGATGCGCTCATGCGCCACGACCATCGCAACGAAGACGATCGTCAACGCACCCGCTGCGACGCCCGCTGCTTTCGAACCACCCCACAACGCCGCAGCGGCGCATGCTCCGAGTGCGAGAAAACAAAGCACTCGCGCTGACGAAACCGTCGTCGAGAGCTTTCCGAGTCGTTCGACCTCGACGCGGTGAATGGCGATACGTGCGCGGTAGTGCTCCGCGGGCTCGGGTGACATCACTCGCCTTGGCTCTCGCTCACTTCTTCCAGGGCAGCAAGTGCGTGATGTACCAGTGCTCATCCCACGAGATGATCACCTTCACCTCGAGCGTGTGCGTCTTGCCGTCGACCTTGTAGTGCAGCTTGCTGTTGAACGTCCTGAAGTAGCCGATCTTGTTCGCCTCATCTCCAGGCGGAACCCACGTCGGCGCAGAGCCAAGCTCGAACGACTCGAACGTCGCATTCGCCATCTCTTTGCCGCGTTTGCGATTGAGATCGTGAATGTCTCGCTCATACGTGCGGAAGAGCTGATCCCAGTATTTACCCGGGTTCTTGATGTCCTTCAGCGGAATGAACGGCTCGCGCGGAAAGAAAAAATCCGCCGCAATCTTCGGATCGTCTGCCTTGATCGCTTCGAACAATCGCTTGCCCGCATCGGTCAGTGCGTCGCTCGACAGTGGCGGCTTGCTCTTGTTCTGAGGGTCGGGCACATGGCCCGATGAAGCAACGGGTGCTGCGGATGCAGACGACGAGGCAACCGCAGAAGCCGATGCAGATGCGCTCGCCACAGCAACCGGAGCGCTCGACGCCACTGCGGGAGCAGATGAGGACACCGTCGCTCCTGAGCCTGCGGACCAGACGAGTCGCGAATCCCCCGTAGCCGGTGGAGACGACTCGCCTGAGCCACAAGCCGCTGAACCAAGGCCCACGATCGCGAGGGCCGAGAGAAGAGCGACCCGCGCGAGCGACGCACGCCCGCGCACTGCGTTCGTAGGCCTGTGAATCACTTGTCTTGCTCGAGGATCTTCAACGCAACACGACGGTTACGGGCCTTGCCTGGGCCGAAGTTCGGGGCGATCGGCTGATCCGATCCGTAGCCCTTCGCCACCAAGCGGCTCGGTGAAACACCCAAGGTGATGAGACGATCGCGAACGGCGCTCGCACGCTCGTCATAGAGCACCTTGTTGCGCTGTGCCGTACCCGAGTTGTCGGTGTGACCCTGGATCTCGATCTGCTTGAGCTTCGGGTTGCGGTTCAACGCATCAGCGATCTCTTCGAGAAGCACGGCCGAGGTACGGGAAGGATCTTCGCGCTGTCGTTTTCGAAGTGAACCTGCTGCTTGATCTGGATCTCGGTCTTCGTGATCGTGATGTTCGAGTTCTTCGGGCGCTTGTTCAGCGTGATCGAAGCCGACGCCGTGTCGCGAGCCTTGATGTCGACCGTGCCCGACGCACCGAGGTAGTCATCGAGCTCACGACGAACTTCGCCGTACCCGGAGGCAGCCCTGCCTTGAAGTTACCGCTCGAGTCGGTCGTGATCGTGCGGCTCTTGCCCTGCGCATCGGTGAGCTGCACTTGCGCGTTCGCGATACCAGCGCCGCCCTCGGCCGCTGCAACCTTACCCGAGACGTTGCCCACGCGTGGAAGCGCTTCGAGCGAGCAATCGACGTCGGTCACGAAGGTCTGTTGCGCGGTTGGGTTCGTCGCGTCCATCGAGCCCGGTGCACCCATCGAACCTGGTGCCCCCGGAGCGCCCGGACCGGCTGCTGGCGTGCCCGGCGCCGGAGCCCCTGGCATCACGTTCGCACCGCCCTGGTCAGCAGGAGGCGCTGCCATCGGAGCAGCCGAAGCGATCGTGACGGAGCACGTGCCGTCCTTGTATCCGTCGGCCTTGACCGAGAAGGTGTACTGGCCTGGCTCGAGGTTCGCCGACTTGAAGTGACCAGTCGCGTCGGTGACCATGCCCGTGAGGTCGGGGCGGCCGTCGGCGAACGATCGCGTTCGGCAGACCATCGGCCTTGCCGTTCTCGTGCACGAAACCGTTGGCGGTTCGTTGTGGCGGAGGCGGCGTCATCACCACGCGCTCGGTCATCTTCTCGACGACAACCGGCGGCTTCTCGACGACGTCAGCAGCGTAACCGAGGCCCCACCAGATGGTCCATGGAATTGTTCGGCGCGACCTCTTCGAGGTACTTCGACTACGTGCCCGACAACCCGATGTCGACAGCCAGCGTCGCCATCAACCCCTTGAGGAAGGGATTGGCTCGCGCGCCCAGCGAAATACGCGACGGGATGTACTGTACTCGGACTTGTTGCCGAGGCATTCATCGCCCGCGAACTTCGTCTGAGGGTCGCAGCACAGCCCTGACGATTGACCGGAACCTCGACCGTGTACTCGGCGAAGGGTCGAACGAAGCGCACGAGCTCGCCCGTGTTGAACACGCCTTCGACACCCACGCCGATCTCGAACTGATCGACACGGTTGATGCCCAAACCGAAACGCTCGATGCGCGTGATCGGTCGGTTACCGCGTGCCGTCTCGGTGCTCTCGACAGCTTGCCCGGTTGTCGACCTTGTAGCCAAGGTTCAAGTGCGCGAGCAGCGGAGCACCACCACCATCGGGCTTACGGAAGTCAGTCGTCACGAGACCGCGCGCGCGGAAGCTCGTACCCGAACCGTTGAGACCAACCCCGCCCGTGCCGTTCAACAACAAGAGCTGAAGGTCACCACCGAAGTTGAACATACGGAACAGCTCGACGGCCAGATCTTGGTACCCACCGTGGTGTCACCAAGAACCTGCAGCAGCCCCGGGCGGCCCGCGTCGTTCGACGTCGCGTACGAACGGATGCCAACATAACCACTCGAGGAACGGCAGCACCGTCGCCGACGCCAGGAAGTTCGCTCCGAATCAGCTCGACCTTATCAACGCTGCGTTGCCGCTCACCGTGTTCGTACAGCGAGTCGCCGTGTTGCACAGGAAGTCCGAGCCAAGAAGTACTCCCACAACACCTGCAATCGGAACATGCCAACGGCGGCGCCGATCGAGCCGTCGAGACTCGGAGCAGCCCCGTCGAGCCGCTCAACGTCGGCATCTCGTACAGAGAGGTGTTGCGGTCTGCTCGGCAACCGATGCTGGTGGCTTTGCCGGAGCTGCCGGAGCCGTCGCAGAGCCCGATGCCTTCGCACCGTTCGCATCAGCGCCGAACCCAAGTCTAAAACCACCCGGGCCGTTGTTTGCCCCTGGAGGCGCGGCTGGTGGAGGAGCTGCTGGAGCTGCACCCATCGCAGGTGCACCCGTCGCAGGGGCGCCTGTTGCGGGCGCACCACCTGCGGGAGCACCTCCCGGAGCGGGAGGAAACGGTTGGCCCGGCTGCGCTGAGGCAGTCGATACAACACCGAAGAAAGGCAAGGGGAGGAGGGCTGTGAGATAAGCGGAGGGGCGCATCGTTCCTCTTCCAGGAGGGGAATCGGGTTCGTCGGCCTGCGGGCCCCGAGCTGGGATAGGCCCAGCGACGGGCGGCATTTAGCATCGAAACTGGTAGTAGCGACAAGTTTGCTCTCGACCTTTTCACGTCGGTTCGAAGAGCTAGAGTCGGCCCCCATGGCTAGCCGAGGACGCATTCTCATCGTCGATGATGAAGCCAACGCGCGTGCTGCTCTTTCCGAGATCCTGCACGAAGATGGCTACACAACCGAAACCGCGGCCGATGGTTTCAAGGCGCTCGGCAAGCTGATCGAGTTCGATCCCGATGTCGTTTTGACCGACTTGAAAATGCCCGGTCTGGACGGAATTGGGCTCGTCGAAAAAGGTCGCGAGATCTGTCCGACGGCGCTCTTCGTCGTGATGACTGCGTTCGGAACGATCGACAGCGCAGTGCAAGCCGTCAAACGCGATGCGCAGAGAACTACCTGACAAACCACTCGACACAGAAGCTCGCCGTCGTGGTGGGTCGAGCCGTCAGCGCGATTACGGCGCGAAAACCGCAGACTTCGTGAGCGCCTTCGTGAACGAAATGCCCTCGCTCACATCGTGGCCGAAGACATCAAGACGCAAGCCGTTCTTCGTCTCGTCGATCAAGTCGCGCCGAGTCGAGCGAGCGTGTTGATCTTCGGAGAGAGCGGTACAGGCAAAGAGCTGATCGCCGAGGCCATCCATCGTGCAAGCCCTCGTTCAACCAAACCTTTCGTGCGCCTAAACTGCGCCGCGTTGGTCGAATCTCTTCTCGAGAGCGAGCTGTTCGGACACGAGAAAGGTTCGTTCACAGGTGCATATGCGCGTCGTGACGGACGTTTCAAACAAGCCGATGGTGGCACGCTCTTTCTCGATGAGGTCAGTGAGATCTCACTGACGACTCAGGTGAAGTTGCTCCGCTTTCTTCAAGAGCGAACCTTCGAACGCGTGGGCGGCAACGAGACTCAACGCGTCGATGTTCGCATCCTCGCCGCATCGAATCGCAACCTCGAGCAACTGATTCGCGAAGGCAGGTTTCGCGAAGATCTCTACTACCGACTCAACGTCGTCAAAATCGAGATCCCGCCTCTGCGCGATCGTCGCGCGGACATCCCCGCACTCGCGATGTTCTTCTTGCAACGCTACGCCCAAGAGAACGGAAAGAAGCTCGAAGGCTTCTCTGCCGACGCGCTCTCTCAAATGCTCGCCTACCCCTGGCCAGGTAATGTTCGCGAGCTCGAAAACGTCGTCGAACGTGCCGTGGTGTTGTCAGACGGCGCTCGCGTCGAACGGCATCACCTCCCCTCATCGATCGCCCCCGCCGATCGAGAAGACGAGATGCCGCCCATCCCCGGTTCGACCATCTACGATCTCGAGCGATACGCGATCTTGAAAACCCTCGAAGCCTGCGGAGGCTCGACCTCGAAGGCAGCGACCATCCTCGGCATCTCTCCGCGCAAGATCCAATACAAGCTCCACGACTACCGCGACGCCTCCCCCATATCGTCCCCAGGTATCCGCGACGACGACTGAGCCGCATCGTGACGCCCGACCCCGTACCCTTCTGCGTACGGCATCACCTTGGTCTGTTAGGATACGAACCGTGTCGATTCGGATTCACGCCGACTGGTATCGAGGCATTCAGAAGGCCGCTTGGGACCCGGAGGGAGTTTCGGTGCTCGTGGGTCAAAATGGTGCTGGCAAGAGCACGCTGCTCAGCATCCCTCTTTTGCTCGGGAAACTCGAGGGAGGGATGTTGTTGAACGAGGCGCTTGAGACCGTTGGTGGGCTGTGGGGAGTATTGTGTGAACGCGCCGCCAAAGGAGACTCGGCATTCATCGGCGTAGACCTAGATGGCTTGCGCACGAACTTCTGCTGTGGACCAAAGAATCAGCCTGAGCGGGGCGTACTCAGCCAAGGAACGGCTTTGGTTTGGCAAGACGGCTATGTGATGCGTGTGAACGCGCTTGAAGGAGAACCGGAATCAAGTCTTATCGCACAGGCCCAACACCGCGTTTCACTCTTGGCACTTTGGCAACAAGAAGTTGAGGAGCGAAAAGCCAGTGCTTCAAAACTCTCGCTCCTCCTCAGCGAGTACCGCGTCTACGCCCACTACACGCTCTCTGCGCTCCGAGAGCGTGGCTCTCCGCAGTCATCCGAGAAGCACCTTCTGCCGGATGGCTCAAACGTATTCTCGCTGCTTCGAAACTGGAGAGACAGCGCAGATGATGAAGAGCGCTTCGAGTTTGTAGAAGCAGGGCTTCGCAAGGCATTCGCTAACGACTTCAAGAGATTCTCGTTCGAAAGCGCTCAGACCGTCGTGTTCGCAGCGTTCCGAGACCGACAAGACGTGAACGTTCCGGCGCGCGCTGTCTCGGACGGGATGCTCACGATGCTCTTGCACTTGTGTGCGATTGCCTCAGCACCCGCGCGGCTGCATGGTGGCGATTGACGAGCCAGAGAACTCGTTGTCGCCATTTGCGATTCGTACACTTGTCGAGCTCGCGCGGGAACGGGCCGCCAAGCTCGATTTGACCGTCCTGCTGGCGACGCACTCCCCAGCGCTTCTCAATCACTTCAAAGACGAGCCCGAAAACGTGTGGGTACTCGACCCCGCTGACGAGGTCACACCAAAGCGTTTGACCGATCTACACGACGAGGACTGGATCGCTCGTTTTGCGATTGGTGATCTCTATGCGCGCGAGGTGATCGGCGCCCCGCAGATCAAGGGAAGCGCCGCGCAGTGATCAGCATCGGGCTGATCGTCACCGGAGAAAGCGAACGCATTGGGCTCGCTCCTGCGCTCGGTCGGCTCTTCCCACAAGCGACCTTCGCGGTGGTTCCAGGTCGCGTTGATGGCTTCACGAGTCGACGTATCCCAGCGGTCTTTACACCGCCCGAACGAACGCTCGGAGACTCGAACGAACAAAAGCTCGTCAACACGTTGCTCGGGGCGATCACCGACAGAAACACGTCGTTCGACTACGCGCTCGTCATCGACGATCTCGAGACGGAGAACTGGGGCCAAGCGGCCGTGGTGACCTCGTACTTCCGTCAGGTCGTCGAGCACACGCTTGCCTGCGAGACACAGCGTTCTCGCGACCTGATGCGTGAGAAATGCTCGTTTCACTTGCTTCATCCGATGCTCGAAGCGCTGTTTTTTGGCGATGCCAACGCGCTCGACGCTGCCGGAGCGCCGCCCTCATACACAGTGCAACGCGCTCCAGGTGACGTAGAACTATTCACAGCGACCGACGCGACCTATCTCAACGCCCCCGACGAGCCCAAAGCGTCGCGGCGAAGAGGCAACCGCCGATGGGCGGTGGCCGATCGTATCCACAAACCGAAGCACTACTTGATGTACCTCTCTGAGCAGCCAGACGGCAGACGCTACGAGGAAACGGACGGCGGCGTCCGTGCCCTGCAAACACTCAACTGGGCAACGCTCTTCACGAATCGGCGCGAGGTCAGGTTTGCTCGCTCGTTGATCGAGGACATCGCCGCGATGTTGAACGTAGCCAGCCCTTATCCCGGCGATTGCGCAACTGAAACGTGGCGCTCGACGGAGCAGAATGTTCTGCGAAATCTCTGAGCACCAAGCGAAAGACTAGCGACACAACTGGATACGCCAAAGACGGCCATCGCTAACGCCTTGCGTTTCGATGCGGGGCTTCGGCGATGGGGTGCCTCCTCGAGCAGCACGCGACGCAGCTCGAGAGCTGCCGCAGAGAGTCGTTCGACGCCGCGATGAATGAGCGAGAGAGGGCGTGCGATGGGAGTTCGTCGGTCGGGCACTTCGACCAGCCGACCTGCGGTGATGTCGCTCGCGACCGAGCTTCGGCTGATCAGGGCTTTGCCGATGCCTGCACGAACGCTTGCTTTGACCGTCGCGATGCTCGACAGCTCCATGACGATATCGGCCTCAGGGAAGTAGCGATCCAGCAACGTACGAACAGCGCTCCCTCGGTTGAACGTGAGAAAGGGCAGTGTCTCTGGGTCGATCTGTGGCGGCGCCACCAGCACGACATCCTCTCGGCGAAAGAGCTCTCCTCGACGACCGGTTGCCACGACGATATCGAGATCACCGGCTTCGAATTCGTCGACGGCTAGCTCTTCAGGTAGCTCACGCAATCGCACCGATACCCCGGGAAATCGCCTGCGAAACTCAGCGAGCAACGGAGGCAACAAGTACGAGCACGCGGTCGAGCCGCCGCCGATCTTGACCTCACCCGCTTTCAACGCGCCGAGTGCCGCAACTGCGCGAGTGCCTTCCTCCATCGCCACCACCGCGGCTCGCGCGTGAGGCAACAACACACGCCCGGCTTCGGTGAGCGTGGCGCCCGAGCGACCACGATCGAGCAAGCGCGCTTCGAGCTGAGTCTCGAGACGCCGTATCGACGCCGTGAGCGCAGGCTGCGACACATGGGCTCGTCGGGCGGCTGCGGTGAATGTCCCCGTGTCGGCGATCAGAAGAAAATGCCGAAGCTGCTCGATCATAACCAAATGTTATCGAAAGAGACCGATCATTTCATGGGTCATTTCCGAGGGGTGACCCTATGTGAAGAGCATGCCTCCAATCGTGCTGGTTCCGATGGGTGTCCTGGCCGGGTTGCTCACGACGATCGCGGGCATGGGCGGCGGGATGCTCTTGCTGCTCGCCATCTCGGCAACACGGGGGATCCACGAAGCGCTCGCGATTACAGCGCCTGCCCTTCTCGTGTCGAACCTTCACCGAGCGGTGCTCTACCGTCGCGAATTCAGTGGGCGAGTGGCGGGGGCGTTCTCGCTCGGAGCCGCGCCGGGAGCGATCTTGGGGGGCATCATTGTCCCGGCGATCCCGACCTGGGTACTGAACGCGATCTTGATCGGGCTCACGATTCTCGCGCTCGCACGAGCACGAGGTTGGTTCGCGTGGTCTCCGTCATCGAAGGCGTTGATCCCGGCGGGTTTCGGGATCGGCTTTCTCACTGCCACTGCCGGCGGTGCAGGGCTTCTGGTTGGCCCGCTCTTTCTCGCAAGCGGGCTTCGCGGCAGCGCCTATGTGGCAACGGTTTCGGTCGCTGCGGTCGCGCTGCATGTCTCTCGTCTGGTTGGTTACAGCGTGAGCGGGTTGCTTCGCCCCGAGCTGCTGTTGCCTGCAGGTTTGCTCGTTGTTGGCTTGCTGCTGGGCAACCTCTTTGGGCGCTCGCTGCGAGGCAGGCTCTCTCAAGAAACCGAGATTCGCATCGAGCTCGGAACCCTCGTCACCTGCACCACCCTCGCCGTGCTCGGCATCGTTCGCTAAGTAGGTTACCGAGAGCCGAGCAGAGCACGCCACTCGGCCTCGGTATTGAACGCACGCAACACCTCAGGGTCTCGCAAGTCTCGCTCGCTGATTCGCTTCGTTCGAAGCTCGACGAACAACGATCGCAACCGACGCTCTTGTCGAAGCTCAACTAGTTTCGCAGCTCGTGCCGCGGGCTCAACACGCACGAGAGCAGCAAGCGGATGCTCTTGCCCATCGTTCGAAACGGGCAGCACGGCCTCGTAGCTCGGGCCCACCTCATCGAGCAGCGAGGCAAGTTGATCGAGGTGCGAGGCCGACAACCCCGCGGCATCACACGACGACAAATACGCAGTCGAACAACCACGATCCGCCAGCCACACGAGCCCCTTCGTCAAAGCGGGCAACGGGCCTTGGGGGCCTTGTTCGAACACCGGATCATCGAGCCGAGTGACCTCAGGTCGAAGCGATGGCAGCGCTTGCTCCGCTCGCGCGACCACAACCACTGTCGAGGCGCGTGAGAGCAAGAGATCGACGACATGAGCAAGCAGCGGGCGACCTCGGAAGTCGAGCCACTCTTTGGGTTGCCCCATTCGACTCGATTGCCCACCCGACAAGACGATCGCCGCGCGGTCTCGCATCTCGGGCATCACGCAGGCGACGAGCTTGGCAACATCGCCGCCGCAGGTTGATAGCGATGAACTCGAACCCGTACGGACTTCGACGCAGGGGTACGACTGCCCTCGGCGAACTGATCGAGCGGAACCAGAGAATTCGCCTCGGGGAAGTACGTCGCCACACACCCCGGCGGGATATCAAACGCCACGACCACGAAGTCTTCCGCGTAGCGTCTGTCACCGCGAAAATGACTGGTGATGCTCACGTGATCACCATGTCGAAGACCTCGCTCTCGTAGATCATTCTCGTTGATCAGAACAATACGTCGATGCCCATATACGCCTCGGTATCGATCGTCGAGATCGTACACGGTGGTGTTGAACTGATCGTGCGATCGAATCGTCATCATCACGAGCTCGTCCGACGCACGTGAGCTCTCTGGCAGCACATTCACCGAGAAACGAGCCTTGCCGGTCTTGGTCACGAACCTTCGCTGCGCCGCAAGGTTGGTGAGCACGAACCCCCCGTCGGCTCGAACACGTTCGTTGAACCTCTCGAAGCCGGGCACGACCTGCTCGATCAGATCACGAATGCGATCGTAGTCAGCAGCGAGTGACGCCCAATCGACCGAGCATCGATCGCCGACGGTAGCCTTGGCCATCTCGGCAACGATCTGAACCTCGCTCTTCAATGACTTCGAAGCAGGAGGCAACGTTCCACGAGAAATGTGCACCACGCTCATCGAATCCTCGACCGAGATGAGCTGCTCTCGACCATCGTGCTCATCACGCTCGGTTCGACCCAGACACGGCAAGATCAACGCTTCACGGCCGTGGGTGAGATGAGAGCGATTGAGCTTGGTCGAGATGTGAACCGTGAGATCGCAGCGAGAGAGCGCTTCGGCGGTACGAGCGGTGTCGGGGCTTGCGGACAGGAAGTTCCCGCCAAGCGCGACGAACACGGACGCCTTTCCATCGAGCATCGCGTGAATCGCGCCGATAACGTCGTGACCTTCGTGACGAGGCGGCGAAAAACCACAGACCGAGCCCAGGCGATCGAGCCACGCAGGGGGCTTTTCCCAGATGCCCATGGTGCGATCACCTTGAACGTTGCTGTGACCTCGAACAGGGCATGCTCCCGCACCGGGTTTGCCGATGTTTCCCTGGAGCAAAAGCAGGTTGACGATCTCACGAACGTTGGCGACGCCATGCTCGTGTTGCGTGATGCCCATCGCCCAGCAGGCGATGGTTGCATCCGACGCGGCCAAGAGTGAAGCAGCCTCTTCGATCTGGTCACGAGCGACGCCACTATGAGCAACGAGATCGTCCCACGAGAGCGCTCGGAGCGAGAGGATCAACGCATCGAAACCATCCGTGAATTCAGCAATGAACGAGCGGTCGAAGACCTTGTGATCTGAAGCGTCATCGAGCTCGACAAGCCGCTTCATGATGCCTTTGAGCAGCGCGATGTCGCCGCCGATCTTCACCTGCAAGTACAGGTCGCTAATCGACACCGAGCCGTTGGTGAGCATGTCGCCCACGGCCTGTGGGTGCCTGAACTTGATCAACGCCGCCTCGTGCAGCGGGTTGATGCTGATCACTTTGCAACCGCGCAGCTTTGCGTCGCGAAGAGCCGAGAGCATGCGGGGGTGATTGGTGCCGGGGTTTTGCCCGATCACCAAGATGAGCTTCGCGTGCTCGAAGTCATCGAGAGAGACGGTGCCTTTGCCAACACCGATGACCTCGTTGAGGCCGGTTCCGCTCGACTCGTGACACATGTTCGAGCAGTCGGGCATGTTGTTGGTACCGAGCGCACGAGCGAAGAGTTGAAACAGAAACGCGGCCTCGTTGCTCGCTCGCCCCGACGTGTAAAACAGCGCGTGATCGGGGCTGGGCAACGTGCGCAGTGAACGACCGATCAGCTCGAAGGCAGCACTCCACGAGATCGCCTCGTAATGGGTAGCCCCGGCCTTGAGCCACATCGGCTGAGTGAGTCGACCTTGTTTGTTGAGCCAGTGATCCGAGTGGGTTCGCAGCTCGTCGATCGAGTGCTTGGCGAAGAACGCTGGGTCGACCTTTCGCGTAGTGGCCTCATCACCCACCGCGCGAGCGCCGTTCTCGCAGAACTCGGCCATGGCGCGATCTTTCGGGTCAGGCCAGGCGCAGCTTGGGCAATCGAAGCCCGAGGTTTGATTGACGAGCTTGAGGGCACGAGCGCCACGAATGACGCCGGCCTCTTTGATGACGTAGGTGAGCGAGCTCACGACCGCACCCAAGCCAGCCGCGGGCTCGGTAAACGGGCGGACATCGGGTGTTCCGTGCTCGACGGGAACAATCTCTTGCGATGAAGGGGTATCCCCAGAGCTGCGCTCCTTCATCAGCGCGAGCCTGCACTTCCGTTTCGGCACAATCAAGCGGCATCGGAGACAAAAGACGTCTTTGTTCTTGCGTAAGCGCCCCTTTTCCGTAGACTCCGCCTCCCTTTGCGACCCCCCCGGGTCCTTTTCCAGCCAGAAACCGCTCAGTTGAGGGTGGTCCGAGGTTGGCGAGGGCGGTGGAAGAAAGAGGTTTCAGGCATGTACGCAGTGATCAAGACAGGCGGAAAGCAGTACCGAGTCGAGGCGGGTGCCCGACTTCGAATCGAGAAGATCGCAGGCGCTCCTGGCGACAAGGTCACCTTTGATGAGGTGCTCTTGATCGGTGGCGGCGAAGGCGCCCCGAAAATCGGTCAGCCCAAGGTGACCGGTGCCAAGGTGGCAGCGACGATCGTGGCGCAAGACCGCGCGAAGAAGTTGATCGTCTTCAAGTTCCGCCGCCGCAAGAACTACCGCCGCAAGGCTGGTCATCGTCAGCCTTACACCGAGGTCAAGGTCGACGCGATCAACGGTTGATCCGACCTACCTGAAAGGAACGACAAATGGCTCACAAAAAGGGCGCAGGCTCTACCCGAAACGGTCGTAACTCGAACGCGCAGCGCCGAGGCGTGAAGGTCTACGGCGGCACCGAGGTCGTGGCCGGGAACATCCTCGTTCGCCAGGTCGGTGGCACCTTCGTTGCCGGCAAGAACGTGGGAACCGGCAAAGACTTCACGCTGTTCGCTCTCATCGACGGCGTCGTGAAGTTCGAGTGGAAGACCAACACCAAGAAGATGGTGTCGGTTTATCCAGTCGCTGCCACTACTCCGACTGCAGCCGAATTATCGGCTGATCACCATGCGGTGACCTCGTCACGCGATGTGCTCACACCACATCGCGTGTTCGCATTTTGTAGGTTTGATTCGAGCGCTATGGTGGAGGGATGAGCGCAAGGAAACCCAACAAGCTCGTCGCTATCGATCTCGACGGCACGCTGATCACCCATCGTGGTGAGGTAGCCGAAGCAGATCGACAAGCGATCGCTGCGATGCGCGCTCGGGGCGTACACGTCACGCTCTGCACGGGCAGGCTCTATTCGGGCACTCGACCCACCGCACATCACGTGGGGATCACCGGCCCGATCGCTTGCATCGACGGCTCACAGATCGTCGACTGTACGACCGATCGACCGCTCTACGATCACACCGTGCGCGGCGACCATATCGAGCATCTGCGAAGCGCTCTTTCGCCCAAAGAGGTCGCCTGTTTTCTCTTTGCGAATGATGAGATTGGCCACGATGACAACGGTGAGATGTTCCTGCCGTATGTGCGACTCTGGTCGACCAAGCTGAAGCCTCATCACAGCATGGATGAGCACCCTCACTGGGATCACCCCGATGGGGTTTCAGAGGTCGTGTGCGTTGGTGCAGAGCACTCGATTCGCGAGACCGTGAGCCGCATCCTCGCGAAGCTCGAGCATCACGTGCAGGTGGCGTCGTTCCCCGTGAAGCGCTCGGACGGTCACGTATGGGGCATGGTGGCCCGCGCTGCAGGGCCAACCAAAGGCACCGCGATCGAGTGGCTCGCGAAGTTCCACGGTTGCTCGGTTGACGATGTGATCGTGATCGGCGACTGGCTCAACGACATCCCGATGTTCGAGGTGGCCGGTCGCTCGTTCGCGATGGGACAAGCCCCCGAGCAGGTAAAAGCCAAAGCGACGGATGTGCTCGAAGCCACGGCGTACGAAGGCGGAGGGGTTGCCGAAGCCGCGAAAAAAGCAGGTCTGCTATGAGTGACTCCAAGGCACCAAGGCCCATGCGCCCCGTGCTGCTGATGCTCACGATGCTCTTGTGTATCGTGATGGGTTGGTCGGGCATGGCGATGGGGTGCAACACCATCCAGGCCTATCGATCACCAAGTCTGCAAGACCCACCTCTTCGAGAGGGCGAAGACCCGCGCATTCACGAGCAAGTCGTCGCGCTAACTCAAGCGATGCGACCCGTGCTCGACGAGTCGAGGCCCGTACGTCTGCCGCTTGCGATCGCGAACATGCTGTTGTCGGCGTTGCTCGTAGTCGCGACAACAAGAGCACTCGGAGGTCGCCCGGGAGCCTGGGGGTTGGCTGTTCAGGCCGTGCTTGCCAATGCCGCGTTGGCGATTGCTGAATTCGTCTCGACCGCTTCGTTTCGTGCTCGAAGCGCAGTGGTGTTCAGCGACTACTTTGCGAACATTCTCGCGCTCGATGGCAACGCGAGACTCGAGTCACCGGATCAGATCACGGTGATTCTTCGAGGAACGTTCGTCGGGGTCTTTGCTGCAACCCTCGGTACCTACGGCATCGCGTTGTTCGCGCTCACCAGACCAGCCTCACGCGAGTACCTCGCCCCTGGGCCAGAAGACGAGAGCGACTTCGATCACGACAACGACGACGACGAGATGTGATCCGTGGCCACTGTCGAACGGCTTCCCGATGATCTCGCAAACCAAATCGCAGCCGGCGAGGTCGTCGAACGACCGTCGAGCGTGATCAAAGAGCTTCTCGAAAACTCGCTCGACGCTGGCGCAACGCGTATTCGAATCGATGTCGAAGGTGGCGGAATCGGCCTACTTCGCGTAGCGGACGACGGCGCAGGCATGAGCGAGGATGACGCGCTTCTCGCGATCGAACGCCACGCCACGAGCAAGCTGCGACAGATCGAAGACCTCAGCGCACTGCATACGTTTGGCTTTCGCGGCGAGGCTTTGCCCAGCATCGCAAGCGTCAGCAGGTTCACGCTTCGCACCCGCCAAAAGAGCGATGCCGGAGGGCTCGAGATATCCATCACCGGAGGCGCTCCACCCGAAGCTCGCCCTTGCGGAATGGCCCCGGGCACGATCGTCGAAGTTCGCGACCTGTTCTTCAATGTTCCGGCGAGGCGTAAGTTTCTCAAGGCTGCCGCGACCGAGTCAGCGCACATCACTGATGTCGTCGAAGCGCTCGCCTTGGCGGCACCCTCACTCACCATCACACTCGCTCGAGAAAACCGCATCGTACGAGAGTGGCTTCGCGCGGCCACTCGCTCTGAACGAGTCAGCTCGACATTCGCTGCAGAGAAACTCTCGGCGCTCTCGGGGAAGCAAGGCCCGCTGAATGTCGAGGCGTACTTGGCTCCACCCGAGCGAGCTCGAACCGCGAGTGCCTCGTTGCGTCTCTTCGTGAACGATCGGTTGGTCCGGGATCGCACGCTGCTTCGAACCGTTGCGCTCGCCTACGGCAGCGTCTTGCCACCCGGTCGATACCCCGTGGGCGTCGTTTTTCTCGAGCTGCCTCCGTCGCTCGTTGACGTCAACGTACACCCGCAAAAAGCCGAGGTTCGTTTTGCCGATGGGCGTGCGGTAGGTGATGCGCTGTTTCACATCCTCTCGCTCGAGCTGGCTCGCGCGTTCGGGTTGCCTGCGCCGCAGAATCGTTTTGCTCCGCAGCCGGCCTATTCACCGGCACCCGCAGTTTCTCCGCCGTCGGACGCAGTGTGGGGCTTGTTGCACCCGCAGCCATCGACCGCACAGCTCGGTTTTCCGTCCGCCTTCACAAAGCCATCTCGAGCCCAAAACAGCGAGAATACAAACGAGGACGCGCAGACCGAAACGCCAGTGCCTCCACCCGTCACGCCCGACCCACCGACCGTAGCGAGACGAGCTGGAGCAATCGAGCCGACCGAGGCAGATCCGTGGGGGCTAACACCAACGCCTGCGCCACTCGACCCAGCGGCGATCTTGTATCCACCCACGCCAGGGTGGCCCGAAACGACGCCTTCGAGCAGCGATGCTTCCACGATGATCATCGGGCTCGCGACGAGCGCCGAGACGTTGGTGTCTGCAGGTCAAATCACGAGTGAAAAGCGTGTCGAGGCCACGCTCAAACCACCGTCTCTGGGCTTCGGTGAGCTTCGCTTTATTGCTCAGCTTCGCCACATGTTCTTGGTGTGTGAAGGGCCCGAAGGCTTGGTCGTGATGGACCAACACGCCGCTGCCGAAAGGGTGACGTTCCACCGCATCAAGAGGGCCTTCTCATCGCGAACGGTGGCGATGCAACCGCTGTTGTTTCCGGTGTTGGTCGAGGTGAGCGCCGAGGAGGCCGCGCTGGTCGATGAGCAACAAGAGCTCATGTCGGCCGCGGGCCTAGAAGCGCGTGTGGTGGGGCCAAAAACGATCGCGGTGCATGGCATTCCGCAGTTGCTCAAGCGGGGCGACCCCGAGCGGCTGGTACGAGATCTTCTCGATGAAACCAATCGCATCGGGGGGCGTGGGTTCAGCGACGCAATCGACATGGCGCTGGCCACGATGGCTTGTCATGGGTCCATCCGCGCCGGTGACCCAGTAAGCCCCGAAGAGGCAGCATCGTTGCTCAAGGCTCTCGATGACTGTGATTTCGCGGGGCACTGCCCTCATGGGCGGCCGATCGTGACGATGCTTCGATGGGACGAGCTCGAGCGGAAGGTCGGGCGATAGAGGGCGTGCTAATGACGGGCGTCATGAAGAGGCTCGTCACACTGCTGGCGCTGTTTTCGGTGGTGCTCGTGGCCACGATCGCCCACGCCGGTACGTATCTCGATACGGCTGCGCTTTTGCTCAGCGATGCGCGTCGCTCGAACGAGTGGGTGATGTCGCACTTGAGTGACCGCGAGCTAGCGAAGGCAGCCCACGAAAGTGCCGAGGCCAGGGTTCGAGCCGCACGCCAAATGACGGTGCCCAAAGAAGTCGTGACGATGCACCCTCACCTGCTGTTGGCGCTCGAGAACTCAGAGCGGGCGATGG
>JAXLYQ010000049.1:0-35842 GCA_046351315.1 Polyangiaceae bacterium
CATCACCTGCACGTGCGGCCAGCAACCCGAGGTCTGCAACGACGGCGTCGACAACAACTGCAACAACCTTGTCGACTGCGTTGACCCCGAGTGCGCGCAAGACCCGGCGTGTTTGTGTGGAGGGTTCCCGCAGCCAGAAAACTGCTCGGACGGGAAGGACAACGACTGCGACGGCCTCGTCGATTGTGCCGACTCCAACTGCCTGGCGTCGCCATCTTGCAGCCAGTGCTTGGTCGTCGAGAATTGTACCGACGGCATCGACAACGACTGCGATGGTAAGGTCGACTGCGCCGACAGCGAGTGCGCGGGTAAACCACCAAACTGCTTGCCGTCACCCGAGCTTTGCAACGACAACAAAGACAACGACCTCGATGGGTTGATCGACTGCGCTGACGCCGATTGCAAGGCGAATACGCTCTGCTTGCAGAAGCAGTCGAACTGCCTCACGGCCAAGCCGATCTCGGCGAGCGGCACGTACACGGGCGACACCACGGGCAACATTTCCGACAACAAGGGCTCGTGCGGTGGGCAAGCAGGCGAGGCCGTGTTCTCACTCGTCATCACGGCGCCAACGCACCTCGAGGTCGACACGATCGGCAGCCAGTTCGACACGGTCGTGTACCTGCGAAAGGGCTCGTGCGATGCAGGTCGTGAGCTTGCTTGCTCAGATGATGCGGGGCCGTCTTCGAGCGGTTGGCCGTCGTACGCAGGGCTCGATATTCCGATCTTGTACCCTGGCGTTTACTACCTGTTCTTGGACGGATTCACCGTCACGCAGAACGGCCCAGATCAAGGTCCGTTCGCGCTCAACGTGACGCTGACGCCGAACCCGCCCGAGGTGTGCGGTGACGGTATCGACAACGACGGCGACGTGTATGTCGACTGCGCCGACAGCGATTGTGTCAACCGCCCAGAGTGCCAGTGCCATGCAGGTGCGTCTGGCCCAGAGTGGGGCCCTGACGCATGCAACGACGGCATCGACAACGACTGCGACGGCAAGACCGACTCGGCAGACAAAGAAGACTGCAACGCGAGCCCCGAGTACACGACCGAGACGTGCAACGGACAAGACGACAACGGCAACAACATCATCGACGACTTCGCTTGCAAGTGTGCGACTGACGCAGATTGCGCGTCGATCGGCCAGCTCTGCTATACGCAGACGACCCACACCTGCGGTCTGCCGTGTAACTTGATCCTCGGGGTTCCGCCGCTTGGCATTTGCGGCGCGATCGCCCCAGGAAGCCAGTGCAGCGATCAGTCGCAAGGCGGGACTGGGCAGTGCACCTTCCCCTGACGCGCTGAATGCCATCCGACACAGAGCTGTTGACCCTCCTCTCCGACGCCTCGGGCCGCCTACGCAAAGCTGTTTCGACAGCAGTCGTTGGGCAGACCGAGGTCGTCGACGCCATGTTGATCACGTTGTTCGCACGCGGGCATGCGCTGTTGGTGGGTGTGCCCGGTCTGGCGAAAACACTGCTCGTGAGCTCGTTGGCGTCGGCACTCGATCTTGGCTTCGGGCGCGTGCAGTTCACGCCCGACCTCTTGCCTGCCGACATCACCGGTACCGATGCATTGCAAGAGGACACCGACGCCTCGGGGCGTACGATTCGCAAGCTCCAGTTCTTGCCGGGGCCCATCTTCGCGAACCTCGTGCTCGCCGATGAGGTGAATCGAACTCCCCCGAAAACGCAGGCCGCGTTGCTACAAGCGATGCAAGAGCGCAAGGTCACGGTGGGCTCGGCGACCCACGCGCTGCCTCAGCCGTTTCAGGTGTTTGCGACCCGCAACCCGATCGAGCAAGAGGGCACGTACGCGCTGCCCGAAGCCCAGCTCGATCGCTTCTTGCTCGAGATCCACGTGGGGTATCCGAGTGAGGCCGAAGAGCGAGAGGTGGCACGTCGAAGCACATCAGGCATTACGCCGGTGATCGAGCCCGTGCTTCACGCAAACGAGGTTCGAGCGATTCAAGAGCTCGTGCCGCGCATCCCCGTGACCGACGATGCCATCGCGTTGGCGGTGCGACTCGCTCGGTTGTCGCGTCCAGGCGAGAAGAACGCACCCCGTGAGGTCACCGAATATGTTCGCTTCGGTGCAGGGCCACGTGGAAGCCAAGCCCTCGTGTTGGCAGCGAAAGCTCGTGCAGCACTTCGCGGTGAGGCCGCCGCCGATCTCGACGACGTTCGTGCGATGGCGTTGCCTGCGTTGCGACACCGCATCGTGCTCAGCTACCGAGCCGAGGCCGATGGGGTGGCTGACGAAGAAGTCGTGAAGGCGCTCATCAAAGCGGCTCACTGACTCACGACCTCGAGCCGTCGCATTCACTCAATGCAGGCTTGATTCTCGTTGCGCACTGCAGTATCGACGAGCGAGGCATGGCAGGTTCGGACGGGCCGGTGGGGCTACTTCCTCCGCCCGAACCCCGGGAGCGAGAGGGCGCAAGAGAAAGCAACGCGAAGCTACGCGCGTCGTCTGCTCTCGTCGCAGTGCCCGTTGCGCCACCGAGAGAGAACGGCGAGTCACCGACCACCGTTGCTGCATCGCGCTTGGCCGAGGCGGCTGCAGCGATCGGCGATCAACTCACGCTCCCCAACGTCGTCGAGCCGCCTCCCGAAACCAAGCCCGCCAAAAGCGAGCCGAAGACGATCGCGATTCCTCCGATCGGCACAGCGACACTCGAAGAGAACATCGGGTGGCTAGCGGCTCGAATCGTCGACGCTCAAAAGCCGTTGCGGGTGTTGAACTCGTTGCGCTGGGATAGCCGCGTTGACGAGGCGCTCGCGCGAGGAAAGTTCAAGGATCTTCCTGCGGTTGGGCCGTCCGACTACGCGGACCTTGGTTTCGATGCGATCGCGCGCATCAACGAGTGCGAGGCGATCGCACGAGATGTCGAGACGCGGCTCGGTGAAGGCCACCCCATCGGATCGATCTTGATCGCGACGGCGCTCGACTATCGCGATGTGATCCGAATGCTGCTCGCTCGCGGAACACCAGACTTTTATGTCTATTCGCGACGACTGTATGGCTCGCCGAAAGACCGCCTTCCTCACGGCAAGACGGTTCGCGACGTGTGCTCTGAAATTTACGGGCGCCTCGGCGCGGTAGGTAAGAGCATTCTTGGGCCCGAAGACCCTCGCGATATTCCGGCTGATGAGGCGGCGGCTATTCTTGATCGACGTCTTCGCGAGTACTTCGTCGGCAGCCAGGTGGCGGTGCAGATCGATGATTCGATCGCCGCTGATGCCGCTGCAGGTAGCGACTACGTGAAGCTTCGAAGTGGCGCGCGATTCAGTCAGCGCGACATCGACATTCTCGAGGTTCACGAAGGGTGGGTACACCTTGCGACGAGCCTCAACGGTCAGTCGCAGCCCGTGGCTCGTTGGCTCTCGAAGGGGCCGCCGCGCACGATCGCTGTGCAAGAAGGGCTCGCTGCGCTGGTCGAGCTGTTTACGTTCCGTTCATCGCCCCGACGTGCACGACGCATCAACGATCGCGTGCTCGCGGTAGATATGGCCGAAGACGGAGCGTCTTTTGCCGATGTGTTCGAGTGGTTCCGTACTGCCGGATACACCGAAGAAGATTGTGTGTTTCACACTCGCAGGGTGTTTCGTGGGGGCACGCTTGCAGGCGGTGCTCCGTTCACCAAGGACGCGCTCTACGGCAAGGGAATCCTGCTGAATTACGCGTTCGTGTACGCAGCGATTCATGCCAATCGACCCGAGCTGATCCCGTATCTGTTCGTCGGGAAGGTCGCTCACGAAGACGTACCGGTCTTGTACGAGCACTCGACCGCCCACGGCGGGTTCGTGGCGCCTCCGGTATACGTGCCCCCGATGTTTCGTGATCGCAGCGGGCTCGCGACGTGGATTGTCTATTCGGACTTCCTTTCGGGCGTCGACGGCGGCGAAATCATCCGGTACTTTGACGGCCTCGTTAGCCGGGAGTGACGCAATGGCGGATGAATACAGGACGTTCGAAGAGTTCTGGCCCTTTTACGTACGCGAGCATTCTCACCCAGTGAATCGCGCTCTGCATTTCGTGGGCACGTCGGCCGCGATGGCGTTGGTTGCGTCGGCCGTGTTGCTGCGTCGACCCAAGCTCGCTCTCTTGGCTCCGCTTGCGGGCTACGGGTTTGCGTGGGTGGGCCACTTCGGCATCGAAAAAAACAAGCCTGCGACGTTCAAATACCCAGCGTGGTCGCTGCGGGCTGATTTCGTGATGTGGAGCAAGATCGTCACGGGCCAGATGGGCGCAGAGATCGAGAAGGCGTGGGCGATTCACGAAGCAGAACAACGTGCTCGCGAAGAGACGGCCGCCCGTGACGAGCAAACGGCGGCGAACGGTGTGCCGACTGCCTCGGGTGAAGTCGTCGCTTACGACGCTGAGTGAGCTGCAGTGTTGTCGCGCGCTCGTGTGGCGAGCGCGAGATCCGAACGGATTACTGGAAGAACTCGATCTTCCAGATGCCATGCTCGCGGACGAGCTGAAGCGTGCCGTTTGCGCCGTACTGCATCGAAGCACGGTCGTTGGTCTCTTCGATGTTCGACGTGCCCATCGCCGCTTTGATCGCCTGAGTGAGGTGAAGGAAGTCTTCTTTCTGCGGCCCCTCGAACGACTCTCGCAGCCGTGCTTCGTCGAGCTCAGGTGAGCTTGCATCCGCGGCTTTTTTGCTGTCGGGCACGTAGCGAATCAACACGTCGTAACGCTTGCGCTCGAAGGCTCGAAGAAAACCGACGATGGCCTGCTTCGGCGTTGCTTGGCTGTAGAAGTCAAGGCTGCTTCCGTCGATTCGCCATTTGCCGTTCTCGAAGATCATCACCAGCTCGTCGCCTTGTGGGGTGATGACCTTCGCGGTGACGACGGGGTCACTTGCGGGTCTTGCCAACCCACGCGCTAGCTCGTTCGCATCGTCTGGGCTTTCGAGAAGCATGCGGCGAAACGCTTCGAGCGACAGACCTCGCTTCGCATCGCGCGACAACAACCTGTAAGCATCTTCGACACGTTTCTCTTGCACGGCTCGCGAATAGGCACGCAGCGTTTCGCTTGGACCCTGAGAAAATGCCGACGAGCCACAGCCTGTTACCAGTGCCGCAGCCGCGAACAATGCGAGTACCCTAGTCATCAGTCGCACGTCTGCCCTTCTACCACGTTGCGCGTATGGGCAAGCGTCTCGTAAGTTTCAGCCCTGCACATGGCCGCACCTCCTCCACTTCCGCGGGCGCTCATTGAGAGCGTTCCGATCCTAGCGCTGCGCAATTCGGTGCTGTTTCCGATGTCAGTGGTGCCTGTCAACGTTGGACGGCCGCGTAGTGTGCGCGCCGTCGAAGAGATCCTCGGCAAAGAGCGCGCGTTGGTGGGGGTGCTCGCGCAGCGTTCTGCCGACGTCGAAGAACCAACGTTCGACGATCTCTACGATATCGGAACCCTCGCACGTGTCGTGAAAGTCATCCGTCTCGGCCCCCAGAGTTACAGCGTCGTGCTCGGTGGTCTCGGGCGCTTTCGCATTGAACGCACCGTGGGCCTCGAGCCGTATCTGCGCGCTGACGTTCGTCGTATCTCCGAGTCGCTCACGCGTGACACCGAGCTCGATGCGCTTTCAGTCGCGTTGCGCGAGCGCACTCGACAGATGCTCGAGTTGCTCCCCAACTTGCCGAAAGAGACCTCGGGAATCCTCGACAACGTGCGTGAAGCGGGCGCGCTCGCTGACCTCGTTGCGTCGAACTTTCCTCACGATCGAGTGAGCGTTGCCGACAAGCAAACCGTGCTCGAGTCGTTCGAGGTGAAGGCGCGCGTTCGTCGCGTGCTTGGCATGGTCGAGCGTCAGCTCGAGGTGCTCAAGGTGAAGAAAGAAATCTCCTCGATGGCGATGGAGGAGATGGGCAAGAGTCAGCGCGAATACATCTTGATGCAGCAGATGAAAGCGATTCGCCAAGAGCTTGGCGAAGGTGGCGAGGACGACGAGCTCGATGAGCTCCGCGCCAAGCTTCGTGCGGCGAACTTGCCAGCCGAGGTCGATAAGGTTGCGCGTAAGCAGCTCAGCCGCATGACGATCATGCAGCCGCAGAGCAGCGAGTATCACCTCACGCGAACGTACCTCGAGTGGTTTGCTGATCTGCCGTGGTCCAAAACGACACCCGACAAGCTCGACATTCGAGATGTGCGTCGTTGCCTCGACGAGGATCACTTCGGTCTCGAAAAGGTGAAGAAGCGCATCGTCGAGTACATGGCGGTGAGGCAGCTACGCGCTGACAAGAAGGGCCCCATCCTGATCTTCCTCGGCCCACCTGGCGTGGGTAAGACCAGCTTGGGTCGTTCGATCGCGCGAAGCATGGGTCGGCAGTACGGGCGAATCGCGCTCGGCGGTGTGCGAGACGAAGCTGAGATCCGAGGGCACCGTCGCACGTATGTGGGCGCACTTCCGGGTCGCATCATTCAAGGTCTGAAACGCGTTGGCTCACGAAACCCAGTGCTTGTTCTCGACGAGATCGACAAGCTCGGCGTCGACAATCGCGGTGACCCCGCGGCCGCGCTTCTCGAGGTGCTTGACCCTGAGCAGAACACGACATTTCAGGATCACTACCTCGATGTGCCGTTCGATCTTTCGCAAGTGATTTTCCTTGCGACGGCGAATGATCGTTCGACAATCCCGGCGCCGTTGCTCGACCGCATGGAGCTCATCGAGCTACCCGGCTACACCCGCTTCGAGAAGAAACGAATTGCGCACGAGTTCATCATTCCGAAGCAGCTCGAGCAGCATGGGTTGACCGATGAACGACTCGAGGTGACGCCCGAAGCGGTCGACTCGATAATCGACAGCTACACTCGCGAAGCTGGGGTTCGATCACTCGAGCGTCAAATCGCGGCGGTGTGCCGTGACGTATCCGTGCGCATTGCCGAAGGCCAAGACGTTCACGACATCGTCACGCCAGAACGCGTCGAGCAGATCCTTGGTCCGCGCATGTACCACCCCGACGTGGCTGAGCGATCGGCGCGGCCAGGGGTGGTCGCTGGTCTTTCGGTGTCGCCGAGCGGAGGCGACCTGCTCTTCATCGAGTGCACCAAGATGCCGGGCAAGGGCGAGGTGATTCTCACCGGCAACATGCGCGACGTGATGCGTGAGTCTGCGGTGACCGCGGTGAGCTTCGTTCGATCGAAAGCCGATCGTTTGCACCTCGACCCCGATTGGCTCCGTCACATCGATCTCCATGTGCATGTCCCCAAGGCGGCAACGCCGAAGGATGGCCCAAGCGCAGGCGTGACGATCGTGACCGCCGTCGTGTCGTTGCTGCTCAATTCGCCGGTGCGCACCGAGGTCGCGATGACGGGAGAAATCTCATTGCGCGGCAAGGTTCTGCCCGTGGGCGGAATCAAAGAGAAGGTGCTCGCGGCGCACCGCGCAGGGATGAAAAAAGTCCTGTTGCCGAAGAAGAACGAACGCGACCTCGACGAGGTGCCCGAAGAGATCCGCAAAGAGATGCGCTTCGTGTTGCTCGATAGTGTGGAGGACATCTTCGAGCACATCTTGCTGCCGCTCAGTGAGGGGCCTGCGTCGATGTTTCCGCCTCCGCCTGCCGCGGTGGGCTCAGGTGATCTCGACGACTTCGGAACCCCATGAGCTCGCCTCTCTCTTCGCCTGACCAAGGGCTCTCGTGAAGCTCGACGCAGACTTTCTACGAGAGCTAGAAGCCTTGCGACGACGCCTGGTGATCCAGGCGCGAAGCGGTGCGGGCGGAGAGAGAATTTCGCGACGACGGGGTAGCTCGGCCGAGTTCGAAGATCACCGTCCGTACGCGCCCGGTGACGACCTTCGTCGGATCGATTGGGCGGCGTTTGCTCGAACGGGTGAGCCGGTTCTCAAACTGTTTCGAGCTGAAGAGGATGCAGTCGCTCGAATCGTTCTCGATGCGAGCGAGTCGATGTCGTTCGGTGAGCCATCGAAGATCGATGTTGCGCGCCGGATCGCAGCGGCTGTGGGGTACATGACGCTTGCAGGTACCGAGCGTGCACAACTCTTCGCCGCGCTCGACGGAGCGATCAAACCCTCTTCACCAGGCGTGGCCGTAACCGTTTTGGTGGGTTGGTTCGTGCGCTCGATCTGATCGAGGCCTAGGCCTGTCGATTTCGGCAAGGCGATCGAGACGACGGTCGACACTGACGCGCGCTGGGATGCTCGTCGTCGTGAGTGATTTTTTTGACGGGCCTGTGCTCGGGTGCTCAAACGAGCACGCGCAGGTGGGCACGATGTGGCGCTGATCCAGGTCGTGGCTCCTGAAGAGGTCGAGCCTACACACGACAGCATTTGCTACTCGAGATGCCGGAGACAGACCGTCGAGGCTTACGTGCGACGCCGCGTCACTGACGCCGTTTACGCGTTGCGATTTGCGGGTTGTGCGAAGAGCTTCGCGTTTTCTCGCAAGCACGGGGCAACCTATGTGCGCGTGAGAACCGATGATCTTCTCGAAGAGGGTGTGCGGCGTTTCGTGGCGCGTGGTGTCGATTGAGCGGGCACCGAAGTTGAGGCAGTTGCCGCTGCGCGAGCGTTGTGCCACGAGCTTCTTCCCCCTGGTGGGGAGGGAGGTTTTCCGCCGTGTTTTGCCCTCGATGTGGCGCTCGAAACGATGACGAGAACTCTTGCGTTCAGTGCGGGCTCGACCTGAAGCCGGCTGCTGCGCTCGGTGACAAAGCGGCGCCTTCCGTGCCCGCGCCTGCGCCGTCCATGCCTGGTCACCGTGCAAACGCCGATTCCTGGGCCTGCGCGTGTTCCCAGTCGAAACCGACCGCTACAAGGCACGATGATGGGCGTCGCGATGCCACCGGGTACGCCTGGTGCGCCCGCGATCCCTGGTGCCGGAGCGCCTGCTCCTCGGCAGGTTCCGAAGGGCACGATGATGGGCGTTGCCTTTCCGGCGATGGGCATGTTGCGCCGGGCGGGGCCACCTCCGCCGGGGCCGGCCCCGGTGCCACAACCTGCGTCGGCGCCGATTCCACCGAGCGCGCGCACCTCAGAGCTGCCGGTGAAGTCACCGCGTCGTGCCTTCGTGAGCTGTTTTTCACCACGGTACGCATCTGTTTGAGGACCCAAACCAGACCAACGCGCACCTGTACACCGAGTTCTCCTCCGCGACGTGAACCTGCTCATGATGGCGCTCCAGGATCGATGTGCCGCAGATGCTGATGAACGCCGGGCGAAACTCACTCGAGATGCTCCTTCGGGGGTTTCTCGAAGTATTGGGTGTCGAGACGCGTGGCGACCGAAGAGTAAGCGCGTTACGCCGTCGAGTCGTGGGCGCTCGCTCTCGGCATGATGTCTCGCTTACAGGAGAAGTTGCGAACGCGCGCGCAAACTCCATCGGCGTGGGGCGGTTCAGGAGCCCTCGCCGCCGCCGCGCGAAGCAGCTTTGGTAATCGCTGCAGGAAAGCCCCGCAAGCGCTCGGCGTCTTCGAACGGATCACGCCGCATGTGCGCGATGATTCGATCGCGTGAGTTGCTGATGTCGTCGAAGAACGAGCGACCGGTCGTGACGTTGCAGATGGTGGCTGCAAGCGCGTGGTGATGCTGGCGCGCGGCTGGCGCTGGATGGTCGAGCACCTGCTCTGGCGCGATGTATCCGGGGGTTCCCGCGACGAAACGACCGGCTGCATCCTGCGAACTGCGTGTCGCGCGCAATTATCTCCGAAGTCGATCACGACGGCTGCAAGAGGCGGAGTGTGAGCCGGGTTGCGATGTTTGTCGATCGAACTTTCGCCGGGCGGTTTTGTAGCGGCAAGCGGAGCCAGATATTCGCGGGCTTGATGTCGCGATGAACTGGTGGGGTTATAGCCTGTGGAGAGCGGCGAGCCCCGCGCATGTTTCGACCACCACCTGACGCGCTTTCTGAAGAGCGACATCTTTGGTGCTCGGCATACTTACTCAGGTCATGCCGATCAAGTATTCGCGGAGCACCATGAACGGAGCGCGTTCGGCTACGCCGCGATTGATGATGTTCGCGACGTTCGGGTGATAGAGACCTGCGAAAGCACACGGGCCTCTTCGATGAACGAATCGAGAATGCCTGCGCTCGGTTTCGGTGGCGTTGGCGAGTGCTTCGACCTTCGGGATCTTCAACACGAAGAGACGATCCGCGCCTGGTTTGCGAACGAGCCAAACTTTGCCGATGCCTCCTTCGCCGTTGTTTTCCACCAGCTCAGCTCCTCAGATCAATCTGATCTGGGGCTTTCTTCTGTGTGCGCGGAGGCGGCGTGGTGCGACGGATCGCGCCACGAATCGCATTCTCGAGCAACGCCGACGCGACAGGGCCCAACGATGCGAACCACACGTCGAGCATCGACAGCTCGCGTGCTCGAATCGCGCGTGCGACCAGCGTCGCAACGCGAGGCGCGTTCTCTTTGTCGTGCTTCGCCTCTTTCGGCGCCATCGTCTGACTCGCCCACTGCGTGCAAGGCAGCCACAGGGTTCGCGAGCGCACGTTGCACTCGTTTGCGGGCGAGCACGAGATCGAGGCAGATGGCGTCGAGATCGGGGTTCCGTCCGCCTGCTGCGGCGAAGGCTTCGAGTGAGTCAGCGAGCAACAGCACCGCCTGCGCAAGCTCGGTGTCTTGCGCGTGAAGCGCTGCGAATGCCACCGCCACAGCTTCGCCCCATTGGCCATCGGGCTCGCCCGCGTCGAGCGCGGCACGAAGCTCGGTAGCGTCTTGGCAACACTGCTTGAGCGCATCGAGTGACAAGATCGGAAGCGCCGTTGCGAGGGACAACAACACCGTCGGACGATCGATGACGAGCGCCCACCAGGCGGCGAACGGACCCAGCCAACGAGCGTCGTCGACCTCGCCGAGCGCAGTGCCTTGGGTCGTATCGATCAGACGCCAAAATAGGCTACTGAGCGCTTCCGCCAACGATGGGGAACTCCCGTGAGCCATCGAGCAACCCTTCGACTTTGCGTAGCCACAAGCAGGTGTCGTGGGCCGTTGGGCCGCGTCCTGGGCCGAGGTCGTTGTCCTCGGTGCTTGCATCGAGCGCATACCCGCCCAGTCGAACGGCGAGCACCTCGAGCGGCACGGTGGCCTCGTCGGTCGCGTTCTCGGTTTGCTTTCGCTCTTTGACGACGTCGAGAAGATCGGCCGGCGAACGAGAGATGATTCGCCATGCCTCCTCGAGGTCCGCTCTTCAACGGGCACGCCGCCCGGGCGGGTGGCGAGCATCGGCGACCACAAGCGAAGCGAGGAACGCCCGGGCGCAACCTTCGAGTGCATTCGGCCGCGGCGCGATGATGCACGTTGCTCGTGCCGAGCGCGATACGTTGGGCTTTGAAACGTGGTCGAGAGGCTCCCTGCAAAACGTGCTGCGCGTGCATCGGCCTCTTCGTCGTCGTATTGCGCGGCCACGCGAACCAGGTTCTCGATACCAAGCTCGAGATCGAGTGGATCACGCTCGGCGGAGTCGATCACATCGGTCACCGCGATGACTTCGATCCAGCGTCGAGACTCATCGAGTGACGAGGGCCGCGCACGTCGTGCCATCTCGCGGATCTGCCTCATCGTGCTCTCGACAGCGGGCTCGAACGTGCCTCGTCGTCGTAGTGTCGCGAGCCCTTTCGCGAGCGCGCGGGCGGCTACGGCTCCGCCGTCTCCGGCGAGGATTCGCGTGGCGAGTCGATCCCAGAGATCGCGACGCTCGTAGAACAAGTACGGCGTCGCTGCCGCTACCGCTGCGAATGAAAACGGGTCAGCGACCGGAGCGCGGATGACCGTGGAAAGATGCGACGAGAGAAAGCCAAGTCGATCGGCGGGAAAGCATGCAAACGCGGTGATCGCTCGTTGACGAATCACGGCGGAGTCGCCTTGCACCCAGTCGAAAATGGGGTCGACGAGCTCTGGGATCGGCCCCGTCAATCGCCCCAAGGCGCGCGCGCCGTGAATCCAGACGAGCGGCTCTGGGTGAAAGAGTAGCGGCTGAAGCAGCTTGAGTGTGCGGCCCTGGATCTCTTTGCTGATGTCTGACGGGATGCCCTGCGCGGTGATCTCTAGACAGCGAGCTACGACGGCTCGATCGCGAAGCGATCCGTGAGCGGGTCGTTCGATGATCTCTTCGAACGTGTCGGGTGAGCTCCAGATCCAACGAGCGAGCTCAGGCACTTCGAGCGCACTCGCGCCGGCTTCCCAGAGCAGCAACTGCAAACGCGCACGCGCCTCGTTGTACGAGGGCAGCGTGAGCTCTGCACCACCACCGATGAGCGTGACGCAGATCAACGCATCTCGAATGGGCCCTTCGACCACGCGTTGGCGAGCGATCGGAATCACTCTCTCGGGCAGGCCTGCGTCCTTTGCGACCATCAGCATCGGTGCGAGCTCGATGTCTCGTCGCCAAGTGCTCGATGCGCACCACGCGAACAAGGTATCACCGACCGATTGAGCGAAGAGAGCGCCCAACGCCTCGACCTCACCGTCGGGCTTGGCGAGCGCAGCAAGCTGACACTCAGTTCATCACAGGCCCTCGCCAGCTCTTTCGGGAGCGGCACAGAGGACGGACGCCCGTCGCTTCTCCAACGTGCACGGTACGCTTCGAACAGCTCGTGACGTTCTTCGGCTGCCGTGGTGAGAGCGTTCAGCGCACTCTGGGCTTGGGCGGTGAGCATGTGGGGCGGCGCAGGAGGTTACCTTGCGTGCGCGGTCGGATGAAGCCCTCTCGATCACCACACCACAATTCACATGCCTGTCGTGATGTCGCTGGTATAGCGGCGCGCGCATGGGGCGTTACATCCACGGCGACGAAGGGTTTGAATACAAGTACTCGTTCGGCGAGCAACCCACCAATCTCTGTCACTTGGCAGCAGCTTCTGGCGCCGGTGTTCAGAAACTGTTTTTCAAAATAGAGACCCCTGATGATGAGCTTATTTGTATTCCTGAGCTGGTCACGGTCTCACGTTTCGGCAGCGGTGCACGAGTCTTCGAGCGATGGTCGAAGAAGATCCGAACCGCTTTGGCGCGAGAAGGGCTCGTTGGTCTTCGCCCTTTTCTCGAGTCGCCCGACGACCTCGACCTCGATGTCGAGTCGCTGTCGTTCACGGCGACGGTCGTGTGGCAAAAGAACTTCGAGGATCGCGAGCCGCTGTTGCGATGGGTCAATAGCTTTTTGCCTTCTGAAACACAGCTGGCCTTCGAGCAGCTCGAGCGCGAATATGGCCGTGACAGCTCATCGATGAGCGATTCACTCGCTCGTGTGGCCAACGAGCTTCACGAGCGCTCGCTTCCGTACGGGTTGCTCCCTTCTCTTGGGTTCGATCTTCTCGGCTTTTGCGCGGCCAGACAAATCGGCGAGTTTGGTGCTGAGGATGACGACGCTCTGTACTCGACCGTGGTCTGGCAAGACGGTGAATTTCACGCTCCAGAATCCGTCATTCAGGGGGATTTTCTGGGCTCCTTCGATGAGGTCATCGCCCGCAAGACACCGATCTCGGGTGAGCGCCTCACGCCCGAGCACCGGGCCACGCGGTGGTATCTGGCGACTGGTCAACGGAAGGGCTCAGAGGGCGAACGTTTGATCGCTGCAGCAGGAGTGTTTTGTATCGCTCCTCCGAGCGAAACTGATCTGTGGGCAGTCGCGCGCGCCGAGCTTCGCAAGGCCGTGCATCGAGTGCCAATGCCCGGCACCGAGCAGGTGCGTGACCTACTCGTGTCGTTGCGCGACTATGGCGAGCACGCCTCTGCCAAGCGAGCCCTGGCACTCTTCGAGTCGCAAGGCTTCGCGGTCGAGCCAGCGCTCGTCGATCTCGTGGACGCAGCCGGTTGAGACGAGCCGTCTACGAGCTGACGACGCGTTCGATACGATGCGCTTCGGTGAGGGTAGGGGGCTCCCATCGACGGACCATCTTTTCGATCGCTGCCTCAGGACACTCGCCTCGCGCGAGGCGTTTCCGAACGCGTGGTTTGAATCGGTGCTTCGACGTACACGATGCGAACCCGTGCGCCGTAGTCACGTGCGAGACTCGTGAGGGGCCCGCGACGCTGACGAGAGAGGTTGGTGGCGTTCCAGATGAAGGATTCTCCTCGTCGAAGATGTTGCCGAGCGCGCTCGCGAGCCTCTTGAACCACCGCGCCCTGTTGCTCGTCGTGACTGATATCGAGCTCCTCACGAAGATCGTCGAGGCTGACGGTGGGAAGACCTTTGCCGTGCTGTCGAATCCACGTGTCCTTGCCGGATCCTGGCAACCCGCACATCAAGGTGACCTTCTGCGCGAGTGTCATCGTAAGCCTCGACGTCAGGGTGCCGGCCGGTCGCGTTGAAGTACTCGACACGGGTGTGCGGTGAGGCGAAGACACGAGGCGCGTTGAGGCAGCCGTCCTCATCACACGCCACGCGAAACAACTCGATTTGATCGAGCACACGCTGCTGGTCTCGCAGACTCGCCCTCGAATGTCGGCCTCGGCGACGAGCGCGAGCAGATCGCATCGCACGGACAAACTGATCTCGCGCGCGACTTTGTCAGCGTCGACACGATCGACCAAAAAGAACGGCACCTGATGCCACCTGATCAACGCGCAGATGGCCTCTCGCTCGTCGAACGGCACGCCCAACGACCAGAGCATGGGTCGTGAAAAGAGCTCGCCCGCGCGTGAGTGACCGTGTGCGGAGATGCGGCCGTCAGGCTCGGTCGTGGTTGTCCACGGTTTGGCAATGTCGTGGAGCAAACAACCGAGGTAGACGATGCGCTGCTCGCGTGCCTCGAGCGCTTGAAACGCGGGCATCTCGAGCAGGGCATCGATGACCATGCGTGTGTGAGTCCAGACATCACCTTCGGCGTGATGAATGGGGTCTTGAGGGCAGCGCGACAGCGCGCGAACCAAGGGATCTCGAGCAACCCATCGAGCTCGCGACCCGACTTGCCCACGCACTCTGGCAAGGCTTTCAGCCGTCGTTCGGCTGGCGAAAATGCGGGGCATCTCGTCGATGGGATCTGCTGCGATGGTCATGGCTCAACCCTCATCATGAGGTGTCATACAAGCGCAATTCTTGGCGCTGTGGGCCGCCCCGGCATGTGGGGCCCCGTGCTCTGACAGGAGGCTCGCCATGTCTGCCAAATACCCTCGTACGCCACATTTGCCTTGGTCGCCCGGTGGAACGAACGACGACAAACGACTCGATCTGGTCGAGTCATTCGTCGGAACCAACATCGTGATCACCGAGAAATGTGACGGTAGCAACCTGACCTACACACGAGAATCGGTGTTTGCGCGAACCCACAGCTCTGCTCCGAAACACCCGAGCTTCGCGTTGGCCAAGGCCACCCACGCAAGCATCAAGACGCTGATCCCAGAGGGTCACTCGGTTTTTTGTGAGTACTGTTATGCGGTTCACTCGATCGAATACAGCGCTCTGCCCTCGTATTCTCTGGTGTTTGGCGTTCGGCGTGATGGCGATGCGGTTTGGTTGTCATGGGACGACGTGGAGGCCGTCGCTGAATCGATTGGCCTACCCACCGTACCTGTCTTGTTTCGTGGAACCGTGAAAACCGAGCGAGAGCTTGTGGAGTTGACGACCCGGCTCTCGTCGGGCACATCGGTATTTGGCGGGTCATGCGAGGGGGTTGTCGTGAGAAGGGCTGGAACCTTTCTCGACGAGGCGTTCTCGTATTCAGTCGCCAAATGGGTGCGCGCCGGTCACGTACAAACCGACGAGCACTGGCTGCATCAAACCATTCGACCCCAGAGGTTGTCCCCATGACCCAACGACCCGGAATTGACGACATCGCGAGCTTGCTGCGGTTGCCAATCACGTCGCTGCGATTGGTCTCGGCGGTGGGGTCGCACACCTATGGCATTGCGTCCGCCAGCTCAGATCACGACTTTTTGGTGGTTGCCCAAGGCGTGACCCGAGACGATTTGGTTCAACGAAATGGCATCGATATCGTGCTCAAGACGCCGACGTCGTTCCAAAAAGCGCTCGACGATCAGAGCATTTTTGCTCTGCAGGCCCTTCACGCGACGCCAGAGCATTCGTTGCTTCGCAGGCAAGGGGCCTTTCGGTGGGTGCTTCGCCGCGAAAAGTTGATCGAAGCCGCGTTCTCGACGATGGCCCGCGACCTTGCCCATGCCGAAAAGCGTTTCGAGGATGACCGCGTCGCATCGACTCGACGGGCTCTTCATTCGCTGCGTGTGGGCCAATTTGCAGCCCAGATCTGCTCTACTGGCAAAATCGCCGATTTCACCAGCATCAAACCGGTGTGGGCAGCGATGCAGGCGAAAGGTCCGACCTCTTGGGGCGACGTGATGTCGGTGATTCGCGAACCGCTCGAGGACGTTCGGTCCGAGCTGACTCGGCTTCGGGATAGGCCGTCGGAGACCTCGATTCGTGCGGCGCGGGCCAGTCGGATGTAAGGCACGGCGCTCGGTCTCGTTGACCGTGACAAGCAACGAGAGCCCGAGAACGCCATGAAACAGAGCGATTTGCCCATTCCCTCTTCGTGTAACGCCGACTGGGATTCGATGACCCGTGAAGGGCGGAAGCGTTTCTGTGACGCGTGTCGAAAACACGTGCACGATTTGTCCTCGATGACCCAAGACGAGGCGATGGCGTTGGTGTCCTCGCCACGCACCGAAAAGCTCTGCGTCCGGTATATCTGTGATGCTCAGGGAAATATTAAATTTAGCGCTCCTGAAATCACGGCATGGCGGCGCGAGCTGGATCGTGAGCTGATTCCAGTGAGTCATCTCGCGCGTGCAAAAAGGGTTGCCATGACGCTGGCTGCGGCAGCTCTCCCGATGTCGCTCACGGCGTGTATGGGGGCAGCGCCAGCGCGGCCAGTGTCGCCGAACGCAACCCTCACGGACGAGCCGCCGACACCTCCCACCTCGGCTGGAAAACCCTTGCCGCATGGTAGGAAGGTATCTGTGTTGAACAGCCCATCGACATCGAACCCAGTGGAGACGGTCGAGCCCGTCGATGAGGTCGAGATGCTCGGCGAAATCGCGCCAGTACACATCGCTCCGCAAACCCCGCCGTCGCCGAGCCAAAGCCGACCGTAACATAGGGTTGTATGCTATCGAAGGTCGGTGAACGAAGAGATCTCATTGGACATCCTATCGCTGAGCGCGGCGGCGACGAAAGCATTTGAACAAGCATGTGACGGGCTTCCGCGAGTGCGTGTTGTCGAAAAACGCTGGGAGAATTGCCCTGCTCACGATTGTTTTGTCACCGCAGCGAACAGCTATGGTTTGATGAGCGCCGGCACGGATGCGGCTGTCGTGGCTCGGTTTGGTCGAGAGATTGAGCAAAATATTCAAACCCAAATTCTCAACCAATATTGGGGCGAGCAACCCATCGGTAGCGCGTTTCTGGTGAGCTCGGGCTCTGCGTGGTGCCCTTGGGTGGTTCACGCCCCAACGATGAGAATGCCGGGCGATATTTCCGCGACAGAAAATGTATACCAGGCGACAAAGGCAGCGCTGCTAGCCATCCGTGCACACAATTGCTCGAACGACGTGCCTATCCGGACGGTGCTCATCCCGGCGATGGGTACAGGGTTTGGACAAATGTCAAACGAGGAAGCGGCTCGACAGATGGCTGTTGCATGGAGTTTCTTTCTCGAGCCGCCGTACCCGCCGAACTGGGACAGAGCCATCGCACGCGAAAAAAGAATTCGCGGGCGATGACACGGCGAGTGGCTCAGAAAAAGACCAGCGAAGCGGCAGCAATCGTACCGTTATCGGCGCTCAAATAACGATCCCCGGCGCAGAGTTGCCACGTACCCACCGGGTTCTTTCCGGCGAGTGAGGTGAGCGTGCCTGCGGTGGCTGCTCCAGCGCTCGGAGCAAAGTCGCACGATGAGGCCGCTGCACAGACGTACGTGGTGGCTCCGGTCGTCGTACCCATATTCTCTGCACTGGTGGTGGCATCGTCTCGGAAGAGTAGCGTAGTGGCCACCGACAAATCAGCGTTGCTCCCGTCGTTTCCCGAGGAGCCCAGATCGTCGGTCTCGGTATATCCAGGGCGATTGACCAGCGTGATCACGGTTGAATCAGGCGCGATCAGCTTGAGGACAATATCGCCGATCCAGGTATGCGTCATGTTGGCAGAGACCCACATCGTCGAAATCGTCGTCGGAGTATTGGCGCCGGCCGTGACGTCGATATTCACACACACCATGGATGCCAATGAGCCATTGTACTGCACGCCACTCGGGAAGGCGGTATCTGGAGTTGGGTCGACGCTCGCGCTCGCGGCGTGGCATGTCGACGGTGAAGTAGAGCTGCATAGATACCCGGATTCTGCAACGCAGGTGCTCGAACAACCGTCGCCGTTGATGGTGTTCCCGTCATCGCAGGATTCGCTCGGGAAACTATCGATGGTGGCATTTCCGCAATGCGAGACGAGCCCATCCGGGAACTCGCAAATGGACTTTCGGGTTTGAGTACAGGTGAGGTCGTTGAAGCGATCGATCGTGAGAAACTCGAGGCAGTTTTCTGCAGTGCCGCCATTGGGCTCGACGGTATCCCAAGGCTGTACGCCAACCGCCACCGGGAACGTCCAGGATTCTCCGTTGGTCCAGGTCCATGTCCCCTCGGTTGTGGCATCCGTTCCGCCAATCCAAGTGCCTTGTCCAGACGCGGGGATGGTCGACCAGGAAGACATGAAAGCGAGCTCGTCCGACCCTCCGATCGCAGCCAGATCTCCGCCTTTGTCTACGCAGGCTGCTCGTGCGGCTGCCCAGGTTAGGGCAGTTGCGTCGTACCAATAACAGTGGCCTGTGGTGGGGTCTTGGGTGAAATAGTACCCGGACCCGCATTCGATCGTACAGGTGGCAGAGCACTTGTCGCCCGAGATGGTATTTCCGTCGTCGCACTGCTCATTCGACAGTTTGATGCCGTCGCCACACACGGTCGCGCAGACGCTGGGGTTCCCCGTGCAGGCATAACCCGATTCCACCGTGCATTGTGCGCTACAGCCATCCGCGTCAGCCTGGTTGCCATCGTCGCAGCCCTCCGAGCCAGCCACGATTTGGTCGCCACAGGTGGTGACGCAGGTGCTTGGCTCGCCATTGCACGAATATCCCGCCTCTTGGGTGCACGTCGCAGAGCATCCGTCACCTCCGATCGAATTATTATCGTCACACTCTTCGTTGGCGATAAGTAGGCCATCTCCGCAGATCACGACGCAGGTTGATGGAGAGCCTGTGCATTGATATCCGAGCTCTATGGTACAGCTATCGTTACACCCGTCCTCGCCCAAGAGGTTTCCGTCGTCGCAGGTTTCATTGCCGGCAACGATAGAATCGCCGCACGTTGTACTGCACTGGCTAGGGGCGCCCGCACACGAAAAACCAGCTTCGGTCGTACACTGCGATGAGCAGCCATCGCCCTCGGCAGTGTTTTGGTCATCACAGGATTCACCTTGCTCGACAATACCGTTTCCACACGTGCTGGTGACTGTTCCCGCAGTGCCCCCTGTTCCCGAGCTCCCCGCGGTCCCGCCGATTCCAGCCGTTCCTCCGGTTGCTGCCGAGCCGCCAGCTCCTCCTGAGCCACCCATGCCTCCCGCGCCTCCCGCGCCTCCCGCGCCTCCCGCGCCACTATTGCCAGCTCCTCCGGCTGTTCCGCCCGCTGCGGAGGTGCCTCCAGAGCCCGCAGCACCGCCGATTCCGCTTGAGCCGCTCGAGCCACCTACCGCGCCGGTTCCTCCGGCGCCTGCAGTACCCGAGGAGCCCGACGAGCCGCCTGTTCCAGCAGCTCCTCCGGTGGCGCTCGAACCAGCGTTGCCGGCGTTTCCACTCGTGCCGCTCGAGCCGCTCGTTCCCGCTGTTCCCGCTGTTCCTCCATTTCCTCCTGTGCCTGTCGAGTTTCCCGATGCGGTTGTCTCACCGTCTCCGCAGGCGATGGCCGTAGCCGACAAGAGGGTGAACGACATCCAGCGGGCACGAATGAAGAACGGCTTCGAGGTCACGAAGGTCATGGCAAAATCCTCCCCATTCCGCGCGGTGCAACCCTATGTGCACGGCGGATGATTGATATTCGGTGGTGTATGTGTTTGGCACTTCGACAAAACGATCACGAGTCAGCGTATAAAAAACGGAAATATGAACGCTGCGATTGTGGCGTGTTTGTCGACAAAACGACATGCGTCGCCCCGATCGTGAATCGGGTCGAGTCGTGGCTCGTTCGAATCGAACGCGAGTGATTAACGGGTAACTCAGTGGGCCATTGGCTTGCGACTGCGCCCCTTGAAGAACCGCTGGCGGCGAGGGCGATGGGCGAAGTCATTCGTTGTTGGTTTGGGTTGCGGGTGGGTTGAGCGGGCGAAAATGCGCCGTTACCAGGTAAAGCCGATCCGTGGCCGGAGCGTGAGGGTAATTGGCGCCAATTGGAGGGGCACTTCCGGACGTTTTCTCTATGTTTTAGTCTTTAGAAATGTGTTAGGTCTACGAAAGGGGCGCGACCGGTCATGCGAAAAACGAGGGAGACTGGACTGTCACGAGAGTTTCGTGGGGCCGTGGGTGACCTTTGTTTGGCCAACGGTGGCCCGTGTACGGGTCGATAGGGTATGGTTGCGACACTGTGCTTGGACGACGAACGGAGACTGAGCTTGGGGCGGAGCCGATGGAGCGAGAGCCAGCGAGAAAGGCCAGGAAAAAGTCGGTTATCGAGCTGACGGCGCGTACGGCTCCTGCGCTCGACGGAAATATGTCCGTTCGGACGGTGCTCCCGCTGGCGGGGTGGCTGCGTACGCGAGGCGTCGATGTCGCGACGCTATTTCAAAAATCAGGTATCGACATCACATCGCTTTTCGCTCGGGATGTCTGGATCCCTCGAGAAAACGTGGTTGAAGTCTGGCGAACAGCGTCGGCGATGTTCCCCAACGAGCATGTGGCGATGCGGGTTCTCGAGCTTGCCGATCTACGTCTCATCGATGTATTTCAGCTCGAGAGCGGGTTCGTGTTGCTTCAGCTATTCGCGCTGAGTGAAACGGTCCAAGCAGGGCTCGAGAACATTTCTCGATATTATGGCGCCACCCATGGCACCTCTCGTCTCGAGCTCAGCGAGCTGAAGAGTGACGCCCTCGGAGAATACCGAGAATTGTGCCTCGTTGTGGCTGACCATGAGCTCGATTGTGTGGGCTTTGTCGAGTTTTCTCTGGGGTTGATTATTCGATTGATGCATGCCCTCGCCGAGAAAAGTCCGTTGTTGCGATCGGTACACTTTGTTCACGCGGGTGTTGCTGGCTCTCGCGATCATCAAAACCTATTGGGCGCACCGGTTTATTTTTCATCGAAGAATAATGCGGTGATCATCCCCCAGGAGGTGTTGGCTACGCCTTTGCGGGCTCGAAATTCAGAGAAGCTCGAGCAGGTGATCTCGCTTGTGTCAGAGATGCTCGCGTCTCGTTATGTCGACCAATCGCTTTCGTCGAAAGTTCGCAAGGTCATCGAAGACTCGTTGAGCCAAGGCGCCCCTTCGGCCGAGGTGACGGCGAAACAGCTTGCGATTTCGGTTCGACATCTGTCGCGTTTGCTGGGAGAAGAAGGCACCCATCACCAAACCCTTCTCGATGAGGTGCGCGCGAAAGTAGCCGAGAAACATCTGGTCGAAACGACTCGACCGATCGACGAGCTTCCTCATCGATTGGGCTACTCAGACGCAAGCACCTTTCGCCGTGCGTTTCGACGTTGGTTTGGTTGTTCTCCGGCTGAATTGCGCGCCCGTCGTCGCTCTTCATGACCCATGATTATCGGACGTGGCCCCAAAATCTTCACGGATGACGTGGTTGACCAACTGTTGGCCTGTCATGGTCGAATTCGTGAATTCTCATCATTGGCGAGTCGAATTGCACGAGAGGTCGAGGCACCGCTTGCCGATGTTTCTTCGGCAGCAGCCCGCGTCGACAAGTATTTCTCTGAAGCGTTGCCGCTCCACAAGCTCGACGAAGAGCTGAGCTTGGCACCACGCCTTCGTGGGCAAACCAGTATCGTCGACGCTGCGCTCGAGCAGATGTGTGTAGAGCACCACGAGCACGAAGCCTTGCTCGCGTCACTCGTCGAACATTGTCGTACGCTGGTACTCGCGCCTCATGAGCTCAACAAACGAGCTCACGATTTGGCGCGAGTAGGCCAAGCGATCCAGGTTGCGTTTGATACACATTTGGCTGCAGAAGAATCAAAGATTTTTCCGCAGGTTCGAGCATTGCCAGCCGACGTTCAACGCATCATTCGAGAAGAAATGCGCGCTCGTCGCACCGGGTTATTCGGTGTGCTCCAGAAAGAGACACCGCAATCGTTCACTGCTCTGCAGGTGGTTCGCCCGAGCGAAAACCCTTGAGCCCTACGCGTTGAAGGTGTCGGTAGAGCGTTGCTGGAGACAAGCCGAGCAAACGTGCGGCCGCCTCGCGATTGCCGCCTGTTCTCGTGAGTACCTTCGCGATGTGACGTCGCTCAAACGACAGTACAGCTCGCGCAAGCTCGAGGTTCTCCTCGCTTTCTTGGGTGGTCTCTTCGGGGGCAGGTGGACGTGAGGTGGTTTCTGTCATGTGTGTGTCTCCATTCAACGCACTCAACTCGAGTGGTAGATCTGCAGCGGAAATCTTGTCGCCATCGCAGAGCAATACGGCTCGTTCGATGACGTTGGAGAGCTCTCGGACATTTCCTCCCCAGCTATATCGCTGAAGAAGCTCGATCGCTTCGGGCTCAATCTTGGATACAGTCTTACGTTGCTCTTTACTATGCCGCAGAATCAGCGCTTCGGCTAGGGATGGAATGTCTTCTCGACGTTCACGAAGAGGCGGTACACGAACCTGGATCACGCTCAGGCGATAGAGCAAGTCCCTACGAAATTTTTCTTCGTCGGCCAACTGATTGAGATCGCGATGGGTTGCCGCGACAATTCGAGCGTCGACTTTGATCGGTCGATCGCTGCCCACCGGCAGGACTTCTTTCGTTTCGACCGCTCGAAGCAATTTCGCTTGAATATTGGTCGAAAGCTCACCGATTTCATCGAGAAACAGTGTGCCTCCCGAGGCCGTTCGAAAGAGACCTTCTCGACGACGGTCCGCGCCTGTAAATGCGCCGCGTTCGTGGCCAAACAAATAACTTTCGACCAACGAATCCGGGATGGCGCTCACATTGAGCGACACAAACGGGCCGTCTCGCCGTGTCGACAGATCGTGCACGGCTCGTGCGACAACTTCTTTACCTACTCCACTTTCGCCTGTGATCAGTACAGTACTTGTCGAAGGCGCTACTCGATCGAGTAGCTCGCACACCGCTCTCATCGCGGTGCCACCTGCTCGGAGCATCGACACTGGGTCGGTCGGACCTCGTACAATCGACCGCAAGCGAGCATTTTCAACGCCCAGTCTGCGATGCTCGGCAAGGTGACTCACGCGTCGCTGAAGCTCTGCCAATGACAGCGGCTTCAACATATAATCTTGGGCACCTCGTCGAAGTGCTTCGACTGCCGAGTCTACCGACGCGTACGCCGTCATGATCAGTACGACCGTCTCTGGAGACAAGCTCTTCACTTGGTCTAGTACCGAAAGACCATCGATATCAGGCAGGCGAAGATCCGAAATCACGAGATCGAATGCCTCCCGCTCGATCGCCTCGATCGCTGCTCGTCCGGTTTCGACCAAGGTCGCCACATGCCCCGCTCGATCGAGCGAACGCGCGATGTTCGCGCCCAAGGTGGTCTCGTCCTCGACGACCAATATTCTCTCACCCATCGACCGCCTCACTCTTCGTTGCTGACCCAAGTTTCGAGCCGGATCGGTGTATGTCTCCGAGCTCGACGGCTGGCAGTGTGATCGTCACCTCAGTGCCTTCTCCAAGCACACTGTCGAGTGTCAACGTGCCCCCAGCAGCAGAGATCACGTCGTTCGAGACACTAAGACCCAGACCGGTTCCACTGTTCTTGTCTTTGGTCGTGAAGAGGGGCTTCGTCGCTTGCCTCAACACGTCGGCCGACATGCCAACACCCGTGTCACGAACAGAGAGAACGACGTTCTTCCCTTTCGTTGAGCCACGGATGGAGAGCTGCCCGCCATCGGGCATCGCGTCCGCCGCGTTGAGCATCAAGTTGATGAGCACCAGCAGTAGGTGATCCTCAACGATGCGAACCATCGGTAGCGCGACAGGAATTTCTATCAAAAGATCCACACGCTTCCAGCGGCGGTCATGACACACTAGACGCGTTGCGTCGTGGATGACCGAAGCCATGCTGACCTCGGCCAGCTCATCCCTTCGACGCCGTGCAAAATCAACCATTTCTCGCAGAGTTCTGTTGATCCGAGCCACATGCTCACGAAGCACCGACAGCGACGCGCGCAGTCGTTTTACGTCCTGCTCGTCCTCAAGAAGCTCGAGCTCCGACGAGAGCGATGCCAGCGGATTCCCCAGATCGTGAGCGAAACCGGCGGTTAGCACCCCGAGACCGGCCATCTTTTCTTGATGGAGAAGCTGAGCTTCGAGGCTCTTTTGCTGCGTGATGTCTCGACCCACCTCGAGCATCAATCTCACTGTCCCCGTCTTGTCCTGAACGGGAATCGTTTCGACCTCCCACAGTCTGCCTTGGTTGTCGGGTCGAATCTTCGTTTCAATCGAACCTTCGCGGCTTGTGTGGAATGCGCAGGTTGCCGCACATCCACCGTGTGACTGACACGCACGGAACACGTCAATACACCGCTGACCCACCAGCTCTCGCCCCGCGTTGGTCAACGCCACGCGGTTCGCCTTCACCACAACACCCGCCTGATCCACCACCATGATCCGCTCGCGTAGCGAATCAAACAACAGCTCGGTGAAATTCTGCGCATCCTCGAGCTCGTGAGTACGCGCCTTCACATGGCTCTCCAGAAGGCGCACGTGATTCGCGAGCGCATGCTCCACCCTCGCCCTCAACTTGTTCACGCTATAGAACGCCCACGTCGCCAGCAGAATTGCGGCTCCGGTGCCCCTTACAATATGAAGCAAGTGCAGCGTCGAGTGCGGCGCGTCATCCAGCACGAGTCGCTCGAACACTTCATAGGCAGCGAAATAGGCCAGGAGAAATAATGTCCCCGGGGCTGCCGTTCTCCACCAAATCGATGGCCATGCGACTGATCGAGCCGCCGCCCCCAGCGGCGACTCACGCGAGCTTGCCGTAACCGACCCGCGCCTCGACGTTGGGCCGTCGTTGCCGCTCGCGGTCTTCGTTTGCTGCTTACGTGTTCGGAGTTGAACGAGGCCTTCCGGAGGCATGTCAGGACCATACCCCGAATCCTCCTGCAAACCGTGCTCGAAGTAGTCAAATTCGCTCATGGAACGCTGTCCATTCTCACGAGCAAATCTGAGACGATTAGAACGTTACGGGCAGATCGACCTGCATAATCTTGTATTTCCCCTTCGACATCGGGTCGTCGAGCGGGTGAAAATATGCCATGCCTGGCCGCATCAGCACCGACGGCGAAACCGGTACATTGAACCGCAGGCCGCCTCCCAAGGTGAGCGCATCCCGTGCCGACGCGTCTTTCTGTACCGGTGCTGGTGTCGACAACCAACGCTGGTAGTGAGTTTCCAGGCTTAGGGTCACCCATGGAATCACCTGATATCCAAGGTGTACCCCAGAGGTAAAGTTGGTTCGATTCTTGTCCTTGTCGATGTTGCTTCCGCGTGCTCGAATCAACTCGAGAAGCGTGACCTCTCCCTGGACTGTCCAGCCGTCGTGAACCCAGGCGAGCCCAACGCCCGCCGTGGTCGTCATATAGTTGGTGGCGAACAGCGCGTTGTCCATCGCTTGACGCCCGTAGATCCCCGCGAGAGACGCCCTTCGCGAGCTCAACTCTGGCGTATTTCCGCCACCCCCGCCCACCGGTGCTGTTACCCCAAAAAACACCGGAAGGCGGAGCGAGGAAGCAATCTCTGGGGTGAACAATGCGAACAAGAGCGGATTGCTGACGATTGTCCCCGAAGGTTGGTTGTCCTGACTGTCGTGCACCACGGCTACTCGACCATAGAATCCCAACGTGGGTAGAGAACCAATAGGTCGAAGCCCACCGGTCAACGTAGGGGCTTGGGTCGACCCGCCGTCTCGAAATGCGATCGCGGAATCGAGCCGCAATAGATCGGGGGCGATCGCTGGCCTCATCAGCCACGGAAGTGAATAGCCCGCTCGTTTCATCGCGGGAGATGCCGGGGGAACGTCGACCGCGGGCTCGGCATAGGCTGGAGTGCTCATTCCACTCAGAGCAACCCAACCTGCGAGCAGTGTGAACGTAACCTTGTGGAAACAACTCCAATACTTGTGGTCGTGGGACATGATCGTGCCCCGACGCAGAGCATAGACAGAGCCAGATTTCGTCAGTCGCGGTCTTCTTTAGCGAATATCGAAAAATATCGAGGACACGAAGAATCGGGCCATCGAAAACCGACCAAAGGTTACTCGCAATACTGCTCTCGCATGTCATGGGTGCGACGAGCGCCCTCGCGAGTCTCGCTACCTTCGGGTTCATGGTTCCTCCTCGACGCTGGCCAGAACGTCGTCCTCTTTGATTCTTACAAGGCGAAAACCCTCCGGTAGACGCATGAGCGTATCGCACCAACGGGCGCCTTCGTGCGTATATCGAATCTGCAACCCAAGCACATCACCCATAATCAATCGATGCATCGATGAGACGAGATCTGTCGGTTGCGCGTGGCTGTGCGACAGTGGTGCGCCTTTGGTCGAGACTTCGACTTGTGTCCCGAGCGCGAGAATGTCGTCCACGAGAGCGCGCAGCTTGGTTTCGTCGATATCGGATACCTGCATCGGAGGCAGACGGATAGGCTGCTCAACGTCCATGTGAGTGCCCTTCTCGTGAAGGTCGTGGCACCAAATCAAAGCCGTTGGTCGGAGCTGGGCAACTCGATACGCAGGCTCCGCACCCGTCACATCGACTTGGGTCCACCTTGGGGCGCCCATGTACAAGCACCAACGCATGTTCTACCGGGCACCGCTCTACACACACCGAGCACACGCTTCGAAACGCAAGACAGGCATAGGGGCGTACGCTCGGAACCATTCCTGCGGGCAGTTTTTCCGACTCCGCACGCATCCAGGGTGGCGTTGTCGGTGAACGCTGCGAAAGCTCAGGCGTGCCTGTTTCAGTGCCTCCGATATCAGGTCGCGAGAGCACCGAGAATACTGGAATTCTACTCGAATCGTTCTCGCCGCTCAGAACGCGTCTCGTATAGAATGCGTCGAGCGAGAAGGTGTCACCCGTTGTCTTGGCTTGCTGCCCGGGCAGTGTCTCGGTGGGTTGCGTATTGGGCGCGGGGCCTGGTGCGTCGGGGGTGGGGGCGCAATGCGCCTCTTTTTTCTTGGGAGAAAACAACCCCAGCAACGAGCGTCGACCTAGACGTTGCTCGCTCATGGCGCGCTCCGCGAAGACAGCGGGGCAGGTGGATGTTGATCCAAGACTGCCGATGGGGCATGGCACTGCGTACAGCTCGTTCGCCACGGGTGAGTCGAGCGTATTCCTTGCGCACCGTTCACGCCGTGACAGCTATCGCAAGCGCTGCGCATTCCTGTCGGATGCGGAATCGTCGGGGGCGCGCCCGGCCAGGCTCTCGAGCCTCGACCCCAGCCCTCGAGCCCACGAAATTGATTGACGGGCGCGCCGGGCGTCGATGCCACTGGCCTAGGGTCTGCACTCACCACATGGCATTGTGTGCAGGAGTCCATTCGTTGGTGACTCATCGCTGGCGCTACGAGATTTGCTACCCGCATTCCGTGCTCGTGACACGACAAACACGAGGGCGTGTCCATTTGCAACACTTTGTGAGGAATCGTCGGTGGCGCCCCTTCGTAAGCACGGCGTGAGGCTCGTTTTTCGAGCGCAGCGGCGCGATCTTCTTCTGTCCTGATTACGGGGTCGTGCAACGATGGATGATCGGCCTCGAGTCGGGCAAACGCCCCATCGTACATGGTTGCATTGGGGCCCCACGTTTGTCGTCGCATATCGCCATAGCTTCGTGCCGACGGCGCAGGGGCGTCTTGGTGTGCACGTGCTGTTTTTAGCTCGAGTGCACTTCGTTCGGTGGCGTGAATCCCCGACAAGAACAGCATCAGGGTGACGGCTCCTGCGGCTGCGATGGTGACCTGGAGCGCACGTGTTCCTGTCATGGAGTCCTGGCCTTCTTTCGAATGCGGACCGCGCACTTTTTGTAATCGGGCTGTTTCGACAGAGGATCGTGAGCCTCGAGCGTCACCCGATTGATCAGGATGGTCTCATCGAAGAATGGAACAAATACGCTGCCTGCAACAGGCGTCCCGCGACCGTCGATCCATACCGGCAATTCGACGCTTCCTCGTCGGCTTTCGAGAACCACGACCTCTCCGTTCGCAACCCCTAGCTTGCGAGCATCCTCTCGGTTCATTTCGGCATAGGCTTGAGGCATCGCCCGTTGCAGTTGGGGGATCCTCATCGTCATTGACCCTGTGTGCCAGTGCTCGATTACTCGCCCCGTACACAACCAGAATGGGTACTCGGCATCGGGTGATTCAGGCGGTGGCTCGTAAGGGTGAAACCATATGAGCGCACGATCGTCCTTGGTCACCGAATGATAAAATTGCAGCTCGTCTTTCGTGGCGTAAGGGTCATCGAATTTGGCAAATCGAAACTTGGTTTCTCGCCAAGTACCGTCCTTCTGCTCTACGACGGGCCAGCGCAGACCCCGCGCCTGCACATATTGTTGGTACGGCGCCAAATCCTTGTGTTTGAAGCGCGAGAACTTGCGATATTCCTCGAACAATCGTTCGTCGACGTTGATGTCGTAGTAGTGTTTCCAGTCCCAAACGGGTACTTCCTTGCCCTCCTTTTCGAACGAAAACAAGAATTTCCCGTCCTTGTCTTTCATCCCCGCCAGCCCTCGTTCGTAGAGCTTTCGGGCTACAGCAATGAGTTGCCACGCGTCGTCTCGGGCTTCTCCGGGCGGGGGCACCATCTTGAACCACTGTTGGGTTCGCCGCTCTGAGTTACCCACCATTCCATTTTTCTCGACCCACATCGCCGAGGGCAGCACGAGATCGGCCGCTTGTGCCGTCACGGTGGGGTACACATCAGAGACAATCAAAAACTTTCCAGGGATTTTTCGACTGGGTTCGAACAGCTCGCGCACATTGGGCAGCGATTGTCCTGGGTTGGTCACCATCACCCAAAGCGTGTCGATGTCGCCGCCCTTCTCTTTCGGCGTAGAGAACCGCTTCCACATTTCGACCGTGTGGTACCCAGGTTTTGGATTGATCCGCCCATGAGGCAGATTCCAAATCTCCTCCGCCTCCTCGCGGTGTTTGTCCTGCGTCACCACGAGACCACCTGGCAACCCGTGCGCAAGCGTCCCCACTTCTCGCACCGTTCCGCAGGCTGAGGGCTGTCCGGTCAGGCTTGTCGGTGCATCACCTGGCTTTCCGAAGTGGCCACTCAGCAAATGCACCCCGTGCACCAGATCGTTAATCGCCGTGCCTCGGGTATGCTGGTTCATCCCCATACACCACAGGCTGGTGATCTTTAGATCCCTTCGACCAAATAGGTCGGCCAGCATACGAATGTCCTTGGCCGATACGCCCGAGATATGCTCGACTCGCTCAGGAGTATACTCTGCCAATGCCTTTCGATACTCGTCGAACGACATCGCCTGCCCATCCAACGTCGGAGGGTCAGTTCGCTGCCTGAAGTTACAATATTTTTCGACAAACGCCTTGTCGTAGGTGCCCCGCTCGAGCAGCAAATGTGCGACGCCGTTGGCGATCGCGAGATCGGTGTTTGGCTTGAAAAACAGCGTGTGCTGGCAGAATCCAGACGTTCGCGTTCGTCGCGTCGTCAGATCGATCATGAGCACCTCTTGTCCACGCGTGCGGCGTTCGAGAACCCTCGAAAAAAGGACCGGGTGCATTTCTGCGGGGTTATTTCCCCACATCAACAGCACATCGCACGCCTCAAGATCGTCGTAACAACCCGCCGGCTCGTCGACCCCGTACGTTGACAAGAATCCGGTGACCGCCGAGGCCATACACAGGCGTGCATTCGGGTCAATCTGGTTGTTTCCGATGCCCGCTTTGATGAATTTGTTGCCGGCGTACCCCTCTGGAATAGTCCATTGACCGCTTCCGTAGAGAGCGAACCCCTGTGGATTCGCCATCACTTTGTCCGCGACAATCTCGAGTGCTTGTTCCCATGAAATGGGGACAAGCTTCCCGTCTTTACGCAACAGTGGCTTGGTGAGCCTGTCCTCGCCATACAACGCGAGAGCCACATGGTACCCTTTGACACAGAGCAATCCTCGGTTCACCTCGGCGCGTTGATCTCCAGCGATGGCAACCACTTTGCCGCCGCGGTGTCCCACCTGGACATGACAACCCGTTCCACAAAAGCGACACGGCGCTTTGTCCCACACCACCTCGTCTTTTCCTGGCCCACCGGGTGGTGTTGGTGGCGGAGCCGGCGCCGCCTGGGCTTCGTTTCCGTTCGGGCCTTTCGCAAGCCTCGAGGCCGCAACGACCGCGGCTGCCATGGCGCTTTGTTTCACGAAATCGCGGCGATTCAGCATTCCTCAGCCCTCCTCATCCGAAAAATCAATCTGCACCAGGTCGATAAACGCGATCCCTGGCTTTTTCCAAAGCGCCTCGATCGCTGCAACGCCATCCTCGGACGACTGCGTTTCGAGCACGATCGGCAAATAGGATCCATGCGCGATCCCCACCGAGATTCTCTCGTCACGCTGGAGCTCGGTCAGCACATGCTGTTGCAGGTCGGGGGCTTCGTCGAGAGTGAGAACCAGTGCGCTCGTCGGCATTCTCGTTGCGCATCGCAAGCGTTGCGCCACGCCTTTTTCTCGGCCTTTTGCACGGTTTCCCCCACGTTTCTATGACCGCTCGCTTGCATGATCCCCAGCGTTGCTCTCAGCGCTAAGAGCACCTCTCGTTCCTGAAACTCATCTTTGCGAGTCGCTCTGCTTCTCTCGGATGGGCTCGTGCTGAAGCAGCCTGTTTATCGCGAGCTCACGAGCGTTTGATAGGCGTGCTCGCTGGCATATGTCGTGCGTGAGTCGCTCCTGTGATGGAGGACACTCTCACGCGGTTGGTTGCGCCCCGAAGCAAGCCCGATCGTTTCTCTCAGTACCGCGACAGTTGTTGGCGAGCGCTCGAGTGGCGAGATGGCGGAACGACGACGCGCACGGTGGCTCTACTTGTCGGGGCCCTGATGAGTGTTGGGCTCGCAATCCCAGCCACAGGTTGCAATCGCCCAGATTTGACCCAGACGAGACCTGCGCCAAGTGCGAGCGTCGAGCCTCAAGCCGTCGAAATACATATTCCTGACCGTCTTTTTGGTGTGCCTACAGGGCGTACCAACGCACTGGGAAAAGAAGAGCGAGCTGCGTGTGTCACCTGTCACTCGCTGCGTCGCCCCGAGCGATTGCCCACTTCGACGGCGGAGCTCGATGAATTCCACCAAGGGTTGCAGTTCGATCACGGCCCTCTGGTTTGCTCGATGTGTCACGTGATTGGCGCGCAAGACACGCTCCATTTGGCCGACAGTACACTCATCCCAATGCAAGATGCGATGCGTTTGTGCGCTCAATGTCATGGGCCCCAATATCGGGACTATCAACACCGAACGCATGGCGGTTTGAACGGGTACTGGGATCGGTCTCAAGGAGCCCAGGTTCGCAATCACTGCATTGACTGCCACGATCCACATATTCCGCGATTCCAACCCAGCACACCCGTATTGCCCCCTCACGACAGGGGGGCCGAGTCGCAGCGAGCGTTTTCGCACTCCGGTGATTCGAGCCACGGCGCCTCGCATGGCGGGGCTGTGCAGCATTCCACTGGAGGTCATCCATGACTGACACCAAACGCCGTGTCGCGCTCAAAGTGCTGGGGGCAACGCTAGGCGCTTCCGCCTTTGCGTACGCGATGGAGCCTCTGCGCGCCTGGTCCCGTGATTTGACGCTCGATCAGTTTCTTCAGCGCCATTACAAAGAGCTGACTCAGACCGAGCTACGAGAGGTCATTCAGCGACTCGAGCAAGAAACCAAAGCTACATACGGCAGAGAGGTCACCATCCGAGATATTCGCCCCGTCGAAGGTGTTCAATATGGCTACGCGCTCAATCTCAGTGTGTGTATTGGTTGTCGAAAATGCGCAGAGGCTTGTCATCACGAGAACAATCACGATCGGCGGACGAATAACTCCTACATTCGCGTGCTCGAAATGGAGCAAGGCAGCTTCGATATGGAGCGAGGAAACGTGACCTACGATCACGCGGTGCCCGCCCCTGGGAAGTACTATATGCCCGTGCAGTGTCAGCAGTGCGATGACGCTCCGTGCGTTAAAGTCTGCCCTGTACAAGCCACCTGGAAGGAAGTCGATGGGATCGTGGTGGTCGACTACAACTGGTGCATTGGGTGCCGCTATTGTGAGGCGGCATGCCCCTATCACGCGCGGCGATTCAACTGGACGAAACCCGAGATTCCGGCGGAAGAGATCAACCCAAATCAGGGGTATTTGTCGAACCGTATTCGCCCTCAAGGGGTGGTCGAGAAGTGTACGTTCTGTCTGCACCGAACCCGCGAAGGCCGGGCCCCGGCCTGTCTTGAAGCATGCCCCACAGGTGCGCGCGTCTTCGGAAACCTTCTCGACCCAAACAGCGACATTCGCTGGGTGCTAGAAAATAAGCGAGTGTTCGTGCTCAAGGAAGAGCTCGGAACTCGCCCACGGTTTTTCTACTTCTTCGACGTGTGAGCCACATCATGTCCTCCGAATCCGTCGAGCGGCACGTCATCACCTACCCGCGGTTCTTGGTTTCTCTTGTGACACAGAGCTTTTCGGGCGGCTGGAAATTCTACTGTTGGATGGCTCTTCTGACCTCGATTGCGCTGGTTGGGGCCAATGCGTGGGCACACCAGCTCAGCACGGGCATGCAAGTTACCGGGATGTCGGACCATGTATCCTGGGGCCTATACGTTGCCAACTTCACGTTCGGCGTAGGGCTCGCTGCTGGGGCGGTCATGATGGTGATCCCGGCCTATTTGTACGATGACCATGAGATGCACGATGTCGTGATCTTGGGTGAGCTCCTCGCGATCAGCGCGATTGTCATCTGCCTTCTGTTCATCGTGGTCGACATGGGTCGACCCGATCGGTTTTGGCATATTCTACCGGGCATAGGGCGATTCAACTGGCCTGTGTCGATGCTCACGTGGGATGTGATTGTGCTCAATGGTTATTTGCTGATCAATCTTCATATTGCTGGCTACCTCGTCTATTCACGATTCATTGGCAAAAAGCCTTCTCGCCGTTGGTATCTGCCCTTCGTATTCTTGTCGATCGTGTGGGCGATCTCGATTCATACGGTGACCGCATTTTTGTACTGTGGGTTGGGTGGGCGCCCCTTCTGGAATTCGGCTCTTCTGGCACCACGATTCATCGCGTCGGCGTTTATTACCGGGCCAGCGTTCGTGATCGTGATGTTGCAGATTGTGGCCCGATGGACTCGCTTCCCCGTTGGTGATGGCCCCATCAAGACGCTTTCGTCGGTCATGCGTGTGACGGTGCCCGTCAATCTGTTCATGATGGTCTCCGAGCTATTCACCGCCTTGTACACAGGTGGCGTTCACGGTGCCTCGGCGAAATATTTGTTCGTTGGTTTGCACGGGCATCACGCTCTCGTGCCCTGGATCTGGGCAGCCATTGCACTCAACTTGTTCTCGGCCGTGATGCTATTCTTGCCTCAGAGTCGCGAGCGTCGTCTTTGGCTCGATCTCGCCTGCGCTGCTGCTTTTGTGGGTGTATGGATTGAAAAGGGGATGGGTCTGATTATCCCGGGTTTTATCCCGAGCACCCTTCATGAGATCGTGGAATACGTGCCCACGCTGACAGAATGGAAAATCACCGCGGGTATTTGGGCCGCAGGTTTGATGGTGCTTACGCTTGCGTTGAAACTGTCGACCAACATACTTGCGCCTCCCCAAACACCGGCGGAATGAAGTAGTGTGGGGTCGATGTTGCCGATCGACAAAGCGTTGCGTTCGTCGAAGATCTTCTCGGGTCTGTCTCAAGAGTGGATCGACGATTTCGCTCGAAACTCAGTGCGTAAGCAACTGGTTCGGGGCGAGTATCTTTGGCGCGTGGGCGACGACGCGCTGTCGTTCGTAGTGATCTTGCAGGGGATCGTCAAAATCTGCCAGGAGGCTCCAGATGGGGCTCTGTCAATCGTGGCGTTGTTCGGACCGCGCGAGAGTATTGGCGATACTGCCGCCTTGGGGCGCGCGAGCTACCCTGCGCACGCCATTGCAGCGTCGAGCCGTGTCGAAGTTGCGCAAATTTCCAGTGCTCCAGTGCTGCGAGCCCTCGAGCAACACCTGCCGCTTTTGCAAAGTGTACAGCGCTCGCTGCTCGAGCACTCGAATGCCTTGCGCGAGAAAATCCGGATTAGGAACGCAGGTTCGGTGGCCTCGAGACTCGCCACGCTGATGCTGTACTTGGCCGAGCGTTTTGGTGACGAGACTCATGAGGGTATCACCATTGGTGTTGCGCTCTCTCGTTCAGATCTCGCGTCTCTCGTCGGGGCCACCGTCGAAACAACCATTCGTGTCATGAGTCGTTGGCAAAAGGACGGCTGGATTTCCACCTTGTCCGATGGGTTTGTCATTCACCAAGTCGAAGAGATTCGAGCGCTCCTCGCTTCTCCTTCCAATTCGCTTGGCTTACACTCCGTTGTCACCCTCTTGCCCGTGATGGACGCCCGAGTTTGTACAGTCGGTAACGCGGTGATCGCCTCGATTCGACGAGCCGCGCCTGCGAGCGCACCTGCCACGCCTGGCCCGTCGAATGCCGCACCGATTATCGTCAGACCAAGCTCTTCTGCCCGCGAACGCGCTGCCTTGACGCGCTCGACGTGGCCTACCGTCGGGACAAGCATGGCTTTCTTGTACCGTTGCAATTTCGCCCAACGAAGCTCGCCGAGTGGAATGTACTGGGCGAGCTCATCGTACGCGCGAGCAATGGTTTGCTCTCGTGATTCGCCTGCGTTTGGAATCAGCACCACCCTCAGATAATATTCTTCTGGGGTCTGGGTTTGCTCCCATTTTTGTGAAACGAACGAGGCTGCGAGAAACGACAAATGTTCATCGGGGTGAGCCAAAAGCCCGCTTCCATGAGGCAAGTCGGTGCCCTTTGCGCTGACCGCCATCAGTACACTATCGGCCGATCGCATCCTCACGTCGGCCAAGGTATCGGCCAGCTTTTCATCGTCGATCACCTTGCGAACGATGTGTGGCGGCAACGCAGAGATAAAATGTCGTGTGGTGAGGGTTTCTCCGCCCTTCAGCGTGACTTCCCAGCGACCATTGGCCATCGGACGCGCACGTTCGACGGAGGTATCCGTGCGAAGGGATATCCTCTCTTCGAGCGCCCCATGAAGCGTTTCGACGATTTGTCCAAGCCCCCGCGGAGTGCGCAGAAACATTCGTTCCGCCGGCGTTTGCGGTCGATCCATGAGCTGGCGAATGACACTGCCCGTTTTCAACCACGGAATCACCGTGCGATGATCAAGCTCGTCCGACGGTGTTCCGTACAATGCGTGTACCATCGGCTCGAAAAGACGTTCTTGTACCTCTGAGCCCAATCGGTGCCGTATGAGCTCTCCGAGTGAGCTTTGAGCTGACCGTTCAGGAAGCACCAAGTCGAGACCCGCGCGGAGCTTTCCACCCCATGACAACAGCGGGGTTCTCGCAAGAACAGTCAGGTTTCGAGGCAGTCCAAAGGACAACCCTTCGGGTAGAGGGTGAACTCGACCGTCGTGGGCAAGATGGGTCTTCGAGGCGCCCGGCTTGGGTGATTCGAGTGA
>JAXLYQ010000050.1:0-34923 GCA_046351315.1 Polyangiaceae bacterium
ACAGTCCAAACGACAAAAACCAAAAACCCCAACCACGAAATGGTTGGGGTTTTGGAGTTACGAATCAGTTGCGCGGGTAGGATTTGAACCTACGACCTTCGGGTTATGAGCCCGACGAGCTACCAGGCTGCTCCACCGCGCGCCAGGTGAGGAGGTTTCTAGTCTGGGTTGGCGAGGTGTCAAGGAACCTTTTGCGATTCAGGTGGCGATCTTCTCAGACACTTGGGAATTTGGCTGAAAACGGGACAAATAATGTCCGTGAGGCCGGTTGCGGCTCTGTGCGTCGTCCTCACGATCGGCGCTGACCCGCTCAACGTGAGCGGAGCCAATCACAGGCAAGGCGCAAGATGGTCCCGGAGCTGGTGCTGGTCGATGTTGATCCCCGCGTGGTGGTGGCTTGGCAGGCAACTTTCGAAGATTGCCCCGAGGTCTCGATCGTTCAGGGCTCGATCCTCGAACGCCACGTCGACGCGTGGGTGACGCCCACCAACGCCAAAGCCGAGATGAACGGCGGGGTCGATGCTGCAATTCGCTCCTACCTCGGAGAAAAAATTCAAACGAAAATCCGCTCGGCAGTGGCTCGTGAGCCCTTCGGCACCCTCTCTCTTGGTCGCGCCCTCTGCGTCAAAACTGGCCGTCGATGGCCTCGATACGTAATTTCGACGCCCACGATGCACTCGGCCTCTGAAAACATCAGCGACCGGATGAACGTCGCGATGGCCTGCGCCGCCGCCCTCCACGCCGCTCGGGTCGAACAGCTTCGGGGCGGAATGCTCGACTCGGTCGCGATGCCCGGGCTCGGAGCATCCACCGGAAAGGTTCCACCCGAGACGTGCGCCACCCTGATGTGGATGGCCTACCGCCTCTGTCGCGATCGCGATTTCGCTTCGTATGCCGACCTTCGACAGGCGCTTCAAGCCGAGCTGGGCGAGCTAGACCCGACGAGCAGTCAAACTCGACGAAAGCCAGGTTTTCTCGGTTGGTTGGCTTCGTTGGTCTCGTGAGGCAAAGACGCTGCTATACCGCTGCTCATGCCAACCGAGAGCACGCCTGATCCAGTCTCGCAGCTTGAGCACGATCACGTTCATATGAGCCAGTTGGTCGATGATCTGAGGGGCCTCGTCAATGCAGCAGACCTCAACGCCCTTTCAGCCGACCAGCACACGCTGTTGCTCGACACGTTGACTGCGCTTCACGACGATTTGCTCGTGCATTTTGCACAAGAAGAAGAAGGTCTCTTCCCTTTCTCGCTAGCCATTTGCCAGACACGGGGCCAAAGGATTGCGCAGATCCTTGCCACGCACGACGGGTTGTGTGGCTCGGTGGGTCGTATGCTCTCGATCGCCCAGCGTGGGCTCGAGCATTTCAACACCTCACGCGCTGCTTTCGCGGCGTTGTTTCGTCGTTTCGACGAGAGCTACGTCTCGCACGCTCGCGACGAGTGTGCCTTTTTGCGCAGCCTTCACCCACGCCTCGACAACGACCGGCGAAATCAACTTTTGCAACTGCTCGACGAGCTTTTACCCTTGCGCACCGTCTGGGTGAGATGCCGACGCGAGTCACTTTCCCCCTCGCTCTCACCGCCCGTTCACAGACGAATCGGAAGTGCGCCGTTGCCATCGTGGGCGTGATGGGCCGAATCGCCCTCAACTTGGCAGGGCTGATGACACCAGCGTGCGCTTCCGCAGAGCGATCCGGCGCGGTCACGCCCGTCGCACCAGTCGTTGCAAACGTAGACCCTGCAAAAAAACCTCGCGGCTCACCCACCCGGTGGCTCAAGGGGCAAACGCACGCTCACAGCAACAACTCCGCCGACGGTCACACCCCGCCCACCGATGTTGTTGATTGGTATCGGCGTCGAGATTTCGACTTCCTCGTGTTGACCGACCACAACTTCAATACGACCCTCTCCAATACGACTGGAGCGATGCTCGTATTTTCAGGTGCCGAGCTCAGGTGGAACGCTTCGGAATGCGGCCCGCCCGACCCCGACTGTCACCTGCACCTCAACGCGCTGTTCACCTCGAGCTCGCCGCCCAATGCACAGCTCGTTCTGTATCCAAACAATCCACTAAGCCGCCAATCGATTTACGAAAACGAGCTGGCGACCACCAACGCGCTTCACGGTATCGCTCAACTGAATCACCCTAATTTTCACTACGGCGCCAACGCCGATCTCTTGGTCACGCTCGCCAAACAAGGTCTTCGTCTGGTGGAGTTTTCGAACGCCTCGAGTGGGGTGCAAAACGAAGGCGACCGAAAACACCCGTCGACTGAGGAACTGTGGAATCAAGCCCTAAACCAGGGTGCAGATCTCTGGAATGTTGCCTCGGACGACGCGCACGATTTCAACGATGCGGACACTCGCCGAGCCGAGGGGTCCGAGGTTTTCACCGGCAATCGTGGTTGGATTATGGTGCGAGCACAGCCGACACTGGAATCCATTCGAGCCGCGGTACTTGAAGGGCGTTTCTACGCGACAACGGGCCCCACGATTCAAGAGATCGAGGTCTCGGATCACTCCTACACCGTTTCGCTGCTTCACCCCACCGACAAAGTGTCGTTTATCGTGTCGCCGGGTGAAACGATCGAGCCCAAATCAGGGAAAATTACGACGCTCGATTTCAGCACGTTGCGACACGACGTGACTTGGGTGCGTGCCATCGTCGACAACACCCGCGGGCACCGAGCCTGGACACAACCCGTTCGGATTTCGCGAGATGGCGGCAACACCCAGGCAATCGGGCCATTTGCTCGAGCACCAGCACCGCAGCCTGCGTCGTTGCCGGCATTGCCCAACCCTCGATTTTCAGAGCCGATGCCGCTGTGGGACACCGATTCCGAAAGCATTCGCGAACGAGGAGGCGGCAAGATTCAAATGAAAGGCGACGATCGCAACGGCTCCTTCAAGCTCTATTACGGTGATGGCTCGTTCGTGACGTGTGAGCGCCGCGGCGACCGCTGCGAAGGCACCTGGAGGGGCGGCAATGGCAAAGGGTGGATCTCCATCACCTTGTCAGCCGATCAACAGTCCTTCAGCGGCGAATGGGGCTACGAGGACAATCGCCTCGAACGAGCGCGCTTTAGCGGAAAGCGTCGCTCATCAGGTGGCCCAAAGAAATAATCCAGACGATCAGCGCGAGCCCTTGGGGGGGTTAGGACGCCTGCCTGGCGTTCGCGCAGCAGGCCCGCGTTGAGGCCCACCGTAAGCGGGCTTGGGTTTGGAGCCTGGACGAGCCCCGACACGAGGAGCCTGACCGGGTCGGAATGGCGTAGAAACCCCATACTCGGGTGGAACGAGGCAATGTGGGCCTCTACCGATCAAATCGGCACGCCCAACCTTCTTGAGCGCCTCACGAGCGAGAGGCCAGTGCTGCTCATCCCAGTAGAAAATCAGGGCCTTCATCATGCGCTTCTCACGCAGCTCGGTGGCCGTGTACACTGGCTCCATCGTGAGAGGATCAATCCCGGTGTAGTACATCGTCGTGGCCACGGCCATCGGCGTTGGGATAAAATCCTGCACCTGGCGAGGGCGCATATTGTGCCGTTTCAAGTACACAGCCAGCTCAACCGCGTCTTCGAGCGTCGAGCCAGGGTGTCCAGAGATAAAGTACGGCACCAGATCTTGCTCTTTGCCCGCGGCTTCACTGGCAGAGCAGAATGCTTGAGCAAATCGCTCATAGCTCTCGATCCCAGGTTTTTTCATCTTGCGGAGCACATCTGGGTTGCTGTGCTCAGGCGCCACACTCACCTGCCCGCCCGTGTGATGCTCTGCCAGCACGCGAATAAACTCGGGGCTTCGCTCGGCCAGGTCGTAACGAACCCCCGACGCAATAAACACACGCTTGATACCCTTTTCTTGCCGCGCTCGTTCTAGCAAATCGAGCAAAGGCTGGTGATCCGTGACGAGGTTCTCGCATACGCCTGGGTGTACACACGACAGACGTCGACAGGAGCTCTCGGTCTTCTCGTCGCGACAGCGCATCTTGTACATATTGGCGGTCGGGCCACCCATATCGGTGATCACGCCCGAAAACCCCTCCATACGAGAAAGCTGTCGAACCTCACGCATCACACTGTCGGCCGATCGCGACTGGATAATACGACCCTCGTGCTCGGTGATGCTGCAGAATGTGCAACCACCAAAACACCCGCGCATCGTAACAATCGAGTGTTTGACGGTCTCGAAGGCAGGGATTTTTTCTGCGTACGACGGGTGCGGGCGTCGCTGAAAAGGCAGGTCGTAAAGCCCGTCCATCTCACTCTCATCGAGTGGAAGTGCCGGACGATTGAAATACACCGCTTCGTTGCCGTGTACCTGCATGAGCGGCCTGGCATTGTGCGCGTTGGTCTCGTACTGGAACATGCGAGACATTTCGGCAAACGCCTTCTTGTCCGCGCGAACCTCTTCGTACGACGGCAAAATCACCACCTTGCCATCGGTGGTATAGCGGCTTTTTTCTGCGAGGAGTGGTTCCCACTCTTTCTTGTTTTTCTTCACATGCGCCGTGCCTCGCACGTCGTGAAGCGCGCTGATCGGCTCGCCTGCAGCGAGTCGGCGAGCGATTTCCCATGCGGGGCGCTCACCCATGCCGAACACCAATAGATCTGCCTTCGAGTCGAGCAATATCGAACGGCGAACCTCGTCTGACCAATAGTCGTAGTGCGCAATTCGACGGAGTGATGCCTCGATTCCACCCAACACCACGGGCAACCCCGGAAACGCCTGGCGACACAAGTTGGCGTACACCAACGAGGCACGATTGGGCCGCATATTGGGTCGGCCCCCCGGAGAATATTGATCCTCGGATCGAACCTTTTTTTGCGCCGTCAGCTTGTTCAGCATCGAGTCGAGGTTGCCAGCAGCAACACCCACGAAGAGCCTGGGGCGACCCATCCGAGCTATGTCCGCCGGGGATGTCCAGTCAGGCTGGGCAATAAACCCGACCTTGAACCCACGCCCTTCGAGAAAACGAGCAATCAGCACGGGCCCAAACGCCGGGTGATCCACGTACGCGTCGCCCGAGACAATCAAGATGTCGAGCTCGTCCCAGCCTCGGGCTTTCATCTCCTCGCGTGTGGTCGGTAGAAACGCGGTGAGATCCCGAGGGTTGCGGCCCTTGGAAGACGTGCGGAGTTGAACGAGCGACGACATGGATCAGCCCGCGAGTGTGACCGTTTTCAACCGCCACTCAACCAAAAAGGTGCGCTCGTCGTCGGCAGAGATCGCGATTTTTCTAGGCGAAGGGTCATTCTAAGTGCCACCTGAGCTCGACGATTGTATAGGCTCTTGCCATGCGAATGACGTTTTCGCTCTCGGCATTCAGGGGTGCTCTTTCACTTTTTGGCGCACTCGCGCTCTGCGAATGCGGCGACGGCGAATCTTCTACGCCCTCTGGCACCGCGGGAGCGTCGGGCGATACGAACGGCTGTGGTGCCTCCGAGGTTGTCGACGAGGTCGAAGGCTGTGCCGTACCTGGTCTGACCGAAGCAGACTGCGACCCTCGATTTGTCTTCGACACTGATTCTCAACGCTGCATTCCCAAGCTCCCTGAGGGCGATTGCCCCAAGGGCACGATGAAACAAATTGGTGAAACGACCTGCGTGCCCGTTGGACCAACGTGTACCGACGGGTTTGTCAGCGACAACCAGGGTGGCTGTGCGCCCGTATTGCCCGCAGCGCCGTGTACCGACGGTGAAATCGCGTTTCTCGGCGAATCGTCGTGCCATCCCATCGTCGAATGCGACGGTGCATATCTACCCAACGATCTGAGCGCCCTATATGTCGATCGGACATACGATTCGAGCGCAGGGCCAAGCGACGGAAGCCAACAACGACCGTGGTTGACCATTCAGGCTGCGATCGATCACGCGAACAGTGGAGACAACATCCTGATCGCAGCGGGGGTCTACACCGAAGACGTAAAGATCTACGATCGCACTATAAAACTCTGGGGTGTCTGCCCGGATCTCGTCACGGTCGTAGGCTCCAATCAGGCATTCTCGACGATCGATATCCTGAACACATCCGGTAGCGAAGTGCATGGGCTCTCGATCAAAGGGACATCCCAGTTTGGTGGGATTGGCATCTACGGCGCGCAACAAGTGTTGGTCGACCGAGTGAGGGTGGCTGAAAACAAAACCGGGGGTGTTCTTGTACAATCCTACCAGGGCAATGCCAGCGCCACCATCTCTCACTCTCTCATCGAGAAAAATCAAAGCATCGGCATTATCAGCAGCGGCGCGAACGTCACCATCTCGGAAGTCATCGTACAAAATACACTGCCCGCGTCGGGAACGAACAAGGCCGGCCGAGGGATCGACATCGAGGTCGACCCACAAACCCACCAGTCAGCCACGGGCACGCTCTCGGGCGTCGTGGTCGATGCGACCCACGAGTTTGGAGTCTTCGTTCTCGGATCGAATATCTCGATGGAAAGGAGCTGGGTTCACCACACTCAACCAAGGGCGTCTGACCAGAAATTCGGTCGAGCGTTGAGCATCCAACAAGACCCAACCACGGGGGTGATCCCCGAGGCGTACATCACCTCGACGGTGTTGGATCACCAATACGAAAATGGGATATACCTGCGCGGTGCTCATGCGAAGATTGACAATGTGGTCGTATCCAATACGAGCACACAAGCCGCAGACGGCACAGGCGGCTGGGGTATCGACATTGAAAATGCTGATTCCACCGAAGCGGGCGATGTTGTGCCCAGTGAGGTACAACTGAGCAACAGCCTCGTCGACGCAAGCACAGAGCTTGGTGTGGCGTTGTTGGGCGCGAATCTGACGGTTGACCGCTGCTGGATACGAAATACGGTCGGTGCAGCCTCTACCTTGATCACCGCCTCGGGCATCGGCAGTGGCCCTGCCAACGCAGTACACCCAGCCAACCTCACTGTGACCGGAAGCCTGATCGAGCACAACAGCACTGTGGGCATCACGATCAGCGGCACAACCGCGACCGTTACCTCGACAACCATTCGAGATACCCAACCCAACGATCAGCCGTACCAAATCGGAATTGGGGCGCAAATCCAAAGTGACCTAGGCAACAAAGCTCCAGGGAATGCAACCTTCGATGGGGTACTCGTCGAGGACAACATTCACGGCGGAGTATCGGTCGTTGGCGCGTCGTTTTATGGCAAGGGCGTCGTCATTCGCCGAACCGAAGCCGAGCCAACGTCAGGGCGATTTGGGGGTGGCCTCTACGCTACATTCGACAACAAGAACAACCTTGCCTCCACGATTGAGCTCCACGGCTCTGTCATCGACCAAAGCACCGAGGTGGGAATGTTGTTGAGCGCTACGACAGCGACCGTGTCAACCACCAGTATCACGCGAACACGGCCCCGTGTCTTGGATCAACGTTATGGCCGTGGGGTGAATATTCAAGCCAATGAGAAGGACGGGCGCACCGCAGCCGCCACCTTCGATAGGGTGAGCATCGCCGACAACCTAGAGTCAGGGATGGTGGTCAGCGCGTCACCTGTCACACTTCGACGGTCAGTGATTCGAGCGACACATGCCGATCAAAAGAACGATGAGTTCGGCGACGGGCTCTGGGTAGTGCTGGGCGCCGAGCTCACCGTCGAATCGAGCCTTGTCCAGACAAGCCAACGAGCAGGATTGTCATTGCTTGGCGCGACGGCATCGCTTGCGAGCTCACACCTGGATTGCAACGCCGTGTCGATGAACCAGGAAGATTTGACTGGGCTCAGCGCGACCGATGGTGTTGCTCGAAAAAGCAAGCTTACGAACCTAGGCGGTAATCTATGCTCGTGTGGCGACCATGAAATCGCCTGTACTGTGCAATCCAATCATTTTGCCCCCCCGGATACGATCGAAACCTTGCAACGCCCAGGAGACCCCTGAGGTCGACCGCAGCACAACAAGCCCTATCTGCGGCGCTCGGGGCGAGTCGGTTGGGCCCGGCTCGGCACAGAGGGGCGCTAGCTCCCACATTCCTCCTCAAGGTCGTGAATGTGCAGCCCCAGTGCAGAACGAGGAGAGAACCACACGAACTGAGGAGCATTGTCGCATGGTTCGTGCAGTCGCTTGAGTTACCAGACATCGAACGTCAGTGGTTGGTGATGACCCCACCGCGTCGTTCGAAGGTTGCGATTGTCAGGACAACCCCCGCCACCGTGCTCGAGGATTACCGCAGGGTGATGCATCTCGCCGAGTATCAATCCGAGATTGATCGAACCGCAGATACGGCGCTGAAAATCAATATTTCGTGGCATTTCTTTTATCCGGGTTGCTCGACCACGCCTTGGCAACTCGAGGGAGTGATCCGCACGATGAAGGGCGACGGATACAACCCCGAGCTGATCCACGCTTGCCACAACCGAACTGTCGTGATCGACGCTCATTTGGGCGAGCGCGAGAACAAACAAATCGATGTGGTGGAGGCGCATGGCCTTCGGAATGTTCATCTCTACGAAGGTGAGCCATGGATAGATGTTCGCGAGGCAGTGGGCGATCTTTACAAAAAGTTCTTGTGTCTCAACGAGGTCTTTCCCAAGGGCTTTTCGATACCGCAGCGTTTTATTGGCGAAAATGTGGTTCACCTCCCGACCGTGAAAACCCATATTTTTACAACAACGACAGGAGCGATGAAGAATGCGTTCGGAGGGTTGCTGAACGAGCATCGGCACTGGACTCACCCCGTCATTCACGAAACGCTGGTGGATTTGTTGATGATTCAGAAGAAAGTGCATCGCGGGATATTTGCAGTGATGGATGGCACCTTTGCCGGCGATGGCCCTGGGCCGAGATGCATGATTCCACACGTAAAAAACGTGCTATTGGCCTCGCGCGATCAAGTGGCGATCGATGCGGTGGCAGCGAAGCTGATGGGGTTCGACCCGCTTCGAGACTTGAAATACGTTCGACTGGCCCATGATCTAGGGTTGGGGTGTGGAGACACACGCGATATCGAGATCGTGGGTGACGTCGATGCGCTTCGAGAGCCCTGGAATTTCGTGGGCCCATTCAAAGAGATGACCTTTGCCTCTCGAAACCAACATAGGATCTATTGGGGACCGCTCAAGAAACCCATCGAATGGTCGCTAAAAACCTGGCTAGCGCCGCTGGCCTATGTCGCTTCGGGCACCTATCACGATATGATTTGGTACCCTTGGTATGGGCAAGAGCGCGTGAATACTGCACTCCGTTCGGAATGGGGGCGTCTTTTCGCAAACTGGCGTGAGGTGGTGACGGATGAAGACGGCCGTGGCTACCCGAACGTCGGAAGCGAATCACCCGAGTTGATTCGCCTGGGGGCGAAGCACTTTCTCGAGGGGTTGAGGTTGATCGGGATGGCCGTGACCGAGTCTCCAGAGGTACAGTCGAGACACCGTTCGTCGTCCACTCATGCTTGAACCCATATTTTCCTGGCTACGAGAGCACCATGGCCCTGCGGCTTACTTGTGCCTGGGTGCGGCAGCAGCGAGTGAATATGTGTTTCCACCGCTGCCGGGCGATACGTTTACGCTGTTCGGCGTCTTTTTGGCGGTATCCGCAGGATATTCGCCGGTGTGGGTCTACACGAGCATCACAGCGGGCGCAGTATTCGGAGGCTGGTTGGCCTACCGAGCTGGTCGCACGATGATGTATTCGTCAGCGACCACACCGTACTCGTGGGCACAGCGATGGGCTGCTGCGCCTGCGGCGCAAGCCGCGCTTGCCGAAGTTCGCGAGCGATTTGCGAGGTACGGCGCAGCTTATCTTGCGCTGAATCGCTTCTTGCCCGTGCTTCGAGCGTTCTTTTTCGTGGGCGCAGGGCTCGCGGGCCTGTCGGACACGCAGGTGATCGTATGGGGAGCCTTCAGCGCCATGGCTTGGAATGGCCTGCTGTTTGGGCTCGCCTGGACAATCGGCACAAGCTGGGAGCGCCTCGAAACGCTGGTTTCGACCTACTCAACGATAATCGCACTGGCGGCGATCGTCGGAGGTAGTGCGTGGGTATTTCGATTGGCCCGAGCGCGCTCATCCACGACTCGCGGTGAGTGATCCGACCGCGACGCCGCCGCAGCAGGAGCTCAGCGTTTGCTGAATTTTACCCGCAAAGCCTCGGCGACTTGTGGCTCGACATAGCGAGACACGTCGCCGTGGTGGCTCGCGATTTCTCGAACGAGCGAGGCGCTGACGAACCCGTAGTTGGTACGCGTGGGCAAGAAGATCGTCTCGACGTCTGGGCCGAGGTCAGCGTTGGCGTGAGCCGTCTGCAGCTCGGATTCAAAATCCGTCGCGGCACGCAAGCCACGAACAATCACCCTCGCCCCAATCGCTCGCGAATAGTCGATCAAAAGCCCTCGGAAGCTCGCGACCTCGACGTTCTTCACCGTGGTGGTGATCTGTCGGAGCAAATCGAGGCGCTCTTCGGTCGTGAACAACGGAACCCGCGTAGGGTGGATACCCACGGCTACCACGAGCTTGTCGAAGAGTTGCGAGGCGCGGAGGATCAGGTCGAGATGTCCGCGCGTCGGAGGATCGAAGCTTCCAGCGTAAATGGCGGTGGGCATGGCGCTCCCTGTGGCTACTTCTTGGGCGTTGGCGCAGTGTTGTTGGGGCCGGTTCCGCCCGGTGCGCCCGGTCCACCGGATGGTCCACCTGGGCCTGCCGGCGCGGTGCCTCCGCCTTGCGGAACTGAAGGCTTTACCCCGCCTTGCTCAGGTGCCACGGGCGGAGGAGGGCTCATGGGAGGAGGAGCGGTCAGGTACGAATCATCCTCAGGGAAATCCTCGAGCCACATCGATCGCCCTTCGGCGGCCAGGGTGCATCGGTAGTGAGCGAGCAGTCCGGCGCCGATGGCTCCTTCGATGTCGATGCCCGTTGCGGTGCGGGCATCAGCGAACGCAGGCCCGTAGAACGCCGGCACACCCGCGATATCGAACGCGCCAAGACGCATCATGGGCAGGGTTGTCCCGCGAAGCTTCGAGTCACGAAGATACCCCGGCGGCGCTTGAAGCGTGTTCATATCCACGCCAGCGGTCTTCCAACCCAACTCGTCGAGAGCGACAGGGTATGGGAGCAGCGTGTTGACCAACATCGGTGAGGTCGCGTCGGACTGCGCCTTCAGCGACACCCGTGCGATCATCGCGCCGCCCATGGCGTACGACAGGCCGATGCGAGTGGCCTTGGGAGGCGGCGGTGGCTCTTTCGTGCGGACCACGAACTGCGCGCCGAGCAGGTCGAACGTCACGTTGAGCCTGCGCAGGAGATTGACCCCAAGTAGCGCTTTGATCGGCGCGTTGAGCTCTTTCGAGATGCCCGACAAGTCTTCGGTCAGCGCGGGGACATTGCTCACGGTGATTCGCTCACCGAATCGAAGTTGCACCCAAGCCGGTTCGCGACGCGAGTTGCTGTCGAGGACCACCTCGGTCTTGTTCGTCGCCACGATGGCAAGCGCAGGCTCGCCGTCGATCTCAAGAGGAACGACAAGATGCGGCGTGCCGCGACCGGGAACCATGGTCACCGGCGCGAGCAAACCTTCGCCAAGTTGGAATGGCTTTCGTCCGGAGCCACGACGAGCCAGCTTCGCGATGGTCCGAGCCCACTCGTCTTTTACCGACGGATCGGTGAGCAACGCTTCGAGCTCATCGGCAGCTTCGTCGATCTGGCCCTTGTACCATTTGGCCCGTCCCCGAAGCGCACGAGCCTCGGATTTGTCGACGCCTTCGACCACCCGAATCGCCTCGTCGAACTCGAGACGCGAGAGGTGAATACGAGCGGCAGCAATCTTTACGTCGTCGCTGTTCGGGGCGGCGATCAGCGCGCTTTTGGCAGAATCGCGTGCGTCGTCGACGTCGCCCTTCTTGTAGCTGTCGCGTGCGCGATCGAGCCATTGCTGCGCTTGGGGCGGAAGCGTCGCGCCCTGGCCTGGAACTTTCGATTCACAGCCCGCCGAGAGCAATGCGCACGCAGCGACGAAGGCAAAGGTAACTGGTTTGGACACGGCCACGGGCGCCTCTTACTTCGTCGCCGCGGTCATGTCACGGCGAAGAGTCATTGCGGTTGTCGAAGCGAGGTCGAACCCCACCGCGTTGGCTATCGAAGCTCATGTTGAATCACTTCGCAGCAACGCAGATTTTGCCGACCGTTCTCAGTCACCCGCCGTCACGAGACGAGCGTGGGGTTTCGAAGGTGCCGACTGGGCCTTTTTCTCCGGCGATTGAACCTCGGATGCTCGACGGCAGGAGCGAGCGGAGCCTTGACGATGACACCACGCGGTGGTTGGCATCGAACGTCACCACGAGCGTCGAAAGCGCCGTCACGTTCACGCCCGAGGCAGCTCACGACGAAAACAATCCGCTGCGACCGACGCGTGCCGAGCATTCAGGTTCGCCTCGTCGCCAAGAATCCTTGGCGTGCCCGCCCTGCGTCGACCGTACGCCCCCGTCGTTTGCGGTTCGCTCTTCGCTGTCGAGGTGGGCTCAGCAGTCACCAGCCACCGAGCTCAACGGCGCGGCGGGCTCACCCGCGTCGGCGTTGTCCGTGCCCGGAAAGCAAGGGATGAGAGCGTGACGGAACCACGAGGCTGAGCTCTCCTTTGCCTTGCCCTCGAAGTCGAAACGACCCGAGCGAGGAGCCACGAGCGACACGCCCAAGCTCGACCCATTCCTGGACCGACGGCCATCACACCTCGGGTCACTGCAACGTCGACGTGATCGCCCTCGCGCGCCACGCGGAAAATCGTGCTCGAACCGACACTGCGTGTGGCCGCCAGCAACCACCACGAACCGGTCAGAGCGGGCTTTGGAATGACTCGGCGATCACCGACCTTTCGTCGAGAGCCAACACCACGCGGTCCGCTGGACTCTTCGACGACACGAACTTTTCGAGCCGCGTTCAGCCACCCAGCTCCCGATACCGGGATGGGTCACCTTTGCTCAAGCTCGGTCGAGTCGACCCATCGCATCGGCGTTGGGGCGCCGACAACGCTGCGGCTGCCGCCACCGCGATCGTGCCAACGGCAACCCACGCGGCAACCCCACGACGACGGGCTGGTTGTACCCGCTGCTCGCATCGAAGCCGCTACCATCGAACGCTCAATCATGCACGAAATCGAGCTGAGGCGCTGGGTCTTCGCGTAGTTGCTCAATCAAACACGAAGGGCACGCGCCTCGCCCGACGAGCCGGGTGATGAAGGCGGTGAATCGAGTGGTTCGCTCATCAGGATTCCTCGGTTCGCGCAGAAGGCCACGTCTGTGTCCTTCGCCGAGGCAAATCGGGCAGCAAATGCAGCGAGCGCCGGCTCTTCTCCCATCAAGTCGCAGAGCTCTTTTCGGGCGTAAAACAAGCGGGTTCGTACGGTCAACACCGGAGCGCCCACGATCTCAGCAATCTCGGTTGCACTCAGCCAATTCCTCGAAGCTCATGAAGCACGAACACCGTTCGCTTCTTCTCGCCAGCTTCGATGCGATCGTGCTGAAACGCGCGAATTCGTTCACGGCGATGGGCGTCCTCATCAGGCGCGAGCCCACTGTCGACGGGGAGCAAATGCGGCGTGTCCTCGGTGATCTCGGCCGAGTACACCGGCCGGCAACGCGCAGCGCGTCGGGTCATCAGTACGACGTTCACTGTGATGCGGTGAAGCCACGTCGAGAGCTTCGAGTCAACGCGGAAGTCACCGATCGAGATGTACTGGCAGAAACACTTGAACGACGTCATCGAGATCGACTGAGGGGCCGAGCATTCGGTACACCAGTCGAGCGACATCGGAGCGAGTTCGGCGAAGAGCTGCTGAAATGCAGCGCGATCGCCTTTTTGGACTTTCGCCACCAGAGGATCGACTTCGTGCGTGCTCACGGTGCTCCGCCCCAGGGTGTTTCCTGCCGAGCGCGGAAACCACAACGACAGGCCGGGTTGTTGAGCGAGAGCGCCTGCCATGAGCATCGGGTGCGATCCGGGCAGGCGTTCATTGGATCTTTCCGAATTAGATAACGGCGTGTGCATGAGCTCGGTGAGGCCGTGCGTTTGTCGCGCACCGAGCAGGCCGAACTGCACGCCTACTCCCTCAGGACGGCTCCACCGAACAATCGCCGGCAGCTTCGTTGGGCCGAGATCGGGCAGCTCGATGGCAAGCTCGATCTCGAGGCCAAAACGGCAGCGACCTGAACCAACAAGTGGAACGCCCCGCCGACACCGAGGTCGCGCGTGACGCCTTCGATCACTTTGCCTTCGGCGAGGTGAATCTGCACCGCGAGCTGCAAAACCTTCCTGGGGTGACGTCGCTGTTCGAACACTCGGGCTCCTTCTCGAGAAAACGGCTGAATCATCGCCGTGTTGACGATGCTTGGTCGCATGATGTTACAAGACATCGCGCCATTCCAGCGTCGGAATCGACCGTGCTCACCTCAACTCTGCGACGTTATCTCGAAGGCTGGCAACCTGCGGCCGTTGCTGTGCTGATCGCCACGCTCGGTGTTGCGCTCGCCGCGCCCCGCCCCGTCGTGCCCGACGAGGTCGTTTCACCCTTCGTCGACGGCCGGGCACTCGCAGCCACGATGCGCCTTGAAATTACACGCGCACAGTGGCTCGAGCGCCTCTCGGACACTGAGAAAGCCACCGTCGGTTTCGAGGCTCGTCGTGTCGGTGACGAGGTGCGTCGGTACGGCCGCCTCGATGCGCAAACACCCGCGACGGAAATGCCATCGCCCTTGCACGAAACGACCTATGGCAGGCTGTCAACGGCATTGGCAGTTGACGCCTCTCAAGATCCCAAACCCCAGCGGTCTCGATTCGCTGCTCTTCCTCCGCGCTGTCCAGCTCACATCGCTTTTTGAACGAGCCTTCCGTTTCGGATAAGACCGCAAACATCGAGCTGACGGCGTTCGAGCTTTTCCGGCGACTTCATCGGGCTCGCGAAACGAAGTGGCTGGGTGCGTGCGCCGCATCAACTCGACATCGAACGCCCGGTACGAGCCGCACTCTTCAAACGTCGCTTCGGCGTAATTACTGGCCTCAAAGACAAACAGTTCGCACTGACCTCGAAGAGAACCGAGCGCTTCACGCATTCTTCTTCGCGCACCCTCTCGAGAGTGATCAGAACGGAGATCCAGACCGCTTCAAAATGGCAGTGGCTTGCCCGTCGTGGAAGAGCTTGCTACGATCGATCCCGATTACCCCGCCGACCTCTCGCGAGGGATCGTGTTGCTCATCTAACGATGCTCCAGGTGCTGAGCTCACCCTCCGACGACACCTTCCTGCGCGACACCCAGATGGTCCGTTCACGCTGCGTGCGAGAAGTCCATCTTGCTGCGAGTAAATCCTTGGTTCGATAAGCAAATTATCGGAAAAATGCGCCGCTAATTCCTACCCACATGTCGCGCTCCGACACACTCGGCTCCAGGACCAACGCCGATGCGAGAGCACTTCGACAGCGCACTGAAGTTTACCCAGTCCCGAGCGCCTGGGACCTTCGATATGTGGTTCTCCCAGATTCAACTGGAGGACCTCACCGATGGAGTGCTCACGCTGCGTGCGAAGAACACGTTCGCTCGTGAGTGGGTGACGAACGCGTACTTGTCGACGCTCACTGGCAAGCTGCGCGACCTCACCGGCAAGTCGATCCAGGTGAACTGGGTGATTGGCGAAGTCGACATGCCGCTCGCCATCGCTCCTCTCGGAGACGAGCCTGCGCCGACCTCTCGCCTCACCTATCATCCGTCGCGTCCATCGGCTCCGTCTTCGCGCCCGGCACCACCTCCCGCTCGCATGGCGAAGGCAATGCCGCGCACCACGCACGTGTCACCTGCCACGCACATCGCGAGTGCCGCCGCGATGCTCACGTCGTCGGTCAAAGGTAACGCCTCGCTGACGATTCCGCCGCCTCCGCCGCCGGTCGAGATTTGCCCAGGCCTCAATCCGAAGTTCACGTTCGAAAACTTCATCGTGGGGCCTTCGAATCAGCTCGCCCACGCTGCGGCGCTCGCGGTGACTGGCGATGGCGGCAAGCGTTACAACCCGCTGTTTCTGTGCGGTGGAACGGGTCTCGGCAAGAGCCATTTGCTTCACGCGATCGCGCATAAAGTTCACGCCGATCGTCCAGATCGACGCATCCTGTATGTCACCGCAGAGCGCTTCACGAACGACTACGTCGAGGCTCTTCAGAACCGCAAGATGGAGGACTTCCGTCGGGTGTACCGCAACGCGTGCGACGTGCTTCTCATCGACGACGTTCACTCGCTCGCGGGACGCACCCAAACGCAGGAAGAGTTCTTCCACACGTTCAATGCGCTCTACTCACTCGACCGCACCATCGTGATGTCGAGCGACACGTACCCCCAAAAGCTCGACCGAATGGAAGAGCGCTTGGTAACCCGATTCGCGTGGGGCCTCGTCGCCGACATTCAGCCACCCGACCTCGAGACTCGGGTTGCGATCGTGCGAAAGAAGGCGGTCGTCGAAGGCGTGTACCTCGATGACGAAGTTGCAGTCCACCTCGCCCAAAACCTGCGTTCGAGCATTCGTGAGCTCGAGGGCATGGTCATCCGTCTTGCCGCCAAGTCATCCTTGACCCGACAACACGTCGACATGGATTTCGCCCGAGCCGAGCTCCAGCTCGTACAAGCGAGCCGCCCGCGCATCACGTCGATGGACGACATTCAGCGCCTCGTTTGCCACCACTTCTCGCTCCGTTCGTCTGACTTGCTCTCGAAGGACCGTTCGCAAAGCGTGACCAAGGCTCGTCACATTGCGATGTACCTCTGCAAGCACAACCTCAACGTCAGCTACCCCGAGATCGGCCGCGCGTTCGGTCGCGATCACTCCACCGTGATGTCGGCAGTGAAGAAAATGACTGACCTTCGCGAGCGCGATGCGCAGATTCGAGCTCACATCGAAGAGCTCGAGCGCAAATCCGAAAACGGCCCCCCATCGAGGCCAAGCTGACGATGCAGAACGCCCGCTCGAGACTCCTGCTCAGGCGGGCGAATGTACTTGTGGGCTCTGCCTTGGTTGTGGTGGTTCCTTCGCTAGTCGTTCACTGCGCTCCTTCGAAAGACCCGTCGGTGCCAGTCAGCGAGGTCAACGTCAGCGCAAGCGCGCCCTCTGCCGCCCCCAAGAGCTCGAGCGCCGCGTCATCCGTGGCTTCGTCAGCGGCTCCGAAGGTGAGGGCGAAAGCAGATTCAAATTTGTGATGAGTCCGTCCCGCCGCAATGCGCGATCTACATCCGAACGCTACTTCGCTGTGAAAGCGAGGTTCAATCCGGAGATCGCATCGGGGCAACGACCCACCATCGAAGCCGAGATCACCGCGTTGCGGATGATGGCGCGGGATTTCGGAAAGTTGCCTTCGACCCCCTCCGATGCGTGCGATGGGAACCCCGCTCTGGATACAACAGAGCTGCGTGAAAGCTCCACGGCTGCCGAGCACCTGTCTTCGCTTACCCCCATCACAAAGCCTTCACGTCGGCCCTTTCAACCAGCGGCGCCATGCGGCCCGCGTGTCAAGCGTGAGAGCTCCATGCCCGAGACCCCGTTCTGTACCTCGTTCCGATTCTGTCGCTCACCGTGCATGAGTTCGCGCACGCGTTCGTCGCGACCAAGCTCGGCGACGACACACCCGAGCGAGAAGGGCGTCTGACGCTCTCTCCCGCAGCGCATATCGATCTGCTCGGTACGATCATTTTGCCGACGGTCGCGATTCTCACCGGAGGCGCTGCATTCTTGGGCTGGGCCAAGCCCGTCAACGTGAGCGCATCTCGCTTTCGCCGCGATGTCGATATGCGACGAGGCATGGCGTTGACCGCGTTCGCAGGCCCTGCATCCAACCTCCTGTTGGCCACGATCTCGATCGCCCTGCTCGCCGGGTTGAGCCAGGCCGGACTGCTCACCCGAAGCTCGCCGACCGGGGGCGCGTTCATCGAGCTGTTCAAAGCGATGTTCTTCGTCAACGTCGGATTGTTCGTGTTCAACATGCTGCCGATCCCCCCTCTCGACGGCAGCCGGTTGCTCCCGCGCAGCTTTGATCCGTTGCTCGAAAAGGCAGCGCCGTACTCGTTCTTGTTGGTCATGGTGATCCTGATGGTCCCGCCCTTGCGTGCGGTGCTGATCACGGTTCCGATGACGTTCATCAGCGGCACGCTTCTCTCTGTGTTTGGGCTGCGGTGAGCAAGGCAGCCGCTTCGCAAGAAGCCGAGAGCACGACGACGGATCGCAGCGACGATCCGTTCGTCTATCAGGTTCAGCTCGACAAGTTCGAGGGCCCGCTCGATCTGCTTCTACACCTCATCCAGAAGCACGAGATCGACATCCTCGATATCCCGGTTCACTTCATCACCCAGAAGTACCTCGAGTACCTCGATCGAATGCGCGGCATGTCGATCGACATCGCGAGTGAATACCTGGTGATGGCGGCGGTGCTCACGCACATCAAGTCGAAGATGCTGCTTCCGCAGGTGCCTACCGATCAGCCAGACGATGGGCCGCTCGAAGACATCGACCCGCGTGAAGAGCTCGTGCGCCGCTTGCTCGAGTACCAACGCTACAAGCAAGCGGCGGTTGACTTGATGACCCGAGGAACGCTCGGTGAGACGGTGTTCACCCGCCCCGAAGCGCCCGAGCCCGAGGTGCTTACACCGCGTCCGCTGGCCGAGATACCGATGCACGCGCTGCTTGAGGCCTTCACGAAGTTGCTTTCGAAGAAGAAGGTGAAGGTCGAGCACGAAGTCGCCTTCGAGCGAGTGACCATCACGGATCGCATTCACCAGATCGTCGATCTTTTGCGTGTGCGACGCTCGATGGAATTCGAGTCGTTGTTCTCGACCGCGGCCACACGAAGCGAGATCGTCGTCACGTTCTTGGCCCTACTCGAGATGGGCAAGCTACGCATGGTGAAGCTGGCACAAGCAGCCACGTACGAGACGCTCAAGATCGAATTCACGCTTGCCGACGACGTCGACCTCGCGGACGTATTGCCCCCCGAGCTTTGACCGCGGTTTGAGCCTCGCGACCCCATGTCCCCGCCTTCTTCGTCGGTCCTACGGATCTCCGATCCGTTAGGCCACTCCCGACCCCACTGAAGCTCCGCCGCCCTCGAGTGCGCAGCCGAGCAATGAGCCGTCGGCACCTCCGTCGTCGCGACGAGTGAGGCGCGCACGCTCGGCAGAGACGTCCAAAGCGTCATCACGAGCTTCGGCTAACCGAGCCCGTTCAGCCAGCCGAGGCCGAGCCCCAAGTCGACGAGCGAGAACGACGACGCCACGGTGGGCAATCATCGAGGCAGCGTCACGACCAGCCAGCACGGCGACGTACGACATCCCGGACGAAGAACCGCTGGTGCCAGAGATCACCGACGGTGTGGTGGTTCGAGATCACCTTCGCGGGTTGCTCGAAGCCCTGCTTTTCGTGAGTGTGAATCGATCCCGCTGGGCAGCTTGGCGCGAACGGCACAGGCCGAGAAGCGCGAGGTAAACTTCTCGAAGAGCTTCATGCGTTCTATCACCTGAGGCATTCGACTCGAGGAAGTGGCTGGAGGTTGGGTCTTTCGCACGAACCCTGCCTATGCACCCTTCGTTCGTGACGTGACGGATCAGAAGCCTGTCCGACTGACCCGAGCTCAAGTCGAAACGCTTGCGATCGTGGCGTATCGACAACCGATCACGCGCCCTGAAATTGACGATATTCGTGGCACCGACTCGGGGCCGATGCTCAAGGCCCTGCTCGAACGCAACCTCGTGAAAATGCTCGGGAAGCGCGAAGAGCCGGGGCGGCCGATTCTCTACGGAACGAGCCCCTACTTTCTCGAGTTCTTCGGTTTGAAAACGCTTCGTGATTTGCCGACCCTTCGCGAGTTCACCGAGCTCACCGACGAGTCGAAGCGGACGTACGAACGAAAGATCGGCGAAGCGCCAGAACCGCTCCCCGCATTCTCAACGCCGGCAGACAACGCTCCCAAGACCGTCGCGCAAAACAGCGAAGCGCCAACCCCTTCCGAACCCGAACAACCCACAGCGCCGAGCGTAGCAGCGGGAGATGTAGCGACACCGTCGTCGAACGAGACCGAGTCTGTCGCGGAGCCATCATCGATCTCAGCCGACGAGCTGGGTGTGGTCGACCGCGTCGATCTCTTCGACTCGCCGGAGACACCTGCGGACCAGCACGACAACGGGACCGAAGCGCGCGCAGCAGATCGAGACCAGCGAGATGAAGAGGCGCATAACACGCAGCCCGTCGAGTCCGTTGATGATGAACGCGATCGGGTTGCTCACGCCGAAGAGCCCGACGACGCTTCCGAGCCGCTAGACCCTCACGTGCCCAGCGAGCCGACTGACGTCGATCCGATCGACCCCGACCCGCACTCCACCCTCACGGGCGACCACACAGACGCCGACGAAGGCGATGCTGACGAGGACGACGAGGACGACGAGGACGACGAGGACGACAACGATTGGGACGACGATGACGATGACGATGACGAAGACGATGAAGACGATGACGAAGACAACGACGAAGAAGATGAGGAGTTAGGGCCGGCGCAGCGGGGAGCCCCTACGCTGCCGGATGTTTCCATCGTCACACGCACCGTCACGACAACGGTAGTCGATCGAGGTAGCAGCGCACGCAAAGAGGCGCGTAGCTTTCTTCGGCACCAAGCACGACTTGGGCCCCGTCGCGCGTGGGTTTGCCATCGACGAAGCGCATGTTGAAGATCGCCTTTCGATTGCAGTGCTGGCAGGTCACCTTCACCTCTTCGATGCTGTCCGCGAGCTCGAGAAGACGCCGAGACCCCTCGAAAAGATGCGTACGAAAATCGGTGCGTAGCCCGTAACAAATCACAGGGACGTCAAACCGCACCGACACCACTCGGAGCTGCTCCACCACGCTGGTCGACAGAAACTGTGCCTCATCAACGAGCACACAATCGAGCTCGTGAAACAGCGATTCATCGAGGCGCGTCTCTGGGTCGACCAAGAGATCAGCCTGTGCTTCTAGCCCCGCTCGCGACGAGATTGCAGCGGCTGAAAATCGCGTGTCGATGCGTGGCTTGATCAGCAGCACGCGTTTGCCCTGCGTGCGGTAGTTATGGGCCACCGCGAGCAGATTCAACGTCTTCGCGCTGCTCATTGTGCCGTGCCTGAAATACAGCTTCGCCATGGTCGCTCCGTCGTGTCGCCGCGAGTGCTGTCGCGCGATCGAACGGCATCATCGTCAACCTCTTCTCATGGGGCCAAGCAGGCGACAGAGGCTTGACCCCAGAGGGCGAAGATTCTCGGTGTTCAGTGCTTGGCGTTCTCTCGGATCAACCAGGCGATGCGCGTGGCCATCGCCATGATCGGAAGCTGCGAGTTCACCCCGATACTTGATGGAAGCACGCTGCCGTCGGCCACATACAACCCGCGTGTGCCGAACACCTGACCGTGCGATGACGTCACTCCACGACGTGGGTCGTTCGCCATACGCGCGCTACCCAACGGGTGAAACGCGATGCACTCGATCCGATGAGCGTCGAGCGGCTCGGTTTGAAGGCGGCGAAGTGTTTTTACGTCCTTCACTGGGCCCACGCCAAAAATCGGAACCACCACCTCTCGTGCTCCGGCGGCAAACGCCATCTCACCGAGGATCACCATCGCGCGACGCAGCGTTGAAGATCGCGGGCGCCATCTCGTAGGTCACGATGCCTTCACGACCTGCGGGAGCTCGCAGACAGAGCCTCCGCCTTCATCGTGCACCAAACCGCCAATCACCGCGACGTTGGGCATCGACTGCACCAGGACGCCGATGATGGACCAAACCGGCATACCCGCAGCAGCACCGACACCGGCGAGTACACACCGGTGAGCGTAATGCCCTCCGATGCGAAGTGGTCCGAGTACACGCCTTCTGAAGGGCACCATCCCAGCCGTTGATTCGCTCGTCGAAGAACGCGCAAACGCGGGCCGATGGATGCAGCGTGATGTGCTTGCCCAGGTGCTTTGACCGATACCGCCACCAAGCAGCAACGGAGTGTGCAGGCGTGCCGCAAGCGAGAACCACGACGGGCGCGCGTGCTCGGATCTTCTTGCCGCCGGGGTTATGAAGCAGCGATCCTCGACCCCGGTCACACGATCGCCTTCGAACACCAAACGCTCGACGAGCGCATCCGAGACGATGCGCGCCCCGCTTTAACCGCCTGCGGCAGGTACGACACGTCGACTGACCAGGCCCTTTGGGGCAGCCGCAACGTGCGAGGCCCTCGCACCCGACGGTACAGTTGCATCGGCTCCATCGGGATACCGAGCTGACGCGCCTTCGACTTCATCCGTCGATCGCGAACGCTCCTCTTTTCGGGATCTTGTACACGTTCACACGCCGCCTATTCCTTCGTATGCGCGCTCGAGATGCTTCTCGGACAGATCTTCGAGACCTCGTTCGCGCACCCATTCACGGTGCACACTGCCCGGATGAAAGCACACGCCTCCGGTACAGACGATCCGCCCACGTTGCGACCCACGGTCACGCTCAGCGATAGCGTTTCGCCAATGCCCATCGCAGCGAGCAACCACACATACGGCGCATCGATTCTGGACGGCCGGAATTTCGAGTACTCTTCGGGCTTGTAATAGGGGGCCCTCTTCGAGCACAAGCACGCTCCACCTCGGCTTCGCGAGCACATCGGCGACCACGGTGCCACCTGCGCCTGAGCCAACATGATCACGTCGTATGACTCGGCCTCGTCGCGATCGAGCGCTCGTCCGTGGACGATTTCTCCTCAGCCATGAGCGAACCTCCGACCGTTCGCGCTGCATCACGGAGACGGGTCATACCGCCCGCCGGGGTGAGGGTTGAGTACCGTCACTTCCGCTTTTGCCTCTGCGAGCGAACCTTCACGAGGAGCGTATGTCGACGGGCGATCGAACCCGGTGAAAGCCAGCTCGTCACCGACTTCGTAAATAGAGCATCGTGAGCGGCACTTTCAAGCCCACAACTGCGGTGGCGAGCAGGCCGATGCGAGGTGTTCGAGCGCCTCGAGGTATTCGAGGCGATGACGCAAAGTCATCGAGCTCATGCGAGTGAATACGTCACGAAAAAGTGAGAGGCAGCAACTCAACGAGGGTGGTGGAGCAAGCCGATGCCGAAGATGGAAGTAGGGCCGGCAGAGCCGATCCACACCTCGAATTCGCTTGTGACGCGATCGGTGACCTCGGGCGACGGAGAGGTGACGAGCTCGCGCTGCCATCTTCGCGGGCCAAGATCGCCTCGACCATCGCGTGCGTTACACGCTTTTTGAAGGGCCAAACGACGGTTTCCAGGTGTCACGATCGTCGGGATGTAGCTCATCGGCGGCATACGACTCAACAGTTCGATCCGGCGCCGGCCGGAAAGGGTTAGAAAGGTGCGCCGCTTCAGGGCACGTATTGCTACCCCCTGGAAGTCGACACGGCGCTCCGTGCGCCAACCGCCCAACCATGGACCCCATCGTCATCGTCATCATCGCGGTCGTTGTTGTCGGAGCAGGTCTTTTCCTGGTGCTCTGGCAAAAGAAGCCCGACGAGCCCGCGGGGAAGCAGCCGCCCAGCGAGCCTGCTCCTTCGAGCAGCGCCAAACCCGGCGACTCACCCAGCTCTGAGCGAGTGCCCACCTCGTCGCCAACCTCGACGCCGAAGAGCACACCGAGCCCGACGAGCGAGCCAAGCGCTACGAGCGCACCCGCCGACGAGGTGTTCGAAGAGCCCGCTGACGACAAGACTGGACCCAACCCACTCATCCTCGTCACCGCCGTCGGTCGCACTGACCCAGGCCTCAAGCGAAAGCACAACGAAGACGCTTACCTCGTGCTCGAAGAGCACAGCCTGTTTGTCGTCGCAGACGGTATGGGTCGTCACGCTGCTGGCGAGGTTGCGAGCCGACTCGCTGTCGATACCGTGAGCAAGGCGTACACGAGCGGTGACTTCGGGACGTTCCCGCAGAATCCGAAAATCCCGCGCGCCGCGAATCGATTGCTCTCGGCGTTTTTGCTCGCCAACGCATCGATCTTCAAAGAGTCACGCGAGGTCGAGGCGTACGCGGGCATGGGCACGACGATGGTCGCGCTCAATTTCTCGGTGAACCGGAAGCTCGCCGTGATCGTCCACGCGGGCGACAGCCGCTGCTATCGAATCCGCAAGAACGAGATCAAGCAGCTCACCCAAGATCACACACTCGGCGCCGCCGGTATCGTGGGCCCATCCGCCTACATTCTCTCGCGTGCGGTGGGCATCGAAGAGCACCTCGAGCCTGATGTAAACCTCGAGCAGCCCGACCCAGAAGATCTGTATTTGATCTGCTCGGACGGTCTGTCGCGCATGATCACCAACGAAGCGATCCTCGAGTGCTGTACGTCGTCTCGCAACCTCGATGACGTGTGCAAGCGTCTCATCGATCTGGCGAACCAGGGTGGCGGGCGTGACAACGTCACGGTGATTCTGGTGCGCGTCGAGCAGCCTCCTTTCGGAAGCTGATCTCACGAAAGAACAGGTGACATGTCGATCTCCCGTGCACAGCTCGAGGCCGACGTGCTCGCCATCCTTCGCGACCATGTTCCCGAAGAGGTGACGATCGACCCCACCAGCACGATGGTCGGTCACCTCGGTCTCGATTCGATCGCATTGATGGAGGCGATCGCAGAGATGGAGGATCGGTTCGGGGTTCACATCTCGGAGGACTGCCTTAGAGATGTGAAGACGGTCGACGATGTACTCAAGATGCTCGAGCAGAAGCTGGGAGCTCGAGGAGGGATCTCATGATCGCCGAGACGATTCCAGAGGCGCTCGAGCAAGCCGCCGAGCGCGCAGAGCTCTGGAGGGGTTTTCACTTCATCAAAGAGGATGAGGGAGCGGAGCCGTTTTATTCGTTCGCCGGAGCAGAGCGTGCGAGCGCGAGACTCGGAGGCGCGCTTCAAGCGTTGGGTTTGAGACGAGGCGATCGCGTTGCGTTGATCCTCCCCGACAGCGACGACTTCGTGTTCACGTTTTTGGGAGCCATTCGCGCTGGCCTCGTGCCCGTTCCGATCTACCCGCCCTCGGGTGCGGGCGTGCTTGCGAGCTACCTCGACAACACGAAGCACATCGTCGCGAAGAGCAGTGCCAAGGCGCTGATCACATCGTCGAGCATCAAGCGATTGCTCGGCACGGTGAAGGCCGCCTGCCCGGCACTTCGTCACGTGGTTTCGATCGAGGGTCTTCGCGATGCACGCGAGCCCCTCAAGCCTGCGAAGGTGGGCCCGGACGACGTGGCGTTTCTTCAATTCACGAGCGGCTCGACATCGAAGCCCAAGGGCGTCGTGCTCACCCACGCGAGCATCGTCGCGAACGTCAAGGCGATCAATCACGACGCACTGAAAATCACGCCAGAAGACGTGGGTGTGTCGTGGCTCCCGCTCTATCACGACATGGGTTTGATCGGCTTTGTGCTCTCGCCGATCTTCGACCGTGTCTCCGGTGGGCGATCCTTTCGCCGTTCGCGTTCTTTGAAGCGCCCTGTGTCGGCTTCGAGCGATCACCCGATACCGAGCGGATCATCTCGTTCTGCGCCGAACTTCGCCTACTCACTGTCGTGAAGCGAGTGCGGAGAGCGCGACCTTCACGGTATCGATCTTTCTGTCGTGGCGTCGCAGGTTGCGGCGTTGAGCCCATTCGAGCTGAAACGCCTGACACGTTTTCACGAACGTTCTCGAAGCTCGGGTTCTCTCCGAAAGCCCTCGTGCCCAGCTACGGCATGGCCGAAGCGAATTTTCGCCGTGGGCTTCTCGGCATTGCGAGGAGTGCAACCGACACGGTGCATGGGCCTTCGCTCTGGGGTGACGGCGGCGTGGCTCAACCCGCGAGCGCTGACACGAAGAAGCGATTCGACTCGTGCGGTGTGGCAAGGCGTTCCCCGAGCATCGCATTGGCATCTTCGCGCTCGACGACGAGACGAGCATGTTCCCGCTGCCCGATCGCACCGTCGGAGAGATTCGACTGCAAGGGCCCAGCTTGATGCGCGGTTACTTCGACGATCGAGAGATCACCACACAAGCCTTCGCGGGAGGGTGGTTGCGTACAGGCGACCTCGGCTATTTGGCCGACGGAGAAGTCGTGCCGTGCGGGCGAGCCAAAGAGATCGTTATCGTCAACGGACGCAACTTCTACCCGCAAGACATCGAGTGGGAGGCGGCGAAGGTCGACGGTGTTCGCAAGGGCGCGATCGTCGCCTTCGGGATCTGGGATCGTGCTTCGGATCGTGAGCGCGTCGTTGTTCTCTTCGAGACAACGGTGGTGACACTCGACGAGCAGACACACCTCATCGCGAGCATCCGTCGAACGATTCAAGAAGGGCTTGGCGTCACGGTCGACGATGTGGTTCCCGTGGCCGAAGGGGTGTTGCCGAAGACATCGAGCGGCAAGCTTCAGCGCCTTCGAGCGCGACTCCTTCATGAGAGCGGTCAGCTTCACGCACGACTTCGATCGCGAGAGGTCGATCGACTCGACGAAGCGAAAGAGCTTCTACGCAGTCAGCTCTCGTTTGTTGTTTCGCGGTTGTTTTTACGGAGAATCATCACCGTTCGCCGACTTCGTCGTGAGTGGCTCGACACGACGAAGAGCAACGATTCGGTGATGATGTGAGCGTATCTAAGATCGCCGTGCTAGGGCGGGCGACCTCATGTCCCGGCCCGACCTCCGAAACATCGCTATCGTGGCTCACGTCGACCACGGCAAGACCACGCTCGTCGATCACATGCTCCGCCAGGCAGGCGCGTTCCGAGAAAATGAGCAGGTCGAAGACCGCGTGATGGACTCGAACGACCTCGAGCGTGAACGCGGCATTACCATCCTTGCAAAAAACACCAGTGTTCGATGGCGCCGCAACGCCAACGACGCAGGCATCAAAATCAACATCATCGACACCCCGGGCCACGCCGACTTCGGTGGCGAGGTCGAGCGCACGCTGATGATGGCCGACGGAGCGATCTTGCTCGTCGACGCAGCGGAAGGCCCGTTGCCGCAGACCCGTTTCGTTCTTCGTAAGTGCCTCGAGCGTGGCTTCCCCATGATCGTGGTCATCAACAAGATCGACCGACAAGACGCGCGTGCTGACGACGTGCTGTCCGAGGTCTTCGATCTGTTCTGCGACCTCGAGGCATCCGACACGCAGGCTGACTTCCCGGCCATTTACGCGATCGGCAAGCTCGGCATCGCGAAGCGCTCGATCGAGGATACGAACAACAACCTCACGCCGCTCTTCGAGACGATCGTGGATCGAATTCCGCCGGCGCCTGGTGACCCGGAAGGGCCGCTTCAGATCCTGGTGTCGAACATGTCGCACGACGACTACGTGGGTCGCCTTGCCATTGGTCGAGTCGTTCGCGGCAAGGTTCGCTCGGCGCAGAACATTGCTGTGCTCGCGGACAACAACCAGATCGTGAAGGGCTCGGTCAAGGTGCTCTTCACCTTCGAGGGCCTCAAGCGCGTGGCAGTCGAAGAGGCAGCAGCGGGTGAGATCGTTGCCATCGCAGGTCTCGAGACCGTCAACATCGGCGACACCATCACGGTGCCCGAGACGCCCGATGCGTTGCCGCGTATCCACGTCGAAGAGCCGACGATCAAGATCCGCATGGGCGTCAACACCTCGCCGTTTGCAGGCAAGGCAAAGACCTCGAAGTACCTCACGAGCCGCCAGCTCAAAGAGCGACTCGAGCGCGAGACGAAGCGTAATCTCGCACTTCGCGTCGAGCCGACCGAGAACCCCGACACGTTCATGGTGTTGGGTCGAGGAGAGCTTCAGCTCGCAATCCTTGCCGAGACGATGCGACGCGAGGGCTACGAGATGCAGATCTCGAACCCCGAGGTCGTGACGCGCGAGGTCGACGGCGTTCTCTGCGAGCCGATCGAGCTCGTGGTCGTTGACGTTCCCGATTCATTCATCGGCGTCGTGACCGAGCGTTTGGGCCAGCGTCGAGGGCGTATGGTGAAGCTAGCGAACCCTGGCTACGGCCGTGCTCGTCTCGAGTTCTTGGTGCCCTCGCGTGGCCTCATCGGGTTCCGAGGAGAGTTCCTCACGGTCACGCGCGGCACCGGCCTGTTGAATACGTTGTTCCACGGCTGGGAGCCATGGGGCGGCACGATGATCAAGCGTCAGTGCGGAGCACTCGTTTCTGACCGCGCAGGCGAAGCAACGCCGTACGCACTGCACCACCTGCAGCCACGCGGACAGTTCTTCATCACGCCGGGTGTGAACGTGTACGAAGGCATGATCACCGGCGAGCACAACCGACCGAATGACAGCGACGTGAACGTGATTCGAGAGAAGAAGCTCGAACGTACGCAACCACGGCAAGGACGAGAACGTCATGTTGAACAGCCCCGTTGCTCACCATCGAAAGTGCTCCTCGAGTGATCGACGCGGATGAGTCAGTCGAGGTCAGCGCCTGACGTGATCCGTGTTCGAGCAGATCCTTCAGTGCAACCTGCGCCCACGTCGTGAGCAAGCGATCGAGGACGCGCAGTCGGTCGACTGACCCTGTGCCGTGATGTCGAACGCGGCTCGATCGAGAGCCGCGTGATTCACGGGATGTCGTTCATTCCGAGCCCGAGCCAACCGAGAATTCGCGCGGCCTCGGTGAGCTCTCTCGGGTCGGCAACGCCGTCGGCAAGAACGAGCGCTTTGAGGATCGTTCCGAAACGAACTTTCGTGTCCCGAGGCAGACTCGAGAACTCGACCGAGAGCAGTTGCAGACGACCGGCTTGAAGCATCTTCATCAAGCCATCAGCGCCGTATTTGTCCCATACGTCGGGTAGCTGCATCCGCTGGATGGTCTCTTTCCAGACCAGGTATTCGCGGTCGTCGACTTTGCCATCGGCGGTAGCGATCGCGAGAAAAGCGAGCGTGACCCACAACGAAAGTGATTCGTCGACGTTCGCAGGGGGCGCAGGACGAGCCGCGGGCGCCATGTTCCACGAAGCCGCCGAATCACCCTTGGACCACCCCGACGCTGGCGCTGCAGCGGGCGAAGGAGCGGCAGCGGCGGCGGGCGCAGGAGCAAAACCCCGAGAGGGATCGGACGCCGCGCTCCCCCACCCTGCAGGCCCTTGGGAAGCGGCGGCAGCAGGAGCTGAGCCACCAAATCCGCCATTGCTCGACTTGCCCGGAAACGCGGGTTGGGGAGCAGGTTGCGCAGGCGGAGCGGCGACCGGAGCCGGGCGCGCGGCGGCACCAAAACCCGAGCCAGACGCTGACCGAAGCCGCGCGTGGCAGTCGGCGAGAAGCGGGTTGGCGTCGCCGAGAAGCCGCGAGCCCATCGAGAGCAGCGCTTGAACGGCGGACGGATTCGAGTCCATGCCACCGGACAAAAAGTTGAAGGCACCTGCGACGGTGATGGCGATCTCGCCTTCGGGCGATTGGGCCGCTCCGTGGCGTTGCAACAACGAGTACATCGCCTTCCAGTACTCGCAGCCACTCTGGAACAACCGCCACCGATGAAACTGCTCGCCCCATTTCATCAGCCAGGCGATGTGCTCACGCGGCGCGGAAGGGCCGAGGTCTTGCGCGACCGTGGCGGCAAGCGTACCAAGCGCAGCGACGCGGTCTCGATTGCCGCGTGAGAGATCTGCGTCGATTTGCTGGCCGATCTCGGCGAGTACGGCAGTGAGCGGCGGAGCAGCAGCCATGACAAGTCTCCTCGAAGGCGAATAGAGCGGACGAGCAAACGACGAAGTGGAGCTGAACGATAAGCGATTCAAGAAAGCTTTGGCTTTCGAAACGCACGACATGTCGCCTTGATGGCGGCAAATCGCGATCAGCATCTTCACTTATCGGTCGATGCTCGACCTTGCATCACTTTGCTCTCGAGCGCGCGACGAGCTTTGGCTTCTCCGTCGGGGCCATCAGCCGCAGTATCGGTCGTCGCCGTATTCTTTCGCGGGCTTCGCGGTCGTCGCACCAGTGGTGGTGTTCGCGGTGCCAGCTCCGGTGTTCACCGACGGTAGACTCGAGATGTCGGCCGCAGGCTCGTCGAGCTTGGTCAGCAAATCAGCAGCCTGGCTGCGAGCCACCGCAGGGGCCGACATGTCTTGAGCGACGGACGTGAGTAGCTTTCGCTTCGCGTCCTTGTCGGTCTCTTTCTTTGCCTTGTCGATGGTGCCGTTGGCCCACTGGGCGTAGAGCGCGGTGAAGTCGGCAGATTGTCGTGCCGGAGACGCTGATGCGACGCTGGAGAGCTTCGATTTGATTCCGTCGAGATCGCCCTGCGCAGAAGCTTGCTTGGCCGCCTCGATGGCCGCTGCCGACGCGACGTCCATCGTGGAGCCATCGGCAGACGCGCCGGAGTCAGAGCCACGTAGCGCAAGCATCCCGCCCGTGATCAGGAGCACGACAAAACCAGCGGCGGCAATGAGCTTGAGCGAGCTGTTGGTGGCGGCAACGGGGCGGCTCGACGACTGAAGCGCGGCGATCTGCTGCGAGGCATCGGCGCCTGGCGTGTAGAACTGCCCACGGCCCACGAAACGCAGCTTGATGTCACCGAGCTCGAGCAGGTCACCCGCTTCGAGCAAGCTGCGACGCAAGTCGGTGCCGTTGATGCGCACGCCATTGGCGCTGCCGTGATCGACGATCTCGTAGCAGCCGGCAACGAGCGGGCGGATCTCGGCATGGATGCGGCTCACCGAGGGGTGATTGATCGAGATCGCGCACTCTTCGGCACGACCGATCGCGACCGGGCTATCGGCAGAGAGGGGGTACTCGGTGCCCACGCTGGGGCCTGCGATCAGCACGAGTCGATCGGGCAAGTCAGCGGGCGAGACGATGTTGGGCACACCGCCCCCGCCACCACCGCCACCACCACCTACCGCGACGTCTTGGTGCAGATAGAGACGGTAGTCGCCGATCTGAATCAAGTCGCCGTGGTTCAGGTGCGCCGAGCCCACGACACGATGACCGTTGACGTAGGTGCCGTTGTAGCTACGCAAGTCGTCGATCACCCAGCCTTCGCCGTGACGACGGAGGCGCATATGGTGTCGCGAGATGTTTCGCTCGGTCAGTCGCAGCGTCGATTTTTGGTCGCGACCGACCATGTACTCGTCACGAGAGAGCTCGACGAGATGACGCTTCCCCTCTTCATCCTCGATGGTCAGCTTCCACATGTCGTTCGGTCGGCAGAGGGGGCAGACATTTGCGGCGGCTACTCTAGCGGTGGTCGAGCCCTTTTCGCAACGTTCTAAAGGCCCAATCGTCGTAAGCGCTGCTCTACGAGGCCCAACGGCCGACTGTGGAGCAACGGCCCTCGATAGCTTCGACAGGCGACGGATTGCAAGCGATTTGCAAGCAAAGATGGGTGCGTCAGGAGGGTGTCCTGCCATGCCCGCTCTTCACATCTTCGACGACCGAGGGACGCTCTCTCACCTTCGGTCGACCCCCGCAGCGCATCGTTTCGCTTGTGCCCAGCGACACCTACTCGGTCGTTCGTCTTGGGGCGACGCGGTTGGTCGGAGCGACGAAGCCTGCTGCGTCGAGCCCGCTGATCTGGGTGATATTCCAGGTGTCGGGCTTCAAGAACGCGCGCGTCGCCGACATCTTGGCGCTCTCTCCCGACCTCGTATTGGCCAACCAGGAAGAGAACACGCGCGACGTGCTCGAGGCGCTTGCCACCGAGCGAAGTACGGGTCTTGGTGAGCTTTCAAAAACGCTACGAGACGGCGTTGCGCACCTCGCCAAGCTCGCACGAGTGTTGGGTGTTGACGGCTCGCCCGAGGTGAAAGCACTGATTCGCACGGGCTACACCACGGCAAAAGAAGCGCAGTCGATCGAGCGTCGTGTGAAGGTGTTTGCGCCGATTTGGCTTGACCCGCTCATGACCATCAATCGCGACACGTTTTTCTCGGACATGCTTCGCGCCGTGGGGGGCGAGAACGTGTTTGCCGATCGCGATCGCAGGTATCCACTCGCGGCGGATGTGGGGATTGCCCCGGTGCTTCCGCCCGATCAGGTCGCAGGGCGCGATACCCGTTACCCGAGAATCACATTCGACGAGGTGATTGAGCGGGCGCCCGAGCTGATTTTGCTGCCCGATGAACCCTATGCGTTTAGTGAAGAGCACCGAGCGAAGTTCTTGGCGCTCGATACACCGGCCTCGAAGCGCGGCGCGGTGGAGCTCTGCTCGGGGAAAGATCTCTGTTGGCCCGGTGCGATGGCGATCGAAGCGTTTGCTCGACTTCGAGAGCGCGTTCAGCGCGCCAGCGAATGAATCATCGCGTGACGCAGGCAACACGACGCGTCATCGGATTGCCTCCGATTTGCCCGTAAATTTCCATGCAAATCGCTTCACGGAGGCGATGTGATTTCCGTTATTCTGATGCCTTGAGATGCACGGGCTTTGCCCTCGAATCGCCATCTCACCTTTAGGAGGCGTCGATGCTTGTGAAACGACTTGGTTTCTGGACGGGAATGGGATTGTTCCTGTCGGCCTGTGCTGCGGGCTGTGCGTCGGGAGACGCCGCGACCACGGGTGGCGAAAGCGGTTCGGGAGGCTCTGCCGGTGCATCGGCTGGCTCCGCGGGCTCTGGCGGCTCGTCGGGCTCATCGGGAAGCTCAGGGAGCGCAGGAAGCTCTGGCAGCTCGGGTAGCGCAGGGTCGAGCGGCTCTGCGGGAAGCGGTGGCAGCGCGGGCTCAGCAGGCTCTGGTGGTACTGGTGGAAGCGGCGGCACGGCAGGCTCTGGCGGTACGGCGGGCTCTGGCGGAACCGGCGGACAAGTCACCGGCGATGCGGCGCTGTGTGTGTTGAACGAGAAACCTCCGCAGGGGGTGTGCGACGCGACCGAGGTGCTCGATTACGGCCTGATCAGCGGCGGGACACAACCGATGCGGCTCTTCCGAGTCGACAACGCATCGAACGCCACGTTGACCTTTACGAACGTTGAAACGGCAGACCCGTTGCTGTCGATCAAGACCGTTCGGTACGAGACCGATCCGGGCGACCCCAACGCGCTTCTCACCATCGACGCCACCTTGCCGGTGACACGTGCGCCGGGTGCGAAAATTGGGTTCGAAGTGACGTTCCTGGGGCCAGGCTCGCCCGGCCCACTGCCGTCGGATCCGGTCATCGTGACGTACGATCTCGGCACACAAACCGGCAAGCAACTCTCGGTAGCAGTGACGGGCGATATCAGCGCGTGCCCCACGGGAACCGAAGCGTGTGATGCGGATCCGAACAACGGCTGCGAGACGAATATCCTGACGAGCAACGAGCACTGTGGGTCGTGTAACTCGCCTTGCTCGCCAGCGAACGGCACGGGTCAGTGCGTCGATGGAGTCTGTACGATCACGCAGTGTACGACGCCGTTTGCGGACTGCGACGGCTTCGTCAACAACGGCTGCGAAGCGAACCTTCTCACGACGGTCGAGACCTGCGGCCAGTGCGACATTAGCTGCGCAAAAGCGGCCACCACGCCGGTGTGCGTCGGAGGTCACTGCGACGTGTCGACGTGCGACCCTGGCTTCGCGGATTGCAACCTCGACGTGAACGGGTACGACGGCTGCGAGGTCAACGTCACCAACGATCTCAACAACTGTGGCCAGTGCAACATTAGCTGCGATGAGCCGCATATGACCGGCGAGAGCTGCGTCAACAAGACCTGCGTCCCAGGTACGTGCGACGCTGGCTGGATGGACTGCAACGGCCAGGCGAGCGATGGCTGTGAAGCGGACATCAACAACGACGCGACTCACTGCGGTGGTTGTTTGCCAGCGAACAACTGCTTCTTCGCCCACGCGGGCGCTTCGTGTAACCAGGGCACGTGCCAGATCGGCACCTGCAACATCAACTACGACGACTGCAATGGGCTCCCCAACGATGGTTGCGAGACCAGCTTGCAGACCGACAAGCTGAACTGCGGCGCCTGCAACAACAACTGCAACACGGTGTTCGCCAACTCGAACACGACCTGTGGAGCAGGCATCTGCGCGTTCACGAGCTGCAAGACGGGTTACATCGATCTGAACAACAACACGGCCGATGGCTGCGAGTACCAGTGTACGCCACAAGGCGGAACGGACTCGCCCGACGACAGCTTCGTCGACTCGAACTGCGACGGCATCGACGGCGATGCAAGTGCAGCCATCTTCGTGGCGACGGGCGGCAACGACGGCAACCCCGGAACGAAGGCGCAACCGGTCGCGACGGTGAACGCGGGCATCGCGAAGGCGCTCGCGGCAGGCAAGACGCAGGTCTACGTGTCCGAAGGCACGTACACAGGCCAGGTGGCGCTCGCAAGCGGCGTGTCGATCTACGGCGGTTACTCAGCCGCGAACAACTGGGCACGCAGCGCCGCCTACACCACCAAAATCACGACGAGCGCCGAGAGCGGCGGCCGCGTGACAGCGCTCGATGGCGCCAACATCACCGCCGCGACGACGGTGGATCGAGTCACCATCACCACCGGCAACGCCGTCACTGCGGGTACGTCGAACTACGCCGTGTACTGCACGAACTGCACGGCCCTCACCCTGAAGAACGACGTCATCACCGCTGGCTCAGGAGCAGCGGGTATCGCTGGAACGAACGGTTCGAGCGGCGCTTCTGGTGGCAACGGAACGACCGGAAGCGGGGGCACTTGTAACGACAACATCTCCGGAGCTCCTGGTGGCCCTGGGGGTTCGTCCTCGTGCGGTCGCACTGGAGGAAATGGCGGAAAAGGAGGCGACTACGGCTCCAATGCCGGCGCAACTGGAAGCTCAGGAGTGGGCGGAACGCCCGGAGGAGGAGGAGGCGGTGGCGGCGACCCCGGCGGACCTGGAAACACCGGCGGTACTGGTGCGACGGGTGGGAATGGAAGCAACGGCGGAGGCGGAAGCGGCGGCTCTGTGGTTGGAGGATTTTGGACTGCCGCAAGCGGAGCCACAGGCAGCGCAGGTACGCCAGGCAACGGCGGTGGTGGCGGCGGTGGCGGTGGTGGACAGGGTTGTTTCCTTTGCGACAACGGA
>JAXLYQ010000051.1:0-34615 GCA_046351315.1 Polyangiaceae bacterium
AAGCGTCGGACTTGTCGTAGGCGAGCATGAACTTGGCAGTCGAGCCCGCGAACGCGGTCACGAGGTCAGCCTTCGCCTGCTCGGCCTTCTTGGCGGCCTCTTCGTCTGCCTTCTTCTTGGCCGCTGCTTCTTCGTCGGCCTTCTTCTTCGCTGCTGCCTCTTCGTCGGCCTTCTTCTTCGCGTCGAGATCCGCTTGCGAAGGGCCAGGCGCTGCCGAAGCAGCCGCCGAGGACGGAGGTGGCGGGGTATGAGCCTCGGGCTCGCCGCCGCCGCAGGCCACGAGACCCGACACCATGAGAGACAGCGTAACCACAAGTGCTCCACGAATGCGCATCAGCTCTTTCTCCTCTTTGGGACCATTTCGTCCCGTACTGGTGGGACGGTTCACGTCCCGGAAAATCGACCCCGCTATTAGCCGCGGAGGTTCAAGCTGTCGAGAAGGAATTTATCGGTAGGCCTGTAGCTTCAACGCAAAGACACACGACGTCGCCAAAGCCGGCAAACCGCTTCTTAAGAGGCCCGAAGCGCCAAAAACACGATGGCGCGTATTCGAGCCGGGCTTTCAGACGGACGACCTCGGCAGGTATTCGATGCTTCGAGCGCGTTTTGCCACGGGCTGTGGTAGGCAGCGCCGCACCATGAAAGCATCCTGGAGCTGGCTTCTCGAGCTCGTCCCTGGCCTTCCCCATGCCGAAGATTCGGCTCGATCCGCTCGCGCGATCGCCGATCGACTCACCCTTGCCGGTCTCGAGGTCGAGGCTCTGATTGAGTTTGGGGCCGGTCTAAAAGACGTGTTGATCGTTGAGGTCAAATCGACCGAAAAACACCCGTCGCGCGACAGCTTGAAGCTCGTCACCGTCGACAAAGGTGGCGGTCAGCTTCAGCGCGTGGTCTGCGGAGCGCCCAATGTCCCCGAGCCGGGCGGTCTCGTCGTGCTCGCTCCGTTGGGCACTCACCTGCCTGCGAAAAACATGACGATCGAGCCGCGCCCCATCGGCGGCATCGTCAGCGAAGGCATGCTTTGCAGCGAAACCGAGCTCGGCATCGGAGCCAGCGAAGGCGGCATCCCTCATTCTGCCTGCTGGCTCTGCAAAGCCGGGTGATCGTTTCGTCAGAGACGTTCCCCTCGGCACACGATTGGATCCTCGAAATCGGCGTCACACCCAACCGCCCCGACGCACTCGGGCACCTGGGTCTCGCACGTGAGCTCGCCGCTCTTTATGGCCTCGGGTCAAGCTGCCATCGTCTGCCGCCCTTGCTTCGGCTGAAGGCATCGCAGGCGATGTGATCGGCCCCGTGCAGGTGCAGATCGACGACGCCGCGCGCTGCCATCGCACGCGTACCGCGCATCTCTACGCCGAGTGCCCCGCCGAGTCGCCGATGGCCGTTCGTCATCGCTTGTTCTCGCTCGGCATCCGCCAGATCTCGCGCTCGTCGACGTCATGAACTTGCTGCTCCTCGAGCGCGCTCAGCCGATGCGCGTTCGATCGATGAAGATCCGCGGAGGCAAGATCGTCGTGCGTCAGGCAAGACTGACGAAAAGCTCGTGTTGCTCGATGGCAAAGAGCTCTCGTTGGTCGAAGACGATCTCGTGATCGCCGACGCCGAAGGCCCTCTCGTTTCTCGCGGGCGTGATGGGTGGCAAAGACAGTGGCGTCTCTTCGACCACGAAAGAGATCGTTCTCGAGGTCGCCTATTTTGACCCTCGTACGGTTCGTCGTTCAGCACGTCGCTACGGCCTGCCTTTACCGAGTCGAGTCACCGATTCGAGCGCGGGATCGATCTGAGAATGTGCGCCCCTCGATCGCTCGTCTAAGAGCCGTTCTTGGTGAGCTCGCAAGGCGGCAAAGCCTACACGCTCACGCCCGAGGTTCATGTGCACCCGACGTTGTGGGAAGCCCCGACGATCAAGCTTCGTTCGTCGCGTCTCGATGCGTTGATCGGAGCGCAGATCCCCTTCGACGAGGCGAAGAAGATCCTCGTCTCGTTGGGTTGTAGCGACGTCCGAGAGCAGAGCAGTGACACCATGATCGTTGGCGCTCCGTCGTGGCGACCCGATCTCGGTCGTGAAGCCGATCTGATCGAAGAGGTCGCACGGGTTCGCGGTCTCGATGCGATCCCGAGTGAGCTCGCTGCGTTCAAGCCTCAAGCACCACGCACCACGGGCGAGCTCGAGGGGCGCGTGCGTCGCGCGGCGATCGAGCTGGGTCTCTCAGAAGCGCTCACCTACGCGTTCGTGTCGAAGGAGTCACTCGAGATGCTCGGCGCGAAGGCGCCCGCAGTCTCGTTGCTCAATCCGCTCACCGAAGAACGCTCGGTGTTGCGCACGTCGTTGCTGCCAGGTCTTCTCGATGCCGTGTCACTGTCGCGCCGTCGTGGCGAATGGAGCGCGCGTCTCTTCTGCACCGGTCGCACCTTCTTGCCCGCTCGCGAAGGCAGCAGCCTTGCGGATGAGCGACGAGGGTTCGCAGCGGTGCTCGCCGGCCCTCGACCGACGTATCTCGCCAAGTCGACGGATCACGATGTGTTCGACGCTCGCGCCGCCGCAGTCGAGCTTGTCGAGCGAGTCACGCGCACGACCGTCGAGATCGAGCAACTCGTCAAAGAGGCAGTACCTGCTGCGTATCACCCGCGAGCCGCTGCCGCGATCGTCGTGGTCTCGGGTGAGAAACGAACGCGAGTGGGTCAGCTCGGTCTCTTGCACCCCGATGTGCTCGCCAAGCTCGACATCCCCAACGCGATCGCTCTCATCGAGCTCGATCTCGATGTGCTCGAAGAGCTCGGTCGCACCGTGCCCAAGGCGAAGCCCATCCCCAGGTTGCCCGCCGTCACGCGCGACATCTCGCTGCAAGTTCATGACGATGTCACGGCTGGCCAGGTCGAGTCGTTGATCCGACAGGAAGCAGGCGATCTCTGCGCGAACGTCGAGCTGTTCGACCTGTTCCGCGGAGGCTCGATCCCTGCCGATCATCGCTCGCTCTCGTTCCGCATCGTGTACCGCGATCCACGTGAGCTGAGCGGCGCCGATGGTGCGCGCACGTTGACCGATGCAGAGGTCGACGAACGTCATCAGTCGGTTCGCAATTCGGTTCAACAGAAACTCGGTGCGGTGCAGCGCTGATGTCCACCGCGGATGCTTCCAGCTCGGCCTCTGCGAGCACGGCCGGGGCCACCACCACCGACCCCATCACAGCGCCAGAATCACCGTCGCTGGGAGCGTCCGACCCAGGCGTCACAGAGCCACGCGAAACCGATCAAGATCCCGACGATGCCCCACCGTCGGGCAACGCTCCTCGGCTCGTGCGAGGCGGCGTTACGTTCGCCATCGGAGCCATCGCTTCGCTGCTGCTGATGTCTCTCGATCGGCAGCTTCGTTTGGGTGTGCCTCTGGGCGTTCTGTTCTCGCTGATCGCCACGGTGGGGCTGCTCGATCTCACGGGCACGTTTGACGACGATCACGCGCCGGCTGCCGCACGTGTCTCACTCAACGAGCTCGGCTCGCCGCTCTTGTTGGTGGCGCTCTTCGGGCGCGCGTTTTTGGGAGCCCTCGGCCTCTCGGTTCACGGGTATTTCCGCGATCGCGTCGGCGGTCTTCGTGCCGCGCTTTCTCATCCCTTGCCTCGTCGTTGTTTCGACTGGGCACAGCGATTGAGGTAAGTATCCGAAGGCAACAGCGATCACCTTCCGCTGCATCGTCGCCATGGCTTTTGGTTGAGCGACTATCGGCGCGTTGTTGTCTTCCCCATGGCGGTCGTGCTACCTATTGAGTGACCCAGCGGAGACGCACTCAGGCGAGGTCGCGCGCGAGATTCCGTGTCGCGCAACGATTGATCTGACCTGGTGGGCGCAAGACGGGTGGTTCTGGTCGAAGCCCGTTCTCGACTTCTGATTCAAGCGATCGCGATGGTCGCTCGGCGTGGGTTACAAGCCCGATCGCATGCTCGCCCCCGACGAAGCGGGTGATCCCGTGGGCCCGAATGGGCTGTTCGTACGCCCGTCATCTGATGGCGTTGCTTGCGTACGTGCTGTACAAGGGAGTCTCGAAGGTCTTTGGTCGACGCCCAGCGTTCATCGGTGGCGTCGTGTTGATGACGATGCCGCGGGCATTTCTCACGCACCAAACGATGACCGATATGCCGTTCGTCGCGCCATGACCCAAGCGATGGGGCCGTTGTTGCCCGGCATTCACACCGACCCAGAGCAAAAAGTATCGTTGTACGAGCCTGACCATCGGTGCCTGGCCTGGTCTCAGCGCGCTTCATCTGAGCCCTTCGGCGCGGTGGTGTCAGACGCTGCCGCAGGCGTTTTACTGCTCTCGCGGCACATCGATCCGTCACGCTACCCGACGCGCCTGGCCATGGGTTTCGACTTCACGCCGATGAGTTTTGGTCTGCCTGAAGGGCAACTGCGTCTGCCAGGTAACGAGGCGTGCTCGATTCACCACGCGGTCGTGGGGTGGTTTCAGCCAGGTCTGCAGGCGTTGCTCTGGTCGGTGTTGCCGTGTTCTTCTCCACATCAACCGAGGCGAGCGTCGTCAATAACGTCTCTACTACATCGCAGCCTTCTCTTCGCGGCCGTGTCGACGATGGCCAGCGCCTGCGGGCGTCGTACTCGATGTTGTGTGCTCGCCTATGTGGTGGTCACCGGGCGATGGGCGATCTGGTCGCGCATTTGAGCTGTTTCCCGGGCCTGCTCGTTCTGCTCGTCGTGGCGATGCCTTGGTACGTCGCGATGTACGCACGACACGGCTCGGGCTTCATCGATCGGTTGATCTTCCACGACATGTGGAAGCGCGCGCTCACCCACGTTCACGACACGAACGAGGGCGACGACGTGAGCTTCAGGTTCTACGTCTGGCAGCTCGGCTATGCGTTCTTTTCCGTGGACAGGCATCGCGCCTTGCTGGCGCTGCTCTGGTGGGCGCGAAAACCTGATGACGCCGATCGAGGACGCGGCGACGCCTGCCTTCTCGCGATGTGGTTCGTCTTCGCGCGTTCGCGCTGTTCAGCGCGATGCTGACGGCGTTCCATCACTATATTTTCCTGGCGGCTCCACCAGCCGCGATGCTGACCGGCATCTGCTCTCGATCACATCACCAAGAGCTCGTCCGAGACCTGGAAGAGTCACTGCCTTCGCGCGCTTGATGTTCGTCGGCCTCTCGGTGCGCTATTCGCTGCGCCGCGTTGGGGTCGGCTCGACCGGATCAATTGACGGTCACGTCGACGGTAAGGAGCCCAACGAAGCTACCCGTGTCCTGAGCCGCAGCGGTTTGCAGCACTGATCGGCTTGTTCGCGCTGGGCTTTGCGATCGCTGGTGCGCTCAGACTCACCGCGTCGTCGAACGATCGTGAAGAGGGCGCGACACCAGCCCTGCAAGCAAACCGCACGAGCGACGACAGCGAGATGACGCGAGCAAAACCGAGAACGCAGATCGAGGCTCACGATTGTGACTATCGCCAGCCCGGAGCAAAGCCGGTTGTCGCAACGATCTCGCTGATCGCGCAGCCGAGCGCCATGAACAGGTCGCCGCAGGTGCCGCACTTCGGAGGCGCACTCGCCGTGGGCGTCGTGGGCCGCGATATGGTGGCGGATCCCGGAGACACCGCGGAGAGCACGCCTCTTCACCTGTTCACGGCCAACCACAAACGCGCCAGGCCTGAGTCGCTCTTAATTTCAGCGCAGCGTCTGGGCGCGACGATCGCCGCCATCGCACTGGCGTTGATGGCGAGTCATCGACTTCGCAAGGTGGGCGCAGGGGCGCTCGCCGGTCTCGCCCTCGGCTTCACCCGTGTGTGGGGATCGATCTCTACTTCGTCAAGACGTCACCCCCACTGGGGCCGTCAACGCGAGATCATCGAAGCGTATTATCGAGCTCAAACTGGGCCGAACGAGCCGCTTGTCGGGTATCAAATGAACCGGAAAGGCGAGATGTTTTACAGCGGCAATCACCTGTTACTCTTCGCAAAGCGGCGACAACTTCGTGTTCCGGATTCGTCAACGCATCCGCGTGACGACGTTCTTCTTCGTGAGCGAGCAGCGCGCATCAACGGTCTGAAAGGTGAGCTCGGTAACCCTGTCGATGTGAAGCAACTCACCGATAAGGTGATCGGCATCGTATCCACCGCTTTGCGAGTGCAATCTGAGTGATGCGCTGCGTCCGACTCTCGTGTTTGTCTGATTTCTGTCAGGAGCGTTGCGAGAGTTATTCGTAGCCTGTGCGTAGAGCGCGAGGGCGCTATACCCGCGCCATGCCAGATCGACTTCGATTGTCGACGCCTTCGGTTCACGCGGGCGAAGAGCTGGACGAAACGCGATCGCTCGAGCCACCTCTGGTGTTGTCGAGCGCATTCTCGTTTCCGAACGCCGACGTCGCAGCAGCAGCCTTTCGAGGAGAGAGCAACGCTTACATCTACGGGAGGTGGGGCAACCCAACGATTGAGATGCTCGAGCGCAAAGTGGCCGTGCTCGAGGATGGTGAAGAGGCGGTCGCTGCATCGAGTGGAATGGCGGCGATCTTCGGCACGCTGATGACCTTGCTGAAGACGGGCGATCACATCGTTGCGCCGCGCGCGATGTACGGAGAAGCCGCACGCCTGCTTCGCGAGCGATTGCCTCCGCTTGGCATCACGACCACGTTCATCGATGACACGTCGGTGGATGGCTACCGCGCTGCGATGACCGATCGCACGAAGGTTCTCTACATCGAAACGCCAGGCAACCCGACGCTCGCGATCACCGACATCGAAGCGATCGCAAACCTCGCGAAAGAGACGGGTCGCTATACGGTCGCCGACAACACGTTCGCGACTCCGTATTGCCAGCGTCCGCTCGCACTTGGTGTCGACGTCGTGATGCACTCGATGACGAAGTTCCTGGGCGGTCACGGCGACGCGATTTGTGGTGTCGCCGTCGGCGCATCGGCCCTACGAGCTCGATTCGCGACAACATCATCAAAGGGTTCGGAGCAGCTCTTCGCCGTTCAATGCGTTCCTCGTGGCTCGAGGCATTGAACGCCTGCGCTGCGAATGAAAACAAGCAACGAGCAACGCGGCTGAGCTGCGGCGTTTTCCATACCCTGCGGCAGACCGTACATCACCCCCGCTCAAGTCGCACCCTGGTTATGGATCGCGGCCAGGCAGATGCGCGCACCGGTGGCCATGCTGTCATTCGAGCTACGACGTGGTCTCGAAGCAGGTCGTCATCTGCTCGAAAACGTTCGCTTGACCTTCACACGCCGTGAGCCTGGGTGATGTGCGCTTTGATCACGCACTTTGCGAGCACCACCGCCTCGACGATGCCATCGACGATCGCCGGCGCGCAGGCATCACCCGACGGATTGATCCGTCTCGCCGTGGGTATCGAAGACTTCGAAGATCTGGTGCGACGACCTCGCACGAGCGCTCGCAACGGAGAGCAAGTGATGAACGAAGTGATCAGAAGGGCGCGAGCAGCACAACCTCAAGAACGTGAGTTATGAGCTGCCTCGTAACCAACTCGTCGTCATCACGGGGCCCAGCGGCTCGGGTAAATCGAGCCTCGCATTCGACACCATCTACGCAGGCGCGGCAGCGTCGTTACGTCGAATTCCTCTCGGCCTATGCCCGGCAGCGCTCGAGCAGCTCGCTCAAGCCCGATGTCATCTGATCGAAGGTCTGTCTCCGGCCATCGCCATCGAGCAACGCGCGCGCCTGCTCGTAGCCCTCGCCTGACCGTAGGCACGGGTGACCGAGATCGCAGACTACTTGCGCGTCTTATGGTTTCGCATCCCGCATTGCCCTATATGCGGCTCCCCATCGAAGCCCAGACCGTGCTGCGGATCATCGATCGCATCCTCGGGTTCGTGAGGCTCGCGTCTGTCGATCATGGCCTCATCGCACGCAGCCGAAAAGGAGAGCTCAAGCTCGAGCTCGAAAAGCTCAGGCGCGATGGCTTCGTTCGCGCTCGTATCGATGGACAAGTCGTCGATCTCGGTGACGACATCGTTCTCGATCGCGCTCGTCCTCACGACCTCGACGTCGTCGTCGATCGTCTGGTCGTCAAAGAAGGTCTGCGCTCTCGTGCAACCGATTCGGTCGAGCTCGCGCTGCGTTTGGGCGAAGGGATGCTGCTCGTCGACGACAGCGAGTCACCCGAGCCGCTCGTGTTGAGCGAGCGTTTTGCCTGTGTCACGTGCGGAGTGTCGTTGCCGTCGATCGAGCCGCGCTTGTTCTCGTTCAATGGTCCGCATGGAGCTTGCCCTGCGTGTGATGGCCTGGGCAGTCGCACCGTGGTCGACGAGCATCGGTGCATCCCTGATACGACCAAGACGCTTCGAGAAGGCGCCATCGTCGCATGGGGGCGTCGAGGCACTGTCGCTCACGCCACCGAGTTGCAACGAGCGGTCGAAGCCCTCGGCGTACACCCCGACACCCCATTCGAGAAGTTGCCCGAAGCGATGCGAGACGCGCTGCTCCACGGCGCTGCGACGACGAAGAAGAAGGGCAAGCCCTACGAAGGGTTGATCCCGAGGCTCTCGCGCATGCTCGACGAGGGCACCGAGAGCGAGGGTGAATCAGCCGACGACGACGAAGATGAAGGCCATATCCGTGAAGACGATCTTCATCGATTCAGCGTCGTTCGTACGTGTGACTCCTGCCACGGAAAGCGCCTTCGCCCTGAAGCGCTCGCGGTACTGCTCGGAGGCAAAACCGTCGCCGATCTCGGTGAGCTTGGGCTCAGCAAGCTACGTGATTTTTTGCGAGCGTTTTCGGATGACCTCCGCGCACTCGGAGAACGCGAGCGAGTCGTCGCTCAGCCACTCTTGAACGGCATCATCGCTCGCCTCGGCTTCTTGATCGACGTGGGTCTCGACTACCTGTCGCTCGATCGATCCGCGTCAACACTCTCGGGCGGTGAAGGGCAACGCATTCGCCTTGCGACCCAGATTGGCGCGGCCCTCGTTGGAGTTCTCTACGTGCTCGACGAGCCGTCGATCGGTCTTCACGCACGAGACAACGCACGACTTCTCGAAGCGATTCGAAAGCTGGTCGATCTCGGCAACTCGGTGATCATGGTCGAGCACGATCGAGAAGCGATTCTCGAAGCCGATCACCTCGTCGATATGGGGCCCACCGCAGGCACGACAGGCGGGCATATCGTGTCGCAGGGCAAGCCCGACCACGTGATGCACGACCCCAAGAGCGTCACGGGGCCGTATCTTTCAGGAGAGCGTCGACTGCAGCTTCCGGCGCGTCGGAAGGCCACCAACAAGGTCATTCGTGTCGTGGGCGCGCGAGCTCACAACCTGCGCAACGTGACGGTGGACATCCCCATTGGCGTGATGACCTGCGCCACGGGGGTGAGCGGCTCGGGCAAGTCGAGCTTGATCGTCGACACGTTGCTGCCTGCTGTTCGCTCGGCCCTTTATGGGGCTTCTGCCGCGATCGGCGAATGCGATCGAATCGAAGGCATCGAGCACATCGACAAGGTGATCAGCATCGACCAATCGCCGATCGGTCGCACGCCTCGCTCGAACCCAGCGACGTACACAGGGTTGTTCGGCTTGCTTCGCGAGTTGTACGCAGGGCTGCCCGAAGCACGCGCTCGCGGATACAAGGCAGGACGCTTCTCGTTCAACGTCAAAGGTGGTCGCTGTGAGGCTTGTCAGGGCGATGGAGTGCTTCGCGTCGAGATGCACTTCTTGCCCGACGTGTTCGTCACTTGCGAAGCCTGCGGGGGCAAACGCTACGGCCGAGAGACGCTCGAGATCTTGTATCGCGGTCAATCGATTGCCGACGCGCTCACGCTCACAGTCGACCAAGCGTACGCCGTGTTCGACGTGGTGCCGCGGATGCGCGATCGCCTCGAAGCGCTTCGGCGCGTAGGCCTTGGGTACATGCCGCTTGGCCAACCCGCGCCCACTCTTTCAGGCGGTGAAGCACAGCGCGTGAAGCTTGCTCGCGAGCTCGCACGACGAGCCACCGGACGCACGCTGTACGTGCTCGACGAACCCACGACGGGGTTGCACTTTCAAGACATCGAGCTGCTCGTCGAAGCACTTCAAGGTCTATGCGACGCTGGCAACACCGTGCTGATCATCGAGCACAATCTCGATGTCGTGGCGTGTGCTGATCATGTGGTCGATCTAGGGCCCGAAGGCGGCGATCGAGGCGGGCGTCTCATCGCAACGGGCACACCGGAGCAAGTCGCTCGCGTCGAAGAGTCGCACACCGGGAAGTTCCTGGCGCGTGTGCTTTCCGAGGCTCGTCACGCACCGTTGCGCAGCTCGATCGAACGAACGCCAACGCCTGCGCCGACTCAGATGGCCCCGAAAGCCAAGCCCACCAAGGCACCCGCAAAGACGAGCAAGAAGCGCTGATTTAGTCGTCGATCGCGAGCGAGGTGTCGTACGCAACCTGCGGCCAGATCAGCTGCCGAAGGGTCGGCAGGTTGCGTTGAACACGACCCGTCTGCTGTGGGTCGCTCACTCCTCGTCGGTGTTGCCACTCGTTCATACCTGCCTCGAAGGCACGAGCGAGGTCTTCCCAGCTTCGATAGAGCCGCTGAAGCTCGAGGCCGATCGTCGATGCTTCGCCCCAGCACTGATCGTCGTCGATGTAGCCAGCCGCACGACCGATCCTCAGGATGTCGAGAGCGCGTACGCGATCCCAGGCAGCGTTACCGGTTTGGCCTTGCTTGAGCTCCTTGATCACATCCCAAAAGCCACCCGAGTTGCTCACACCATACCAATCGCGAAGAGCACTTTGAGCCCGTGCAGCGGCCCACGAGCCGCTGTCTTCACCGCCTGTCCAGATCGAGTAGGCGCCTTTGACCCAAAGCTCGCGCTTCGCTTGAGTCTTCTTTGAAATCGATGATCGAACGATCGCGATCACGATGCCGAGCGCAATGAAGACAACCGCCGCGATCGGAATCAACAACCCGGGTTGAAGTAGTTTTTCGATCTTCACAGGCTCTGCTTTGTCAGGCAGCCCTACCCGCTCGCAAGCGGCCTCGACGCTCTCGCAACGTCACGCGAAGACCATCCGATGGAGTCAGCGTGATCGATCGACGGACCACCTCGATCTTGCGATCGACCAAGCTCAATCGGCAACGCGTCAGCACTGCTGCGAGTACCATCTTCATTTCGTACAGAGCGAACGCGGCGCCGATGCACTTACGAAGCCCTCCGCCAAACGGAAGCCACTCGACGGCGATGGCTTCGACGCTGCAAAACGATCGGGGTCGAATACGTGAGGGTGCGGGTAGGTAGCGCCTCGTCGGTGCAGCAAATAGATCGACGGCGCGATCACGACCTCAGCCGGAACCTCATACCCCAGTACGTTCATCGGCTCGTACAGCGCGCGACCCACGAGCGGAATCACTGGCTGAAGCCTCAATGCTTCTCGAACCACATGATCGAGCAACTCGAGCTGAGAGCTTCTCTGGGCTGAGCTCACCGTTGGTGCTCGCCCCGTTGATCTCATCGATCATTCGATCCGCGAGGCCACGGATAGCGAGGATCCATCGAAACGACCAGGCGAGCGACGTAGCCGTCGTTTCGTGACCTGCGACGAGCAAGGTGATGAGCTCGTCGTGCAGCTCTTGATCACTGAGCGGGCGACCCTCTTCATCGCGAGCCGAAAGCAACATCGCAAGGATGTCGGTTCGACCTTCGACACCACGTTCTCGTGCGGAACGAATCTCGTCGAGCAGCAGTGCCGTGATGCGATCTGCGATGCGACGAAGCTTGCCCCATGGGCTCCATGGGCCGAGGTCATGTTGCACCGACGGAAACAACATCGGCGGCCACGCAATCAGATCGAGCGAACGCTTCAACAAGCTCGCGAGCTCTTGAAAACGCGCGCCCTCGGCGACTCCGAAGACCGTTCGCAAGATCACCCGCAGCGTGATCTCTTGCATCGGATCATGCAGCGAGAACGGCTTGCTCATCGGCCACTCATCGATCGATGCGTCGGTCATCTCGAGCATCGTCCGACCGTAGGCCGCCATGCGTTCTCCGTGGAACGCAGGCAACATCACCTTGCGATGTCGCATGTGCTCACGACCATCGAGCAACAAGAGCGAGTGGTCGCCGAGAAACGGTCGCAGCACCTGATTTGCGCGAGCTGCCGAGAACTGATCCGACTGAAGCGCAAACAGCTCTTTGACCGGCTCGGGATGCGCCACCAACACCACCTGGCCTAGCCCCGGAATCGTCAGCGTAAACGCGTCGCCATAGCGTGCGTGACACTCATCGAGAAAGGGGAACGGCTCACGAATCCAGCGAACGAGCTGAACGAACGAGCTTGAATCTGGGCCAGGAGGGAGTGTCATCACTTCACCGCAATTCCGATTTGTTTACGCAGGTTCGAGTAACGATCGCTGGTCGCGAAGACGATCAAATCGTCGAAGCGCTCGTGCGCCTGGGTTGGGTCTTCGAGCTCGAGCATGGTCTTCGCTGCAACGAGATCATTGCTGAGCAAGAGACCCGCGCGTGATGCAGTGCGATCGGCAGCGCTTGCCCATCGTTGCAGGTTCGTACGCCCGCCTTCTTCGACGAAGCGCAAGAAGTAGCCACGAAGACGATCGACCAAGATCGGCTCGAGAATGGGCTCGATGGCTTTCGCGAGTGGAGCCACACGGCGCTTCACATCCGCCGACAACGGGATGCCCGGGTTGCCGAGCATCAACGCCGTCAGGAAGAGATCTTCGAGGTCAGGAATACTCGGAACGAGCAATCGAATGAAGTGCTCCTCGCGATACCAAGCAATGTGACGGCCTGCGAGAAACACGAGCTCGAGCGCCGATCGGCCCGAGAGTGCTTTCTTGCCTAGACGCGAGACCGGCGGAAGCCCCGGCACCATCTCGACGATGCCGTCGTAGGTTGGCTCTGCGTAGAGCGTGGGGGCCTGCATCCCGAGCGCAGACGACGCCCACGAGAAGCACCGCACGGCCTGAAGCGTTGAGGTCTTCGGATCTTGTTTACGAGCAGGATCGAGCGTCGGAAGCAACTTGTCACGTCGAAGCGCAGACACTCGACCCAGCAACACCGCCGACGTGATGATGGCGAACATCTCGCCCGTGACGATCTCTTCTTCAGGGTGAAAGAGCAGCCTGCGCCATGCGTCTTGCGTGACCGCGCCGGTCGGCTTGATGAGCCCATCGGGCTTGCCCTTCACATAGACAGAGCGCTCTTCGGGGGTGGCAATCTCGAGGGCTTGCGTCACGTGAGCAACACACCACGCACGATCCGCCTCACCGCTCTTCACGAACAGCTTGAAGAGAGCGTGAAGCGTGTCGGCATCGCGAGGGTCGTGACGAACACGACGAAGCAATTCACTCGGGTCGTCGTCGACAGGCTCAGCTTTGGGTGCAGTGACATCCGAGAAGTCGACCTCGACCGCCACATGAGCACGCGCTTCTTCGAGCTCGTGCTCGAGCTCGACGATACGCGCTTCGAGATGCTTGATGCGACGTTCGAGCGCTTGAACGCGCGGGTCGTGCGAAGGCTCGATCGGTCGAAGCGAGGCCGGCGGAGGCTCATCGAGCGGCAACGCGGCCAACGCGCTCAGGTCGGTGATCTTGACCTGATGACGAGCCTCGTAGGCCGCTTGAAGCGCAGCCTCGAGACGCTTGAGTCGTTCTTTATCGAGACCGAGCTCGTCGGCCTTTTGATCGAGCTGTGCACGCTCTTCTGCGGTGATGATTCCGTCTTCGATCACCTGCGCAAAGAGCTCTTCGTATTGGGCTTCAAAGCGGCCCAACCGAACCTGCCCTGCAACCTCGCCCCGATCGAAGCCCGCCTCATGCTCGAATGAAAACTCGGTCTCACTCATAGCGGCGAGGCTACTCCAAGCCCGCTGTCAAAAATAGCGTGACCGCGTGGGCATCTCAGCCACGCGTGAACCACGACAGCATCTGCGTCGCGGTTTCAGCCATGCCCGAGTTACGCGTGAAAAGCGGCGTAAAGTCACCCTGGTTGCGTTCACACAACGCCTTGTCGATCTCATCGAGAAGACCCGTGACGGCCGCTTCTTGTGACGCGCGCAGAAGCTCAGTGTCGTCTTGCCAAGCCATCGGCGCCCCAAAGCTCGCGTAGAGATAGGGCTGCTCACTCGCCCCGAATTCGTATCGAAGCGCAAATGGGATCACCGCCACCTCGGGGCAACGGCGCGCGATCTCTGCGGCCCCTCGATAGAAGCCCAGCGGTCGCACGGTGATCGGTCGCTCTCTGCCTTGTGGAAACACCAGCACCATGCGCCGAGCGCGGTCGAGCAACGACGCACCATATTCAATCGCTCGCTCACCATCCTCGCGATCGCCAATCTCGACCCCGTATGCGCCGATCTTGCCCAAGAACGGCAGCTTACGAAGGTTGCGAGCATCCATCATCGCGTGGCCATCGAGCTTGAAATGCGCGTACGAGAGCCAAAAGATGACCATCGAATCCCACCAACAGGTGTGATTGCCGACCAGCAACACCGCCCGGTCGTTGGCAGCTTGAACGACGTGTTGAGAGCCGCTCAACAACATCGATGTAAAAGAATTGCGCAACCGACCCGCAACGTGTCGGCTGAACCAAGCTTCAAAGAGGGCAGACTTTTGGGCCGGAATCACGCCGCCCTCCTCACGCTCGAATGATCCCCGATCGCCCCCTTCAAATCTTGATCTGGATCGTGACCATCACGGCAGCAGCGCTTTTTATGGAGGCGTGGGCAGCTCTTCTTCATGGTCGCGTTTGGCACGGCATTTTGTGGCGTTTGCATCGCTCTCATCACAGCCCCCGCAAGACCAAATGGGAGGCGAACGACATCTTGTCGGTCACCCACGCACCGATCGCGATCGCGTTGATTCTGTATGGATGCGTTGGCACACCGGGCATCGCGCGTGAGATCGCATATGGCTGGGGCATCGGGATGTCCGTCTTTGGCATCTCGTACCTCACCTTTCATGATGGCTTGGTGCATGAGCGACTACCGGTGCAGTGGCTGCTGAAGTACCGATGGGTTCGTGTGCTCTGTGAGGCCCACAAGCTCCATCACAAGAAAGATGGCGGCCCCTACGGCTTCTTTTACGTGCCCGCACAATACCGACGTGAGGCCGAAGAAAAAGCCGATCTCGCAGCCTTAGGTTCTCTTTCAGCTCACCCACGCTCTCGCTCAAAAGCGAAGCGTCGAGACCAGACGAATCACGCGACCCACGATCGGAACCATCAAGCCCGGAGCCCAGAACCACAACGCTCCGATCGAGACGACGATCCACAGCAACGTTCGTGCAGTGCCGTGACTCTCGGGCAGCGCGATCGTCTCGCGTCGCCGCTTGAGCTCGATGAGTGACACCGCGCTCGCGATGGCCGAGAAGAGCGCTCCGTAGAACAACAACACGAAGGGCGTTGCCTCCCAGCTCTCGAGCTGCGTGACGAGTGAGATCACCAACAACGCAAGGCACGTGACTCCAGCGAACGGCGAGAGCTTGGCCACCTTTGCAAGGAGGGCGACGGGACGCGCATTGACCTCATTGGTTGCCTTGGTCGCTTTGCTCTCGTTGCTTTCGTTGCTTTCGTTGGCCGCGGGATCAGGCGTCACGACGCATCCCTCAACATCGCGAGCACACCGAGCAACCCAGTGCAGTTGTGCTGCACGTAGTCGATGCGCACCTCTGACTCGATCGCGGTGCCGCGAAAGCCGCCCATCACGCGAGAAGGCTCAGGAAAGAACCAGCTATTTTCAGGGCGAATCTCCTGGTTGAGCTGAAACCTCGCCGAACGTAGAGCGATGCTTCGCAGTCGAGCGATCTGTGCGGGTTCCTGGCGGCGCTTGGCCATCTTCCAGACGGCCGTCGTGCCCTCGTTGCGAGAGCCTGCGGGGGTCACTCCAGGAAATCCGAAACCCGACCCTGGCCCACCATCAAAGTCACGCGCGGCTCCTTCTTCGGCTCGCAGCATCGACATCTCGGTCACGCCCACGAGCGAGTACGCGTAGTCGCGAAGCCACGTCGCAGGGGCGATTGCATCGAGCTCAGCGAGAGCCTGGGTCAACCAAGCATCGGGCGGCACGTAAAGCTCGATACCGGCAAACCTCCACCGCTTCTTCACGAGGTACGTCGCGGCTTTGTTCGCGGCTGTGAGCCACTTCGGTTGAGGGTCGATGCTGTACAATCGAACGAGCCCGAGCAGCGCCTCACCGGGGTAATAAATCGAGTTCTCTCGCGGAGCTTCGACGCCAGCTTTCCAGGCAAAAAAGCTTGCAAAGTAGCCGTCCTCGCGTTGCTGGCTCAGCAAGTAGTTGGCCAGCTTGGTCATCAGCTCACGGTCTTTGCCGTCGGCGACGATCTTCTCTCGCTCGACGAATGCAAGCAGCGACAAGCCCACGGCACCGAGCTTTGCGCGATCACCTTCGAGCAAGAACACACGCGAGGGGTCTCCATCGACCTGCCGTGTTTGTTTTCGCAACCACGCCATCGATCGCTCTGCTGCAGCAAGCATCACCGGGTCACGGATCTCGGCGTAGATCTGGAACAACGAGTACGCGGTACCTGCGTGACGAAGCAGGTTGTAGTCGTTGTCGCAGCGATCTTCGAGCGCGAGGTAGTTGTAACAAAAGCGACCGTCCTGGCCGATGGATCTCGCGAGATATTTTCCGGCGAGATCGAGCCCCTCGCGGACCACGGTTTCGTTCAGCTCGGGCAAGAGAACATTGCCTCGAAAGACCTCGTGAGCGCCGGGTTTCGCGACGGGCCCTTCGACGATTGAGGTCGTTTGAAAGCGATGGATCGAAGGCCCCCCGACAGGTTCGCCGAGCTTGTTCGCGAGGTACGAGAGCGTCTTTGGCGTCGAGGCAGAACGCTCGACTGTCCAGGATGGCAAGAAGAACGCGTGATGGTTGTCTCGGTCAGCGCGAAAACCATCGCGACCTGGATCGCTCACGAAATCGAGGAACCACGAGGCCGCGAGCCACGCGCGTCGAGAAGGGCCGAGAATGTCGACCTTGATGAGCGTGCCCTCGGTTTGAGGGGCGCCATTTTTCACATCGTGAGCGAGCTTTCCGGCGCTGGTTGCAGCCTGCACGATCGCTTCGCGAAGCGGCAGGCCCATGGTGTTTTCGTTGGGCTCCCACAAGCCGACGCGAGGCTCGCGACGAAGGGCAGCGTCGGGGCCATACACGGTGACGATCACGGGCGACTGTACCGAGATCGACTGAAGTGAGGGCTCGTCTCGTTCGTTGACGCGAGCCGATGAAGTATCGCGAGCAGCAGCCTCAAGCGCAGCACGCGCCACACGCAACACAGCCTCTCGTTGCTCTTGTGAGAGCGACACCGGCGGGTCGAGTCGATGACAGGCTCGCACGAGCAACGGGGCTCCGACCATGAAGACGGGAAGAGCCCCGGATGCGAGACGTTTCAGTTGAGCCGCGCGGGCAGCGAGCATGCGGCGAACAAACGATGGAGCACGCTCGCTGTCAACCGAACGATCAGATGTCGTAGTACAGGAAGAACTCGTACGGGACAGGACGCAGACGAACCGGGTCGAGCTCGCGCTCGCGCTTGTACTCGATCCAGGTCTCGAGAAGATCCTTCGTGAAGACGTCACCACGGAGGAGGAACTCGTGGTCGGCTTCGAGGTGCTCGAGCGCTGCTTCGAGGCTGCCCGGCATGTGGGGGATCTGCTTCAGCTCTTCTGGAGCGAGCGAGTAGATGTCCTTGTCGATCGGATCGCCTGGATCGATCTTGTTCTGGATGCCGTCGAGACCGGCCATGAGCATCGCGGCGAAAGCGATGTAGGGGTTACAGCTCGGGTCGGGGAAGCGAACCTCGATGCGCTTCGACTTCGGCGAGGTCGCGAACATCGGGATACGAATCGACGCGGAGCGGTTGCGGCTCGAGTACGCGAGGTTGACGGGGCCTCGTAACCAGGGACCAAACGGCGATAGCTGTTGGTGGTCGGGTTGGTCAGGGCCGCGAGCGCCTTGGCGTGCTTGAGGATGCCGCCGATGTAGTGGAGGGCCATCTCGCTCATGCCGGCGTAGCTGTCGCCAGCAAAGAGGGGCTTGCCGTCCTTCCACAACGACTGGTGACAGTGCATGCCCGAGCCGTTGTCGCCGTAGATGGGCTTCGGCATGAAGGTCGCGGTCTTGTTGTGCTTACGCGCGACGTTCTTGACGATGTACTTGAACCACATGAGCTGGTCGGCCATGTGGACAAGCGGGTTGAACAGCATGTCGATTTCGCACTGACCTGCCGTGGCAACCTCGTGGTGGCTCGTCTCGACCTTGATGCCCACCGACTGCATGACCGCAACCATGTCGTTGCGGATGTCCATGAGCTGATCGGTCGGGGCGACGGGGAAGTAACCTTCCTTGTGGCGAACCTTGTAACCGAGGTTCTTGCCTTCTTTGCCCGAGTTCCAGATCGCTTCTTCCGAGTCGATCTCGAAGAACGCGTTGTTCGGTGCCTGACCGTAACGGATGCTGTCGAAGATGAAGAACTCGGCCTCGGGGCCGAAGAAACAGATGTCGGCGATGCCGGTCTGCTTGAGGTAGAGCTCGGCCTTCTTGGCGATGTAGCGAGGGTCGCGGCTGTAGGCCTGACGCGTGATCGGGTCGACCACGTTACAGATCAACGAGAGCGTCGGGCGCGCGACGAATGGATCCATCTGCGCGGTCGACGGATCGGGGATCATGAGCATGTCGGACGCGTTGATGGGCTGCCATCCGCGAATCGACGATCCGTCGAAGCCGAAGCCATCCTCGAAGGACGACTCTTCGAGGCGCCAGAACGGCACCGAGGTGTGTTGCCAGATGCCGGGAAGATCCATGAACTTCAGATCGACCATCTCGGCAGAGTGCTTTTTACCGTACTCGATGACTTCCTTCGGACCCATGGCCATGTGCTCGATTGCTCCCGTTCAGCAGACTGCGGTCAAGGTTGTTACGCGGACTACGATGAACATCAGATAGCCGAGTCGCCGCGCTCACCCGTGCGGATGCGGACGGCTTCCTCGATGTTGGAGACGAAGATCTTTCCGTCACCAATGCGACCGGTCTTCGCGCTCTTCTCGATGGCGTCGATCACCGGGCGAACGAGGTCGTCCGGGATCACCACTTCGATCTTCACCTTGGGCACGAAGTCGACGACGTACGCCGAGCCTCGATAGACCTCTTTTTTACCCCCGGTGCGCCCGAAGCCCTTTACCTCGGTGACGGTCATGCCCTGAATGCCCACTTCGGCCAGGGCGTCCTTCACTTCGTCGAGCTTGAACGGCTTGATGATCGCTTCGACCTTCTTCATCGCGCCCCGGGTCTAGCGGGTCGTTGTTTCTGGAATGTTTCCGGGTGAAGGCGAACCGGCGCGCACCTTGACACCCGCACGAATTTCATCTGTTCTGATAGTCTCATGCACACACGAGCGCGCTGGGCGGGGTTGTCGCTAACCGTGGCGTTTGCAGCTGCTTGGGCTGGGTCGGTAAGAGCCGAGCCTGCCGCATGCACATCGGCGCAGCCACCTGCGCCGTCAAAGCCGTATTTCTTGTTCATCGTCGACTCATCGGGGTCGATGAACGACGCGATGACTCCGGCGCCGAGCTGTCAAACGGCGAACGGATACAGCAGTGACTATCCGAGCACCAAGACGGGTCACGCGCGCTGCGCTCTGTACAACACCGTCAACGCGTTCAGCGGGCAGGTGAACTTCGGCCTGATGACGTTCGGGCCTCGTGCGTTCACCAAGACCGGTACCCCTGCCGCTACGTGTCCAGCGTCGATGACCAGCGTGACGGGTTGCACGGTGTCGAGCTTGTACCCAGCGCCACCAACCGGAGACTCCACCTGTGGCGCGGGCACGGGTGCAACGCGTACCTCGGGAAACATCCTCGTTCCCATTCAGCAAGACGATTACTGGGATCCTCCGGGGACTCAATCCGCGTCGAACGTGACCAGCATGTTGAGCTGGTTCGACAATCAGTGCGGCGATTGCAAAGAGCTGATTCTCACGGGCTCTACACCGATCAACGGCGCTCTTCGCGACGCGTATCGCTACCTCTCTTCTGGCTGGACGAACCCTCTCACGAGTGTGACGTACGACACCCTCTCGCCGGCTCTGCGACCGAGCGCCCTGTCGTTCAGTAAACGTGATCTTGCTCACCGACGGTGGTGAGACCTGCGACACGACGGGCGAGACCGACCCCAACGGAACGAGCGTCGCGAACGCTGCGAAACAGCTTCTCGATGGCTTCACCATCGGCGGTACGCTCTGGAAGATAAAGACCTACGATATTCAGTTCGGCTCCGCGACCATCAACTCGACGAACGCTGCGGTCGCCACCAACGGCGGCACCGGAACCGCAGTCGCAGCACTCAACGAAGCAGAGCTTTCGGCAGCGCTCGGCAACATCATCTCGGGCGCTATCAAGCCTGAGGTATGCGACAACACGGACAACAACTGCAACGGGTGTACGGACGAAGGGTTCGTTCACTACGCCAACGTTCAACCCGTTGCTGCGAACTGTTGCGCGTGGTCAACACCAGCTCAACGCACAACGTGTTTGAACAGCTACACGGCGTCGATCACGACGGCGAACCCATCGGGCAACCTCGCACTTCTGCCATGCACGACGACCGTGCAGCAAAGCGACCCCACACAGTGGCTTTGTTACAACCCAGGAGAGCGCTGCGACAACGTCGACAACAACGGCGTGAGCGGCGTCGACGAGAACGTGACGAAGTGTGGCTCGCCGCTGCACTGCCCGACGACCGAAACGTGTAACGGGCAAGACGACAACTGCGATGGCAACATCGACGAAGGTGGCGTGTGCGGCACGTGTGTTCCGTCGGGCATTGAGGTGTGTGACGGTATCGACAACGACTGCAACGGACAGATCGACGACGGTATCGCGCCCGTCAACTGCGGAACCAACACACCGCCCAACTGCGCAGGCACATCGACCTGCACCAACGGCGCGTACTCGGCCTGCAACAACAACCCGCAGACCGAGGTATGCGACGGTCTCGACAATGATTGTGACGGGCAGATCGACGACAGCGTTCCGTCCGTTGACTGTGTTCCGCAAGGCACACCCAACAACCTCGTCTACGGCGGCAACAGCCTGTGCAAGAAGGGCAAGACCGTTTGCTCGGCGGGCACGACGACCTGTGTTGGCTTCGTCGGGCCAGGCAGCGAAATCTGTGATGGTCTCGACAATGACTGTGACGGACAGACCGACGAGGCCGTGCCGGGCGTTGGGCAATCTTGCGGAATCAACCAAGCGCCCTGTACACCGGGTGTTACGGCTTGTGTGAACGGCGCGATCGTCTGCTCGGGCGGAACACAGCCTCAACCCGAGGTGTGTGACGGTATCGACAACGACTGCGATGGTCAGTCGGACGAAGCGCCTCTCAGCGATGCACCCACCGCGGGCAACAACGGCTGCTGGAACCAATCGGGTACACAGTGCTCGTTCGGCTCGCTGACCTGGACTCCACCCGCAGGCGCAACGTGTACCGACGTGGGCACGCTGACGGTGCCTTGCTCGGCGGGCACACTGCAGTGCTCGGCCGGAGGCTGGATTTGCGTGGGTGGAAAGAGCCCAGATCCTGAGCAGTGCGACAACGTCGACAACGACTGCAACGGACAGATCGACGACGGCAATTTGCCAGGCGTGGGCGGCACCTGCGGAAGCAGCGTGGGCGTGTGCATGCCCGGCACGTACGTTTGCCAGAGCGGCGTGCTGACCTGTACCGGTGGCACGCAGCCTTCACCCGAGCTCTGTGATGGTCTCGACAATGACTGCGATGGCCAGATCGACGACGGCCTCGGTAACCTTGGCGGCACGTGCAATGCGACCTACGACACGACGCTCTACCCGGGCGATCGAAGCGGCGGCGAATGCAAGCCAGGTCAGCTTCAGTGCATCGTTGGCGGAGGCACACAATGCGTGAACGCGATCGGGCCTCAACCCGAGGTGTGCGACGGTCTCGACAATGATTGTGACGGGCAGATCGACGAGGCTGGTGTTGCTCCGAACGGTTTGAACGGCACGGCTGACCCGCTCGACGCGACGAAGATCATCGGCGAGCCATGCGGCACCGACGTGGGCGCATGCACGAAGGGCACATGGCAGTGCGTGCACGGCGGAGTGCAGTGCGTGGGTGGCTTGAAGCCTCAGACCGAAGTCTGTGACTGCATCGACAACGACTGCGACGGAGAGATCGACGAGGACGACAACGGGCCAAGCGGAACGATCAACGTCTGCGGCGAAGGCTCGTCTCGCGCCTGCGTGAAGAACGGAAACTCGTGTCAGTGCGTGGCGAAGTGCGACCCGGGTGAGTTCCCGTGCCCGTCGGGCCAAACCTGCCAGGACCCGATTCAGAGCGGCACCGATCAACAGCTCAACGACTACTGCGTCGGCGCAGACCCATGTGCCGACTGCGCGTCACAAACCGTCGCGATCGGCGGTAACAACCAGTGCGGCCCGCAAGGCACGACGAACACCTCAGGACAGATTGTTCCGGTGTGTACGTGCAAAGCCGGAGGCTGCCATGATCCGTGCTTTGGCGTGACGTGTGACACCGGCTTGGTGTGCACGAACTTCGGAGCAAACGCGGGCACCTGCGTCGAGAACAACTGCTTCAACGTGCCCTGCCCGACGGGCACGGCGTGTGACTCAGGCACGTGCGTCGACAACCCGTGTGATCCGAACCCATGCGCGCCCACCGAGGTGTGCAAGCCGAACGCAGACTTCACGGATCACACCTGCGTCGGCTCGTGTGCCGGCGTGACCTGCGACAACGGCAAGGTCTGCAAGGACGGCGCGTGCGTGGATCTCGGATGCTCGCCGGTGTGCCCGACAGGCAAGGTCTGCAACGGCACGACCTGCGTCGACGATCTGTGCGTTGGTTTGACGTGCCCCGGGGCGTTCCAGTCGTGTGATCCGATCACGGGTCAATGCGTGAACGACATCTGCGCAGGCGTTATCTGCCCGGCGACCCAAGTCTGCGAAAACGGTGAGTGCGTCACCGGCGCAGCAGGCACGGGTGGCACGGCCGGAACAGGCGGCAGCGCAGGTACTGGTGGTACCGCTGGCACCGGCGGGAGCGCAGGAACAGCAGGCACGGGCGGCACAGCAGGAAGCGCTGGAACCGCAGGTCAATCGGGCTCAGCAGGCAGCGCGGGAACAACCGTTACCGACAAGGGAGTGTTCGGTATGGCCACGGGTGGCGGAGGCTGCTCGGTGGAGGAGAAGCGAAGCGAGAGCAACACGCTCGCGTGGCTCGCAGGGTTGGTCGGCCTTGGGTGGTTGAAACGCCGCACAAGTCGCTCGGCTCGCAAGAACGGAGGTGCGCAATGAGCTCGACGACCTCGAAAACGAAACTCGCGATGAGCACTCGCTCGTTGTTGCTGGCACTGTCGATCGTGGCCCCTGCGATGCTGTCGGGCTGCTCGGACGACGCGTATTGCTTCCAGGATTGCGGCAACACCGCAGGCACTGCAGGCACCGCGGGAACAGCCGGCTCAGCGGGCAACGCCGGCTCGATCAACGCGGGTGGCTCAGCAGGCTCGGCTGGAATCGCGACAGGCGGCTCAGCGGGGACGGCTGGGCAGTGCTCGAGTGAGATCTGTGATGGTCTCGACAACGACTGCGACGGCACAGTCGACAACGTGACCGACGCAACCGAGCTTGCGAAACCCACCTCGTGCGGCACGTGCGCCAACAACTGCTTTACGAGCGTGCAGGGCACGACGAGCCCAACGTGTACGCCACCAAGCACGCCCGGTCAGCCCGGCACGTGTGGCTACACAACGTGCTCAGAAGGCTTCTTCGACGTCGACGGCAACACGCAAAACGGTTGTGAGTACGCGTGCTCGAAGACCTCGAATACCGAGACCTGCGACAACCTCGACAATAACTGCGATGGGCAGGTCGACGAGGGCTTCGACTTCTGCTCGATCAACACCTGCGGCAACTGCAGCAACCAGTGCTCGCTACCCAACGCGACCCCTGCGTGCACAAGGGCTAACCCTGACCTGGCGACCTGTGCCGGAAACGCGCAATGCGTGATTGATCATTGCGACGACGGGTGGGTCGATCGCAACGGGAACCCCGTCGATGGTTGCGAGTTTCAGTGCACCGTCACGAACAACGGTGTCGAGATCTGCGATGGTCTCGACAACGATTGTGATGGGTTGATCGATGGTGAAGACGACCTGTCGGCCGACACCAGCATCTTCGCAAATGGTCAGCCGATCGTGTGTCAGGGCGCAGCGGTAGGAGTCTGCGCTGACCCTGTGCATGCGGGCGTCTACGGCTGCGTCAACGCGCAAGTCGTGTGCACGGGGCCGAACGTCATCGTCGAGAATCAGAACCCCGAGCTCTGCAACAACCTCGACGATGACTGCGACGGGTTCGTGGATGACAACCCGCAAGGGCAAGGCGATGCGTGCGGCTCGTCGAATATCTTCCCGTGCGCTTTCGGAACGCAACAGTGCCAGAGCGGCACACTCGTCTGCGTAGGCAACATCGAACCCGGCGTCGAAATTTGTAACGGGGTCGACGACGACTGCGATGGCCAGATCGACAAGACGGGCACAGCACCACCGAGCGACAGTGTCGGAGCGTGCAATGAGCCGATTCCGCCGCCACAAGGCGCGACCTCAGCATGCTCGGCGGGCACCAAGGCGTGCCAGGGCGGAGTGATCGTTTGCCAGGGCTCAGTGACCGCGACGAGCAGCACCGACACGTGCGGAGTCGACGCGAACTGCGACGGACAGCTCAACAATCAGCCTGATACCACGAGCGATGTTCATCACTGCGGCTCATGCGACAACGACTGCACCAACGGAGCGGTCTTTGCCCAGTTCGCATGCGTGAACAGCGCGTGTGTCTTTCAAGGCTGCCAGCAGGGTCACTACGACCTCGATAACAACGGGACATGCGAGTACGCGTGCACGTACATCTCATCGACCGAGGCGTGTAACGGGCAAGACGACAACTGCAACGGGCAGATCGACGAGAACGTACCGCCACTGTTGCCGTCTCAGGTGTGCGGAGTCAGCCCCGCAGCCACCTCGCCCGAGTGCACCTCGCAGGTCACTGTCGCGTGCCAGAACGGCGGCTGGAAGTGCACCTTCCCGGCCAACGTTTGCGACACGATCGTGAACAACAAACCGAGCTGCGCAGACACCGCAGAGGTGTGCGACACGCTCGATAACAACTGCAACGGCGCGCTCAACGAGAACGTACCGCTCTACAACAAGAGCTGCGCAAGTGACGACGCGAGCCCAGGCGCAGACGGCGCTTGCCGCACGACGGGCAAGTACGTCTGCAACGGCCTCAACGCCGTGAAGTGCGATGCAGTCAAAGCTGACTGCGCAACGTTGCCGGGCGGCTGCGACGAGGTGTGTGACGGCATCGACAACGACTGCGACGGCACGATCGACGAGCCCTTCTCTGCCAAGGGAAGCAACGCTGCGTTCTTCGTGAAGCCCTCGGTCGTAAAGATCGGCGGCGGCACCAGCGGGCCATGGATTTACTCGTTCGAAGCAAGCCGAGCGAGCGCGACAACAACAAGCCCAGGCTTCGGAAACGGCTACGTCACGGTCGCCCCAGCAGGCGAGGTCGCTCAAGCAACGCGAGCGTGCTCGAAGACCGGGGTGGTGCCTTGGTACGACGTCTCACCTCGCGAAGCAGAGCAAGCCTGTGCAGCAGTCGGCGGTCGCGTATGCGCAGAAATCGAGTGGCAGAACACCTGCCTCGTCAACAACAACGATGGCTCGGGCCCGAACACCCCTGACACCGACAACAACTGCGATTGGGCGTACGACAGGCAAGCAACGTCGTGTACGAGCGCGGCAAACTACTCGGGCTCGACGTACTGCAACCTCGGTGGCTTCGACTTCGATACAACCACCGATGGTGACCAAGACGGCGTGCTGCCCACGCACTCTTCACTGCTGAAGAACTGCTCGGCGAACTGGAGCGGCTACAACGGCGTCGCGAATCAAGCTGCGTGTACGACATGACTGGCAACCTGCGAGAAATCTCTCGTTGTCAGCTCGATCGTGCCGTCTGCGGAAACGACCCCGCGTTGTGTGCACGCAACTGCTGCAGCGGAACCTCGACCGCAGTGACGCAATCCACGCGTATCTGCGGAACGATCACCTCGGGCGACAATCGTCGCCGCGCGGGCCAGTTCTGCACGGCAACCACCGACTGCTGCAACAACGACTCGAACGCACCGCCAACGGCCTCTGCAACAAGGACATCACGAACAACAACGCGGTGAAGTACGCCAAAACACCGGCGGTGTCGCCCCGGCTTGCCGAGCCAAGGGCGTCGCGTGCACGGCCTCGAACCAGTGCTGCAGCGGCGAGCCTTGTGTGGGCGGAGTATGCGGAGGCGCAGAGCAGCTCCAACATGACGTACCCACTCATGGGCGGCTCGTACGCCACCATCGGCGAAAACGGCGCCATGTGTGACTTTGATTTCTACAAGGTCACGTCGGGTTTCAAGCTCTACGACACCGGTTTCCGCTGCTGCTTCGATAGCGATCCGACGCAGTTATCGCAGCCGTCTATCGAGCAAATACCCCCACGAGGCCCGCGCGAACCACGCGGGCCTCGTGCTATTTTCGTCGTCAATGTCGAAGGTTCGTTGGAGCTCGCTTGCGTTGTTGTGCGTGTTCGTTGGCTCGCTCGCCGGTTGCGGCGGGAGCGACGACAAGAGCGCCGCTGGAGGAGGGGCCTCAGGAACCTCAGGCACAGCAGGAAGCGGGGGCACAGGCGGCTCAGGCGGCTCAGGCGGAGCCGCAGGCATAGCCCCGACACCGAGCCGCCGTCGGTCAGCATTCACGTCAAAGGCATCGACCCCACCAACACGCTTGTTGGGTTGAGCGATCCACTGACGGTCACCCTCACCGTGGATGCCACCGACAACGTTGGGGTCGCTTCGGTCGAATACTTCAGGAAGACCACCACCGAAGAAACGTCGCTCGGTAAGACCTCTTCACCGTTCTCGTTCGACTGGAGCATCACCGGCTCTGCGACCGCGTCTGGCCCGTATACTTTTTTCGCCAAGGCAACCGACTCAGCAGGCAACGTCGCAACGAGCGACCCGATTGATGTGCAGATCGAGGTGCCGTACTCGGTGTGGTCTGTCGATGGGTTGGCGAGCACCGGCGAGAGCCCGTCGGCCATTGCGCGCGAGAGCGACGGCACACTCGCCATCGCTGCCCAGTGCACGGGCACCAACGCGAAGAAGGGCTGGAAGCTTCTTCGGATGTCGACGGCGGGCGCAGCGCTGACCGATCTGTGTATCCCGATTTATGACGACCCCGATACCCTCGCGGATCATCGCCCGCTCAGCATCGTCGAAGCGAGCACAGGCGAGTCGTTCATGGGTGGCTACATCACGACAAGCAACGCAGGTCAGGCTCGCGATGGGTACGTGGTGAGGCTCGGCCCAACACACTCGGTCGAGTGGAATTACTCGTTCAACGGCAACGCTGGTCTCGATGACGAAGTGCACTCGATCTCGCTTAGCCCAGACGGAACACGCCTCGCCGTGGTGGGCTCGACCATGGTCGATGCGTCGGTCTCGCAAGCTTTCTTCGTGCTGCTAGACGCCGCAGGAGGCGCTCCGTTGAGCAGCCCCCTTCTCATCGATGGCTTGGGCGGCAAGGCCTCAGGCGCCGCCGTCGTCTGGCACTCCGACGGAAGCCTTTCTGCCGCCGTCAATGTCGGCCCGTATTCACTCCCGGGAAAGAGCGACTCGGCGACCTACACGACGGTCTACAAGGTCGACGCAGCTCTCTCGACAACGCTGTGGACTCGCAACGTGGGTGAGGCCGCACTGGGAAACAACTTCGTCACTCAATCGATGATTGAAGGGCCAAACAACAGCGTGGTGCTGTGTGGAACCTCAACCAACATCACCAAAGGGGTGCCTCCTGCACCCGACAGCACGATCACCGCAGCTTGGGCAGCACGACTTCAAGGTAGTAGCGGTGCCGCGTTGTGGACGTACCTCGACGCAAACGCGACCGCTCCTCAACCCACCTCGTGCCACGGAGTTTCGCTCGGAGGCTCTACGCCGAGGGTGGTCATCACAGGCAGTGTCAAGCAGAGCAATATCGAGGGAACGAACGCGAACGCGACGATGATTCGCTGGCTCAACATCAACACCGGCGCGGTGGATCGCGACGCAATGCTCGCAACAACGAGCGGCGTATTCGGTCAGGCAGTGGTGGGCGAATCGACTGGGTTCTACAACGTGCTGCAGGGGTATGAATCCCCATCACATCTGCGCATATCGAGGCTCTTTCAGCCCTGAATCGACAGCTTCTGAAACGAGGCGCCCCTACATTGTTGAGCGCGAGCTTCGACGACGAAGTCGTCATGACGCGTTGAGGTAGCGACACGAGCTCGGCTCTTTCGGCGGATTGCAGATCGGCAGTCGTCACGGAGCGAGCTACCATCGGTATATGCGCTCGCTCACATCGATACTGCTTTCCTGTGCCGCTGCTGGAACGATCCTCGGGGTAGCCTCGACCAGCTACGCGCAACCTTATGGCCAACCTGGTTACGGCCAACCTCAACCGTATCAACAACAGCCGCGACAACCGTACGGACAACAACCCTACGGGTATGGTCAGCAGCAGCCCTATCAACAGGCCGAACAGCAGGTCTGTTGCACGCTGAGCATTCGATATAACGCGGGAGAGTTGCTCTTTCGTCGCATCGTGCTCGAGGCTGAATACGCGCCGCCGTTCGTGAACTTTCTGTCGTTCGAGATCGCTCCTGGATACATGTTCGGCCCAGGTCTGATCGGCACAGGTGGTGATGGCTACGACGCCACGGGCTGGCAGCTCGGAGGCAAAGTCGGCTTCTGGTTCGAGAACACTGCGCTCAAAGGCTGGAACGCCAAAGCGGTGCTTCGATACAACCACTACAGCTACTCGAGCGACTCGGGTGACTCGAAGTCATTCGGTGAGACGACCGTGGGTGCGATCGTGGGCAACCAGTACATCTGGGGCGACAAAACCGGCGGCTTCACTCTCGGCTGGGGTGCAGGTCTCGGTTACGTGATCAACGCAAAGAGCCACCTGCTCGAAGTGGGCACACAACCCGCCGGAAGCGCGACGCAAAAGTGCAGCGACGACTCGACGGTGAGCGCCAACAAGATCGTGTGCATCAAGCACTTTCCGCTCGATATCTTGTTGCAGCTCTCGGTCGGTTACACCTTCTGAGACACCGCAAGTGGCGCTGTAGATTCGTATCGAACAACGAGTGCGAGGGGTCGACCGCGCCACCTACGAGCGCGACACGGTCGACCTGTATGCACGATTCGCTACTGACCAATCTGCGCGAGAAAATCACGCGCATCTTGGAGGTTCGGATCTTCTTGCAACCCCTTCTTCGCCAAGAAGCCCGCGCGCTTGGGGTCACCTTGTCGGTAGGCGATGATGCCTTGCCACAGGTAAGCCATTGCCTTGGTGACAGGCTGCGGGTTCTTCATCAGGGTGAGTGAGCGCAGCGGTTTGAGAGCAACATCCCACTGCTGGAACTCCATCGCGAGCGCCGCTAGCTCAGAAGCAACCTGAGCGTTCTGACCATCGGACTCGAACGCGACCGCCAACCACTCGAGCTCGATACTGCGATCTCCGTTTGCGTACGCAGCGCGGGCCATTCGGTGTTGGAGCTGACTGAGCTCACGCGATCGACGGCCTCGATGACCTTCGATGGCGGTCGACAGAATCTGCGTCGCTGCAGGTAGTTGCCCCGATGCCAAATACGCATCGACCAACAACACCGTGAGCTCGTGATCCGCAGGGTGTTTGCTGAGCGCTTCGAAGATCGGAACCGCTGCCGCTGCCGGATCGTTCAGCGAATAGAGCAAGAGCTTTCCGGCTTCAGCAAGGTGAGCGATCTGCTCAGGGTTCGTCGTCGCTTGTTGCGCGCTGATGAGGTGAAGATCTGCAAGCTCGCGATAGGCCCCGATGGTCTCGTAGAGCTTCTGAATACGAGCACGCAACGCAGCGCTCGAAGGCTCGGCTCGCAGCACTCGTTCGAGAGGAGCGCGAGCATCTTCGGAGCGGCCAATGCGATCACACGCATCAGCGAGTTGAAGCACCGCATTCACACGCTCTTCGCCGACCGTGAGCTCGATCAATCGGGCCCATCCTGCTGCGACGGCATCCCAGCGCTCGGCCAACGAGTCGAGCTCGAGCAACTGCTTGGCCGCAGTGAGATCGCTTGGCTCACGCGCAAGCCAATCACCCAGCAATGCGCGTGCATCATCGGCCTGCTTTGCATCGAGGTAGAGCTTCACCAAGCGATGAGTGGTGTCGCGTTCTACATCGCGAGCGCCGCGTTCTCGAGCTCGTTGCAAACGAGAGCCGAGAGCGTCGAGCAAACGCTGAGCGAGGGAAGGGCCTGTGATGTCGACCGCTTCTTCGACATCCGCGATCGACTCGGCTTCGTGCTCTTCGCCGCGAAGCTCTGCGCGCAACAGCAAGCGATCTACACGAGCCTTATCGCGCTTCGTATTCTGTTCGAGCGAAGCCGAAACCCGCGCGATGGCATCGTCTCGACGCCCCGCTTCGAGCAGCGTTCGAGCAAGCTCGTCGAGCAACGCGAGATCATCCGGTAGCGCGTCTTGTGCCTTCGCAAGCAACTCAGCCGCACGAGACGGATCAGACAGTTGCTCTCGCACGAGCTTCGCGGCTTCACGGAACCTCGATGCGCGAGAACCTGCATCAGCCCTTGCTGCCGCATCGGTCTCGATGACCCCCGCCAAGCGCGACCAATCTTTGCGCTCAGTGAACCATGCTTCGAGCTTCTCACGAAGCGCAGTATCAGCAGGGTTTGCCTTGTAACCCAGCTCGAGGGCTCGGGTCGTACCGGCCTCGTCGTCGAGTGAACGTCGAATGTCAGCCAGCTCGATCGACAGCGCGACCGCAGTGGCCCCCGTTTCGAGTGCCGCCACCTTCTCGAGCACGTCTGCTCGCTCGGACACATCGTCGTCAGGGCCGTACAGTGCGAGCAACGATCGAAGCAGGGAGAGATCGCCGGGCGCCCACTCAAGAGCCGAGCGATACACCTGCCGAGCGTCCTCTTGGCGCTGAGGCACCAGCAACGCACCTAGTCTCGTCGAGATCGACACGATGGCAGCAGCGTCTTGACGATCGCGGGCGCCATCGAGGCGTCGTTCGAGAAGCAGGATCAGATCTTCGGAACGACCTGCCTTCTCGAGCTCTGAAGCGAGCAGGTTTGCCGCGTCTTCGTGCGCCGGATCGTCATCGAGCAGCTCGTTGAGCAACGCAATGGCGTCATCCACGCGATCCACAGACCGCAACAACAGTCGGGCTCGCTCGAGTCGCAGAGCACTTCGCTCGGCCAGATCTTCAGCGCGATCCACCACCGAAGCCAAGAGAGCCTCGAGACGCTCTGCATTGTTGAGCTGACGGGCCACCGCAATCATCGGCACCCACACCGCACGATCACCCGGATCGCGATCGGAGAGCTTTTGATAGGTGGTGAGAGCCAGCTCGAGATCTCCGCCTGCACCGGCAGCCAACGCAGCGAGCTGCAACCCAAGCGCGAACGATTCGCTCTCTTCGGCCTTCTCGAAGGCGTCCTTCAGCCATCGCATGGCCCCCGTTGCGTCACCCGCAGCGGCTCGAATTTCGGAGAGCTGAACAAGCGCCCAGGTAGCTTCTGCGGGCTCGTGCCCATCTTCGTGAGCCAGTGCCACCGCTCGCTCGAGAATGGGCTCGAGAGGTTGACCTTGCTCACTCGCGAGGCGCGCAGCTTCGCGAGCCATATCGGCCGTTGCCTCAGCAAACGAAAGCAACCGACGAAGAGCATCGAGCAACCCTGCGGGCTCACCCACCTCGCGAGCAACACGCTCGTACAAAGTGACGAGGGCAAGCGTTGCAAAACCCTTCTCTGCAGCCTCACGAAGCAACGCGGCAGCGTTGGGCAAACGTGGCTCAACCTCGATTGCGACACGAAGTCGCTCGACCCCTGCTTCGGCACTTTCGGCAGAAGACAGCTCGATGCTGGCAAGCTCGTACAGCGCATCGGCTCGCTCTGTATCTGAAAGCTCGGCGTGCTCGACCAAGCGCCGAAGAGCATCCGCCAATGCAACGCGATCGCCCGAAGCGCGCAAGATACGAGTCTGCGCTCGTGCAACATCGAGCGGACGCGCCTCGGTCACCTGTGCTCGAGCAAGTACCGCAGTTGCTCCGGGGACATCGTGAAGATCTGACTCGAGCACATCGACCGCCGCCAACAGCAGATCGCAAGCGAGCGCGGCTTCGAGCCCCGGTGCTTCTGCCAGCTTCGTCAACAGTTCTGCGAGCTTGCGAGACTGATCGACCTTGCGGGCCAACGCGCGCACCGATTCGAGAATCGCCGCTGCACCGGGCTGAATTTCGAGCGCCTGCAATCGCGCATCGAACGAGCCCGCCACGTCACCGAGAGACTCGAGCAATACCCCGATCTCTTCGAGCACGGCAGAGCGGCCTTCGCGCGTCGTCTCGAGAGCCAGACGACCTCGCAACGCACGCAGCAAAAGCGCAGCATCACCACGCTTGCGAAGCGCAGCCTCGAAACGCACCGCATCGTTCGGGTCGGCTGCAGCTTCGAACGCCGACTCGAGGATTTCTGAGGCCCGTTGCTCTTGCCCCATTTGCGACGCAATACCGTGAAGCTCGAGCAGTACCTCACTGGGGCAAGGCACAGCGTCAGCTCGCTCGTTGTCACCTGGCTTGAGTCGACGCACCACGAGCAGCAATGATCGGAAGGCGCGCTCTGCGCGATCGAGCGACCCAGCCTCTCGCGAAAGCTCGCCGAGCAATCGAAGCGCGCCGACATGCGCCATGTCGATCGCGGTGGCGAGCTCGAGGTGCTCGAGCGCTTCTGACAGCTTGCCCTCGGCACGAGCCACCAAGGCAATCTGATAGTGCAGAGCAGCTCGCTCGGGCGTGCGACGACGACCGAACTCTTCGATCAGCTTCTCGAGCATCGCACGGGCATCACCAAGCTGTCCGGCCTCACGAAGAGCATCGGCCAGCCCAACACGAATAGCCCGATCGTCAGGCGACAGCTCAGACGCTCGTCGCAACATATCGACGGCTCGAGCAGGGTCGCGCAGCAGATGATGAGCCACCCCTGCTGCCTCACGAAGATAGCGAGCAGCCGCAGCTGCATCGCTCACATGGTCTGCGCCTTGAACGAGCAGCGTGGCCAACGCGTCGAGCAAACCCGCGCTGCGGTACAACGTGGCCAACCGCGCTCGAAGCTCTTCGGCAACTGGTGTCTTGTCGAGCTCACTCTCGAGAAGTGCGCGCGCCGATTCAGCTCGATTGGCGCCGACATATGCGTCAGCCAAGCGAAGCACGACAGCACGGCGATCGTCACCCGCTGCATCATCAAGGCGTTGTTCGAGCCAAACACTCGCTTCAACGAATTCTCCACGCGCCGCGTGCATGCGAGCAAGCGCGTCGAGCGAGACAGACGAGGGCTCGAGCTTCACCGCGCGTCGATGCGCAGCAATGGATCGCGACACGTCGTTCAGCTTCTCTTCGGCGACCGTTGCGGCTTGCAACCAAAGCGCAGCCGCTCGCTCGGTGCTGCCCGCTTCGTCGACCTTGGTCGCTTGTTGTTCGAGCAGCGTCGCCAACGTATCGAACTGACCGGCAGCACCAAGCGATACCGTCACAGCCTCGACTGACCGAACCTCGCCCGCACTCTCGTCGAGATTCGTCGTGAGCTCAGCAATCGCCGCATCGTTCTGACCCAACGTCGTCAACAACTGCGCAGCTTCGAGGCGCAGATCAAGACGTCGTTCGAGCGGTGGAGTCAACCCGAGCTCGTGCCGACGCAACGCCAGCAAATCAGCGGTTCGACCCGCCTTCGCATAGAGCGTCGCGAGTTTCGCGATCGTCGACAAATCGCCAGGCTCTTCGTCGAGCAGACCACCGAGCAAACGCACGGCGAGATTTTCATCCCCGAGTGGGCCCGCAGCGATCTCTGCCGCGCGCATACGCATCGCACGCGAGACAGAGCGCTCGAACGGTTGCGAAGCTTGCGCTCGCTAGAGCTCGACAGCATCAGCGGCGGCACCGTCTTCGAGTGCGAGATCCACCAGCTTGTCGATCGCCCAACTCGCGTGAGAAGCGCGTTCACCTTGCTCACCTGACCATCCATCGGTCGATCGTTGCAGCAGCTCTCGCAACAACGTTCGCGCCCGCGCTCGCTCGGTCTCGATTCCGCAAAGAACCTCGGCCGCTTCGTGAAGCGCCCCTAGATCTTCGAGGTCAGCATGCGTGATGCGAAGCAGTGTCTCGACAAGCGGAAGGCCCGGTGACCTTCGCTGCAACGACGCGAGCAATCGCAAGGTATCGAGACGCTCAGGTTGAGCCGCAACTGCTCGATGCATCGAGGCTTCAGCAGCGTCGAGATCCGAACGACGATCGCGATGCCACAACCCGATCTGTCGTTCGATTTCGCACACCACCGTGGGCTCGAGATCGCTGGCTTCGCTCACCAACTTTTCGAGCGTGAGCACTGCTGCGTCCCAGGCGTCGTGTTGAAGCGCTCCAGACGCAATGAAGTCGAGCAGCGTCGTGTCGCTTCGACGCGT
>JAXLYQ010000052.1:0-33021 GCA_046351315.1 Polyangiaceae bacterium
GCCTGCAAGTTGGCGAGGTGAAGCTGGTCGGTGGTCGCAGCACCTGACTCGGCAAAATGCAAAGCCTCTTCGCGGATCCGGTTGATGATGTTGGCTGGCTCGAGAAAGCGAAACACGTACGCGAAGTACGGAGCCATCACGACCAAACAAATCGTCGCGGCAAACATCATCGCGATCAACGTGATGCGAGGCACGAAGTGATCGCGAAGACCCACGCTGAGCCAAATGCCAACCACACAAGAGATCACGTAAAAACCCATCACGGCGACGTTCATTCGATCTCGAAAGAACATCGCAGCGACGCCCGTGTACCGATCGGCAGAGAGCTGAACGACGATGCTCACGACCGTGATCACGATGCCCAAGACCGCGGCGACCATGCCACCAAGCGCGCTCACCGCGTCGCTGATCCTCGTGTCGTCGAACATGAAATATCGTTCGAACAACGTGGGGGCAGGAGTCGTTTCGAGAGACAACCCTGGGCCACCGGTCACGAAGTGATCGAGCGCAAACAGCGACGCAAAGACCACGGCCGAGATCGCTAGCATCGTCACGATCGGCACGATCCATTGTGCGCGAACGTTCGGTGTATTCAGCGCCATGCAGCGGGCGAGACTACCGGAATGCCCTTCGACGCGAAAGAGGCCCTCAGAGTGAAGGTTTGGTCACACTCGCATTCGAGCGTTCTCGAGCCCCTTCACGGGGCAAATCGCACCTCGGCCAAAGCTGTTGCTCCATCACTGCGTCGCCCAACAAACACAGGATAGGTGGCCTCGTTCGACGGGGCCTCGATCACGAGCGCCGTTTGTTTCTCGTCGAGCTTCACCACGGCGATCGAAGACTCTCCCAACGCGCGCAAAAATTCCCATACGGGCGAGGCTGGTTCGGGGCTTGTTTTCACCTGCACTCCGACTTGTTTGGCCGTGTTGAGCACAAGCGCAGCGTCACCGCGTTCGGCGGGTCGAGCCCCTCGGAGCAGCGTGGGCAAGACGCGATCCGTTTTGAAACCAGCGGACTCGAGCGCCGGGGTGAGTCGATCGAGATCCGAGGATGCTCCATCGATCGACGTGACCGTGAGCTCGACGCTTTTCTGCGCCCAACCGAGATACGCAGGGCCTTGAGCCAGTGCGAGCAACTCGGAGTCGATCGTCACCTCACCCTGGGCCGACCACGAGCTTGCCTCGCCCTCTGTCGCGCGGATCTGCACGCACAACGGCGAGGTTCGTTGAGTCGACGGGCCGATCAACACGCGTACCTTCAGCTCTCCTTCGATCGCATCGAGCGTGAGAGGAGTTTGAAAAGGCCCTCCGAGCACGGCGGGGTCACCGATGAGCAACTGCCCGCCGTGTGCGATCGTGAGAGAAAGTGAGTCGGTCCAGCGAGCGCCGGGGGTCGTTTTTGCAAGCTCGTCGCAAGATCTTTCGGCCTTGAGCAAAGAAGGGCGAGCGTAGACAGGCAGGGTAATTTCCTTGCCGTGGATCTTGTCGCATCCGCACGAAAACAGAGCGACGAACAAGACGCTGTAAGATCGAATCGATTCAGCAAAGCTCATGAACGGGCGAGAGTGTGGCAGCGCGACGGGCTTGTTGTCATCCTCGCGCCACCTTGAAGAAGCTTCTCGATGAAAAGAACGAAAAAGCCCTGCTGATTGGGCTGTTCGTTGCTGCGTTGGCGCTGCGGTTGTGGTTCTCGCTTTGGTATCACCGACCGGCTGATTTCATTCAGTCAGATATGTGGGTGTACAACCATCGAGCGGGCCATCTGATCGATCGGCAGGGCAACGCGTTCGATACGTTTAGCCCCATCGGGTACCCCGCGATGTTGGCGTTGATCTACAAGATCGTGGGCGGGCGAAACTATGGGGCCGTAGGCGTTGTTCAAGACTTCATGGGCGCGGCGATCGTCACGCTCTCGCATCTCGTTGCCCGACGAATCACGGGTACGTACTGGGTGGCAGCCGCCACCGGGATCATCGTCGCGTTGTACCCACCGATGGTCTTCTATTGCGGTCTTTGCCTCACAGAAACGCCCTTCTGCTTCTTCTTGCTTCTGAGCACGTGGGCCCTGTTCAAAGCGATCGATACGAGTGGTCTCTCGGTGGATCACGAACGCGCCACGCCCGCGACGAAACCTTGGGTGACGTGGGCATGGATGGCCTTGTGTGGAGTCTCTCTTTCGCTGGGCAACGCGCTGCGATCGAACCTGGTGATGTTCTTTCCGATGTTGCCGCTTTTCGTATGGGTGATGTTGGGTCGCGATCTAAAAAAGACCGCGATCTTCAGCGCGAAGATCTTCGCGTTCACGCTGCCCATCATGATCGCGGTCTCGGTTCACATGAGTGCGTTGCGCGGAAAGTTCGTGCCCTTTTCAACCAACGGCGGGCTCAACTTTTTCTTGGCTCATGCAGAGTATGTGGGCGTTCGCTGGAAGGACTCGACGGGGTTCGCACACACGATCGTGCCGATCCCCAACATGATTCGGTACAAGGATTTTTACGAGTCGCCGGTGCCTCTTTACGAGGAGAGTCACTACTACGCACAAGCCTTCGCCATCCTCAAAGACAACCCTTATCGATTGGCGATCGCACTCGACAACATCGTCGAAGGGTTGGGGTTGGGTCGACAAGAGCTGTGGCCAGGATGGCGTGGTCACGACGTGTTTCTCGGAGCCGTAGCGCATGTCTTTGCGTGGTTGATCTGGCCCGTCGTGTTTGCCTACTTCGTCGTGCTCGCGCGACTGAAGCGACTGTTGCTGCCCGAAGAAGCACCGCGATTGCTGGTGTACCTGCACGTCGCCGCACTCATCGTGACGGTCTACACGTTCTTGGGTGACCCTCGCATGCGCGTGCCGTTCGATCCCCTGCTGATCGTGTTGTTTCTCGACGCGATTCATCGAAGCAACCAGGTGATTGCGCAGGTGCGAGCCGATCGAGCCGAGCTCGCTGAGCGACGTCGCGCTGAGCTGGGCGAAGCGGGCGAGGTCAACACCACGGACAAAACCGTCACGCAAACCGAGACAACTGAAACACCCGAGCTCAGCGCAAGCCCTGGGTGAGCACAGCGTGACCCCTGCGGTCGATCGAGCTCACGGCGCGGGGAACATACTCGGATGTACCGCAAGCCCACAGACCCCAGCGTTGCAGATGGGGTCAGGGCCCATGCAGGCGCGCGTCGTACACGCCAGGTTCTTCGCGCACTTCATCGCGGGCTTGTAGAGGTGCTCGACCTGATCACGCGCGTTCTTTGCGGCGGGCAAGACACGCCCTGAGTTGCAGTGATCACAACAACCGATTTCGACGCCGACACACTCTGCGTCGCTCTTGCAGCTCAACATGGCGGCGGGCGGTGGGGTTAGCCCCTTCCAGACTTCAGCAGACGGCATCGGAGCACGCGCCGAATGAGCGGACGAAGAAGCTGACGCGGAAGGCAACGAAGAGGGCGAGCTCGAAGGAGCGGGCTCAACGGTTGGCGCAGCGCTCTGAGTTGCAACCACTGCAGGAGCACGCGCAGACGAGCTGGTCGATGCGCTCGGTTGAGCAGTAGGCAGCGCAGGACCAGGCCCTGCAGTGCCCGGCGCAGGGCTGACGATGACGCAGCTCGCAACACCTACGATCGCAAGCGCAAACGAGACGCAGCGCAGCCCAACGGAAGAGTTGATTTTCACGGGATCAACCTACGACAAACGCGTTTGGCCCATCGAGAGGATCGAATCGATCACGACCGATGGGCCAACACCATTCGCTCGTAGAGAGCGCGTATCACCCGCGATGGTCACGAAACGCGGGTGTCGAGAGCTCAGGCTCGGCGGCGGCGACGTGCCACGACGAGCGCCACACCGAGCAACCCGAGGGCGGCAGCCTTCTGCTCGGATTCTTTCGATTCGCCAGGGCCCGCAACACGACAGCAGCCGCCGTCTTGCGTCACGATGCCATCGTTGTTGGCATCGTTCGAACCCGAGCTACCCGCGCTGCCGCCAGCGCTGTCGCCACCCGTGCCACCCGAACCGGCAGTGCCGTCGGTGATCTTGCCGGTCGCCTTGAGAGTGATGGTCGTGGTGGGCAGATCGGGGTCGTTCGAATTGATGGTGAGGGTCTCTGAAATCGCGCCCTCAGTCTTGGCGGTAAACGTGATGTTGATCTTGTCGGTGCCGCCGTCGGTATCGATCTGGAACGACGTGTCACCATTGCTGTCCGACGAGAGGGAGAACTGATCTGGATCGCTCGCCAGGGTGTCACCCACCACGATCATGTGACCCGTGTTGCTCAGCGAAACGGTCTTCGTCTTGGTCGCGCCGACCTCGACCTTGCCGAAGTCGATCGAGTCGCCTGACTGAACGAAGAGGTTCGGCATCGGATACGTCTTCGGAACCGCCGCGCCCTGCGGAACACTCAGGTCGGAGATCTGCGAACCGAAGGGCAAATCTGCGTTGACGTCGATGTTGTAGGCGAAGTTGATCTGGAAACCCGCCACCGAGTTGATCTTGATTTGAGGCTGAAGCGACGTGTTACCCGAATACGAGAACGTGCCGAGCACCTTGCTCGTGATCTTGATGTCGTTGCCGCCCGCAAACGGGATGGTCACACAAGGCTCAGCGGGGGTCACATCGTAGGTGTGTCCACCTGAAGCGAGGACCATCTTGGTCGTCACCCACTTGAACTGGGTGTTCGTTGTGCCACCGACGAGGTTGATTGACATATCGAGCGTAGCCGAGACACTGCCGCCCGTGTCGAAGATGCTGTCGGCGAGCTCTGAGATGGGCACAGTAAAGATCGGTTGGAGCGGGCCATCGAGCGGTACGGAAACCCCCGGATCGTAGGCCCACGGCGTGAACTGCGTGTCGCCCGCCGCTGCAAAGTCGAACTGCGCAGGGACGAACTCATCGCCACCCAAAAGGCCCGACAGCTCGAATGGATCGATGTTGAATTCGAAGGGGTTGGTGAAGCCCACGTCGAGGTAAAAACCAATGGTCGGCGACATCGTAAACGTGCCGCTAAACGAGCCACCGTTCTGCGTCGCGCGAGGGCAGACCTTCAAGTTGCCGGGCTCGACCCCGTTGTCAGCGCCCCAGTACACATCGGTGTCGCCGAGCATCTTCAGATCGATCTTGGTGTCGCTCAGATCGGCCTGAAAACGGAACTGCGCTGATTGGTTGTCGCAGTGATCCTGGTTGTTGTCGCACTTGGGCAACCAACCCGTGTCGAGGCCATTGCTGAGATCGAGGTTCGAGAAGTTCGACGAGAGCGACAGGGGGCCCGTCGGCGTCACTTCGGGGGTCGACGTGTTCGCACAGTAGTACGTCGTCTGATCACAGGGCTGGGGGAGATCCGCTCTCGCAGACGATGGCGTCAACACACCAAAGAGAGCGACAGCAAACAACGGCAGATGCGACAAGGAAGGGCGGCGGATCATGATGGGTCTCTCTTCGCGCAGGACAGTGAACAGTGACGAGGAATGCGTCCTCGAAGCCCTAACGAACCAGTAAAATCGTCGAGATAAATGCAGGCGATCTTTCTTGCGTAGGCTCGCCAATGCCGGCTTACGAAGCCGTCGCAATCGAAGGGCGATCATGCCCAAACCGAAGCCACCGAGCGCAAGACCCGATGGGGTACTGCTGCCAGCCGTACGACAGCCGCAGCTTCCGTCTTGGATAATGCCGCTAATGCCAGGCAGATCCGAGTTGGTGACGCCCGCATCTTTGCCGCCAGCATCTGGCTCTTCATCAGGGTCGTCTGGATCCGTCTGAAACGGGATACCCTGAGCGTTCAGCGTGATGTGGATTTCAGGCGAATCAGGGTCGTTCGTCATCACGACGAGATCACCCGCGATAAAGCCCTTTTCTTGAGGCGTAAACGCCACCGGGATCGTCGCTGAATGCCCAGGTTTCGCGGTCGGGCTCGCTTCGAGCACCTCGAACGCAGCGTTGTCGACCGCCGCTTGAAGGTAACCGTCGGCCTCGCCGATGTTGGGCAGCTCAACCTCGAGCAACTTCACCTGACCCACTTCGACCTGCCCGAAATCAACAGCCGCTGGCTCGGGTGCCCGAACATCAGGAAGCGGCACGTGAACGAGCTGATCGTCGAACACCCACGGCGTCTCAGCCAGATCGAGACCAAACGGAATATCGGCCAGATCGTAGTCGAAGCTGACGCCCAACACCTCGATGTAGAGCGACGGGATGAAGTGAATCACCCCCGTGTAATTCACCTTGCCTTCAGGGTGGACGTAGTGCTCTGTCCAGGCGCCGTTTTGCCACGGCTCTTTGGTTGTCCCGTCGTCGGAAAGCTGCGGCTGATCGACGTTCGAGATCACGACCTTCTCGGTCTCGTAGTGAACCTGAAGCTCGCCCTGGACCGAGAGCTTGAACCCACCGCCGGCCAACCAGCTCGGGATACCGATCAGCGACAACAAGCTCAGCTCGATCAGTTGAAGCTCGGGGGTGAACCCGTTGGCTGTCACGCCTGGCGAAAACGCCCACGGATCAAAGCCCATTGTGTCTTTGACGTGGAAGTTGATCTGCTGCGCCGGGAAGAGCTCGCCCTCCCAGTCGTAGTCGACGCCGAGCACACCCACATGAATGGCCATGTTGATGTGCGTCTCGATGCCGTAGTCGAAATCGACCACACCGGTTTTGCGCGCAGGCACAGCAGTGTGCGTAATCGAATCAGGCCAATACGAGCGCAAACGCCCACCCATTCGAACTCGGGTGTACGCCGGGATATCGAGAATGAATTGAAGCTGTAGCGGCGACCCGGAAGGAACAAAACCCGTGTCGAAGTGCGTCTGAAACGGCGCTGGGATGGTCTTATCGAACATCAGCAGCGGCGAGTACATGCACTGGTACGTCTCAGTGTCGCCGCACCAATCCGACAGTACAGCGCCGGGTGTGCCGCCGTCAGCTACCGCAAACCCTCCACCATCAGCCCCGCCGGCACCACCATCGGTAACACCAGCATCGGGGATCTGAATGATCCCACCATCGGGGAGGTGGATGACGCCGCCATCGGGGTTAGCCAATGCCGAGCGCGTCATGAACAAAAACGCGGAGAGAGCAGTGACGCTAAGACCTTTCCGCAAGCAACGACGCATGCCGGCAGTCTACATGCGGTACACATCTCAAGGGAACCGTATAAATAACCTTTTCGTGTGACGTTGTAGCGTCAGGGTGGGGGCGTGTCGTTCCCGAAGAAAAGCTATCAGCGCGCTTGTTGTTGAGCCTTCCGACGTACCCATCGAAAGCCCGCGACGAACATTCCCCACGAGAACGACAGCAAAAACCCACGGTTCGTCAGGTCGTTTGCACCCGGAGCCGAAACCAACGAACAACCATTGCCGTTGTTGTCGTGAACCGAAAGGGCGATGTCTGCGCTCGATACGCCGCTAGATCCGCTATTCGAACCCGCCGAGCCTGACGAGCTTCCGGCGGTTCCTGAGCTACCGGCGGCTCCGGACGTACCCGATGTACCCGAGCTACCCGACGAGCCAGCCGAGCCCGACGAACCGCTGGTACCTGAAGAGCCACCAGCGCCTGCGGTTCCGCCTGCACCTGAGGCGCCACCCGTGCCTGGAGAGCAAGTCGCACCCACCGCAAAACCATCTGCTGGCGACTGCTTCAATGCAGCTTCGGTCTGAGGCCCGTAGAGACCATCTTCGTCAATGAGGGCTTCGGGGTGATTGAGATTCCAGAGCTTCTGGAAGGCTTTTACCCCGACGGGGTGAAGATCGATGGTGCCCGCACCGCTGTAGTCGAAGTGAACGACGTCACCTGAGCCAAACCAAGCGAACCCATTCGACTCGAGAGCGACCTCCCACAGGGCGTGCTCTTCGACGTCGATCGCGAGACCTGTTTCATGATTCGAGCTGCCAGGGTTTGCGGCTGCGGTGATGCCGCACGTGCCGACCCATGACTTCAACAGGTATTGCTGCGCCAGGGTTCGCAGCATGCTGTTGACCGTCATCGTCTGGTTCGGGCTCGAATCAAGCGTGGTGAGCAGTGCGTCACGAGCTGGGGGCTCCATGAACGCAAAGACCGCACTGCCTTTTACGAGGTTCGCGCGATCGGGCACTGCGACCAACTCACCCGGAGCATCACATTGCATCTGCTCGATGATCTGCGCTGAGAGGCCCGCCACGATTGTGGTGGAGCAGTTGGTGTCGGCCGCAGCCTGCTCGACGGTGATGGCTGCAGCGGATCTGCCGACTTGATCATCGCGTGCGTCGCCAGAGCAAGCAGCGACTACCGAGACACGGTCAACACCGGAAACATCAACTCGCAAGGGGACACGCAAGCCCATGGCGCTGATCCTACACCGTCGTGATATGAAGCGGGCCGTGTCAAAACGACTCGCGTTTCTTGAACAGCTCACCGCATCGGGCAAAGCCGATTCTTTTGCTTGGTACGGCCTCGCAATGGAGTACCGGTCGCTGCAACGATTCGACGATGCTCTTCGCACCTTCGAGACCCTGCGCGAAAAAGACCCTGGCTATGTCGCGCAATACTTGATGGCCGCGCAGATGCTCTCGTCGCTCGATCGTGGTGACGAGGCACGCGAATGGGCGCAACAAGGGCTCGACCGCGCACGAGAAAAGCGAGACTCTCACGCGCTCAACGAGCTCGAAGTTTTCATGAATGAGCTGAAGCAAGGAGCCCTGCGATGACCATCACCATTCAGCCACGCACCATCGAGCGATTGCGGGACACCCTTCGCGACAGCGGTCAACGCGAAGCACAGGTGGTGTCACCAGCGTTCGAAACCCTCGCACGAGCGGGGTTGCTGTCTGAGTCAGAGAAAGCTGCGGTGAAGCAGATTCAGCCGCTCGCCGAGATCATGTACCTGACGATGGCAGCCGATGGCGTGGTGCTCGAGATCGAGCGCGACGTCATGCGAGGCGCGATCATCGGTCTGTCGAACGGTGAGATCAACGCCGGCACGGTCACCGTGTTGCTCGAGGGCTTTGCAAAAAACCTCACGCACGCATCGCGCGACGAACGCCTGACCGAAGTCTGCGACGCGCTGAAAAAAGACGTCGCTGGTGCTGAAGGCGCCTTTGTTCTTTCAGCCGCCATCGCCTTTGCTGACGATGCGATCGTCGAAGAAGAGCAAGAGTTCATCAACAAGCTCGCTGGCATGCTCGGCATTTCAGAGAACCGTGCACAACAACTGCTCAACGAGCTTGGTGCAGACAAGACCGTCGAAGAAGAGAACACCGCGCAAGACGCTCTCGACGCGCTCGACAAGTGAGCGTTTGACCCACGGTCGTTCGATGCTCGTTGCGCGCCGTTCAGAAGGTTCTCGAAGCCTTGTGAACGGCGTATCTCAACGACTCACTTGATCGAGGTAAGCGGGCGAAACACCAGCGGGTTGGCAACGTTCTTCACCTTCGCCGAACGTTGCTCTCCAAACCCGAAGGGGTGTTGTTCAGGCAGTGAATCAATCGACGACTGCATGACCAAGATCTCTTCACGAGTGGCCTGAGCTTGGAGTCGCGCGGTGTTGTTCATACCCGACGAGAAGCCCGTGTAATTTTCATTCGGGCCAAACGTGCCCACAAAGAGCGGCGCAAGGTTGACGCCGCCCGTCACGGCAAGCCCCTCAGCTCGAAGCATCGCGAACTCTTCGAGCTCGGGTAGTGCGCGTGTCATCGAGCGAATCGCATCGGCGGCTTTGATCGCATTGATCAACGCGACACCTGGCGGCTCATCGAAAAACGGAGGGCCAAACAGACCGATCACACAGTCACCGACCATCTTGTCGAAGACACCGCCGTACTCCCACACCAAGTCGACCGCGCGAGCACCCCATACGTCGATCAAGCGCCCAATTTTTTTGGGGTCGATCAAGATCTGCTCACTGGCTCGTGTGAAGCCTGCGATGTCGACGTAGAGCATCGCGACGATCGCATCGCGTGGCTGCAGATAGCGCTCCGCATAGTCGGGTGATTGAAGCATCCGGTTCACGTCGGCCTGTCGGAAGCTTCGCGCGAGGTTCTTGTACTCTTTGTTGAAATCAACGACGCGCTGGCGAATGAAGTCAGCGAAGCCAGAGAGTAGCTCGCGATCTTGGGTATCGAAGTCTCCACTGCGCGAGGTGACGAGCACCTTACCCACGAGCGACGTCTCTTTGATGCCGTGGATCAACACTTCTTGGCGCGCGCCATGAAGACCAAATCGCTCGACCAGAGCGCGGTCGTTTTCTCGCAAAAACGCCTGTGCTTGCTGCTGAACCAGTGAGTTGTCTTGTTGCGCCGCAGCCTGACTCATCGTGTCGACGGTGAGCACGCCTTGATCGTAAATCTGAACGTGCGCGGGGGCATTGGGTGCCTCTTCGGCAAGCACCACGAGCATCAACTTTTCGATCGGTACGACGTCTGCCAACACCTTCACGGCATCGGCGAGACCTCGAGCGAGCACACGGTGCTGAAGCGCATGAGCCAGCGCCATCAACACGCGATGCTTGGTTCGAGCGGCGCGAATACCGAACAAGAAATTGTCGAGCTGCTCACACACGACATCGAGCTGCTCTGCCAAGAACGTCGCAGGCGCTTCATCGAGCTTCGAAGGCTCGAACAGCATACCCATCGAGCCGAACCACTCACCGGCAACATCGAGGCCCTGCGCGACGACCAGCGCCTCGCTCTGTACTTCGCTCACACGAAGATCGGGGTGCTCTTGGTTCTCGTCGAAAAAGGCGTGAACCGACGGGTGATCGAGATTCGACGGAAAGGTAAACACCCGCATCGTGAGGTCTTCGCCGTAGGTACGAACGAAGACGGCGCGAGCCCCAACACGTTCGGCCACCGCGGGCAACACTCGGCCGAGCGCGTGCTCGAGGCTCATTCGGTCTTGCACGGCCTGTTCGAGCAGCTCATCAACGAGCGAGTTGAGATCGAAGAGCTCTCGGAGGTGGGCAGCGTCGGAACTAGGCATGGACGCCGCCTTATACCATCGACTCGTTGGCGCTCTCGAATCACGTGAGGTCGCCGGTCGCCGATAAGACCGATGCGCTCATTCTGCGAGTCGACGTGTTCGAAATACGAACAGGGCCATCGAGATCGCGGCAACCGACCCCATGAACCCCGCTTGCGTCCATGCGTCTTGGGTCGAGGTCTTTTCGGTGCTGCCCGCCACTACGCTGCCCACCACCGCAAGCGCATTGCTGGCAGCGTGCGCGATCATCGTGGGCACGATGCTCTGAGCACGAGACGCAACGAACCCCAACCAAAGGCCAGCAAGCGCAGCGAAAAGCCCCTGCCAGAGATCCATGTGATAGAGGCCAAATGCGAGAGCGGTCGGCACGATCCCGATGAGCCCCCAGCGCTGCTCGAATCGAGTTTGCACGTAGCCTCGAAAGAGAAGCTCTTCACCCACGCCAGGCAAGACTCCGACGCAGAAGATCGCCAAAGGAATCTGCCACGCAGGCATGTGCGAAAACGCCTCGTTCATCATCGAGATGGTGCCCTCTTTGCCGAGACCCAACGCCTCGAGCAGCGCACCCATCGCTGACGAAAACCCAGCCAAGCCGAGGGCGGCGAGCACAACCTCGGCAGTCGAGACCCGCGTCGGCATCAAGCGCAAACGCTCATACCAACGCGTAGGTGAAGCAAGCGCCGCCGCGAGCGCAGAGAGGGTCATCGAGAGACCCGAGGCAAACACGAGGCTCGACACCCCAAAAGCAGAGTGGGTGAACGAGTCGAGCCGAGCCGCTGTTGATTGTGTCGAAGAGGTAAGGGCAATCACGACGCCTGCAATGGCCAGGGCACACGCCGAGCTCGCCACCACCGACATGAACGCCAGCGGCAAGATCAACAGCGAGGGCCACACACGCGGTTTCGAGGGCTCTTCTCCCTCGAGCTCACCGGCATGACCAGCTCGGTCGGGTCGCCAGTTCGGAGGGTCTCCCTGCGGCGCATTCATCGAGAGCGACCGTAGCGCTCTTTTTTGGTTTCAGGGCGGTCGCCGAACGGAGGTAGAGTCACGCGGCTTGACCTCCTTCGCACACGTTCACCGTGATGCTGCTCGTTGCCAGTGCTGCTTTGTTCGAAGCCAGCGCATGGGCAACGCTCGCGCAGGCGGACGTGATTCGGGGTGCTCTGCATGACGGATGGGGCGCCACCGAAACAGATTGGCCAATTCGAGGTGCTCAAGCGCCTTGGCTACGGCGGGATGGCCGAGGTCTTTCTGGCGAAGAAACGCGGAGCCGAAGGCACGTTCAAGGTGCTCGTGCTCAAGCGCATCTTGCAAGCGCACGGTCAATCGCGACGGTTTCGCCAGATGTTCGTTGCCGAAGCGCAACTGGCAACGAGGCTGAATCACCCCAACATCGTTCAGGTCTATGACTTCCAGGACATCGGCGATGAGGGGCAGCTTCTGTCGATGGAGTACGTCGAGGGGGTCGATCTCGGCAAGCTGGTGTCGTCAGCCCGAGCGAGAGGGCAACGACTGCCTCCGTGGGTCTCGGCGTACATCATCGCCGAAGCCGGCAAGGGTCTTCATTACGCACACGAACGCAAAGACGAGGCGGGTCAACCGCTCGCGATCGTTCACCGCGATGTCTCTCCGCAAAACATCCTGATCAGCTATGACGGCACGGTAAAGATCGCCGACTTCGGCATCGCGAGCGCCAATCTATTTCGCGAAGAGCCGGGCGTTCTCAAGGGCAAGTTTGCCTATATGTCGCCTGAGCAAGCGCGCGGCGAATCACTCGATCGGCGAAGCGACATCTTCGCGCTCGGGGTGTGCTTGCACGAGATGCTGACGGGTCGTCCGTTGTACGGCTCGCTGTCGGGCGACGACCTGCTTGCACAGGTTCGAGACAGCAGGCCGCTGCCTCCGGGGGTGACACGAGAAGACCTGCCGAAAGAGCTCGACGACATCGTGATGAAGGCGCTCGAGCGAGATCGCGAAGGGCGTTATCAAACGGCTCGCGAGATGTCGGCTGCGATCAGCCGAGCGATACTTGCGAAACAAGAACTGGTTGACGGCGCGTCTGTCGAAGCCGTGGTCAACCAGCTCGTGGGGCGCGAGCACACGTCTCCGGGCGTCGATGCAGAAGGCCAACCAGCGCGTTCATCGGCAGACCAGCCTCTCTCAGATGGCTCGGCGACCATCGCTGCAGCACCACGAGCACGACAGGGCACAGGCGTCGCACGAGAGAAAACGGGTCAGCAACGAAGGCTCTCGGGGCGCGCGAATCGAGAGGTTCGCCACGTCGCGCTGGTCACGTTGAAGCTCTGGGGTTTCGACGAGCTCGAGATGTTGCTCGGCAAGGCCAAGGCCCTCTCGGCCCTTGAGCCAATCCGACGCATTCTCGACGAGATTGCCTACAAGCGCGGCGCAAGCTGGACATGGGACGACGACCTGGGTCGAGCTCAAGCCGTGGTGGGTCTGTTGGCCAACTCGTCTCGAGCTGCCGCCGATGCTGCGCGGCCGCGGTCGACGTGCACGAAGCATTGGCAGGTGCAGGCTCGGATCTCGCTGTTCCGCTGCAAGCATCGGTCGGTATCGTACGAGTGCGTCGCATCGGGCGAACGAGACAAAGACGGGCGCCTCGCCCACCACGAGTTGCAAGCCCCGGTCGAGTTGCTCGCGGGGCTTCTTCGAGACCGAGCACCGGTGGGCTCGACGTGGGTGGCGGGTGGGCTGTATCGAAGGTGCGGCGAGATTTTCGGATGGGGAGACGCCCGCCCATCGATGTCGCGCAACAAGAAGGGTTGTCGCTTCCACGCGTGATGCGTGTGTACTCGCTCGAACGACCGCTCTCTCGAGAAGAGCGTTTTGCCGAGATGGCGCTCGCGCCAAGCGACTTGATGGGTCGCGATGCCGAGAAAGCCGATTTGCACGCGGCCTATCACCGAGCGATGGCCGCAGACGGAGCAAACGCCTCTGCAGCAGGCACCGTGGTCGCACGAGCCGTTGTGGGTGAGGTCGGCATCGGGAAGACCGCGCTAGTCGAAGCGTTTCTTGCCGAGCTTCCGCCTGAAGCGCGAGCGCTTCGTGTCGAGGTGATTCCAGCGCGCGCCGAGCTTCCGTTCAGTGTCGTCGGAGACTTGATTCGCGACTCGCTGAGCATCGAGCCACGAACGACTCCTGAAGAGGTTGCGAACCAGCTTCGTGGTTTGCTCGAGCCATTTTCGTCAGGGCCGCAATCGTCCTCAAACGAGGTGATGCTCAAACGTCTCGTCGAGATCGCAACGGGCAAACAAGGCGAGGTCAGCGACGAAGACGAGCTCGGAGGGCGCGACAAGCTCGTGGGCTCAGGCGTTCGTCGAATGCTTGCGTCCATGGCGATGCGCCAACCATTGGTGCTCGTCATCGATGGCATTCAGTGGAGCGACACACCCAGTCTCGAGTTGATGCATGGGTTGTTGCGAAGAGCCGATCCGATTCCGATCTTGGTGCTTCTGGTCACCCGCCCTGACGAACGCGTGTTGCCGTACCTCGATGGTGTCGTTCGCATCGATCTTCGAGGGCTGTCGCGGGATGATCAGGTTCGCCTGGTCGAGGCAAGGCTTGGCGTCACCGAAGGTGTTGCAGCGGTATGCGACGAGCTTGTTCCGCGAGTGGCGGGCAACCCGTTTTTCTTGCTCGAGATGATCGATGCGTTGCTCGAACGAGGAGCGCTCGAGCTTCAAGCATCGACATCGAGTGGGTCAGGCAACGGGCAAGCGCTGGTTCGAGTAGAACGACCGGGAGAAGGGCGTGCAGCGCTGCCCTCGACACTCGAACAGATCATCAGCGATCGATTGCGAGAGCTACCGCCAGAAGAGCGGCTCATCGTCGATTGGCTTGCCGTTGCGCGTGGGCCGCTCAGTCACGAAGCGCTCGAAGAGCTGACTCGTGATGAGCATCACGAATCGGTGATGCGATTGTGTGCACGTGGCGTGTGTGATCAACGCGGCGACTCAATCGATCTTCGGCACACGATCGCCCGAGATGTAGCCTACGCCGCGATCGATGTTCACGAGCGACGCCGGATGCACCAGCAGCTCGGCGAATACCTCGCAGAAAGCCCCCTTGCACGGGGGCTATCGGCAGCGTTGGTCGCTTGGCACCTTGCCCGAGGGCCAGAGCCCCTCAAAGCCGCCGACCACTACCTCGAGGCCGCTCAGGCAGCGCGCGGTAGCTACCAGATGAAGCACGCGCTGAGATACTTCAGGCATGTGCTGCGGCTGGTGCCCGAACAAGACCCGAGACGATTGGTGGTCTACGAGGCACTCGAAACGTTGTATCGCGTGATGGGTAAGCACCGCGATCGACGAAAGAGCTTGGCAGATCTTCGATCACTCGCTCGCGATCTGGGGAACCCCAAATGGGTCGCGATCGCATTCGTTCGCTCAGCTCGTTTCGAGTTCGACGAGGGACAGATCTCGCGAGGTCTCGCCGATGTCGAACGAGGCGCGATCGTAGCCAACCGCACTCGAGCCACCGCCATCGAGGTCGAGGCGTATCAGCTCAAGTCGGATCTCCTTCGCGAAGCGGGCGACATGGCCGGAGCGCTTCAAGCGAGTGATCGAGCGATCGAGCTTGCTTCTGAGCACCCCGAATCAACGACAGCGAGGGCACGAGCCGAGGCACTTCGTTCACGCGGGATCGCCCTTCGTTACTTGGGGCGAGTGCGTGAAGCGGTAGAAGCTTATGCAGAGGCGATCGCGGTGTTTCGTCGCTCGGGAGCCCGCAGACAAGAGGCACGAGCCAAGAACTCGCTGGCCTTTGCGATGTTCGTTCAAGAACGCTGGGAGGACACCATCGCCCTCGCACTCGATTCGATTCAGATCGATCGGGCCATCGGAGGGCGATTCCAGATCGCCAAGACACTGTCGAACATCGGTCAGTCGTACGCACGCTTGGGTGATACGGCACGAGCGCTCGCGTACCTCAAACGTGCCCGAGAAGCGCACGAGCGTTTTGGGGATCAAGACGGACGAGCCGACACGTTGTTGTGCAGCGCAGAGGTGATGATCGAGTCAGGCGATCTCGACAGCGCGCATGTGTTTTGTGGAGACGCGAGTGCGCTCAATAGCGTGTCGAATAGCGGCTACGACGTCGCTCACGAGAAGCTCGTGCGCGCCTTGCTCGCTCGCAAACAAGGTGACCACGCCACGAGCGCAAACATGGCCGCAGCGTCTCGTGCGATGGCTGCCCAACACAAGCTGGTGTCGTTCGGACTTTATGCGTCGGCGATCGAAGCGGCTGCGCTCGCCGAGCTCAACGAAGGAGCATCGGCAAGTGCACTCGCTCTCTCGGCGCTCGATGGGCTACTCACCGCAGCCACCGAGTACTCTCTCGAGATACGCGCTCTGGCCTGCATCGCGCTCGACCGCGCCAAGTCGAACGAAGCCTCTCTACGAAGGTCTCACGCTCGCAAGCATGCCGAGTCAGTCGGTTCTCGTATTCGTGATGAACGACTTCGATTGATGTTTAGACTGCGCCCGATCATCATCGACATTCTCGGCCCTGTTGCTGACTTGCCAACACCGTCGACGGGTCTCCCGGTGGCACTAGGCTCAGGTAGCATTTCACCACCGTCTGAGCCGATTTCCGAGCTGGCTCCCGAGGCTGTGCCCGGGCACTCGCCTTTGCTCTCGATGTTGCCTGTGCCTTCGTCGAGCGCGCCCTCGAGCAACGGCCCCTCGTCTGCACCGTCTGCGAATCGACCTTGATGAGCCTCGATCTGTTCGTTCTTCGAGAAAGCGCGCCTGCCATCCCATGACGACCGCTGAACCCACTCGCACTCGCCGAACTGCGTTCGTTCTTCTCGGCGGAGGCGCCCGCGGCAGGCTACGAAGTTGGCGTTCTCACCTACGTGTTTGGTGATCTCGCTCGACACCCTCGGCCGGCCTCCGCGGCGTTGACATTCTGTGCGGGACATCCGTCGGCGCGATCAACGCGTGCTCACCTCGCTGCGCACCTTGCAGATCAAGTCTGGCGTTCGTCGATTGGCCGATCTCTGGAGAGGGATCCAACTCGACGACATGCTTGGGTTCTCGCTCAAGCAAGCGTTCTCGATCCTGAAGTTGCTACGCGGTGGAGATCAATCCAATCGGGTTGGTCGATGTCACACCGATCGCCAACCTGGTGGCGCGCGAGATCCTCTCTGGCGCGATTATGACGATCGCTTTGTCGAGGAGAGCTTCAGCTTCACCAGCGTGACCGCAAATCGAGGTCAGCACGGGTCGAACGTATTGCCTGTTCAGACAGGCCCTGATGGCGTATTGCCCGGCACCGCTCCCTCCGCGAACTGCTTCGAGCGGGAGCGGATCGGACCACTGCATGCACTCGCATCGGCGGCGATCTCGCTGGATCTTTCCGCCAGTTCGCGTGGGCGGGCAGCTCTATGTCGACGGCGGTCTTCGACAGAATACGCCGATTGCAACAAAGTGATTCGATTTGGGGCAACCCATGTATTGAGTGATTGGGCTGTCACGCGAGGCAGGGCATTCACGCACCTGAGCTCGACGAGGGAAAGATCCCGGGAGCGCCTTTCTTGCTCGGAAAAAGTGCTGAACGCATTTTTGCTCGATCAGCATCAACGCTGACCTGGGACTTGCTCGATCGACCAACAGCATTCTCGACGATGGCGAGAGCGCGTTCGGCGGAGAGTTCAAAGAGAAGATCTCGACCGTGGCCCGAGCACACGGACGCTGTGGTTATCGACGCGTCGCATGATGGCGATTCGGCCTTCTGAAGATCTTGGTCGCCTCGCTGCCGACCACATGAGCAGCGTGCTGCGGCGTACCGTCGATGTTGCGACGTCGCTTCTGGATGTGCTCGATGTGGGTGCGAATGGAGAGTCTGATCTCGCGAGCTACTTGTTGTTCGATGGCACGTACGCTGCCTGTTTGATCGAGCTGGGTCATGCAGATGCTGAAGCACGGCGAGATGATCTGCTCAAGCGTTCTCGATGATGAGCCACACGAGAACGGGCCGCTGTCGTCAGAAGAACCACCAAAGCACGATCGAGGCTGGATAATCCGCCCGCCAACGGTGGGGTAAAAACGACTCTGCATTCACGAAAACAAGGAAATTTACGCAAGATCTCGATGATTGAGCGTGATAATCTGCTTCGTGATGCAAGCCCACCGTGGTCGCGCGATCGCCTTGGCGACGATGCTCGCCGTATCGGTCACAGCTCACGTTCACACCGCCTACGCCGACCCGTCCTCACCAACGGATCAAGACAAGGCCGCAGCACGAGGGGCAGCGCAACAAGGCGCTGAAGCCTTCGCCGCCAAGCGATACGAAGAAGCGATCGATCTGTTCACACGAGCAGAATCGATGTTCCACGCGCCGCCCCACCTGTTGATGATCGCGCGAGCGCACGTAGCGCTGGGTCATCTGGTGGTGGCGCGAGAGAACTACTTGAAGATCACGCGTGAAGAGCTGCCGAAATCAGCCTCACAAGGCTTCAAGAAAGCGCAAGCAGATGCACAGCAAGAGCTCAAAGATCTCGAACCGAAGATCGCTTCGCTGAGCATCCCCCCCCCCCCCCCTCTCTCTCTCTTCTCCTTTATCACCCTGCAAGATATCGCTGGCGTGACCGTGATGATGGACGGCAAACCCGTGCCCTCAGCGTTGGTGGGCATTCGTCACCCCGCTGATCCTGGCAAACACACGCTCGTTGCAACGTCGAAAGGGATGTCCTCGAAAGAGGTAACGATCACGTTGGGAGAAGGCGGCTCGCAAGAGATCACGCTCGAGCTTGCTCCCGTCGCGAGCAGCACGCCTGCCACTCCAACAACGGCCCCCACGACAACTGCTGTAACGAGCGAGAGCTCTGCGCCTCCGCCCCCGAAAACGATGCGCTACGTCTCGTATGGCGCGGTGGGCTTGGGGGTCGTGAGCGTTGGCGTTGGTACCTTGTTCGCAGTGATGTCCTCGTCGAAACGCTCTGACGCAGACGCTGCGTTCAACAAATGCGGGGTAGGCTGCTCAGGCGCGGCTGCCGACGATGTGCGCTCACTCGACAACCAGGCGAACTCGCGCGGGAACGTCGCCATCGGAGCGTTTGCAGGTGGAGCACTACTGATCGGAGGCGGCATCGCGGGCATTCTGCTCACTCGCGAGAAACCTGCGTCAGCGGCACATGCTCCGTCGGTCACGCCGTTGGTCGGAGTCGGCACGATCGGCGCCATGGGGACATTCTAAAACCCTGCGCAAATAGCTGAGCTGAACGGGCGAGCATGCCCGTTTGTTGCCCTCCGCATCGGCGTTCCGGTAGCGCGGGGTTGATGTCCGTCGCCAGCGCACGTGTCTCAGAGCTCGATCTGACCTGGGCCCAAGCCGAGAGGATCGCGCAGCGTCGTAACGAGCCGATCACCACATGGCATTTGCTTGCCGCTGTGGCGTCACAACCGGGGCCCGCTTCGGATGTGCTCACCGATTTCAAAGTGAGCCCAGAACGACTTCGCGAGTCAGCAGCAAGGGTTCCGCCGGGGCACGAGTCGGCCGATCGCGCGCAGCGAGCGATTCGAGCCGCCATCGACTTTGCGCAACGCACGCGAGTCTCGGCCCCCACGAGCATTCACTTGCTCACGTCGATGCTCGGCGAGCGTTCGTGTCACGCGTATCGCGTGCTTCAGCATGCTGGCATCGACGTCGGAAGGCTTCGCACCGCAGTGATGCAAGTCGCGCTCGGGGTAGTGCCGCCACGTCGAACCGACAATGTCAGCGCAGAGCGGCACGAGGCACTTGCTCGCGCAGAAGGTGTGCTCAGCAACGACTCACACGCACGCGTCGAGCACCATCGTGCAGAGGTGTTGCACCATCACCCAGAGTCACACCGCAGCGACTCAGGACACCACGCACGAGCACGACAACAGCGAGGTCAAACCGTTCGCGTGATTCCGGATGCGTCACCGCTCACGGCGCGTTCGACAATGATTCCTCCGACGCCACCAGCCCAGGTGACGCCGCCCGCAGAGAGCCCGCGAGAGAACGTAGAGCCGCCGCCTTCGGTGCGTCCTGTACCGCCCACGGCGATTGCCGTTCCGTTGATTCCCGAGATGCCTGCACCTCGTCGCGAGAAAGCAACAGCGCGACGACCTCGCGGAGCAGCCCAGCGTGATGTGAGCCGATTCGTGCTCGACGGAGCGACTTTCCCCAACCTCGCGCGCTACACGACGAACCTGACGCTTGCGATGGCGAGTGATCCTCCGACGGTGGTGGGTCGTTCTCGCGAGGTGCAGCAAGCGCTCGATGTTCTTGCGAAACGCTCTGGCAATTGCCCCATTCTCGTTGGCCCACCAGGCGTCGGTAAAACCTCAACCCTTCGAGCGATTGCATTGGCGACCGCGCAGGCCCCGGCAGGGTCGCTCGATGACCGCATCGTGGTCGAGCTCGACGTGAACGATCTGATCGCAGGAACGGGCACTCGCGGAGCGCTGCTGGAACGGGTTCAAGCCATTCGAACCGAGATCGCGAGCACGAAGCGACGGGTCGTTCTCGCCGTCGAGGATGTCACTCGAATGTTCGTCGAAGGCGTCGATGAAGAAGCCGGCACAGAGCTTCGAGCGGCTCTCTCACGAGGAGACGTTCCGCTGATCGGAACCACGACGCACGAGGAGTTCCGTCGCTGGATCGAATCCGATGGCTCGCTGTCGCGATGTACTGCACCGGTGTGGGTCGACGAGCCAAACCGAAACGACACGCTCGAGATCTTGCGAACCGCGGTGCCAACACTCTCGGCACATCATCGAGTGCAGTTCCCCGATGAGTCACTGACCGCAGCGATCTCATGGACGTCTCGCTACATGACGGGACGAGCGTTCCCCGAGAAGGCCATGTCGGTGCTCGATCTTGCGGGCGCGCGTGCTCATCGTCGAGGCTTGTCTGACTTGCCTGTCGACGTGCTGGCCGATGTGGTTGCAGAGCAGACTGATGTACCTGCAGAACGCCTGCTCGAGACCGATGCCAAGCGAATGCTTTCGCTCGAGCAAACACTCGCATCATCGGTCGTGGGTCATGGCTCGTGCCTATCGCGGATCGCCTCGTTCTTGCGTCGAAGTGCGGCGGGAATTCACGGCGCGCGACCGCTGGGCACGTTCATGCTTCTGGGCCCCACGGGCGTCGGAAAAACCGAGACGGCGAAGGCCCTCGCGCGATCGCTGTTCGGCTCCACCGAAGCGATGACTCGGATCGACATGTCCGAGTTCTCCGAGCCCCATGCGGTTGCTCGTTTGATCGGTGCGCCTCCGGGGTACATCGGCCACGAAGCGGGGGGTCAGCTAACCGAAGCGATCCGTCGACGCCCGTATCAGGTGTTGCTTCTCGACGAGATCGAGAAGGCTCATCGAGACGTTCTGCAAACGTTCTTGCAGGTGTTCGACGAAGGCCGGCTGACCGATGGTCGAGGGCGCACGGTTGATTTTACTCAATGTGTGATCGTGCTGACCTCGAACCTCGGCGCAGGTGCAGTCGCGACGAAACCAACAGGTCGCAGCATCGGGTTTGTCTCGCAGCGCAACAACACGGGCGAGAGCCAAAACGAGCGAGAGAGCACCTCACAACACCCGGTCATTCAGGCGGCTCGCGAAGGGTTGCCGCCCGAGCTCTACAATCGCATCGACGAGGTGTTGGTCTACGAGCCGCTCACGCGTGACGATGTTCGCGAGATTGCCCGACGACTGCTTCGCTCGCTGTCTGATGGCCTTCGAAAGGCGCGCGGCATCGAGCTCGAGATGAGCCCCGACGTGATCGATTTGTTGCTCGCGCGTGGTGGTTACGAGCCCGAGCTGGGCGCTCGACCGATGAAGCGAGCGATCGCGAAGTGGGTTGAGTCTCCGTTGGCAGAGCGACTGTTGATGGCGTCGATCCGAGCAGGTGATCGCCTCATCGTGCACGTCGACAACGGAGACATTCGCATCGAGCCTCGACGAGCTGCCGAGGCTGGATAACGAAGGTTCATTCGGTTGCAACGGGCGGAGGCGTCGGGGTCGAGCTTGGGGGGCCGCTGATCCCGACGAACAACGAGCGCGTAAGGGCGCCTGCGAGGTGCTGAACCTCGGTCGAAGAGAGGCCGACCCATTCGACCAATCCATCGAGAACGAGCGAGGCAAAGCCGTGCACCATGACCCAACCCGACAGTGCGAGCTCACGGGGGTCTCCTGGGCGGATTTGTTTGTTTCGCTGGCCTTCGATGATGGCGTCGACGAGCAAGCTGAAGGCACCCACCTCGGCTGCCCGCAGGGTTGGGTAAGCACCTTTGTCAGCCGCCTCGCGACCAAACATGATGCGGAAGTGAGTGGGGTGATCGAGTGCAAAACGCACATACGCGATCACGAGTTGCTTGAATCGATCAGCAGGGTCGGTGAGGTCGCCCCACTCACGAACAATCGCTGCACGCAACGCGCGAAACCCTTCTTCGGCAACCGCGGCAAGCAACGACGCTTTGTCAGGAAAGTAGCGATACACCGCAGGGTGAGTGACCCCAACACGCTCGGCAGCCGCCCTCAACGACAAGCCGTTTACGCCTTCGGTGTTCACCAACTCGATCGCGGCCAGAAGCACTCTATCTCTCAGCTCGAGGCTTCCGCTCGAAGCTCTGCGACGAGGAGGTGGCGGAGGCGGAACGGTGGGAGGACGCGAAGGGGGCGAGGTCGGAATGTTCGGGATCGAACCTGGGCGCGGAGGCACTGGGTTCGACGGAGCCGCCACCCGTGCCGCTGTGGGAGCGGCAGGAGGAACCAGCGGTGGCGCTGGAGGCTTTACCGGTGGGCCGGACGTCATGGGTAACCACGTGTCACACATGGCTAGCGACGACAAGAGGACGAAAGCTTGCGAGCAAAAAGTGTCGGGTAGATGCGCACCGAATTACGCATGCCCGCGTACAACTTCGGGCGTTGATTCCCGCCACGAAGGCGTCACAGCATCCGACAAGACTGCCGTGGATGCGCCCTCAGTTCCCCCAGCCGCCAGCAACGCCCCGACGACTTCTGTGAGGTGGAAAGACCGAGTCGAAGAGCCGGGAAACCGATTCTTTCGGTATCCGCTGGCGCGTTTGATCGTGAAGGGGCTGATTCATACGCCGATCACACCGAATCAAGTGACGCTGGTTCAGCCTTTTTTGGCTGCATGCTCTGGCTATCTGATTTCGAGGGGCGACTACGCAAGCACGCTCGGTGCAGTGGCGTTGTTCGAGCTGCGATCGGTTCTCGACTGTGCTGACGGCACGCTCGCTCGAGCCAAAAACATGGTCAGCGATACTGGCCATGCGATCGACGGCTTTGCCGATTGGCTTGGCGTGATGTTCCTCTATGCGGGCATTACTGCGCGGCTGTACTCGCATCCACCGGTGCCGCCGCCCTCTTCGCCGGGTTGGCTAGGTTGGGTGTACGAAGCTCCATTGTGGGTGGTGCTTTTGATCGCGTTGCTTCAAGGCGCGCTGCGGTCATTTGCGAGCGATTTTTACCTGCAAAAGTACGGTTCGATCTTTTCGACCGGGCGCGATGAAACTGTCGAGTCGTTGCGAAAGCGAATGTTGGCGCTGCCTGCCAACCCTTCGTTCTTCCAGCGCTTCGGTCTCTTCATCGGGCAATGCGGCCAGCTTGCTTTCGAGCAGCGTTGGTTCGATCCAGAGAGCACCAGCTCGGATGAGATGGAGGTCAACAACATCATCGAACGAGAGAACAGCGGAGCTTGCAAGATGATCGCAGCGCTCTGGAGTGTCTCGAACGGCGATGCATTCTTGTCGATGTTGATGATCACCGCATTGCTCGATCAAGTCTGGGCAGCGCAGGTATTCTTCGCGACAATCGGCCCTATCTGGATTGTCGGCGTGATCCTGCTCAACGGCTGGTTCACCCGCGCACGAAGCGCCGCCCAAGTGTCGGCCTGACCTTCGTTCGACTTCGTTTCGAAAGCCTCTGAGAGCCGTACATCGTTGTCGTCTGGGCCCTCCAGCACATCGCGCTGGGGGAGTTTCACGATGGCGATTTCAAGCCCAGTCGAACACATTTTTTTGACGGCGCTCTTTGGCACTCCATTGCTCGTGCTCGCAGGCATGTTGGTGATCATGGTTGCGGACACTGGGGTAAAAAAGCGATGAGTTGAGTGTGCATCGAGGGCTTCTGCTCACCACGACCATCTCGCTCGGTGCTCTGCTTCTTTCTCAAAGTGCAACGGGCTGCAGCGCTTCGACACCACCTGAAGCTCATTCGGTCGAGGTGCTCACCCAAGCTCGTGCACCTGCCCGTGGCTCAAAAAAGCCAGCCGTGGCCAGCAGCAAAACCACACGCCGGATTCAATGCGGAGAGAACGAGTGCTTCGCTGGCTCTCAGCATTGCTGCGCTCAGATGAACGATCTGGTCGCAAGAGAACGTCAGTGCGCTCCTATCGTTCAGGCGTGTGATCCGGGCTGGACCGCGATGGACTGCGACGACGCCTCGGATTGCGCGGAAGGGTTGCGTTGCTGCACGATCAGCTCGGGTCTCGAAGCAGCGCAGTCGTGTATGACGCGATGTCTCGAGGTCGAGGTGTGCTCGCCAGGCGCTGCATGTCTCGGTGATGGCCAGTTGTGCATCCGCGACAGCAGCTATTTCTCCCGTGGCGTGTGCGTGACGGATCACCCGCTTCTCGAATGCGGAAACGCTCTCTGCAAGGCTCCATACGATCAGTGTTGTTGGGATACACAAACAGCATCGGGTAGATGTGCAGCGCGTGACCCTCGCGACCCGAACGCGAGCTGTCGAAAGAGCGAGTGGGCCTTCACGTGCTCGGGCACACGCGACTGTGGCGAAGGGCTGTCGTGTTGCCAGGTTGACCGAGGCTCACAATGTCGAGGGCTTTGCACCTCGGGTATCGAGTATTGCCGAGAGCTATCGGATTGTTCGGGGCAACCAGGCAAAGCCGTAAGCTGTGACCCTCTGAAGCTCAAAGACGCCGCGCCAGCAGGGGTCGGCGTGTGTAACTGGGAGCCCTGACCGCGCGGCTCAGCGGGGCAAGCCAGACGCTGAGCAACAACATGGGGGTTGGGGTCGAAAGCTTAGAAAAACAATCGCCCGACGCGAGAAGTGAATCGAGGGCAGCAACGTCCCGATGCCATCGCGCATCCGAAACAAGTAGCGAGCACCAGGAAGGCTGGGGCGATCATGATGCAAGTAACGCCAGACGACGATGCGCGAATCGTCATCCTTGGCGCGGGTATCGGTGCTCTTGCGCTAGCCGCAAGACTGTCGGCTCGTGGTCTGAGGGTGACGTTGGTCGAAAGAAGCCCAAGTTGGCGGCAAGATGCGCCAGCTAGCGGTCGGAGCTCACGGCTCGCGCATCGATGCGGGGCCAACGGTTCTCACGATGCGCTGGGTATTCGAAGAGCTCTTCCGAGACGTGGGCTCACGACTCGAAGACCATATCGAGCTTGCGCCCTCGAGGTGCTTGCGCGGCATTGGTGGCGTGATGGCTCGACGCTTGATTTGTATGCAGACAAGGCACGCTCAGCCGAGGCGATTCGCCAGTTTGCAGGTGCTCGCGAAGCCGAGAATTACCTCGCGTTTTGTAGCTACGCGGCTTCGATTTACGACGCTGTCGAAGAGCCGTTCTTGCGATCCCCGATGCCTTCTCTGGGTGATTTCTTGAGCATGAGCGGGCTCAAGAAGGCCAGCGCGGTCACGCGAATCGATGCGATGCGTTCGCTCTGGAAGGCTGTCTGCGCGCAGCTCAAGACGGCGTCTTCGTATGCTCTTCGGGCGATACGCGACCTACACGGGCTCGAACCCATGGCGAGCCCCGCGACGCTCAACACCATCGCAGCCGTCGAGCAACAAGGCGCGTGGGTCGTTCGAGCGGGATGTACTCATTGGCCCGAGCGCTCGTTGGCATCTGCGAGCGACAAGGCGTCGAGATTCGCACGAGCTCTGGGGTAGCTCGCGTGATGACCTCGCCCAATGGATCGCGTGCGACCGGGGTTGAGCTCACCAACGGCGACATCATTCGCGCCGCTGCCGTCGTGTCGAACGGCGATACGGCTGACCTTCCGCGATTGCTCGATCCAAGCGCAGCCAAGCGTGTTCCAGCCGCGGACCCATCGCAGCGCTCGCTCTCTGCAGTCGTGCTCACGGCGCTGATTGACACGAGTGAAACAGGCGCCGCTGCCATCGCTCATGGTCGGGCGCTCGAGCACCACAACGTGTTCTTCTCATCTGATTATCCGCGCGAGTTCGACGAGATCTTTGAGCGCTCAGCGCATCCGACCGATCCGACGATTTACGTGTGCGCTCAAGACCGAGGGCCATTCGGGCATTGCGGAGTTGGCCCTCGACACCACGAGCGTTTGCTCGCCTTGGCCAACGCCCCCGCAGTGGGCGACCAGCCGCTTCTCACCTCGCACGCGGACGCTGATTCATGGGCCAAAAAGATTCTCTCTACGCTTCGCACCGCTGGGCTGACGCTGAAGCCGATCGACTCGATCACGACGACGCCTCGCGGCTTCGAGAAGTTGTTCCCGTCGACGGGGGGCGCATTGTACGGCCCAGCCTCGCACGGGATGACCTCAGCCTTCTCACGAGCGCCTTCGAGAACAGTGATTCCGGGGCTCTACGTGGTCGGGGGCAGCGCGCACCCCGGAGCGGGCGTGCCGATGGTGACGTTGTCGGCGAGCATCGCAGCGCAAGCCATCTGGGAGGACCTTCCTTCGACCTTGCGCTCTCACGCGATGGCTACGCGTGGTGGTACGTCGACGGTGTCAGCGACTGCGGCCGGTACGCAGTTACGGCGATCGTTTTTCTCGGCTCGGTCTTCTCGCCATTCTACGCGGCTGCACGACGCGAGAAGCCAACAGATCCACTTGAGTTCCCCGCGATTAACATCGCTCTATACGACCGCCACGGTCGCTCGCACTGGGTCTTCACCGAGCATCAACAGACCTCGCTTCGTCGTTCGAGCCACGACATGTCGATGGGTTCGACGTCGGTTCGCCGAGAAGGGCAACATCTTTTGCTCGACTTCGACGAGCGCACGAGCCCGTTTCCGCGCCTCGATGCACGACGTCTCAAGGGAGCGATCCGACTCGAGGCCGAAGACGCTGGAGCGCCGCTTCCGATCGTGCTCGATGAAGAGGGGCGACATTTGTGGTGGCCCGTTGCACCACGCTCTCGCATTCACGTCGACGTACCTGCGCTGGGTCTGAAATGGCAGGGCACGGGGTATCACGACGCCAACGCAGGCGAGCGCCCACTCGAGCGCGACTTCTCACGCTGGACATGGGGCCGCTTTCATGGGCCGAATGGCGAAACATGGATCTCGTACGACGCACATTTGAAGAACGGCGAGCGCACCTCGCAGTCACTTCAGCTCGCAACGCATCCATCGCAAGGTCTCTCGTTTGCCGAACGAGTCGAGCTGCCACTGTCGTCGCCTACGGGTCGAACGGGTTGGGGGCTCGACCTGACCACGCGATGTGATTTCGGTGCACGACCCACGGTCGATCACGTGCTCGAAGACGCGCCTTTCTACGGCCGTCACCTCGTCACCACAACGATTCGTGCCACGCGTGCGCAGGGAGTCACCGAGATGCTCGACCTCACTCGATTCGACTCACGGTGGGTGCAGGGTTTGCTGCCTTTCAGGATGCGCAAAGCATGATCGGGTGGGGCCTGCTCGCGTGGTCGTCGTTCGTTTGCGCGATATCGAGCGTGGCGATCGCTCGAGCGCACAGTCGTTGGCGAGCGATCTCGCGAGCCGAGCTGAATCACAAGCTCTCGACAACCAGGCTCGAAGCACAGCCAGCGACGCTGATCCGCCCTTGTGCGGGCGACGAGCCACACCTCGCTGCCACACTGCGTTCGTCGTTGGTGGCTCGTGAGCTTGGCCCTCATGCGCGCGTCGTTTTCGCCATCGAGAGTCGCTCTGACCTTGCCTGGCCCACGGTGAGTCGCATCACCGATGAGCTTCGTGCGCTGGGCCTCGACGCTCGGATCATCGAGACCGCAACCACGGCTCTCAACGCCAAAAGCGGTCAGCTCGATGTCGTGTTGAGCCAGCTCACGTTGAGATCATCCGATGAGCTACTCGTGTTTTGCGATAGCGATGTCGAGCTTCGTGACGGTGATCTGATCGCGCTCGCTGAGCCTGTGCTTACCCACCTCGCGGGGTGTTGCTGGGCGCCACCTTTCGAACGAGTCGCACCTCGAGATCGAGGAGATCTCGCTTCGGAGGCGTTGCTTGGTGGCTCGCTTCATTCGTTCGTGTTGCTCTCAGGCCTCGACCGCGCCGGGCTCGTGGGCAAGCTCTTCACGCTACGCGCCCGTACCTTGAGCAAGCTCGGAGGGTTCGCTTCGATGCTCGATGTGCTTGGTGAGGACATGGAGCTCGCTCGACTTCTTCGAGCGCACGATGTCTCTCTCGAGGTATCGCCGAGAGCAGTACGAAGCCTTGCATGTGGCAGGAGCGTCCCTGCAGCGATCGAGCGATACACGCGATGGCTACAGGTGATTCGCACCCAACGCCCGGCATTGTTGTTGTCGTATCCAGCACTGTTTTTTGCGACGCCGTTGATCCTGATCGGTTCACTCTGGCTCGCGATGTACGACCCGTTGCTGGCGTTCTCTTCGGCTGCAATCGCCATCGCAACGAGATTGACCGTTGCTCTTGCAGCTCGTGAAGCAACGGATCGTTCCCACGTGCATCAAGACATCTGGGTCGACGCGATACTGTCGGATCTCCTACTAGCCATGGCCTTTTTCCAAGCACTCACCCGAAGTCATGTTCTTTGGCGCGGCCGTCGTCTTTCGCTTTCGCGAGGCAGACTCGTACCCGCGATGACACAAGCTGCTCGCTGGATTGCGACCTTTGCCGTGGTCGCAGGGCTGAGCATCCCGCAAGCGTTTGCGCTGCCAAAAGCAGGCGACCAAGGCCTCAATGCGAAGCTCGAGGACGCGAGTGGCAAGGTCACCGAGCTCAAGCAGTTCAAGGGCAAGCCGATCTGATCGTCTACGAGAGCAAAGAGGCTTCGAAGCAAAACGAAGAGCTCAAGAAGCAGCTCGCGGTGCTCGCGAAGGGCGATAAGTACAAAGAGAAAGTCGCCCTCGCTGCGGTCGCCGATCTCGACGGTTACAACTACTGGCCCGTCAAAGGCTTCGTGATCGACGCCATCAAAGAAGAATCGAAGAAAGCCGGCACGACGATTTTCTGTGATTGGGATGGCGGCGTTCGCAGCGTCTACGGCTTCAAGAAGAAGACCAGCTCTATCGTTCTGATCGACAAGAACGGCTGGGTGATCTTCTCGCAAGAGGGTGCGCTGAGCGCAGAATCGCGAACGCGCCTGATCGAGCTTCTACGCCAGCAAGTTGAGTAACTTGGTAAAAGGGGCAACGTGCCCAACACGTTGCCGCGATTGACAGCGCCTCAAGTCGACGTCCTCGAGAAACGCTACCGACTCGAGATGGCGAGATACGAGAAGACGGCTGCGGCCGTCGCCGATCGCCTGCGTCGTGAGCTTCGTGCCGAGGCCCGTGTTCGTCATTTGCTGACGTTTCGCGCAAAGCACCCCGAAGGTCTTCGCGAGAAGCTTTTGCGTAAAGCACGCGACCCTCGCGCGAGCAGCTACACATTCGAAGCGCTCAGTCATAACCTCAACGAGGTCGTCACTGACCTGGCGGGTTGTCGTGTGATTGTTTACGACCCTGAAGACGAGCCACGCGTCGTGTCAGTCGTCGATCGCACGTTCTCGCCCGCCAAACGAAGTGACGCGCAACCCGCCCCCGTGCTCAAACCCAACGGCTATCGGGCCACACATCGTTTGGTCGTTGCACCCGATACACCCGACGATCTGTCGATTCGTGGAGCCATCTGCGAGATCCAGATCACCACACTCGCAGCGCATCTCTACAACGAGCTCGAGCACGATATTGCTTACAAAGAAGATCGCGGAGAGCACACGACGACCACCGAGCATGCACTTCTTCGCGAGCTTCTGGGCGCCAGCTTGATCTCGGATCGTTTGGTGAAGCTGCTCATCGCCGAACACCTCGCAAGCACACGAAAACGAGCTTCGTTGCAGAACGCAGAAGAGCTCAGATTTGCGCTCGAGAGACTTGCAGGGCGGCCACTTCAGGGTGATTTCGCACGCCTCTTTCGTTTGCTCTCGGCGAGTATCGAACCGCTCAGTACCGAGGCTCTCGAATCACTCGGCGGCGTGCTCGACATCATCGCGCAAGGAGAGCAGATCGCGTCGGATCTCTCGGCGTCTCGGGGCATCAATCTTACCGGAATTGAACCCGTGACCGCATACACGCTCGGGCTCTTCCCGAAGTTTTCAACCGAGTTTGCAGTGCATGCGATGAGCTGGAGAGGGCCACAAACGCCGATCCAGATCGCGTTGATCGAAGCCAGCAGACAGGTGAAGGTCGAAGGGCTGAAACCACCGGAGTCATCTGCATTTCGAGGGTTTCAAGGGGCGCTCACATGAACCGCGTCGAGCTCATCGATCTGGTCGAAGCCCTCGAATGGTTCGACGACCGCTATCAAGCGATGGTCGTGTTTGCCGACGATCTCGCCCCCCTCGAGCGTTTGCATGTGCGCGCCACGACGCTCACTGACGAGCACATCCTGCCCACCGAGCCGAGCGGATCGTTTCACGTCGATGAGCGAGGCGCTCCGTACACACTCGAGGTCATCGCTCAACAAGGCACGACTCGACTCACGCGCTCTGAGCACGCCACGCGTCAAGGCACGGGCAGCGAGACACGAAGCCTCGAGGTGATCGACGCCGCCATCGCATGTGCCGTGAGCAAAAAGGGTGTTGCTTCGGGCGTGTTGCTCGGTGTGCTCGTTGGGCCCTCACTCAACGGAAACCTTTCACCAAAACCCGGAGAACCTCGTCGCGTTTTCACACTCTCGTTCGACGCATCACAGCGACGATGGGAGCCCTACGACGGCGGTCTGATGGCCTGGATGAAACGCGAGCTCGTTTGATTGAGCCAGGCACGCTGAGAGGTCTTGCAGGCTGATCGGTCACGAAGTACCGAGCGGCATGACCAGCACCGACGTATGGCAGAAGCTCCCGCTTGGCGGGGTCGATCGTCGCCAACTCTCGCAGCGAATGCCTGTCGATGGCCCTCGTATTGCCGTCGAAGATCTCGCACGCGATCTCGAACGAACCCAAGCCTCTGGCCTACCGTTCGCCAAAGATCAGGCCGTGCTCTTGCTCGGTGGCTCAGGCGGCATTCTTCGATCGCTTGCGATCCATCTGCTGTTCGGTGAAGGGCTCCCTGTCTACGCGGTTCACTACGACAGTGAGAAGCTTCAGGTAGGCGCTCATCACGCACGCGCCATCACCCAAGAGGCTGAGCGTCGAGGCGTCGCTTGCCAGTTCTTCAACGCCGATGCGACCAAGCCCGAAACGGCGCGTACGGTCATCGACGCGATCAAAGGCAAACACCGGGTCGTTCATCTGATCAACGGGATCGCCGCGGGTGCAACGAAGCGCTTCGAAGAGCACGGCCCCACGCAGGTGCAAGACATCGACGTCGAGTTCGACTTGATTCGACAGATCGCCGATTTCACGCGTTGGTCGGCTCTGCGAAAAGTCGGCAAAGTCGAGGTCGAGGTTGCGACACAAGCCGACATCGATCGCACCTACAAATTCATGGGTCACTCGACCACTCCCTGGGCCGAAGCACTCGCGGGCGAAGGGTTGCTCGTTCGTGGCGAAAGTGTCGTGGCGTTTGCCGATTACGACTACGAGCCCGATGACCCCGTCTACGCGATGGGGCCACTCGCTCAAGCAAAGGTGCTGCAGCGACAAGCGATGGATCGCATCCGTGATCAGTACGGCGTTCGCACCGTGAGGCTTTGCTACCCAGCGATGAACACAACGGCGCTCGGGGCGATCCCCGGTGGGTTGCTGATGTACGCCGGAACCACCCAGCTACTCGTCGAGCAGGGCACCTACGCCAGCGTTCACGAGCTCGCGCGTCAAACGTTGCCCGTGCTCGCCGGCACTGATCAATCGAGCGAGCCTCGTTACGACGCGCACTTCCAGCGCATCCTGCCTGAGTTCCACCGACTCAAGTCGACGCTCACGCCCGAGAATGTTCGCGAGCGTCTTTCGCGTGTGTTCGAGAACCCAAGTCTGTGATGCGCTGAGCGGCGTTATTTGGCCGCAGGAAGCTCAATCACCGCGTCGGTGACCGTGCCCCCATCGGCGACCATCACCGACGCTTTCAACGCCCGTTTGACGGGCACACACACACGATGCGTCACGGCATCACACACGACGAGCGAGAGCACTCCCTCGAGCCGAGCGTCTCCGCTGTTCTTCGTCGAAAGTGACAGCGCGACCTCACGAGGAGCGTCTTTGCCTGAGAGACGCACATCGACGGGTGCTTCGACTGGCCCTTCGGTCTTGGTCCATCGAACCTTTACGGGCGCATCGTCGTTGATGGCAGTGCCCTCGGGTAGCCTCCACACGAGCTTGACGGCAGACGATCGTTGAGCCGGGATTTTCCATGTAAACGCGAGTCGCGGAGCTTGTTCGTCAACATCGCTATCACCCGCGGCGAGCGAGACACCGGTTGACGGAGCGGCGAGACCTGAGGTCGCCATGGGTTGAATCGAGCCTTCTCGCGACATGCGAACCAACCGGCTCGCGTTCGTATCTGCGACGACGATCGAGCCGTCACTCAAGAGCGTCAAACCCGCGGGCTCAGAGAGTCGGCCTTTGCCTCCACCGATCGTTTTCGATTCGCCACTGGTCGGGTCGATTCGCTTGATCTTCGAGTTGTAACTATCGGCAATAAAGAGCGAACCCGAGGCGTACGCGATACCGATCGGATGCTGCAGTCGCGTCGTTTTGGCATCTCCGTCGACGTCGCCGAAGATGAAGAGATCTTCGCCCACGATGGTCTTCGTTTGTGCGGTGCTCAGATCGATCGCTCGAACACTCGAGGTCTCTGAGTCGAGCACGAAGAGCGACTTGCCATCGGTCGCGAGACCACTCGGCTGAGCGAACGCAGCGCTTGCCGGAGGCCCATCGATTCGACGCTCTTTGCCACTGCCCGCGTAGCGAAAGATCACTTTCTTTTTCAGATCGATCGC
>JAXLYQ010000053.1:0-31690 GCA_046351315.1 Polyangiaceae bacterium
GAGCTCGGGTCACGGTGACCGCAGGAGGGCGATGGGTCGACGCTTCGCCTTCGGCAGACGAGGTTCCTCCCACGCCGTGGGTCGAGCTCGATGTGCCGCCGTTGGAGGGAAGCGTTCAGCTCACCATGCCGAGAACCAGAAAAATCGGGAAACCGGCGAAGAACGTTGCCGGGGAAAAGGCGTTTCCGGCTCCTCGTGTGCCTCGACGAGGAGCTCCTCGGTGACAGGGAAAAGCATTGCCGCGGCTCCGAACCCAAGGACCCCGGCCAGGGTATGCGGAGAGATTGTACTGAGCAAGCCTCGGTCAGCCCCTTTCCGTCGCGATTTTCACTGTTCAAACGTGATTCCTGGGGCCGTCGTCGATGCGCTCAGGTTTGGGGTCGGACGTGGGAGTTCGCAGGGTCGACGCGCCGAAAAAAGCATACATGACGGGTAGAACGAACAACGTGAGCAACGTTGCTGTTATGAGCCCCCCGATCACGACTGTGGCGAGAGGCCGCTGTACCTCACTTCCAGGAGCGGTCGAAAAGGCCATGGGAATGAAACCAAGCGCGGCTACGCTCGCCGTCATGAGAACGGGCCCAAGACGCATCTCGGCGGCATGTCCAATCGCCTCGACATGATGCATTCCGCGTGCTTCTAGCTGGCGCGAGAAGGACACGAGCACGAGTCCATTCAAAACGGCTACCCCGAAAAGCGCGATGAAACCAATCCCAGCGGAGATCGAAAACGGGAGATCGCGAATCCAGAGCGCACAGACTCCGCCCACAACGGCGAATGGGACGTTGAGAAAAATTAGGATAGCAGAGCGCATGGATCCAAATGCCGTCCAGAGCAGAAACACGATGAGCGCGAGCGCGACGGGGACGACGAACGAAAGGCGCGCTTTGGCTTCGGTGTAGTGCTCGAACTGTCCTCCCCACTCCACGCGATATCCCGAGGACAACTTCACTTCGGTGGCGAACGCCGATTGCGCGTCGTGCACCACCGAGAGAAGGTCACGCCCTCGCACGTTGAATTCGACGGAGATGCGACGAGATTGACTTTCACGGCTCACCTGAGCTGGCCCTTCGCCAATTTCTAGGTCAGCCACATCGCCAAGCGGCACGATTTGACCCGTCACCGAGCGCAACGGGAGTGCACGCAGTGGCTCGAGATCCCCTACGAATCCATGCGACATTTTTACGACGATCGAGAAGCGTCGTTCTCCTTCGAGACTTCGCCCGTGCTTACGCCGACCGCCATCGTTTCGGTTGCCTGGTTCACGTCTGCAACGGTCAATCCATATCGTGCGAGCTTGGCGCGATCGGGAGTAACCAGCAGGTAGCGAAGCCCGGCGGTTTGCTCGACGCGCACGTCTTCCGCTCCTGGAATCCGCCGAATACTCTCTGCCGCCTTTTCGGCGAACGTTCGTAGCTTGTCGAGATCGGAGCCGTAGATCAGCGCAGCAACGTCGGAGCGGACACCTGCAACGAGCTCGTTGGTTCGCATCTGGATCGGCTGCGACACCGCTGCGCCGACCTCTGGCACCTGCTCCACCACTACCTCGGATACTGCTTTCGCGATATCCGTTTTTCCTAGGCCAGGCCGCCACTTATTGCGATCCTTGAGCGTCACGTAAATATCGGATTGCTCTACGCCCATAGGATCGGTCGCCACCTCTGGAGCGCCGGTTCGGCTGATCGCGTGATCGATTTCTGGAATCGTGAGCACCGCCTTTTCAACCCGTTGGCCCATCGCGACCGACTCGGTTAGCGCAATCCCGGGCAGCCGTCTCGCCTCGATGAGCAAATCCCCCTCATCGAGCTGGGGTACGAACTCTGCACCCAGTCGCGTGAAGAGCGCGACAGCGACTCCCACTGACGCCACGCCCACAGACATCGTGGCCCATCGGTGGCGCATCACACCACGAATCATGGGTATGTAGGCAGCGTGCGCTTTGCGCAAAAGCCAGGTTTCGTGTCCACCTACCTTCGCTTGCACGACATAACTTGCGAGTACGGGAATGACAGTGAGTGTGAGGACAAACGCGCCGGCCAGCGCCAAGAGCACAGTCGTCGCCATGGGGCGAAAGAGCTTCCCCTCGGTCGCAGTGAGCGCGAGAATCGGCAAATAGACAATCGCGATGACGGCTTCGCCGAAGACACTCGCAGCACGTACCTCAAGTGTCGCTTCTCGCACCGTGTCGAGGCGTTCGTCGGACGTCAGAGTACGCCCCGCCTCACATTCTCGCTCTGACAGCCTCCGGACCGCATTTTCCACGATGATGACTGCTCCGTCGACAAGCAGTCCGAAGTCGACGGCGCCAAGACTCATTAGATTTCCCGACAACCCCAGCGCGTTCATCACGATCAGCGCGAAGAACAGCGCCAGAGGAATCGTCGTTGCCACGACAACCCCAGCACGCAAATCGCCGAGCAGGAGAAACAAGACCGCCACGACGAGGAGTGCACCCTCGACCAGGTTCTTGGAGACCGTGTGAATGGTTCGGTCAACCAACACCGAGCGGTCGTAGAAGGGCTCGATGCGGGTTCCCTCTGGCAAGCTCGGTTTGATGGCTTCGAGGCGGGCTTTGACGGATTCGGTGACAGTCCGCGAATTTTCCCCTAGCAGCATCATCGCCACGCCAATGACAACCTCGCCGTTCCCATCACGAGATGCGGCGCCGCGACGCAGTCGGCCTCCGAGCTGCACGTCTCCGACATTGGCTATTGTGACAGGGGTCCCTTGTGGCGTGGCGCCAAGAACGACGTTTTTCAGGTCATCGATATTTTTGACCAGCCCGCGTGTCCCGATCACGAATGATTCACGGTTGTGCTCAATGTATCCGCCGCCCGCATTGGCATTCGATTTGTCCAGCGCAGCGACCACGTCTGCCACCGAGAATCCTGAGGCCTGCAAACGGCGGGGGTCGATCACCACCTGATACTGTTTGTCCTCGCCACCAAAGCTGTTGATCTCCACGATCCCCGGAACGGTACGCAACTGCGGGCTGATACTCCAATCGAGTAGCTCCTCGAGCTGCATGAGTGTGAGATTGTCGTTGGAAACCACGAACTGATAAATCTCCCCCAAGCCAGAGCTAATAGGCCCCATTTCGGGCTTCCCATACCGAGCGGGAACGGCCTCCTGCACAGCTCGCATACGTTCATTCACGAGCTGGCGCGACGCATAGATGTCGGCATCGTCGCGAAAGACGATGGTGACCACGGACAACCCATACTTTGAGATGGACCGGATCTGCGTGGTCTTCGGAATTCCCGCCATCGCGCGCTCGACGGGCACAGAGACGTATTGCTCAACCTCGAGCGGCGAGAGTGCAGGTGCGGCGGTGATCACCTGCACCTGCACGTTGGTTACGTCAGGAACGGCATCGATTGGCAACGAAAGCGCCGCGCGAACGCCAAGCAGAATAAAAAGAGCCGTGATGAGAAGGACGACCGCTCGATGGCGAAGCGACCAACCCACTATAGCGTTGAGAAGGTCCATGGCTCAGTCCTCCTCTGCCAAACTGCTTTTGAGCACGAGACTCTTGAGCGAGAAAACACCCTCGCTTACCACCAGCTCCCCGTCGCGAAGCCCAGAAATCACCTCGACCAACCCAGGTGCACTTTGGCCGAGGACGACTGGATGCATCTCGAAGTCATCGTCGGGTTGCCGAACGAACACGACCTGTTTGCCCCCGATCTCGGTAACGGCGTCTCTCGGAATCACCAGCCGAGCTTCCTCACCGTGTTCTCCAGGAAGTGCCACAAGCGCTGCGCCGAAGAGCCCGAGACGCAACAATCCGTCTCGGTTGATCAACCTCACACGTGCAGTCACTGTACGAGCAACAGGATCGATCTGCTGACCTACTAGCTCGATCACCCCAGAAAATCGCTGCGTCGGATACGCGTTGAGATTCACATCGACCGCTGCGCCAACTCGCACAAGCTCGAGGTCTTTCTCGAACACTCTGGCAAGAAACCACACCTCAGACAGGTCTGAGATCGTGCCCAGCACCTGATCGGCGGCGACAGGTTGACCAAGCACCGCATCACGGGCGACGACAACGCCAGATACCGGAGCACGAAGCGCGAGGAGAAATGGGGCACCACTCCCACCCGTCGATCCCATGGCCGAGAGCTGCCCTGTAAGTGCGTGAGACTCCGCGTCCAGAGCATCCGCCTCCGCCTTCGCGTCGAGCCAGGCTTGATCCGAGCTAATGCGCTTTTTCGCCAAGTCTCCGAGGCGTTCTGCGTTTGCGCGTGCGGCCTTCGCTTTCGCCGAAGCCGCGACCTGGGCACCGTAAATTCTACCGAGCTCTGGTACCCGGATCACAGCGACGACCTTGCCCTTTTTCACCTGCGCCCTTCAAGTGCGTAGTTGTACCGATTCGAGCTTGCCAGCGACGGGCGATGATATCCGGGCAGATTTGTCTGGATTCAGCGCAATTTTCCGGCAGTTTGCGGGTCGGCCTCAGCTTGGCTTTCGACCTTGGTGGTCTTGATACCCGCCGCGGTGATCGACTTCCGGCTGAGCCTGCTGGAACGCCGAGGGAGGCCTTCGTGCTCGTCTGCTCTGCACAGACCCTTCGGGCTTCGGCGTCCTCGAGACGGCGTTGTGCTCTTTGGTTTCGCCTTTGCCCTCGGGTGGTTCGATTTCGAGCAACTGACAACATGCACGATCAGGAGAAGAATCCAGGATGTACGGCTCATGGTTCATCCGAGGTGTTCTGCAGTTCCGCGGAATGACGACGAAGACAAGCGGCGGCCGACGTGCTCGCACCCGCTCCTTGCAACACGTCCATCAGTTGTCGTTGGCGATGAAGGCATCTGCGCGAGATTTTCCCCGCTTGACCTCGTTCGATAGCGTCGTGAGCGTGGTCTCGGCACGCGAGTCGACGGCCTGGCGATGAGTCCGCCCGCCAACGAGCGTTCAACTCGGCAAGCGCTGTGAGGGTCTCGCGGCGCAACACGCTCTGTACCATGGCCACCTCTGCACGAACCGCCCGAGCACTTGCTCGTGATTCGGAGATCTCTCCGGCGTAGGTACGTCCCACAGGGAAAGGCAGCGGGACCGGGAATGAGAGGCCCACGCCGAGAACGCGCTCGTTGAACCCGTCGTTCTGCACGAAGCCTGATAGGGTGAGGCTCGGGATCCGTTGCCGCTCGTACATCCTCGATTTTGCCTCGAATGAGCGCGCCTCCCACTCGAGCGCCTTCAGCTCGGGGCGTTGCGCATCCCCCGACCGTCGCGCCTTTGCTTCGACATCTCGAATGGGATCGAGCTCGCCCTCGACGACCAATGCCTCCGCCGCAACGCCTAGCAGCGAGGCGAGCACGGCGCGTGAGGCTGCGACTCGCCCCTCCGCACTGATGCGCGCCTGACGAGCCCGGGAGGCTGCGACGTCGGCTAGGTCGGCGTCCAGACCTGCGATGGCTCCTCGGTCGGCAAATGCTTGGGTCGCGTCAGCAATCGATGTCGAAAGCGCCTCCATACGACGCGCGAGGACCACCTCGTCGCGGGCTGCGAGCACATCGAAGTACGCCTTCCACGCAGCCACTGCGACCGCGCGACGTGTGCTCACGAGCCGTTGAGCGCTGGCTTCGACCTGCGCCTCGGCGCTTTCCTTGCGAGCAGCGCGCTGGCCTCCGAGCTCGATCTCTTGGCTGAGCGATGCGTACCAGTTGGTCGCGCTGGTATCGGCATCGCCCCGTCGCGAGGCCAACGAGAGAGCGAGTGTAGGATTGCTTGGTAGCCAAGGGGACGCAGCACGAAGGCGCGCGGCGGCGACCTCGCGATCGAGCGAGATGACATTGACGACAGGGCTCGCCTCGACGGCACAGCGAGCGAGAGAAGCGCGAGTAATGGTAGAAGAGCAACTCGACGAATCAGCATGGGCACACGCAACAAAACCATAGGCGATCAAGGCTACCGAGATCGCAGCGATGGCGTGGGGAACACGGAACATGAACACTCCTCGGCCCGGCGAATGGGCCATCAACGACAAGGCTTCGCAAGCGCCCCAAGGCGCTGAATGTCAGGCGAAGACGTCGCTTCGAGGCGGGCGCTCGATGCTGGAAAGTGCTGGTCGCGGAGGCGCTTGCGAATCGTGCGTGAGCTCGGGCACCGGCTCTGAGATCTCACGTCGTTCTTGTAGAATCACGGGCGCAGGAGGGAGCGCTGGAAGAGACAATACACAGTGGCAATCCGGGCACCCTGGAGGGCACCTCTCACCATTCTCTTCATGAGAGCACGGCGGATTGCCGTGGTGGACCTTCTCCCCTGCGATCGACACTACGACATCGGTCACGGCGTGAAGCACCCCTGTCGCTTGCAACGGCAGGCAAAACAGGGCCACCTGAAGGATGAGTACGAGCCACCGTGCCCATCCGCGCATCGCCCAGGGCGAGCGTGGGCACATCACGTCGCCGGCTCACTTTCGCACGGACACTCCTGGCAAGCGCTCGTCGAGTCGGTGCCGCAGTGCTCGAGCAAAGCCTCCCGCATCGCCTTTCTTGCGCGGTGTAGGCGCACCGTAGCGTTGTTGGTCGACACGCCGAGCTCTTTCGCGGCTTCTGCAAGCGAAAGGTCGTCAATATCCACGCGTCGAAGTAGCCCTCGGTACTCGAGCTTCAGTGTTTCGAGGACGCCAAGGCTACACGCACACAGTGCGATTTGCTGCGGGTTTGCCTCCGTCTCCGTGGCTGCCAGTCGCTGGATCAGAGTATTTTCACGAGCGACACGTCGGGTCTCGTCCGTGATGGTGTTGCGCAACACCCGCCAGAACCACGCGTCTACTTTCTCACTGTCGCGAAGGTCTTCAAGGTGCCGGGCGGCCTGAATCAACGCAAGTTGGAGCACGTCTTCAGGGTCTGCGTGATGCCTGAGATGTTTTCGCACGAACGCCAGATGCCGAGAGCGATCTCGTGCGATGACGAGAAGCACATCGCGAGCGAGCTGGCGGTTCGGTGCGGGAACGTCGGTCATTTCGAGCAGATCACTTCGTGGTGTCGCGGCGAGTCTGGCATCCGCACGAAGGAGGGCAATCGCAGCTAGGGCCACACGTACAGGACGGTCCGCAGCAGCACTCGCCGCCAGTCGGCGTTTGCGATCCGCATTTGCACGAGGAGTCGCAGGATTTGCAAGCACAGGATTCGGAACTTGGTGGCGTGGTCATGGGGCTCCGCGGGTGGATTTGCCCCTGCTGACGGCCGATGGGCCCCAAAGATTACAGGGACGAAACGAATTCCTCAGCACCCCGCGGCGCAAGCCCGGCACGAGGCCGCGCACGACGCACATGCGGGGTCGGAGTCTGCGCCACATGCCAACGCACAAGCCTCACATGCTTTTTTGCAGAGTGCCTGTGCGTCTGCAAGCAACGGGCTGTTCCTCGCAGCGAGCATCGTCACGAGGTTGCATAGATCGATGCAGTCCCGACAGCGCCGGATGCATTCGGCCCGGTTCGCCCCCTCCTCACGCAAACATGCCTCGATGCAGGCTTCACATGCCTTGATACAGCTCTCGTGCTCATTGCAATCACTCATGGGTGCACCTTCTCGTTCGTGGAATTCGGCTCGACGGGCGACAGTGCCCGAAGAATGTGGCAGCGCTCGAGCGGCGCGTTGCCGTCGCAGGCGGCGACAAGTGTTTTAAGCTCGCCGAGAAGCGCCTGTAGACTCGCGATGCGCTGCTCGATGACCTCGACTTTGCTCGATGCACGCTCGCGGATAGATCGACAATCCGCAGCCTTTTCATCGCGCAGCGCCAACAACTCGCCGATCTCTTTGAGAGAAAACCCGAGTTGCTTGGCACGATGCAGAAACAGTACCCGTTCGAGGTTCGACTCGGGATAGCGTCTGTAGCCCTGCGCAGGTCGCTTTGGCTGGTTGAGGAGCCCTTTTCGTTCGTAGAAACGGATCGTTTCGACTCCGACGTGACAGCGTCGCGCGAGCTCTCCGATGGTAAATCCTGCCTGCCGCTGCATCGAACGAGTTGTAACGTCCGTACCTTGGTACGGAGTCAAGCCAATTTGTCGTCCCGGTCGTGCCGACCAGCGCGCAGCTTGTGAAATTTTCTACTTTCCCAGGGAAGTTTGCGTGATGAGGTCCAGGCGATCTTTCTCCGCGAAAGCTCACGGTTCTTGCGAGCAGTGTTTCCCCCCGACGAGACGCGAAGTGACCGGTGGGACGCTGCAAATCCACGAATCGGGGGCCGGTGGAGTTCCCATTCCCAGCCGAGAAACTCCTGGTCAGCCGCTGCGCCGCGCAGTTTTCCGCGCGAATGGGCGCCCGCCCAGGTTGAAGGCGACGTGGCACGGCGGTGGACCTACGCGATTCACGTCGCGCGGCAAGGGGAGCGACGCTGCCCGATGATAGAGCCGGTCCGCGCCTGCACAGAGTCGCTCGGCGCGTACTTTGATCCGAGGCGCGCGAGGTTTGAGCCCATCGGCGACAACTCTTCCTCGCACCGGCGCGAGGTTTACCTCGGTGCGCGCGAACATAGAGCGGATCGGCGGGAGCTCGGCCTCGCTTTCCGGGAACACTTCCTCGGTTTCCGCGAGCTCATCCGTCGAATACGTTTGTTTTTCCTCGTTCCACGTTTCCTATTCCACTGTCTACGTTCGTATTTCCTCCCGATACATGTGCCGTTCCTGTGTCCTCCTGAATGCGGGCACTTCCACGTGGCAATATTTCCTCCGAGCCGGTGCTGCACGCCGTCGTACAGTAACGCCAAATCAACCACCCGCGCGCTCGCCCCTCGATTCTTGCTCGAGCTCACGCGGAGCGCTCGCGCGCTCCGGATGCGAGCACCGCGAGTCCGGCCAGAATCCCCAGCACGCCCGACCCCACGGAGATGCTGAACCGCTCTCGACCGATCACGACTCCTATCAACGTAGCGACGAGTGCTGTGGCAAATTGTAGGTAGGCCAGCACGGTGACTGGGAACCGACGCAAGAGCATAAAATACGTGGTACTCGCAGCGGTCGAGGCAATCGCCGCCAAGTAAACCAGTGTGAGAAGCGTGCGAGGGCTCAACTCGAAGGGAAGATTTCGCTCGAACAAGAGAGAGCCGGTTCCCAGCACGACTGCGACCGTGAGCCCCATGTCTCTCATCGCCACCGGAGCAGGAAGGCCCAGCGAAAGCCTCTTTCCGACGATCTTGTTCGTGGCGCCAGCAATACAACCGACGAGAATCGACACCACCGCGAAACTCGGTGTTGTGTCCGCTCGATACATTCGACGTATCGAATGCGATGAGTGCAAACCCTACGAATCCAAGGCTCAACGCCACCAAAGAACGCAAGGTGAACCTTTCTCCCGCGACGAGCCGATGGGCAAGCGCAGCAACCAGAAGGGTTCGGTCGCGCAGAGCAACGCCGCGACGAACGACGGCATGTGTTGCTCTGCCCAGTAGAGCGTCCCCATCGAGACGGCCTGCGCCACACCAAACAATACGCGTGCGCGAGCATGTCCAGAGGGCGCGCGCATGCCGCGGAGGGTGACAACACACTGGGAAATCAATGCAACCAGTGCGAATCGCGCCGCAGCAGCGAAGAGCGGAGGAAGCGTCGCCTGCCCTGATTTGATGACGAGAATTGCGTTCCCCATATCGTGGCAAGCACGCCCAGCGCCATGACACTCAGCACCTGGAGGTGCTCTTCACAGCGCCACTGGGCCTCGATAGGTAGGACGAAAGGTTGTCGGCAGCGCGAAGCGCATGTGCGAGAATCGTGAGCGTGGGGTGGCGGTCGGTCGCCGTCGGAAGCGCAGCCGCATCAGCGACCCATACGTTGCTCAACGCGCGAACGCGTCCGTTTTCGTCGCATGGCGCGCGCTCATCGCGACCCATGACACAGGTCCCCGCTTCGTGTCCCGCGCCAGGTTGGAGCGGATCTGCGACCGGCATCAGTCGGCTGTCTGGGACCGCGATCGCGTCAGCAAGTTGTGTACAGGCTGTGCGAAGGTCTTTGGCGAGCTGCTGTTCGGCACGTGTCCAACCCATATGCAGTCTCGGCACCTTGGCCCCTGTCAAATCGCGCAACTCTGGATCGAGATCCATATACCGTTTGGCGTGAGGAAATAGCTCTCCGATGGCGTGAATCGTTGTTGCTCGATAATGCGCGAGCTCGTTCGTGCCCACCAATCGTTCGAGGTTCACCTCGTCCAGCCCGTGCGGGCCAGTCAACCCATCGAAAAACCGCCGCGATAGGGGCGCGACGTTGCCTCATCGACGTTCACGAAGCTCTCCACCAGCGCGGCCCCCGGAAACGGCCCTCGGCCGACGCTCGGCGGGACAGGAGCCGGCTCGACGAGCACATAGCTCGCGACCATATGATCGACGAGATTTCGACCGATTCCTGTCGCACCACGCTCAAGCTCGCTGGCGAGAAGCACGCGCGCAGTTTCTATCGGCGACGCAGCGAGAACGTACGCCCGTGCACGCAAGGACGACGGGCGCGCGCTCTCGAGGTTCGCGATCGCAAGGGCCTCGGCTCGCCCCGCACGATGCTCGAACCGCAGCGCAGCTCGGGGCGCTCGCGCAGCTTGGCTTACAATCTCCTGCTGCGGTCTCCAAATGTGGCCAAGACGCCCCAATGCGGCGCGTTTCGGAACGATGGAGACCTCGAGAGCAAGGGCCGCGCGTCGATAGCGCTCGTCGAGCGCTCCTTCGACCACATTCAGCCGCTGTTCGAGCTCTGTATAATACGGATCGAGCTCCGTGCGCGTACATGGCCAGCCCGCACGTCGCAATGAGCTCTCGGGCAATCGATACGACCATCCACCCCAAATATGCCCTCGGCCGCCGACGGCGCGAACGCGATACCAGTCGAACGAGAGGCCCACGGTCGAAAATGGCCACTCACGGCGATCGACCTCTCGCACCCGTTCTCCGCGACGAATGCGGGGGCCGGCGTCGAGCAGCAACACGGTGTGACCGCGGGCTCGGAGTCGGTCCGCAACGAGGGTCCCGGTCGGGCCAGCACCGACGACGATCACATCCCATCGGAACGCGGGCACCGACACGGGAGTTTTCCCCTACTTACAGTGGCGAACGCGCTTGTGGCCCTTACAGCACACGGCCTTCGCCTCGACTCGCATCGCTTCGACCTTGAGATTCCGAGGTTTCTTGGCATTCAGCAGCTTCATCACAATTCCCTCCACGTAAAGGTGCGCGTAGTACGCACGGCCGCAGCTTGACAGATTTCTCGCACAGCGGATGGGAAATATATTGGATGAGGAAAACAAATGCACACCTCTCGGTACGGCGGAAGAGCTATTGCATCGGCATTGTTCTTCGCCATAGCAACCCTTCTCGCTCACGACGGTGCCCCGCAGCGACGGACGCAACGAACCAGTTGTCGCCTGCGTTCTGCCACTTCGTGTGTTCGCCAAATACTCCGGGCGACACGCCCACTCTCCCCCGGAGAGCGGGCCGTTGTTGCGCGAATTTATTGCACGTTGATCACGCCCACCATCCCGAGCTCTGCGTGCTCGAGAATATGGCAGTGGTACACCCAACCGCCCTTCTCATCGAAGCGGGTTACAAGCTTCAGTGATTGTTTGGCCGGCAGAATGATCGTGTCCTTGTTCATCAGCGCGTCGGCTGGTTCTGGAATATCATTTCGCGACACGACCTGAAAAAAGAACCCATGGAGATGGAACGGGTGGTCCATCTCGCTCTCGTTCTTCACCACATAGGTTTTGACACTGCCATCGGGAACGTTCACCGGCGGAACGTTCGGAAACGTCTGGTCGTTGATCGTGAACACCACGCCGTCCGGGGTGTCTTTCTCGTTCAGCCGCGCAGTGAAATAGGTTTCTCCTGCGCTCAGACGTTCGATCGAGGGCCCGGTCTCGGGCATCGCCAGTTGTTGCGGAACTGTCTCACCTTCGATTGACCAGGTCGCGACCTCGAGTGGCGCGGCAGTGCCGCTGTCATGGCCTCGGTCATAGGCTTCGTCGGTGAGCTGAATCTTACCCACCTTCGATGGCATCCGCACCAGCACATCGTAGCGCTCGCCAGGCGCGATCAAGAGGCGATCTTGGTCGTGGGGTTTGGGAATCAACCCACCGTCCGTACCAATCACGCGCCACGTGACTCCAGGCGCAGACAGGTTGAAAAATCGCCCGTTGGCCGCGTTGACCAGCCGCAATCGCACCAGTGACCCAGGCAAGAACTTTTGGGTCGGTGTGACCTTGCCATTGAGGAGAATCAGCTTGCCTTCTCGCCCCATCATTCTCGACATATCGTCGAGGTAGTCGTACACGGTCCCGTCGGGGTTGAGCTTGATATCGTCGAGCACGACCACGCGTTCGTCGTCGACCGCAGGCTCGTTCTGGCCTCGCACTCGGATCACACCGTACAAACCCATCTGGACCTGAATGTCGGTGTGCATGTGGGGGTGAAACCAGAACAACCCCTCGTCTTTGAACGTAAACTCGTAGTCGAACGATTCGCCTGGGTTGACCGGATCTTGCCCAAGCATCGTCCCGTCCATCGATGCGGGCAATCGCACCCCGTGCCAATGAATGCTCGTTGCTTCCGGCAAATGGTTGGTGAAGTGCACCTTGATGGAGTCGCCCACCTTGGCTTCGATGAGTGGCCCAGGAATGGTCCCGTTGTACGTCCACACCTTGGTCGGCGGCGACGTTCCGTAGGTCAATGTCGTCTCTTTGGCATCAATCTCTACTGAAATCGCGTCGGGCGAGGGATCGTTATCTTGGATCGCCTTGAGCCCCGTACCGTCGTCAGGCACCTGTACCTTGGTCGCCGGAGCCGTTGGCTGCGCAGTGTCGCCATCACTGCACGAGAGCAGTGACAGCACGATCGGGAGAGTCACCGCGACCACCATGCGACGTACGCGAATCATGACGGGCCTCAGAGCTTCGGGTTGCGGGACACTTCTGGAGAATAATCCGAGTACGCGTCCCCCTTTTTGCACCGTAGCCGGTAGGTGTAGAGCATGTTCGCCGAGGCCGCAGAATCCATCTTGTTGTCGACCGTGCCAGGCACCGAAAAGATCACCGCGTATGGATCGGTGTCCGACTTACGTTCAGCTTCGACGGTGTCGCAATCGAGCTGATTGTTGGTCCACATCACGTGCAGCGCTCCGCCCATTTTCATGAGCTGATCGATGGTCGGGGCGGCCAACGTCGCGCTCGCCGTTCCGCCAGTGCCTGCGGTGCCGCCCATGCCGGCCGTGCCACCCATCCCCGCCGTTCCTCCCATGCCGGCGGTGCCGCCCATACCAGCAGTTCCGCCCGTGCCTGCCGTTCCACCGGTTCCAGCCGTTCCGGCGCTTCCGCCCGACCCCGCCGCCCCCGAGCCTGCGCTTCCTGCGGTTCCACTGGACCCCGACGCCCCGCTGTCGTCGCTCGACGAACATGCCGCCTGGGTGAAAACAAGAGAGAGTGCGAGGACAGACAACACGCTGAAAAGACGCATTCGTGACTCCAAAAGCTTTGTGCAAACCGACGTGACGTAACGCCGGACTGCCTGGTGGCGGTGGACTACTTTTTTACCTCGATGGCGACAGCCCTCGACGCGTCCCGCGCATTGCAGGTCTCGTACCGCTCGACAGCGTCATCTCGCTCGTAAATCCAGGGCGTTCGATGACTTCGCCTCCTTTGTCGATAGAGAGAGTGACACCTCGGGTTACTTCCGTGGGAGAAGCGATCGCTCGGATTGTGAATCAGTACCGAAAGTCGTCGCCAGCGCACGCACGGAAACGCAAACGGTGCCATAAAGGGCGCCAAGACCGCGGCTTCGTTGATTGTGACCCTGGCGGTCACAATCTGGCCTCTTGAGCGCAGGTGTGTCCTTGCAGGTCACTCATCGCTGCCGCCTGTACCAGGTTCGTCTCGCCGCCGGCGGCTCGGCGGGGGTCTCTCCACCGTGTCCCGGAATGGCCCTGCTGCGAGGCCATAACGACGAAGCAATCGATACACGCTCTCTCGCTCAATGCCTGCGCGTTGCGCGACGATTCCCACGTCACCACCGTGCTTTCGTAGGAGCACCGTGAGGTAGCGGCGGTTCATCTCGTCGCGGGCCAGATCTTGGGCGTCTCGCAACGACAACCCGCCCAGATATTCGTCGGTCAACGAGACCGGGCTGCCATCACTCCGAATTTCGACCGGGAGCGAAGCGGAGGTGATCTCTTCGCTGGTCTCGATCAACGCTGCACGCTCGATCACGCTTCTGAGCTCGCGCACGTTTCCCGGCCAGTCGTAGGCGGAGAGACGATCGATCGCTTCACGGGAGAAACTGGTCGCGCTTGCTCCAACCGCCGGCCCTCGCTCGGCAAGAAAATGCGCGGCGAGCAGCGCGATATCGTCACGCCGTTCTCGAAGCGGCGGCAGCTCGAGCAGGCATACGTTGAGGCGAAACCAGAGGTCTTCACGGAAGTGCCCCTCGCGGATCATCTCCCGCAAATTTCGGTGGGTTGCGGCGACAATCCTCACATCCACAGGCCGCTCGCGTGAGTCTCCGACGCGGCGTACCGCCCGGTTCTCGAGCACCCGGGTCAGCTTGGCCTGCAACGACATCCTCATATCGCCGATCTCGTCGAGCAACAGCGTGCTCCCTGTCGCCGATTCGAACAGCCCAGGTCGATCGGATTGTGCTCCCGTGAACGACCCGCGCACATGACCAAACAGCTCACTTTCGAGCAGATCTCGAGGGATCGCCGCGCAGTTGATTGCGAAGAACGGTCGTTTCGCACGAGGCGATAGCTCGTGAAGCGCGCGGGCGACCAGCTCTTTGCCCGTGCCGGTTTCGCCGAGCACCAGCACGGTGGTGTTCTGCGGCGCAACCCTCCGCAGCAGCGAAAATACCTCACGAATTTTTGGCGAGCTACCGAGCAGCGGGCCGAGCCCTTCGGCCTCGATTTCGAGCGAATCTCTGTTCTGCCGTGATCGCGCGAGCGCTCCTTCGACGAGAGCTCGCAGCTCGTCGGGGTCGAACGGTTTGGTCACGTACTCGTAGGCACCATCGCGTATCGCCTGCACCGCGGTTTCGACCGACGCGTAGGCTGTCATCAGCACGAAGGGCGGGGCCGGATGGATCGTCCTCGTCGCTCGCAACACGTCGAGCCCGCTGCCGTCGGGCAATCGGAGGTCGCACACGATCGCAGACACGGATTCTCGCTCGAGAATATCGAGCGCCTCTCGCACGCTTCCCGCTGCGATCACCATCGCGATATCTTCGAGCACACGAACCACAAGCCCGACCATCGACGCCTTGTCGTCGATGACGAGTACACGAGGCTTGCTCACGTCGCGACTCCTTCGCTGCCTACATCCACTGGCAACCGCACGATCATCTCGGTGCCACCCCCCTCACGATCGACTGCGATGAGCGAGCCCTGGTGTGCGACCACCAGGCCGTACGACACGGCCAGACCCAGCCCGGTGCCCTGCGCACGGGTCGTAAAAAACGGTTCGAACAGTCGTTGTCTCGCCTCGGCGGTGAGCCCACTTCCACGGTCGCGCACCACCAGCTCGTACTCCACTCCACGACAACGACCTACGAGCTCGACTACGCCGCTCGATGCCTCGAGGGCGTTCCGGAGCAGGTTCACGAGCACTTGACGAAGTCGTACGGGGTCTGCGTTGAGGAGTGCTCGTTCGACGTCGATTTCGATGCGTCGCGAAGCAGCGTCGACCTCGCTTCGAAGCACCACGTCGCGGGCGAGATCGGCCGTGTCGATCTCGCGGCGAGATAGTGCGGGCACCCGTGCGTACGTGAGCAGATCTTCGACGATTCGCTGGCAGATTTCAGCTTCGTCGTCGATCGTGGCGAGCACCTCTGCGATGTCGGGGTCTCGCTCCTTGCGGTGAAGCGTTTTCACGTATCCACGAATGACACCGAGCGGGTTGTTCATCTCGTGCGCGACGCCCGCCGCGACACGTCCGAGCGCAGCCAATTTGTCGGCGGCGCGAAGCTGTTCGTCCTTGGCTGCGAGAGTGTCGAGCATGCCATCGAACGCCAATGCGAGCGGCACGAGCTCCGAGGCACGGGGCGTGTTCATCCGGGCACTCCGGTCTCCATCGGCCACTCGTCGCGCGACCGCAGCGAGCTCATCGAGGGGCGCGGAGATGGCTTTCCAGAGCCGATGCGCAACATACAATCCGAACGCGAGCGCGCTGGTGGTGGAGAGCATGACAAGTACCGTCGCCACGCGATTGCCGTTCGGCGCGCTGCTCGGCGTCGAGCGATCGCTGTCGAAACTTGCTGGCGAGCTCATCGGCGGTCGAAGTCATTCGGATCCACCGCGCGTTCGGCCTTCTGGGGCCAGCCGGGCCGCATCCTGATCGCCGTTCAAGACTGCGGGAACGATCTCGTGCGCGAAGAGCTCGGCGACCTCGTGGCTATCGGCGGCGACGCGATCGAGCTGGGCCAGCTCGTCGTGCGGAACGAGGTGTCGAAACTGGGAGATCTCGCTCTGAAAACGATCGACCCACGCCCCGTGGTGGCCGATGTGGGTATCGTCTCGCACGAGCAGGGTGTGTGCCTCGTGAATGTACTGCTCCCGCGCCAATTGCCCGAGCACCATCGCTTGTTGTGCCGCAAGCACGTAGCGCGAGCCGTCGATGCGCCCTTTTTCGCAAGCTATCGCCGAGAGCGTGGCGCCAAAAGCCGACGACACCGCCAGCAGAGAGAGCATCCCGAGTGACGCTCGCAAGTACGACCGAAGGGAGTAAGGCTGCATTCGAAGACGGGCTCTGCGACCGTTATGCCACCGACTTGCCGATTGCTCTCTCCGCTCTGGGAAGCTGCGCCGATCTCCACACGACCCACGCTGCAGGAATGACCAGGAGCGTGAGCAACGTGAGCGAGACAAGTCCTCCCACATCGGCGCGGCGATTCTCTTGGCCACGTCGGCGCCAACACCGTCATCGAGGAGTACAGGGAGCAAACCAAATATGTTGGTCATCACGGTCATCAGCAGCGGGCGTACGCGGCGCGATCCGGCTTCCAGCGACATCGGGATCAAATCCGCCGGCTTCGTCAGGATCCATCCGCTCGTCCTGCTTCCCAGGCTTCATCGAGATAAACGACCATGATACTCGCCGTTTCAGCCGCCACACCCAGCAGCGCAATCATGCCGACCCAGACCGCAATCGAGGTGTTGAAGTGCATGAGCCAGAGCGTCCAGATCGCGCCGACTGCGGCGAACGGAACGGCTGCCATCACCATCAACGACTGTGTGACTCCTTGAATCGCAAGAAGAGAATCACGAAGACGATTCCAAGCGTCAGCGGCAGCACGATCGCCATGCGCGCGCACTCGCTCGAGCAGCTCGTACTGGCCCGTCCACTTGAGTCGGTAGCCCGGCGGAAGCTTTATTTTCGAATCGACAGCGAGCTTCGCTTCGCTCACGTAACCGCCTACGTCCCGCCCCTCGATGTCGACGTAGACCCATCCGTTGAGCGAACCCATCTCGCTCTTGATCATGGGAGGTCCCATCACGGTCTCGACCTTCGCGAGCTGTCCCAGCGGCACGAACGCGATGTTCGCGGTGGGCGTCGCACCCGGATTGCTCCGGCTGGAACCACCTCCCATTGCGTCATCGCCTCCACCTGCGGAGGGACCGCTCGCGCTGCCCATCCCCATGCCTCCGCCCGTCGCGGCGAGCATTGTCGCGCCAGGAACGGCGCTGGAATCGAAGCCCGTCGCCGCAGGTGGATTCGATATCGAGACGGCTCGGAGCCCTGAGATGCCCTGACCGGGACTAGCACCGCCTTCAACGAAGCGATATTGCCCCGCAGCTCACGCGGATAGCGCACATTCACCTGGTAGCGCTCTCGGCTCTCGAACGTCGTGGTGACATCCATCCCGCCGATCGACGTCTCGATGACATCGAGCACCTCGCGGACGCTGACCCCATACCGAGCGATCGCATCTCGGTCGGGCGTGACGTCGAGAAAATAGCCGCCCAGCTCACGCTCTGCGTACACCGAGCGCGTCCCAGCACCGTGCGAAGAACACTTTCGAGCTGGTCGTCGATCTCGACGATCTTCTCCAGATCGGGACCGAATACCTTCACCCCGATCGGAGTCCGGATCCCCGTCGAGAGCATGTCGATCCGGGCTTTGATCGGCATCGTCCAGGAGCCCTGAACGCCTGGATCTTGGTCTTCTCGTCAAGCTCGGCGAGTAGCTTCTCGAAGGTGATCCCCGGTCGCCACTGGTTTCGCGGTTGGAAGTGCACGATGGTCTCGAACATCGAGAGCGGCGCCGGATCGAGCGACGTGTCTGCACGCCCGGATTTTCCGAACACCAACAACACCTCGGGCACAGACTTGATCTGTGCGTCCTGCCAGATAAGCAGGCGCTTGGCCTCGTCGATGGGCATCGACGGGACCGTGATCGGCATGAAGAGCGCATCCTCTTCGCACAGCGGCGGCATGAACTCAGACCCGAGACGCGCGAATGGCCAGATGGCGCCCACGCTCAACGCCAACGCAGCGCCGAGCACCGGCCGGCGAAAGCGAAGGCAAAATGCGAGCACAGGACGATAGATCGCGATCGACATACGGTTGATTGGGTTCTTCTCCTCGGGCCGGATCTTCCCCTTGAGAAACCAGACCATCAGCGCCGGTACCAAGGTCACAGCTAGCACGCAAGAGATCGCCATCGAGGCGGTCTTCGCGAGCGCGAGCGGCCTGAAAAGCCGCCCCTCCTCGCCTTGCAGCACGAATACCGGAAGGAACGCGATTGTCAGCACCATCAGGGCGCCAAAGATCGACGGGCCGATCTCTCGCGCCGAGCTGATAATCAAGTCCTCGCGATTTACGGTTGAGCCATCGCGTTCGGCGTCAGAGATCTTCTTGTGGGCGTTCTCGACCAGCACCACCCCCGAGTCAGTCATGTCGCCGAGCGCAAGAATCACCCCTGCGAGCGACATGATATTGGTCGTCATTCCAAGCGCCCAGAACGCGATGAACGAGCCCAATGTCGCGACGATGAGCGTGATCACGTTCACGAGCGACGAGCGTATGTGAAAAAGGAAAATACCAACCACAACCAGGATGATCACGACGATCTGCGCTACGTTGGTCCCGAGCGTGGTGACCGCGTCCTTGATCAACCCGCTTCGATCATAGACAGCGACAATCTTCACTCCCTCGGGGAGCGACGGCTGAACCTCAGCGATCTTCAGCTTCACCCGGTCGATCACGTCAAGCGCGTTCTCGCCGCTGCGCATGACGACAACCCCGCCCACGACCTCGCCCCGTCCATCGAGATCCACGAGCCCGCGTCGGATATTTCCCCCCACCGTGACCGTTGCGACATCACCGATCCGGATGGGCGTGCCGTCACTTTTCATCGAAACCACAGCGAGTGCAATATCCTCCTTGCTGCGAAGATATCCCCGCCCACGCACGGCGTACTCGTGCTGCGCCATCTCGAGGACGCGTCCCCCAACCTCATCGTTCGAGCTTCTGATGGCCGCGGCGATCTCGCCCACAGAGAGGCCAAAGGCTTTCATCCGAATGGGATCGATTTCGACCTGGTACTCCTTCTCGAATCCGCCAACGCTCGCGACCTCGGCAACCCCTTCGGTGCCCTGAAGTGCGTAGCGCACGGTCCAATCCTGGATAGAACGCAGTTGCTGGAGGTTGTGTCTCCCCGATTCATCCACGAGCGCATATTGGTAGACCCAACCGACGCTCGTCGCGTCTGGCCCGATCTGCGGGGTTACACCGGGCGGCAGCTTTTCTCTGACTTTCGAGAGGTATTCGACCACCCGAGAGCGAGCCCAATAGAGGTCGGTTCCCTCCTCGAAGATCACATACACGAACGACATCCCGAACATGGTGAAACCACGAACGCTCTTCACCTTCGGCGCGCCAAGAAAGGTCGTGGTGATCGGATAGGTGACCTGGTCTTCAATCAGAGTTGGATTTCGACCCATCCACTCCGTTGCGACGATGACCTGGGTGTCGGAGAGATCGGGGAGTGCGTCGAGTGGGGTATTTCGCGCTGACCACAGACCAACCAGTGCCAGCACGAGGGCGACGAGCGCAACGAACCAGCGATTTCTCGCGGAGAAGTCGATGATTTTCTCGACGAACCCCATTTGGGGCGGCTCAGTGTCCGGCGTGGCCGACATGCGCACCTCCGGTATTGGTCGTCGCTTGAAGACGGCTCTCCGAGTCGATCAGGAACTGCGCGCCCACGGCGACGCTCTCGCCATCTTCGACGCCCGAATCGACGCGGTTGTAGCCTCCAACGAGCGGCCCTACCTTCACTTCGCGAGGGACGACGTGGGTGCCGTGGACAACAAAAACGATATCTCTTGCGCCGGTGTGCAGCACCGAAGATTCTGGGATCCCAAGACCGTGTCCCAACGACAGCTTCAACTCGGCGGTCGCGAACGCGCCAGGTCGGAGCGTGCCGCTTTTATTATCGAGATCGACACGGATCTTTAGCGTTCGCGTTGCCTCGCTGATGGTTGGCGAGAGAAACGAGACCTTGGCTGTCAGCGGTTCAGCGAGCCCCTCGATCGTCAGCTTCACCTCGTCGTCGAGGTGGATGTACGGCAAGTCTACCTCGTAGACATCGACGATGGCCCAGAGCTTTGCGAGGTCAGAGATGACGTACATCTCGGTTCCTGGCTCGACGTAGTTTCCGACGAATGCCTGCTTGGCGATGACGATGCCACTTCGAGGCGCGCTGAGCGTGAACGTGCGAGAAGGCACGAGCGTCTTTTCGAGATGGTCGATCTGTGCCTGCGGCACATCCCAGAGCAGCAGGCGACGACGGGCGGCATCGAGAAGAGAATTCCAAGACTTCTTCTCGATGTCTGCGGTCAAAGGTTCGCCGCCTTGGGCGGGCGCGTTCTTGAGCAGGGCGATGTATTCGAGCTCGGCGGCATACACGCCCTGGCTGTAGATCGAGCAGAGTGAGGTACCTGCTTTCACCGTCTTTCCGACGAAATCGACCTGAATCGTTTCGACGAATCCACGCACCTTAGCGTGTACATGCGCCGTGCGGGTCTCATCCAGCGTGACGATTCCGACCGTGCGGACACTCTTGTCGAAACTTCGGTGCTCGACCTTGAAGGTGGACAACCCAAGCGCCTCGACCCTATTGGGATCGAGTGTGACCGCGCTGTATCCACTCGGCATCGCACCAGCCATGCTCGACGCAGAGTCGGTCATCACATGTCCTGCGTGCTCATTCGTCTTGGGCGCGGCGTCTGTCGTCTGCTGGGGCGAATGCTGACCACAGCCTGATGCGGAGAGATTGGCCGCGAGAAGAAATATTCCGACGGGGCCGATATGGGACGGGTTCATTCCACACCCACCTTCACGACGCCGACGGTACGGCCTAGGCGAGCCCAGGCCGAGGCGAGCTTCACCTCAGCGACGACCTCCTCCATGCGAACATCGCGAAAGGTGCGAACAGCCTCCAGCACGGAAACCAGCGGAGTCTGACCAGAACCGTAGCTCGTGATCATAAGATCGACCGTTTTGCGCGCGAGCGGCACGAGGGAGTCTCGTGAAGTTTCGAAGCGGATCCGTGCCGCGACGAGCGCCTCGCGGGCCGCGACGACGTCTCCCTGGATCATCGTGCCCATGGAAGATCGTTCCGCGTCGGCCATCGCGACCATCGAGCGCGCCTCGGACACACCGGCTCCGAGCTTTTCGCGCCAGATCGGGACGGAGACGCCGACCATCAGCATGAGGCCGGCCCCTTCGGTCATCGTGTAGGCGCTCCCAACCCGCACGAAACCCATAGGCTTGTACATCGAGCTCATCACGTCAACATCGGCGCGTGCTTTCGAGACACGCTCGTTCATTGCTGCGAGCTCGGGACGCCCCTCCGAAGCCATCGCCACGAGGGTCGGGACAGTTGGCGGCTCGCCAGCGGGCACGACGAGTGTACAGGTCGGCGCAGCCCCCGAGACCGGACGCCCAAGTGCCGCGTCGAGCATCGCGGCGGCGCCGCTCGTCTCTGCGAGGAGCGTCTTTTTCTCCGCTTCGAGCCGCGCCAAGTCGAGCTCGGCCCGTACAACGTCCGCCACCCCCGCGTCTGCACCACCTAGTCGTGCCCGCGTGACCGCGACAATTTGCCTCGCTAGTCGCGTTTGCTCATCGACGATGACGGACATCCGCTGAAGCTCGACAACCATCAAATACGCAGCGAGCGCCTGATACTCGACGTCGAGTGACACCGTCTTGGCGTCGGCCGCGTAGGCTCGCGCGTCTGCTTCGGCAGCTCTGCGCCTCGCACTGAGGACGCCCGAGAGAGGGAAATCCTGTTGCACCATCAAGCTAGCGTTGACACCGTCGAGTTTGAACGGAAGGTGATCGACGGAGACCATCACCATCGGATCCGGCAGTGCCGTAACGATCTTTGGACTCTCCGCTGCAGCACGCGCCCTCGCCTTTGCAGCTACAATCTCACCGCGGTGCGTACGTGCGTAGGTGAGGACATCGTCGGGTTTGAGGGGCGACGGTAGCGACGGGAGATCTTCCGCGTACCCGAGTGTTGCTGAAAACGTGACGACCAGGAGTGCTATGGGCGCCACGACCATGTGGATGTAGTTGGAAATGGACCGGCCAGGACGTCGACTCATGGGAAGGGCGGTCCGCAAGGGGCGAGCCACTCCTCTCGTACCCAGAAAGGCAACGATTTCGGATCGGGATGCGGGGTTGGCAAGCCTGCGCGTAAAAGTCGCGTTCTGGGAGCCATTGGCATGCGGATCTTCAGGAGTCGGGGCGACAGCACACGTGGAGACAACGCGACAAATCTGCACGTATTCGCAGGCGACAACCGGCATACCTCAGCGCGCGAACGTCGCACAGAATCAACGAGTAACCTGGCAAGACACATCGAATCAATACAGTGTCCGCAAGGGTCACTCGAGAGCACAAAGAGCTGCCGACGTACGGAGGGAAGCAAACCGATCGGCGTCACGGACGAACGGGGCGACGGGACGGAATCACGCTAGAAGCACGCCAAATCCGCGTACTGTGATTCAGTGAAATCTTCTCACGTTCTTGCTTTGGCGAAGCTCGTTCCATCGGTAGGCAGAATGACCCAGCGCGATGGTCGATCAGGTAATTCGCGTTGAGCGATCACGACTGAATCGACCTGGCAACCAACACGCTCTGGTGCGAGCCGCTGCCCGGTCCACGCGATCGCTTTCACGAGGCGGAGCTGGTGCGTTTGCTCCATACCCACAACTTGGAGCGTTGCGGAACCCGCCTCAAGATGAAAGCCCGCGACGACTGCCAAAGCAGTCGCCGCGCCGACGCCACCTATTGGATCACGACCTTGCTCTTGTACATGCCCATTCCGCACTGAAAAGTTAGCGTGCGGCTCTCTCCCGTTGGCACGTCGATCGCTACATCTTGATTCAGCGGCAAGTCCTTTTTGATCTTTAGCTCGGGGAATTCGACGGCGGTAGCGCACGTCTTCTCGACGGTGCGCTTGAACATCAGCATGACGGACTCACCCTTCGCGATCGAAACCTCGTTCGGGGAGAATCCGTCGGGTCCAACGATGACGGAGATGTGTCTCGTTTGGGGCATCTTCGTGGACGCGGTCGACGCTGGATTCGCGGGATTCGCACTTCCTGCGGGCGAGCTTCGATCGCAGGATGCAAACGCCAGAATCATCAAAGGGAAGAGAATGACGAGGTATTTGGGATGCATGGTAGATTTTCGCCTTTGAGTAGGATTGTCACGTCTAACTACGAGCTTGCCTGAAGAGGAAGCTCCTGCTTTCGCCAGAGAAAATACACTGCGGGGTACACCAGGAGCTCCATGACGAACGACGTCGCAAGCCCGCCAATCATGGGGGCGGCAATTCGCTTCATCAGATCGGCTCCGGTACCAAGGGACCACATAATGGGCAGCAACCCGATCATCGCGGAGCAAACGGTCATCGCCTTGGGACGAACACGTTTGACGGCACCGTGGACGATGGCCTCGACGAGCTGAGCGCTGTTTTGTAGCTGCCCTCGTGCTTTCGCTTCTTCGAACGAGAGGTCGAGGAAAAGGAGCATGAATACTCCCGTTTCGGCGTCGAGTCCCATTAGCGCTATCATCCCTACCCACACGGCAATCGAGATGTTGTAACCAAGGGCCCAAAGAAGCCAGACGGCGCCGATGGCGGAGAACGGCACTGCCATCATGACGATCAACGTCTTGACCGAGGACTTCGTGTTCATGTACAGAAGCGCGAAGATCAGGACGAGGGTGATCGGCACGATCAGCTTCAATCGCTCGGTCACGCGAAGCATATTCTCGTACTGCCCACTCCACAGCAGGTTGTACCCGGTCGGTGCAGACACCTTGGCGGCGACCGCCTTCTTGGCCTCGGTGACGTAACCACCGACGTCGTACTTCGAGGTGTCGAAGTCGACGTAGACGTACCCCGCTAGGAGCCCGTTCTCATCGCGAATCATGGCCGGTCCTTGGGTCAGCATGACGTCCGCGATCTCACTCATTGGGATCTGGCCAGCACCATTCGGCAGCGGAAGAAGCACGCGTCGCAGGCTGGGCAGATCTTCACGCCAGTCGCGGGCGTATCTCACATTGATGCCATAACGCTCGCGCCCCTCGACGGTGATTGACTGGTTGTCGCCACCCACCGCGGTCATGACCATCATGTTCGCATCGTCCACGGTCATGCCGTAGCGCGCCAGCTGTTCTCGCTTGAGTACAAAGTCGACGAAGTACCCGCCAGCCACACGCTCGGCGTAAACGCTGCGAGTTCCTGGGAGTTGTTTGATGACTCCTTCGATATCCGCCCCGATGCGTTCGATGGTCGCCAGATCTGCCCCACTTATCTTGATACCGATCGGCGTGCGGATGCCTGTGGAGAGCATGTCGAGTCGCCCCTTGATGGGCATGGTCCAAGCGTTCGATATTCCGGGGAGCTGAAGCGCTGCGTTGAGCTGGTTCTCGAGCTCATCTTCAGAGATTCGGTCACGCCAGAATGGTCGCAGCATGGATTTCACCCATTCTGGCGCCCAGCTCGAGTACCATCGCAGCTTTGGTCGCCACTCACGCTCCGGTTTGAGAATAATGGTTGTCTCCATCATGGTGAACGGCGCCGGATCCGTGGATGTGTTCGCCCGCCCCGCCTTGCCGAACACACGTTCGATTTCGGGGAAACGCATGAGAATTTTGTCCTGGATCTGAAGCGCCTTCTGCGCCTCCGCGACGGACATTCCAGGCTCCACCGCAGACGGCATATAGAGCAGGGTTCCCTCGCGCAACGGGGGCATAAATTCGGAGCCCAAACCTAGGTAGACAGGGATGGTCACCACGATCGCCGCGATACTCACCCCGATCGTCAGTCGAGGGTGCTTCAATACCATCCGGCACGGGCCCTCGTAGAGCCTGTGAAGCGCCTTCGAGATAGGGTGTCTTTCCTCAGAATAATACTTGCCGACGAACGCCTGGGTCGCGAGCCACGCAAGCCATCGTGGACGAAAAGTGAAGTCGTCGATGCGAGCGAACATCATGCGCATGGCTGGGTCGAGGGTCACCGCAAGAAGCGCCGCGATGGCCATCGCTAGGTTCTTGGAAAATGCGAGGGGCCTGAAGAGGCGTCCCTCCTGATCCACCAGCGTAAATACCGGCATGAACGCGACGGCGATGACCAAGAGCGAGAAGAACACGCCTGGCCCAACCTCGAGAAGGGCCTCGAGCCTTACCTGATGAAAATCCCGCTTCTTGCCGTCCTGTATCCAGTGGTAAATTTTGTTGTACGCGTTCTCGACCTCGACAATGGCACCGTCAACGAGAACGCCAATGGAGATCGCAATGCCCGCCAGTGACATCAGGTTTGCGTTGAGCCCCATGGCGTACATCGGAATGAACGCCAGCGCGACCGACACCGGGATGGTGATGATAGGAACGACAGCGGATGGAACGTGCCACAGGAAGATCAGGATTATGATCGAAACGACGATGACCTCCTCGATCAACTTTTCTTTCACGGTATCGATGGCCCCGTTGATCAACTCCGAGCGATCATAGGTCGGCACGACCTCCACCCCATTGGGAAGGGATGATTTTAGCTCCTCGAGCTTGGTCTTCACGCGGGTAATCACGTTCAACGCGTTCTCGCCGGCACGCATCACGACGATGCCACCCACCACGTCACCTTGACCGTTGAAGTCGGCAACACCCCGACGAAGCTCCGGCCCCAGCGAGACTCGCGCGACGTCCTTGATGAGTACTGGGGTGCCAGCCGCTGAGCTCAGCGCGAGCTTCTCAATATCCTCTACGCCTTTCACATAGCCGCGGCCACGCACCATATATTCTCGTCCGCTAATCTCAACAAGGCGGCCGCCAACATCGTTGTTGCCCGTCTTTACAGCGCCGATCACCGCCTCGAGCGGCAGTTTGTAGGTGGCGAGAGCGTTTGGATCCACCGTGACTTGATATTGACGGACCTGCCCGCCGATCGTGGCCACCTCAGAGACTCCTGAAACGCTCTGAAGTGCGTAACGAAGATACCAGTCCTGGTACGAACGAAGCTCGTCCGACGAGTGCTTCCCGGTCCTGTCCACGAGCGCATACTGGTACACCCAGCCCACACTTGTCGCGTCAGGCCCGAGCTCGGTCTTCACGTCGCGGGGGAGCTGCGATGCAATCTTGGATAGGTACTCCAGCACGCGCGTGCGCGCCCAATACATGTCCGTCCCATCCTCGAATATCACATAGACGTAGCTGAATCCGAAGTCAGAGAATCCACGGATCGCCTTGACCTTCGGCGCACCCAGCAAAGAGGTGATGATTGGGTACGTGACCTGATCTTCGATGATATCAGGACTCCGATCCCACCGAGAATACACGATGACCTGCGTGTCCGAGAGGTCTGGCAGCGCGTCGAGCGGGATATTTCGCATCGACCAGAGCGATCCGACGAGCAACATGAGCGTTGCTGCGATGACCAGGTACCTGTTCCCGGCGGAAAAACGGATGATTGCTTTGATCATGCGTGTCGCCTCCGACTAATTATGCTCGCCATGCTCGCTCGTGGTGAGCAACATCCCGCATTTGGGGCAACGCGACGCCACGGTATCCGTCACCTCGGGGTGCATCGGACAGGAGTATCGCGCGGCGGGCGCGGTCGAAGAGGCAGCAGCCGGGACTGCATTCGCGCTCGACTTTGGCGCAGCCACCCCGGTTGCTTCCTTTGGACGCGCTCCGCTCGGCGTTGCAACCCATACACCGACCGACGCGGAGGCGGATGCCGATGAGGGCACCGTCGGTGTCGATCTGTCCTTTGGGGGGGTAGTTGTGAGCGTGACGAGCGAGGCGCGGAGACGCGACTCCGAATCAACCAAAAAATTGGCGCGGACGACGACCTTGTCTCCTTCGGACAAGCCGGAGATCACCTCGACGAATGAGCGATCTGACTCGCCGAGCTGTACCTCTCGAGGCTGAAGTTTCCCCTCGCCGAGAGCGATGAACACGACCTTGGTCGTACCCGAGTCAATCACCGCGTCGACCGGGATACGGAGTCCATCGCGGGCGGCGTTCTCGAGCGTGATTTCCCCGAACATTCCGGGTTTCAGGTCGCCGTCCGGGTTCGGGAACGAGAAGCGCAGCTTCACGGTGCGGGTCATGGGGTCGAGCACTGGGTCCACGAACGTCGAAACACCCTCGAAGGTTCGATTCGGGTAGGCTTTGAGCGCCAGTTTACCGGGCATTCCTAGACGAACCCGGTGGATATCGGACTCGTAAATGTCCGCGAGCACCCATACGGTGGACAGATCCACAATCTCGTAGGGCATGGCCCCCTCGGCGAGCTTCATCCCATCGACGATCTCCTTCTTGAGGACGACCCCCTCGATGGGTGAAACGAAGCTGAGCGTACGCATCGGTTCGCCACCGTTGTCGAGTTTTTTGATGGCGGATTCTGGCATATCCCATAGCTCAAGCCTTCGCCTCGCTGCCTTGACAATCCCTCTGTCCAGCAGAGCGTCCGTGGAGCCGCCAAGCGCGCCCTGGGTGGAGAGCGCAACGCGATACTCAGCCTGCGCAGTGAGCAGCTCCGGACTGTAGCCGGAGAAGAGCGTCTGGCCCCTCCGCACCTTCTCACCGACGAAATTGACGTAGACATTCTCCACGTACACCGGCACCTTGACGTTGATGTGACGTACGCGTCGTTCATCAATGGAAACACGGCTAAATGTTTGCCACGCACCACCCACTCTACCGCGTGTGACGTCAGCGGTCTTCAGACCAATGAGCTGTTGACGCTCGGAGTCGATCTCGACCGTGGCGAGGCCCTCCACCGACGAGGAGCGATCGAGCTCCTCGTCCGCGTAGACCGGCACGTAATCCATCCCCATCTCGTCCTTTCGTGGAGTGGGCGAGGTTTGCTGAGGGTTCATTGGAGAGCGGTAAAATATTGGCTTCCTATTTCTCGGATCCGCTGTCGACCCGCCGAGTTTCACCAACTTCATGCCGCAGATCGGACACTCCCCCGGGTGGTCTTGTACGACCGTCGGGTGCATGGGGCATTGATACTGTGCCTTGGTCGCATCGGTAGCGGAAGCAGAGCCGCTCATCCTCCCGGCGAAGGTGTACCCAGCGATCGCGGCGATGGGCGTGGGGATAGCTGCCGCCAGTAGCAATGCGATCAGACCAAACTTTCGGTCGCCACGAGGAGTGACCGGCTGCGTCACAGGCTCCTGAAGCTCGCGAGGAGGCGCTGAGAGTTGCTGCGAGGGCGTTTGCTCCGCCGGAGGATCTGCCTCGGGAACTGGGGTCGTGGACGGAGTCTCGTTGTCGCTCACGCTTTTGTCTCCATGCTCTTCTCGATGTATCCACTGACGGAGCACATCCGCACGAATGCGTTCTCAACCGCGAAATCGCGACCGCTATCGCAAGCCGATGGGGCAGCAGTTGAAGCCACAGCAAGGCGGCCCCAGTGAGTGACCGACAGAGTCACAATCACTCAACAGCGAAGGTTCCAATAGACCCCTGTGCCGACATGACCGACAGCACGGCGGCAGCGCAAATGAAAGCCGGTCTCGCGGGGCGGGAGGTGGACGTACTCTGGAAAAGTCCGGGCATCGGAGTGCTCGAGTGCAGGATGCACGCCAGATGATTCGCGACCGAATCGATGGAATTCATCGACGAATTGCTCTCGCCCGAACGTGCGTTTATATGCTCCTCCTTCTCGCAACGAAAGTTGCCCATCGGGAGGCGCAGATGATTCGCTCAAGCGCATCGCGCACAGTGACTTTGCCGGTTACTCTTGGCCGACGTCAGAATCGGCAAGGCGCAGCGAGTCGGCAACGCGTAGCGAGAACGAAGCACCCTTCGGTCCCAGCCCAAGTGCTGGCAACGTAGTTGCTTCTGCGGCGGCGATGAACACTGCGAAAGTGCTCGGCGCCTTGGCGATTTTCATATCGGCTTGCGGCGACACGGATTCAACCCATGAAGGAGATGCACATACCTCGGGCGGAGCTGGCGCGGATGCCGGAGCCGATGGCTCCGGAAGCTCGGGTTCTACAGCAACCGGAGGCAGTGGGGCCAAGGGGGCGGCTGGTACGACCGGGGGAACCGGCGGCACGGCGAGCTGCGCTCCTTCGTGCGCCACGGACGAGGTGTGTTGCCTCGATCTCCACGGCCACAATCCGACTTGTATCCAAGGAGTTTCGTGCCCGTGATACAAGCGCGACGTCTCGAAGCGCCCTACCCCGGTGCCAAGGGGATGACGCAGCGAGCAGTGGACACCTTTCGCAAAGGCGGAGATGCCCGCGAAATGGGAGGTGGGTCGAGGGCATCGGCGTTGACAGACGCCGTTGGTTTTCATCGCCTTTTGCGGGTACATTCATCGCAATCCCGCCCGATGTGGGTCTCCACGTACGATTCCACAAAGTCAGTGCCACGAGAGCCGTCACGATTCTGGAGTGATTCTCATGCGTTTGAGCCCCATGCTTTCGTTCCTTTGCGCCCCTTGCCTGCTCATGCGGTCCGCGTGTTCGTCGAGCGACGACAACAGTCTCTCTGGTGCAGGAGGTAGCTCGGCAACCGCTGGAACCGCAGGAACGCAAGGAACGGCGGGGTTCGGTGGAATCGGCGGCAACGCGGCGTCGGCAGGCAGTAGCGGAGCGGGAGCAGGCGCGGGAGGCTCGACCGCCGGGGCGGGTGGCTCCGGCGTCGATTCATGCAGCTTGTGGACGGCGCCGGAGGGGAGCGATATCGATCAAACGTTCGAAAACTTTTCCTTGCTGAAACTGACCGGCGAGCAAGAGGAGGCGTTTACGTTTCATGGCCTTCGCGCTGATTGCGAGCACCCCGGTCTTCTCGTGGTGCGAGTCGAGCCCGCGTGGTGCGAGCCTTGTGGGCTACGAGCAGATCGATTCGGGATGCTGGCAGCGCTTTTTCCGTCAGAAGTAATCGATCCAGTCACTGTACTTTATGCAGGCCCAGATAACGCGCACCCCACGGCAGGAGATCTGATTGCATGGCGCTCTGCTCACCTCACTTTGCCGGGCGCCTTGGCACGCTCACCAGACGGCGCCGCGGGCGAGCTCGTGCGCCTCTTGCGAACCATTCCGATGGTGTTCCTCGTTGATCGTCGAACGATGCGCATCCTCAGCGCCATGGACGATCCCGACGATCAGCTTTTGGTCATCGGGATCTCCGACGCCCTGGCCGCGGCAGGGGGGCCGCTCGTTACGCCAACACTCGATCCCGCTCCGCCGCGTAGGGACGGTCGTTTTGACGAACATCAATGGCAGCTAATCCAGCGGATGGCAGCCCCACTGGTACTCCCCCCGAGCTTGTCGAATGCCTACGCAGACGATGTGGCCGCGGCTGCGTTGGGGGAGCAACTGTTCCATGACGAAATGCTGGCTGGCCCCGGTGGCATCTCCTGCGCGACTTGCCATGTGAAGGACAAGGGGTTTGCCGATGGGCTACCAACGGCGATTGGTCTCGCCACTGGAAACATCAATACGCCTGGAATCGCCACTTCGGCCTGGAATCGTTGGCAATTTTGGGACGGTCGAGCCGACTCGCTTTGGTCGCAAGCACTAGGGCCTCTCGAAAATCCGCTCGAGACCGGGGGAAGCAGGCTCCACGTTGCACACCACATTCAAGCGACTTACGCAGCCGCGTACGAGCCTGTCTTTGGAACGCTACCACCGCTCGACGACACTCAACGCTTTCCTCTCGACGGTAAGCCCGGAGACCCCGCATACGACGGAATGGCCCTGGCCGATCAACAGTCCGTCACACGCGTGTTCGTCAATGTCGGCAAGGCGATCGAGGCATTTGAACGCACACTGCGTCCCGCACCGATGCGGCTATCGGCGTACGCTGGTGGAGACACCGAAGCTCTCTCTCCCACGGAGCGCGACGGCCTATTGCAGTATCTGGAGAGCGGTTGCGCGAACTGTCACGGCGGCCCGACACTGACGAATAGTATTTTTGCCAATATTCTGATGCCCTCCAACTCGCCCACGGGACCAGGTGATCGCGGGCGCATCGACGGTGCAATGAAGTTGCTCGCAAGCCCATTTAGGGCCGATGGTCCCTACAGCGACAATCCTGAAGTTGGCGCTGCGCTGGCCTCGCTCGTCGTTGGGGATGAGATGTTGGGACAGATAAAAACCCCGTCCCTTCGAGGTGTCACGACAACAGGCCCGTGGGGACATGGTGGCACGTTTCAGCAGCTCGATGGTGTTGTTAAGCACTACGGGCAGG
>JAXLYQ010000054.1:0-31427 GCA_046351315.1 Polyangiaceae bacterium
GAGAACAGAGCATCGGAGAAAAAGAAAAACTTCTTCTCGAGCGCGAGCGAACCGCCTCAGAGAAAGAAGGCGCACTCGGGGGACGCGAGACCGAGTTGACTCGACGCGAACGAGACGCGGTTGAACGCGAGCGTGCGACGCGTGAGCGTGAAGCCGAGGCGATCCGGTTGGTGGATGATCGACGTGCGCGGCTCGAAGCGATCGCTGGGTTGTCGGGTGAAGATGCTCGACGACAGATCATCGAGCAGCATCTCGAGACGGCGCGAAAGGCTGCCGCTCGTGATGCAAAAGCGATCGAGGATGCGGCTCGCGATGAAGCTGAAAAGCGCGCGAAACGGATCGTGGGTATCGCTGTGCAGCGTTATGCAGGCGACCACGTGCAAGAGCGCGCAGTGACCTCGGTGCACTTGCCGAGCGATGAGATGAAAGGTCGCATCATCGGTCGCGAAGGGCGCAACATCCGAGCGCTTCAAGAAGCGACGGGTGTCGACTTCATCGTCGACGACACGCCCGAGACGATCGTGATCTCGAGCTTTGATCCGATTCGTCGTGAGGTGGCGCGAGGTGCGCTCGAGAAGCTCGTTGCGGATGGTCGCATTCACCCCACGCGCATCGAAGAGATTGTTCAGAAGTCACAAGAAGAAGTCGAGCGAGCGATTCTCGATGCAGCCGATCGAGCCACCGCTGAGCTAGCGCTTACGCGAGTTCATCCAGAGCTGATGCGTTTGCTTGGGCAGCTTCGCTATCGCTACAGCTATGCGCAGAACGTGCTCAAGCATTCGGTCGAGTGTGGCTTTCTTGCTGGCTTGATGGCGTCAGAGCTGGGGCTGAACGAAAAGCAAGCTCGTCGAGCGGGCTTGCTTCACGACATTGGCAAAGCCGTCAGCCACGAGGTCGAGGGTGGGCATGCCGTCGTGGGTGGTGTGCTGGCGCGAAAGAACGGTGAGGATGAAATCGTCGCCAATGCGATTGCGTGTCACCACGACGAAGAACCCTGCATCAGCGTGATTGGCCATTTGGTGACCGCGGCTGATGCGCTTTCGGGCGCACGCCCAGGGGCGAGGCGCGAGATGCTCGAGAGCTATGTGCGACGGCTCACAGATCTAGAGAAGATCTCAACTTCCTTTGCGGGTGTCGAGCGCAGCTTCGCCATTCAAGCGGGGCGTGAAGTCCGCGTGATTGTCGAGCCAAGCGAGGTGAGCGATGCAGAGGCAGCGCTTCTTGCTCGAGAGATCTCGCGTCGCATCGAAGAGGAGCTCGCGTATCCTGGGCAAATCAAGGTGACTGTGGTGCGTGAGACACGTGCAATCGACTACGCGAAGTGAGTCACGATCCGCTCTCAGTGTACGCCGCACCTTGGTTGATCTGAGCGTTTGCTGAGGTGGTGCGAAGAGGCTTGGCGCGACCACGATGCCGGTGTACCCGAGTTGCTCACGCCACGAGAACGATGCGATGAACCGACACTCTCCCGTCCTCGACGAGCTGCTTCTTTTGATCTCGGATATCGAAACCGAGATCGATATGCGCAAGACCCGCACCGCGATGATCGAGCGGCAGCGTCGTGTGCTCAAAGCAGCCCGTTCAGGCAGTATCCGTACGACACCCGTCAGCCCAGAAGCACGCGAAGCCTACGAAGCCTTTGAGGCTTCGCGCCGTGCTTCGTTAGACCTTCGCGGTTACGCCGCGAACCTCAGCGTCGCTGCTCGTTGTTTGGGGGCTCTCACCGAGCGCAGGCTTTAAATCCCGATGAACGACTTGAGCTTGGCAAGCATGGCCGAGCTCTTCTGCTCGACCTCGACCTTGGTTCGAACGCGTCGCGCAGATACTCGCTCTTCAAGTGCGAGCTGTCGTTCTGCAAGCACCTCGGTGAGCTTTTCGGCCACACCGGGAGCATTCGCCAAGATGTCGTGAAAGGCCACGCGATCCACCACGACGAGCTCGCACTCGCTGATGGCGGTGACGGTCGCAATGCGAGGCTCGCCCGTCATGAGAGACATCTCTCCGAAACACGAGTCGTGACCGAGACGAGCGACCTCGGCGCTGCTGCCTCCTTCGCGTCCGACGCTCACCGACACTTCGCCGGTTTGAACGATATAAAGCTCTTGACCTGCATCGCCTTGCCTGACGATCTGCTCGCCACTTGCGTAACACTCGGTACGCGAGAGCTCGGCCAATCGATCGAGAAGCGCGGGCGGGATCGTCGCCAAGAAGTCGACAGCCTTGAGTGAACGCAGCCGACGAGCGCGTTGCTCGCGATCGAGTCGTGCGTGTTGCTCGTGCGTCGACTCGTGCATCTGAACGGTGTGCACCGAGTAAGGGAAGGCGATCCCCGCGCGCTGAAACGCCGTCCAAATGCGTTTCCGAGCGAGTGAGTCGATCCGGTCACGTCGAGCGAAGTCGTCGATGAAAAAACAGAGCTGATACGCGATCGCGCTTGCTTCGAATCGCGGGATCAACACGAACGGCGCAGGCTCACTGAGCACACCTGGCATGTCACGAAGCGAGGTCAGCAACACCGCTTCGACTCGTTCTGGCGATACGTCGTAAGGCGCTTGCACATCGAGCGTTCGACGCGCGATCGGTGTGGGCTTGGTGAAGTTGCGAATCTGTGCGCGAGCGAGTGTTCCGTTCGGAATCGTCAGCTCGATCTGCTCGAGCGTGAGCACGCGAGTGGCTCGCCAGTTGATCTCGAGCACACGACCGATGAGACGTGTGTCGGCGTCGATTTGTATCCAGTCGCCCACCTCGAACGGGTGCTGCGCTTGAATCGACAACCCCGATACGAGATTGCCCAACGTGTCTTGCAGCGACAAGCCGATCACCGCGGTCAACAACGCCGAGGTGGTGAGCAGCGAGCTGGGCTCGACGCCTGCGGCTCGAAGGGTGACCAACGCGATGATCACCAGCGACAGGCCCTGCAGGATGTCTCGAATGATTCTCGAGAGCGGTCGCTGAAATCGCAGACCGATGACCCCGTCGACGACTAGCACAAAGGTGCTTCGACCTAGTGCGGTAAGCAGAAGAAACAGCGACAGAACACGAAGGACGTTGCCCCAATCACCTTCGGGCTCGACCAGCAGTCGGAGCAACGCGGCGAGCAGATACAAGCCGAGAAGCGAGAGCGGCAGACGCAGCAGGCCGCGGTGACTTCGCGGCAAGATCACGCGAAGAGCGACCAACACCACCAGCGTCAACCCGAGCCCCAGCGCGCTCGATGAGCCGAGTGCACCGAGACGATCGAGTAGTAGCTGCATCGTGTGGGGTTAGTGAGTGGATTGAGCTGCGCGTTCGAGAAGACTGACGAGCACTTCGACGGGTTGTGCGCCCGAGACCCCCTGACGACCCACGATGAATGTGGGCACGCCCGTCACGCCCATACGAGAGGCTTGTTGGATCGATGTGCGAGTCGCATCGAGCAACCCCTGATCATCGAGGGCAGCGCTCGCGGTATCGGCATCGAGCCCCGCTTGTGTGGCGATCGAGAGCAACTCCGAGCGAACAGCGAGGTCGCGTCCGTCGGTAAAATGCGCTTTGAAGAGAGCGTCGAGCACTGGCTCTGCGAGGTCGTTGAGATCTGCTGCTGCGATCAATCGATGCGCATCCAACGTGTTCGGCATCGTCGTGATGTTCTCGAACTTGAAGTCGATGCCATCAGCTCGACCGAACTCGCGAAGGCGATCCCATGCCGCTTCAACACGGGTCATCGAACCAAACTTGGCAGCCAAATTCGCCTTGTATGGCTTTCCCGCCGTGGGCACGGATGGGTCGAGCTGAAACGGTCGCCAACGAACCGAGACATCGATGCGACCTTTCACTTGGTCAAGCGCTTGCGCGAGCCGACGTTTGCCAAGGTAACACCAAGGGCAAACGACATCGGAGACGACCTCGAGCTTCACCGTGGAGAGCGCCATCGCCGTCACATTCCTACGAGCTGAAGCTGTCGGTTGCGACCGCTTGGTGTGAACGTGATCGGGTAGTCGCCACTAAAACACGCGTGGCAGAAATCGTTTGGCGAGGTCGCTGTCGACCGGCATTCGATCACCGCATCGAGCATGCCTTTGAGCGAGAGATAGCCGATCGAATCTGCGGTGATGTACTTGCCGATCTCTTCGACCGAGTGATTCGACGCGATGAGCTCTTTGCGAGTGGGCGTGTCGATTCCGTAGAAGCAAGGCCACTGCGTGGGTGGTGACGACACGCGCATGTGAACCTCTTTCGCCCCTGCGTCGCGAAGCATCTTCACGATCTTGCGACTGGTCGTTCCACGAACGATCGAGTCGTCGACCACGACGACGCGTTTGCCCTTGAGCGTGTGGCTGACGGGGTTGAGCTTGAGGCGAACACCGAAGTGCCTGATGCTCTGTTGTGGCTCGATGAACGTACGGCCGACGTAGTGGCTACGAATCAATCCGAGCTCGAACGGGGTGCCAGCCTCGGTTGCGAAACCAAGAGCAGAAGGCACGCCTGAGTCGGGCACCGGAATGACCACGTCCGCTTCTACCGCGTGCTCGCGAGCCAGGTTGCGTCCGAGTCGCTTTCGCACTTCGTAGACGCTCGTGCCGCCAAGGGATGAGTCAGGTCGAGCGAAGTAGACGTACTCGAACACGCACATCTTTTTCGGCTCGCTGTTGAGCGGGAAGGACGAGTGAACGCCGCTGTCGTCGATCACGACCATCTCGCCCGGCTCAATCGTACGAACGAACTCGGCGTCGATCAGATCGAACGCAGTGGGCTCACTCGCCAGAACATGAGCGTTGGGGTTCGAGCGAAGGCGGCCCAACGAGAGTGGGCGAATACCGAATGGATCACGCGCCGCGATGAGCTGCGTCTCGGACAAGAACACCAGCGAGTACGCCCCGCGAATTCGCTGGAGAGCATCGACCACGCGATCGGCAAGTGCACGCTGTCGGCTGTGTGCGATCAAGTGAATGATCGTTTCGGTGTCGCTCGAGCTCTGGAAGATGCTGCCTCGACCTTCGAGCTCTTCTCGAAGCTCGTCGGCGTTGGTCAGATTGCCGTTGTGTGCGACAGCGAGCGAGCCGTAGGCGTAGTCGAACGCGAAGGGTTGAGCGTTGCGAAGCCCACCGCCGCCTGCGGTCGAGTATCGAACGTGCCCGATCGCTGCGTTACCGGGCAGCTTGACGAGCGATGCTTGAGGGAACGCATCGTGAACGAGCCCAAGCGCACGATGCGCAAATAGTCCATTGCCGTCTGAGGTGACGATTCCTGCGCTTTCCTGGCCGCGATGCTGAAGCGCATGCAAGCCGAGGTAGGTGAGGTTCGCTGCTTCCGCGTGCCCATAAATCCCGAAGACGCCGCACATCGCGGCGCAACAGGTAGCGGCTCGCTTCGTCATTGGCCAGCACGTGTCGTCGGGTGAGCCAATTCACGTTCCGGTGGCGAGACAAAAATCTGACTGGAACGGCTTTTTTTCGGCTGCGCGCGATGCGCCAACAAAAGTTTCTATTGGGGAAGGCTCGGCACCCGTGCTTCGTATGCGGCGCGCGATTCGAACCACGGGGGGATACGCCCCCCATCGACGTGCAGTTTTCTCGTTGTGTAAGAGCATGTTTAAATGCAAGACGCGGCAATTGTGCGAACCATGCGGCGAATGCAGGCCAAATTGATCCAAGCAGCAGACGAGGACAGCGTTCGCTCAAAATCTTTGCTCATCCGTCGCTCGCGGTTATTCCAACCAAATAGTTGCTCGACTTTCCAACGCTTGGGCAGAAGCACAAATGTATTCGTATTGGCTGGCCTGGGGACAACTTGGATCTCCACTCCTGTGTCTTGCTGCGCCGTTTTGATGACAGGACCGTTATAGGCACTGTCCACCCAGACCTTGCGCAGTGTTGGATATTCCCTTTTCGCCATCCGAATGAGCTTGGCTCCGGCGTCGCGATCTTGGACGTCTGCGGTCGTGATGAGGAACGCAAGAACACAACCCAGCACGTCGACCAAGATATGCCGCTTGCGCCCCTTTACCTTCTTTCCAGCGTCGTATCCGCGGGGACCGCCACTCTCTGTGGTTTTCACCGATTGGCTGTCCACAATAGCTGCCGTCGGTTCTGGACTCCGACCTTCGCGCTCACGAAGAATGGGGATCAAACACTCCCGCATCGTGTCGAGCGTACCGTCTTTTTTCCACACGTAGAAATAGTGGTACACGAGCTGCCACTTGGGAAAGCTCTTCGGAAGATTGCGCCACTGCACTCCTGTCCTGTCGATGTAGAGAAGGGCGTTGATGATAGACCTTCTATCGACCTTGGCTGGGTTGGGTCCTGGGCGCGGTTCTGGGACGAAGGGTTTCAACAGTTCCCATTCCCGATCGCTCAGATCCGTGTCGTACCCATCATGACCAGAAGTTTGCGTCATCTCCCGACCCTAGCGCTTTTCTCGCGAACTTCAATTAAACACGCTCTAAGGCAAACCAAAGATGAAGAAGGCTACTTTTGCACTCCTCGGCGCTCTCATGCTCTTCGGCAATGGCTGTGTGGCGAAGTACTCGCACGCTGTCAGCGCCTCGACCGGTTCGGGCGGCCAGGCGATCGACGGAGAGGCGTCGGGTGTTGGCACCTTCACTTGACCGCTCCTGACCTGAACGCGTCGGACGCGCTCAAGGGCAAGTGCCCCTCGGGCAAGATCTCGAACGTCGAGACCCAGGCTCAGATGCGCGACATCCTCGTCGTTCAGCTCTACAGCGCGACGGTTCGCGCGACCTGCAACCCATGATGTAAACGACACCGGCCCGGCTTTCGGGCTGGTGTTTTTTTGTGGCTCACGTTCGAGCTGAGACTGCTTGCCAACGACTTCTCACCTTTTCGCTTTCGGGGTTTTCGTTTTCCTAGTGGGCCTGTCGCCGAGTGCGTTTGCCGCGCCTCGTGAGCCGTTGTTTGGCACCGACAGCAAAGCGCCTTCGACCGTTGACGCTGCGGGGCTGAGTGCCTTCGCGTTCAACTACAAACACTGGGGCAGCACGAGCGAGCCGCGCTGGGGTGGCGGCTTTGGGCTCGGCAGCGGATTCGAAACCCGAGGCAGCATCTTGTTTTTTGGCGGGGACACTCGCTACACGCTGCGAGTGCTCGACGGAGTGTCGCTCTCGCTCGATCAACACGTGCGAGCAGGTCTGCGTTTGGGCCCTGTGCGTGTCGAGACCTCTGTGGATTTTCAGAGCATCTCCATCGATCGGATCGAAGGGAAATTCAGCTTCGGTATGTTCTCTCCGGGTACGGGCTTGGCGCTTTCTCTCGAGCTCCCGAAGGGCTTCTTCGTTCGTGTCGCAGCCTACGAGCAGTACGTCTGGCGTTGGTTTGGCCCTGACTTGATGACACGAGCCATCTCGCTCGATCTTTCGCGTGCCTTGCCGAGATGGTGAGGTGATGTCGGGCTGATCCGCTATTCTCGTGCTCCCTTGGTGGCTCACGACGATCGCGAGAAGACTCCTTTGCTGAATGCTGCGGTGCTTGCGCCGACTCAGCCGCAGGTTCCGCTCGTTTTTCAGGCGCGCGTGCTGCGAGTCACCTACGAGAACAACGACACCGGATACCGCGTGTTGCGTGTCGAGGTGCCCGGTGTCGGCGTCGAGACTGTGGTGGGTATGCTGCCGCCTGTGGGGCCCGACGTTGAGCTTCATATCGTGGGTCATCGAGTGAACGACTCGAAACACGGGCCGCAGATCTCGGTCGATCACGCGACGGTCGTGACGCCAACGACTCGAGACGGAATCATTCGCTTTCTCGGTTCGGGCATCGTTCGCGGCGTTGGCCCCAAAACCGCCGAGCGAATCGTTGCGCATCTTGGCGACGAGACGCTGCGTGAGCTCGACGAAGGCGGCGAGCGATTGGGTGAGGTCAAGGGGATCGGCCCTTCGATGGCGAAGGCGATCGCCGAGGCCTGGAAGGTTCACCGCGGGACAAGCGATGCGATGGTGTTCCTTCGTGGGCACGACATTCCGTCGGGTCTCGCAGGGCGTATCTTTCGCAAGTACGGGCCTGACACGATTCGCGTCGTGCAGAGCAACCCGTATCGCCTTGCTCACGAGGTCAACGGTGTTGGGTTTATCAAGGCTGACCGGATCGCGGAGTCACTTGGAGTGGCTCGCGATGCGCCCGATCGTGTCGATGCTGGTGTCGTGCATTCGCTCTTCACGATCAATGAAGAGGGCCACACGTTTGCGATGCGCTGGGAGCTCGCTGCGAGAGCGTCAGAGCAGCTCGGGGTGCCCGCTGATCTCGTGGAGACGAGTATCGATCGTGGTGTGCTTGCAGGACATCTCGTGCTCGAAGAAGAGCCCGGTGGCATTCGGGTCTTTCCGAGAAGCCTGTACGCAGCGGAATGCGACGTCGCTCTGTCGCTCAAGCGATTGCTCACCACGCCATCACCCGTGTTGTCGCAAGCCGGTGAGTTTCTCGACGCATGGGAGAGCACATCTCATCTGAAGCTCGCCGCCGCTCAACGAACTGCAGTTTTGACGGCAGCGGCGTCGAAAGTGATGGTGCTCACTGGCGGCCCTGGCGTGGGAAAGACCACAGTCGTACGCGCGGTGCTCGAGATGTTTCGGCATGCGCATCTGCGTGTGAAATTGGCTGCTCCGACTGGGCGTGCTGCGAAACGAATGGCTGAAGCTACACGCTTCGAAGCGAGCACTATTCATCGCTTGCTCGAGGTCGATCCGCGCTCGGGAAAGTTTCAACGCGATGCTTCGAACCCGATCGAATGCGACGCACTGATCGTCGATGAGTCATCGATGATCGACATCGTTCTCGCTCGCGCACTGCTCGTTGCGTTGGCTCCTGGCGCGCGATTGATCATGGTGGGCGATGCGGATCAGCTTCCGAGTGTGGGGCCAGGTGCGGTGCTTCAAGATTTGATCGCGTCGGGCGCGTTGTCCGTGGTGAAGCTCGAGACGATTTTTCGGCAAGGCGCAGGCAGTTTGATCGTCGACAACGCGCATCGAATCCGCGCGGGAGAGATGCCGTCGACTTCGAGCTCTCCGGATGGCGATTTTTTTCTGATCGATCAACGCGACGCTGAGTCGGCAAGGGCGATGCTGCGCGAGATTGTGCAGCATCGAATCTCGGTGCTGTTTTTGGTCTCGACCTCGTCGCGATGCGCAGGTGCTCTCGCCGATGAACAAGAGCGCCACGGGGGTGCGTGCGTTGAACGAAGACTTGCAGAGTGCGCTCAACCCGAGCGGGCCCGCGTTGATGCGTGTGGGTCTTGCGTACCGAGCGGGCGACAAGGTGATGCAGCTTCGCAACGACTATGAACGCGACGTGTACAACGGTGATGTGGGCACGATCGAGTCGGTCGATGCCGACAAGCGTGTGCTTCGTGTTCGGGTCGATGATCGTTTGGTCGAGTACGACGATCAATCACTCGAAGACCTCTCGCTTGCGTATGCGATCAGCATCCACAAGAGCCAGGGGAGCGAGTACCCCGCGGTGGTGATCCCGTGGCAAAAACATCACTTCGTGATGCTGTCGCGCAAGTTGCTCTACACAGCCGTGACGCGTGGCAAACGACTCGTGGTGCTGGTGGCTGACCCGTACGCGTTGAAGTTGGGGCTCGCTGACGAACGAAAAGGAGTTCGGCGAACGGGTCTTGCCGGAAGGCTTTGATGGCCTCGCCATCGCTTGCTGTGTAACCCTTCGCGCATGCGACAAACCGTTTTGCAAAGAGGGGCAAGCGTGGTGAGCCAGGTGCTCATTGCGCTCTCGATTTTTTCTTATGCTTCATCTGCGCGTGCAGAGCCTTCTTCGAGCGCTCCGCCGGGCGCCGTGACCGCTCCGAAGTTGGGTGGCCGTCTGGTGCTTGATACGACGAGCTCGGCGGTCATCGAGCGACGTGAGTATTTCAATACGGGCGTGGGCTACGATTCGCGATGGGTCGAGGTGTGTTCGGCACCGTGTAATGTCCCGGCTGACCCAGAGGTGGATTATCGCGTGGGTGGGCAGGGCATCGAGCCTTCTCGATCGTTTCGTGTTTCGCCAACAGGCGTCACGATGGTGCGAGCTGATGTCGCGCTTACGGGGCCCAAATACGGCGGCATTGTGATGCTCGGGGCGGGTATTCTCGCGGTGAACGTGGGGCCCGTGTTGATGCTCGCGGGTGTCGCGAAAGACCTGAACGAAGGTGACAACAAGAGCGACGGCAGCTCGCTCACCCGAGCGGGCGCGCTCGTGACGCTCGGCGGGCTTGCGGTGGGCATCGCGGGTCTCGTGTTGTTCTTGTCGAACGACAAGACCACGACGCAGCTCTCGTGGTCATCGCAAACGGCGGCCACGAAAAAGCCCCCCGTGTTTGGTTTTACGTTCTGATCACGTGCATCGACCACGTCACGATCAGCGCGAGCCAAGCGAGAGTGAGCAACGTGAGCACGACACGTGCGATGAGATCGAAGCGCGGGCTCGACCACAACATCGCGAGGCCAACGGGCGGTGTTACCGTGAGCGCAAGACCAACCCAGACGGGTTCTTCCTGCCAGTGTGTGCGTTGAGGCGAAGCTACGGGTGAAGCGAGTTGTCGTCGTGCTTGTTCGCCGTCGAGACGAACCAAGGCTTCGTTCCGAGCAAATCGCAGCGCCGGGAACAACTTCACGTCACGGCGATGATCGTGCTTCGCGGCGTCGTACGACGGTGGCTCTTTCGTCGCGGCAGGCACCAACGCAAGCACCGGAGTCGACGGACCTTTGACCACACGCATCGGTGGCGGCCCGGCGAGCGTTTTCATCGGTGGCGAGAGCTGACTGCGCACCCTCGGAATGTAGACCGGGTAAACACCGCAATCGTACTTTCGACGAACCACCATAAAACACCTCGTTGGTGAACGAGCATACTACGGGTGCACGTAAACGATCGTGCCTTCTCCGTTGCCTTGAATGCCGTGCCATTCCTTCGGCAATTGCGGGTCGGTCCACTCGAAGATCCAGGCGGCGTCTCGCGGAGTCAGGTTGACGCAACCGTGGCTCCACGGGCGACCGAATTTCTCGTGCCAGAACGCGGCATGAAGAGCGTAGCCCTCCTGAAAGTACTGCACGTACGGCACATCAGAGAGCTCATAGTCATCGACGCTCTCGTCGCTGCTCATCGTCGCCGTGAGGTGTTTGGCCTTGATGGTGAACACTCCGCGTTTCGTGGCGAGTGTTTTCTCTGGGTCACCGAGGTCACCGATTCCCGTTGAGACCGACGTCACATACACCGCGCGTGTGCCCTCGTAGGCGATCAGCATCTGGTTCTTCACGCTAACGTCGATCCACTTCTTCGCGGGCTCGGCTTTGGCGAACGATGGCCACTCTTCGTGCTTCTCGTCGCGCTTGCGGATGACCTTCATGGCAGTCGCAGAGATCCAGTGACCGTCTGCGGTCTCCCACATATCGCCGCGTGTGGCGCCGGTGAGCCCGACGGTGTCGAAGCGCTGATACTCGCCGACTTTTTTCGGGTTGCCCTTTTCGTCAGGCAAAAACTTGGTGGCGCTGCCGAGCACGATACCTGCTGGAAGATCGGGGATCGGCCCTCCGTGAATCTCGGTGAGCTTCACCATGTTCACGCGATCGAGCGGTACGAGCAGAAGATCGGTCGTGAGACCAAACATGCGGCCTTCGATCTCGTGGATGCTCTGGAACGCGAAGCTCGAGTGATTGCTCGACTTGCCTTCGTGCCCACTTGGGTGTCGAAGGCGTGTGGTTGCGCCGTAGGGTTTCGGCAGCGACTTGCCGTCGAGCAAGAAGGGCGGCACTTCATCTACCTGCCCCACGTAAGGCAAAAATCGCTCTTTCGGATAGTTGGGCATGTACTCGGCCCAACGAATGGTCTCAGCGCGCTCTTGCTCTTTGCGAGAGGGCGCTCGGTAGTAGAGGTGAGGCGCGACTTCTTTGGAGCGACCGTAGCGATAAGGCAGTGGCTCACCTCGCATCGGTGGCTTCCATGAAGCGACCACGACCGGATCGTTCACATCGAGCGTGGCGCGTTTGCCGGCGCAGATAAAACCCTTCGGCGCGACGCGATACCAGCCGCCTTTGCACCGCTTGGTGCGGGCGATGGGTTTCTCGCTGCGATCGACGATGGCACCCATTCGCAAATAACCGAGCTTGGTCGTCTCGTCGTTCGGGCCGGCGTAGATCCAGGCGTTCGTCGACGTCGCGGCGATCTTGAACTCTCCGCCCACCTTCACGTCGACATCGCTGCCCTCGGGTACTTCAGCAGACGCATCGACCGACGCATCTGGCACACCAGCGTCGTCGGCGATGTCGTCGTCGTCGGCGCTCGACGCTGGGGCGGGGTCTGCGCTCGGGGCCGTCGAAACCGCAGCCGACGCTACAGCGGACGCGGTTGCCCCAACACCAATCGGTGGGTCTTGCCTCGTGCATCCATACGCAGCGCAGAGCGCCGCTGCGGCGGTGATAAGTGATGCAATCGAAACACGATCGAGGCGATCCACGGCGGCGACCGCTACCGTTTCAATCGCTCTCGTGCAAGTCGGGTCACGAAGTCGTGTTAGGGTGGCCGCGCATGTCAGGTCGTAAACCACGCCTCTCTCCGCTGCCCGTCGTACCGATTCTCGTGGGTGCACTCTCTTTGGGCTGTGCGTCCACCGAGCCCGAACCGGCGACGAACGGACCCAAGGGTACAGCGACCAATCCTCCGCCGATGCCGCCTCCCATGCCGCCGCCAATGGCTGCTCCGATGCCATCTCCGGGTGGGGCAACATCGCGCCCTGAGCCTCCGATGGCACCGCCAATGCCAGCGCAGACGGGTGGGCCAGCGACCGCCGCGAGCACGGCACCGACGGCGGTTCCGCCGATGCCTGCGCCGCCGCTCACGAGCCCGCCCAAGCCGACGCCTCCGATGATGCCGCCTGCGCCATCGGCTGCTCCGAAGAAGTGAGCACGTGACGATCGCACGAGAGTGGGTCGTGTGGCTGACGACCAATCTACTGCGAGGCGCATCTGTCGATGAGGCGCGCGAGGCGATGTTGCAACGAGGCGCGCCAGCAACGAGATCGATGCGTTGTTGGCCGGGTGCAGGCATCACCGATCTTCGAAGGCGCATCATCGATCGCGTGATCGCACGACGAGCCGAGATGATCGTCGAGAGCTACAACGATCGGTGGCACTCGAGCCGCAAGCAAGGTGGCTTCTCGAACGATTGCCGTTCCCCGAGTCCGACTTTCTATCGTCGGCATGTAGCGGCGAACCTGCCGGTGGTGATCACCGACCTGGTGACAAGCCAGCCAGCCTTCAGTCCGGTGGTCTCCTGAAGACTTCGCCGCGCGTTTGGTGATGTCGAGGTGAACGCGATGGTGGGTCGAACAAGCGACCCGATGTACGGTTGAACCACGCTCAACACAGCGTGAAGATGCCTCTCAAAGGGTTCGTCGAGAGGCTTCGCGCGGCAGGCGGGTGAACGATCTCTACATGGTCGCGCAAGACAAGAACGGCAATACGGGTTGCGTCCGTTGCTCGATGAGATCGCGGTACCCGAGGGGCTACTTGCGATGGACCGCATCGAGGGCGGCAGTGCGATTGGCTCAGCCCGGCCGGCGCACGGTGACGCCGCTTCATCACGACACGTCGACCATTCTTTTTTGCCAGTTGTACGGGCGCAAACGCATCGGGTTGATCCCACCGTGGGAGCTCTCTGTGTGTGAAGGCGCGACCGCCATGTACGCAGCGGTGGACCTCGAGCGCCCTGATCGAGAACGCCACCCATGGATCAACGACGTCTGGATCGAATGGGTGACGCTCGAGCCTGGCGAAGCGCTGCTGCTGCCTGTGGGCTGGTGGCACCATGTGCGAGCGCTCGACGTCTCGATCAGCTTGGCGTTGAACTGCCTCACAACGCCGAATCGATTCGACGACTACTTGCCCGCGCAGGCGTGATCACTGCGCGGGAGGTGGGGCTCACGCTGGCGTCGGAGCCGGCGGCTCAACGCGACGGGCGAACACGATTCCCTTCGCGAGATCGACCGAGAACGCGATCGCTACGAGACCCATCGAGATCGCCGCGCCGAGGTTCGGCCACACGATGCTCGGGAAGATCAACGAGAGGGCAACGGGGACAAGCCCGAGCACCTGGAACACGCCCACCAACGGCACCTCAACGCCCGACAAGCGCATCAGGATCAAGCGCAGCGTCGAGGTCGCCCCGCTCAGCGACAACGAGGTCGCGATGATGAATGGGTTGGCGTTCTGAAGCGACGGCACACCGAGCAACAAGGTGACCGCTGCGAGGGGCACGTACTGCATCAACGGGGCGCCTGCGCGAAGACTTCGGACGAACGGCGCTCCGAAATCGACGACGAAGCCGATCGCGATCACCAGCAAGTACACCGCACCCACGTTGAACGAGCCGTTGTAACGCGACCAGCTTGGGTTGCCGAGCAAGCCCATCACGATCTCGGCGCCCGCGATGGTGACCATCCCTTCGATCTGACCGAGCATCGGGATGACCAACTTGCCGCAGTGGTATTGCTCCCAGAACGTGATCGAGTAGCCGAGTATCCCGATGATCACGATGGCCGTGATCAGCACGGGGTTATCGGTGATGATCAACGCGGGGATGATGAACAACACGCCCGTCGATAGACCATCGAGACCGTGGTCGAGAAACTCTCCGACCTTGCTTGCTTGACCGGTTCGACGTGCATGAGCGCCATCGAGATTGTCGGCCGTGGTGTAGATGAAGAGCAGCAGAGCACTCAGTCCCCAAAAACCCAGGTGTCCTGCGCCTCCTGCGACGGCACACGGCACGGCAGCGATCGAACAGAGCGCACCGAAGATCGTGATGGCGTTGGGGGCGATCCAGGAGGGGATCAACGGAACGATCGGCTTCCAGAAAAACCTCTGAAAGAGCGGCAAAAGCAGCTCGCGATCGTCGACCTTGTAGTCTTTCGAGCGTGGTGTTGAGCTCATGTGGAACCGCCCGATGGGACGGCCATTTCGCTCAAGGGTCAAGCATACGCCCGACCTGATGACCGAAACGTGACGCGCACCAGATGTGCTACTTCGGCGCCTCTGCTCGTGGGTTCAGGTCGTATCTCGAGAGCGAGTCATAAACCGTGAGCAGGTCGTCAGCTTGTTGGGGCTTGGGCTCGGAAGGCGAGAGACGAAAGGGCGGGTTTGGTGCGGCGGTGCCCCTCGCGTTGACGCACGTATGTAGAAGTCTTCACTGAGGCTATATCCGACGTTCGCCCTACAAAATAGCTGTGTTGAAGGGCTTCCGTGTTGGGGCATAGCGTGGCAAGTTCCGACGCCATGGATGAGGCCATGACCCTCGAGCAGCTCTCGGCCGTCGAAGATCTGCTTACAGACGAAGAACGAATGATCCGTGACTCAGTGCGCCGGTTCGTTCGTGAAAAATACCCTACCCCGAGCAGCGAGCCTGTTCGCGAAAGAAGAGTTTCCGACGGATTTGATCCCGGGCCTTGCCGAGATGGGCCTGCTGGGCGGTTCGCTTACAGGGTACGGCTGTGCTGGCATGGGCGCCGTGGCCTATGGCCTTGCACTCGGCGAGCTCGAGTACGGCGACAGCGGGCTTCGATCGTTCGCAAGCGTGCAGGGCTCACTCGCGATGTACCCGATCTGGCGATATGGGTCCGATGCGCAGAAGGAGCGTTGGCTTCCTGGGATGGCGCGCGGCGAGTTGATCGGGTGTTTCGGTCTGACCGAGCCTGATGCGGGCTCTGACCCTGCCTCGATGAAGACCCACGCCAAGCGTGACGGCGATGACTGGGTGCTGAACGGCACGAAGATGTGGATCACCAACGCTCCGATCGCGAACCTCGCGGTGGTGTGGGCGAAGGTCGATGGTGGTGGTGCCGAGTCGATTCGGGGCTTCGTGGTCGAGCGAGGTACGAAGGGCTTCGAGACGCCAACCGTGCATAACAAGATGTCGCTACGAGCGAGCATCACGGGCGAGATTGTTCTCGATGGATGTCGGGTGCCCGCTGCAAACATGCTCGAGGGCGTTCGTGGGTTGAGTGGCCCGTTGTCGTGCTTGAACCAAGCACGCTTCGGGATCGCCTGCTCGGTGCTGGGAGCAGCGCGAGCATGCTTCGAGACGGCGGTGACATACACTCGAAACCGGGTGGCATTCGGTAAGCCGATTGCGGCCAAGCAGCTCGTGCAAGAGCGGCTTGTCGAGATGGCGCAAGAGATCGCCAAGGGCGAGATCATGTCGCTGCATTTCGGCCGCAAAAAAGAGACGGGTAAGCTCACGCCGCAGCAGGTGAGCTTGTGCAAGCGCAACAACGTTGCCGTTGCGCTCGACATCGCCCGACAAACGCGCGCATTGCTGGGCGGGAACGGCATCCTGCTCGACTACCCAGCCATTCGCCACGCGCTGAATCTCGAGAGTGTCTACACCTACGAAGGCACCCACGAGGTTCATACCCTCATTCTTGGCAAAGCACTTACGGGGATCGATGCCTTCTAAACGTGGCGTACTGCGTTCGTGGTTGACGGTGGCTGCGCTCTGGGGCGCAGGCGCGTTGTTCTCATGTGCACGCCCAGGCGGCGACGAGATCATGGCTGATTTCGAGGTGCTTCCATCGGCACCTTCAGCGACCTCGCGTGCCGCGGCAGCAACAGCCCCGATCGCGGTTGCCACTCGTGCCTCGGCTTCGGCGTCTGCATCGGGGTCGGCCTCGGCCTCGGCGTCTGCTTCAGCCTCGGCCAGCAGCAGCGCACCCGCAGGCAAGGTGTTCGAGTGCGGTTCGAAAGGTCAGCCCGATTGCCCGATGCAGCGCTGGATGAAAAGCGTGGCGGGTAGTGCCGTCGCCTCGGGTGACCCCGAAAAGCTGGCGCGCGCGTTCGAATCGATGGGCGGGCGACCGCCCCCAGGCTTTGGCTCGTGGGGCTCGTTCTGCGCAGCGGGCGCCGCAAAAGCGCATGCGGGCGACTTCGATGGCGCCAAAGCCGAGTGCAAGCGCTGCCATGCGGCCATGCAGTCGAGGTACCACGCCACGGTTCGCGATATGAAGTGGCCGTGATAGCCCCTGCGCGAAGCGTTCCCTGTCGACGCATTCCCTGTTAGGGTCGGCACCCGCCGCATGGCTACCTCGCGATCCCCGGGTCGACCCAAGGGAAAGTTCACGCAGCACCGTCGGATCGACCGACTCCGTACGCTGCTCGAGCAGAACCCCAAAGGCATGACTCTTTATGAGCTTGCTGACGCACTCGAGATCACTCCGCGATCGATGCGGCGGTATCTGCGTGAGGTCGAGCGAGTGCTCGATCTCATCTCTGACCCAGAGCGTGCCGGAGGGCCCCTGCGTTGGCGCATCGACCCCACGGCCATGCCCCGCAAGGTCGAGCTTCGTCGCACCCAGGCCTATGCGCTTCTGGCCGCGCGCCGAATCTTCGAGCCGATGCGCGGAAGCACGCTCTTCGAAGAGATCGATCTCGCCACCCAGCGTCTCGTGTCGATCGCACGTCGACCCGGTCGCGGGCCCAACGCAGGCGTGGCAGATGCGCGACTCGAGGATCGCTTTCTCTACTTGCCGTTCTCGCCGAAAGACTATCGGCAGAAGACCGAAGAGCTCGACGATCTGTTTCAGGCCGTCGCCGACCTGCGCCCGCTTCGATGCAAGTACAAGAGCCTTCGAGATGGCACCGAAGAGCGCATCACCATTCACCCGTACGCGCTCGTGCTCTATCGCGACGCGATCTACTGCGTCGGGGTTCATGTGCAGAAGAACGAAATCCGTACCTTCGTTCTCGATCGCATGCGCGACACCGACTTGAGCTCGACTGAGCGTTTCGAGCTGCCACAAGACTTCAAGGTCGACGATTACTTCCAGGGCCAGTTCGGTATCTGGCGTGGTACCGCCACCTACAAGGTCGTGATCGAATTCGACGCCAAGGTGGCCGAGTTCGTTCGTTCGCGCCGAGTTCACACCACGCAGAAGTTGAGCAGCCTGCCCGACGGAGGGGTTCGCTTGTCGATCACCGTCGGCGACCTGACCGAGATCATTTCTTGGGTGCTTGGCTTTGGCCAGACGGCAAAAGTCATCGAGCCACCCGAGTTGCTCGAGAAGGTGAAGGCCGAGCTACGCGGGGCTCTGGCGCACTACTCGTGATCTTGAGTATTCTCGTTCTGCAATGACATCCTCCGGCGATCCTCGTGGCAGTGCCGACGCGCCGGGGGTCGAGCTCCGAACTCACTTCTTGGTCGCTGGCTCGAGCGGTCAGGCTCAAACCGCTCTCTCTCTCTGGAAGGGCGAGCTGGGTCTGCCCGACTGGCTTCGTATCGAGGCTCGCGATGGGCGAGTGCTCGAGTTGCGTCTCGAGCCTCGTGGGTTGCTGCGCGTCGGACGTTTCAAAGTCGGTATGGCCGAGCCTCCTCAGGTCGCCGACGATCTGTTCATCTCGAGTCAGGCTGCGATCCTTCGACACGATGGAGTGCGCTGGTGGCTTCGTCGTCGTCGCGAATGTCACGAGCGCGTGCCCACTGTCGTCGGTGCGCGTGTGCTTGCAGTCGATGAAGAGGCTCCGTTGGTGCACGGAACCTTTCTTCAAATCGGCCAGGCTCGCGCCACACTCGTCGATCGTCGCTACGTGACGCCTGCGGTGCCCGCGGGGGCGGTCGATCCGGTTACGGGCCTGCTGGGCAAGGTCGGTTTCGCTCACGAGATCGGCGGCCTCATTTCGCTCGGTCGACGCGGGCATATCGCTCTCGTTGCGTTTTCGCCGACCTCGTCCGCCTCCTCGTCGTCTGCACCCTCGCCGATCGCGTTTGCGGTTCAAGCCATTCACGACGCATGGCCGCGACTGGCAGTGCTTCACGACGACGGCACCTGTGCGTTGTTGATCCCCGAGGGCTCTGCTGCGCTCGCCGATGTCGAGGCGACGCTCAGGGCGATCATCAAGCAGCGAGGTCTCGTTGCCGCCACGGGCTTCTGGGCGCTCGGGGCAAAGGCTCATGACCCGGTGGTTGAGCTCGATGGTGCACTCGCTGCGATTCGACAAGCGCTCGAGTCAGGTCGCATCGACACCGCCCTCGACCTTCGCGCGTTGCCTTCGACCTCGCCCAGCTCTGCGGACCGCGAGCTGATCGACGTCGCTTCGCAAGGTCGTCGGGCTGCGCTGCTGTTCGGTATCGAAGAGACAGGCGCCTTGCAGAGAGTGGGGCCTCACGTGATCCCCACGCTCGAGCAAGAGCTGCTTTCACTCGTTGCCTCTCGCGCTGGTGCGAAGTCTGTCGTTGCTCGTCTTGCCTCGGGCGTCGTCGGGGCGCTGCCAGCTCAGTCGCTCGATCTCGAATCGTTCGCCGCCGACCTGCATCGCGAGTGGCTCGCTCGCCCCGCGATTGTCGATGGCAAGATCGAGCTGCCACGTGCGCTCTGCTGGGAGACCTACGTCGGTGACCCTTCGCAGCGCGCGGTCGAGCTGTCTCGCGAGTGTGCCGAGCCCAGTGGTGTGCTCACGGCGTTGTCGGCTCCGTTGCCGTACCCCATCGCTGCTCGTGTGGCGCTTGCCTCTGCGTCGATGTCTGCCGTCGAGCGAGTGAAGCTGTTGTTCGATGTGCTCGAAGGCGCCTGGCGTATGGTCGCCAACGTTCTTGCGGCTGCGTATCTCGCAGCGCCGTCACCCGCCGATGGCTCGACTCCGGCAGGCTTCGAAGAGCTCCAAGCGTTCGTTCGAGGCACCTCGACACGCTCTGCCTACCCACTCGGCAAGTGGCGCGAGCTCGCTCGCATCGTGGGTCGTGGGCTCTCGCACGAAGACCCCGTGGGTCAGATGGCGCATGCGCTCTTGCAAGCACGCACCACGGGCAACGAAACGCTCGAAGCGCTCGCCAACCAGATCCACCCGCTGCGCAATCGCTTCGCCCACAACGTGTACTCCGAAGCGCAAGCACAGCGAGATTTGCCTGTGTTCGAGCAAGTGGCTCGCGCGGTTCTTCGTTCGCTGCGTCCGCTCGCCTCGTGGACTCTCGTCACCATCGAGCGCACCGAGCACGATCTCTACGGCGAGGTGCAGACCGTCGAATACGTCGATCACACGGGCCCCTCTGAGTCGGGTGTACGACGTCGTGTTGGGTTGAAGAGCGATCTGCGACTTGCCCCCGTTGTGTATCTCGTGCGCTGGCGTGAAGGCGTGTTTATCCCGCTCGAGCCTTTCTTGCGTCGTCGTGCTCGAGGCAACGCGTTCGACCTGTACTGGATTCACCATCTGCCGCGTGCTGGCGCCTGCTCGTATGGTGCCGTCGTCACCGGCGACGAGGTCTCGATCGAGGTCGAAGATCGACGAATGCCCCCGCGTGCTCGCTTGCTCGCAAGCTCGTTTGCAGCGCGATAAGCGGTCGTGTTGTGCGTGGCTCGCGCGTACGTTGAGCTTCATCTCGGCAACGGCTTGCTCGAGCGATGTGAACACCTTGAGTTGCATGCCCGCTTCTGTGAGCACCGACGTGGCCATCGACAGCGCGATCTCGAGCAAGGGTCGTAGTGGCGGGCGTACCAGCGCTGCTACCTCGAATGCCCCTCGGTTTCGCACGCACCACTCGGTGAGCTCGGTGCGGGCATTCGGGTCGTACCCCGACAACGTCGACCAATCGTGCAGCACGCGCAGGCCCGTCGTCGTTCGGTTTCTCGCGCACACCTCGCGGTGAAGTGTCTGCGTCAAGAACGTCACCAAGCTCGAATCGATCACGGTCTTCTTACCGAGCTGCGTGACCACTCCGGGTGGGTCGACGAACCAAGCCCCCACGTCGCTTGCACGATCGACGAGATGCGGGGCTTGGCCCCCAAACACTTGTATCGCTGGGTACTCGGTCATCACTCACACATCGAATCCGCTACGTCGTGCCGCTGTGAGCATCTCTCGCAGCGGCGTGTAATGCGAGCTCACTGGCCTCGTGAAACCATCGGCTCGCATCATCCGCCCGAGTAGCTCCCTCGCCCGTTTGCTCTCCCCCGTGATCAGCCAGCGTGCCACACGTTCGCGCACCTCGGAAGCCACTTGCGTGCTGCCGATGATCGCATCGTTCGGAATCGGCCCCGCCGTCGCCAGCACTTCAATTGGCTTCGCGTTGGTGCCATCCACCTGAGTCCACGCTCCGTTGACAATGCGTCGTGTGCCCGGCTCGAGTGTGCAGAACGTTGCCCCCACATCGGCCTTGCCGGTGACCACTGCATCGACGACGCCATTCGCCGTGAAAGAACGTCTCGGACGCCAGCTTCGTCAGATCGAAACCACTTCGAGCCAGGTGCATCCTCGCCACTGCCGTGACCCGCCGTGCTTCCGCGGTCGACCCAGGCCGCTCGCTTTCCGACCAGCTCGTGCAGCGCTTTCGGCCCACCCTGACGAACGATCAGCGCGGTATAAAACGACGCCGTTGAGCCCCGTCGCGACGGGATAGCCAGCAACGACGCATGGCCTCGTTCTTCGAGATCCACCACGAGCAATGGCGGTGTCCAGGTTATCCCCTGACAAGACCTTGCTCGACCGCATCGGCCAGTGCTCGATAATACCCGTTGGCGAGGTGCGGAATCACGATCACCCCCACAGCCGCTGACAGTTGCTCGCACACCTCGCAGCTGCGCGCGGCGTTCTGCTGACGCGGCGCCCTCCTCGAGCCTCACCACCTGGAATCCAAACGTCGTCAGCGATGACATGCCCTTCGTTCGACGTGTTTCTTCAGCATCCGTGTCGTGACGTGACTCGCACGCCATTCGAACTTTTCATTTTCCACTTGTTCGTAATGGACTCACACGCCGGTGCCGCTGTAGAGATCCTTCCTGAGGAGGCACGCAATGGTCGATCTGGATCGCTTCAAGCGAGCCCAGAACCGAGGCGATTTCACGCGCAAGCGCCTGCTGAGATTCGTGAGGGGCAGAAAGCGAAGTCACCACTGGATTTGGTACATCTTTCCGCAGCTTCGTGGTCTCTGGCTCATCGCCGGTCGCTATCGAGTTCGGTCTCGATGGCATTCCCGAGGCGCTGGCTTATTTGAGGGATGCTGAGCTTCGCGAAAGACTTGTGACGATCACCGGCGCGGTGGTCACCCATATTCAACCGCCCAACCCCGCGCGCGCCTCAATCTATTGATGGGTCACAACGATGTTGAAGCTCACGTCGTCGATGACGCTCTTCGGAGATCTTGCCGAGCGACTCGATCGCATCGAGCCCGCGCCTGATCTGAAAACGCTCGCCTCGGGCTCCAAGACCATCCTCGATGAAGGCGTGAAGCAGGGGTACTTCGTTTGCATCCTGTCTCGCACTGCCCTCGATGAGTTCGACTGGTCGTCGGCTGGCTTGTGACCGTCAGTCGACCGTTGGGCCTTCGTATACGGCCTGTAGTGGCCACGGAAGCCTCGAGGGGTCGCCCTCGATGCTGGCGGCACACGGGTGAGCGTGTTCACGAACAGCATCGTGTGGTGATGGTGCTCGGCGCTTCGACCTAGCTCTCGCAGCGCTGAAAACGCTTTGCCCGTGTAGGTGATCTCGCCTCGGTAGCCGGTGATTTCCTCCATCACCTGCGCTGCTCGTTGTGCGTCTGCCGTTGGCTCTCCGTAACCAGCACCGATGGCACGATGATCCACGCGAAGACGGGGCCGAGAGGGTAGCGTTGGCTTCATCGAACGTCGCCAAGTAGCGCACGGTCTGTTTTGCCAGCGCTCGGATCATCATCGTGTTGTTGAAGATCAGCGTTGACTTGCACGCCGATCACCTCGGTCTGCCAACCCAAACCGGGCGAAGCCCACCGCGAGCCCTGCGACGGTTCCGCCGCTTCCGCACGCCACCACCACCACATCGGGGCGAGGCATTTCGCCGGCTTCGACCTGCGCCGCGATCTCATGCTGCCATGCTTTCCACGGTAGCCGAGGTTCGGCAGTGGTGTCGATGCCCTGGCAAGATCGGGTACCGACCTGGATTTGAGCAGTTTGCGTGCGCTTGCGAGCACCGTGCTCGCGTAACTACCGCCGTAGGTGAGATGTGCATCGGCGTTTGATTCGCGAGCAACGCGTGTTGTCCGAACTTCGGCTCAGGGTTGATCGAACAACACCGACGTCACCTCGAACCCCAGCGCCTTGCCCAGCACGGCAGTTGCCGTGACTTGTGCTGAGGCAATGCCCCAGCGGTCACCAGGTGTTTGCGACCTCGGCGCCGCGCATCTATGAGCACGTACTCGAACTTAAGACATCTTTATTTCCGCCGTAGATCGATGAGTTCACGTCGTCTCGTTTCCACGTACACCAGTGCGTCCGAGGTACGAACGCACGCCGGGTAGATCGTCGAGACACTGACCGGGGTCGGCCCTTCGAGCAGCGGAAGAAACGGCAGTGACTTGAGTGCCGGTACTGATGCAGCAAGGGTTCGGCGTTCTCACCCGCTTTCATCGACGCCACCATACACCCTGCGCCTGGATGCTGCGCGGCCCTCGTCAACCCGAGCTTCGGGCCGGTCGCGAGCGCCTAACCAACGTTACTTGTTCGTGCCTACCAGCGGCGAGCCCAACAGCGGAAGCTCTTTCGCAGAGCCCGTCACGATGGTGAGATTTTGGATCTTCTCCGCGATCTCTTTCATCGCCTCGAGCTCCTTCAAGCGCATCAACGTTGGGTTGCTTCCCGAGCAACTTCGCCGTGTTGGCCAAAGAACGCGTCGCCGCGGTCTCTTCACGTCGCAGGATATTGTTTCGCAATCGCCTGCTTCTCTGCCTCGATCACCTGGTTCAACAACACCTTCATCTCACCCGGAAGCACCACGTCCTTGAGGTCGATCTGAACCACCTCGACACCCCATGACTTGGCGCGCTCCGCGATCGTCTCGCGCAGCGTTGCCCCGATGTTCGAGCGCTGCTCGAGCAATACGTCGAGCGCTTGGCCTGCAATCAGGCGACGCGCTGCGATCTGCGCTTCGGCATACAAGCTGTCGTGCAGGCTCTCGACTGCACTCGTCGCAAGCACCGGATCGGTGATCTTGTACTTCACGATCACGCTGATGCGCAGTGTCGCCTTGTCAGCCGACATGACCTCTTGGCCAACGATCTGAATCTCTCGCTCACGCAGGCTATGCGTCTCGATCTTCACTACTCGGTCATCTGCAAACAACGCATAACGACCCGCGCTCAGCTCGCGATCAAGCTTGCCGTCGACGTACACCAGTGCACGCTCCCACGACTGCACCAACGCGGTCTGCAACAACCCCACCGGCGCAAGTGACCAGAACCCCTCAGGGATCTCGGCCATCAACGATTGAGTGCTCACCAGCGTCGCCTTCATCTCGGCTCGCTGACGCCAAAGCACATAGTTGCCCGCAGTGAGCATCGCGTGTGGGCGGCCATCTTTGGTCACCAACGCCACGTGGTGGTGCGGCACTTCGAGTCGATCTGCCTCTGACTCAGGCACGAACGATCGCATCTCTGGGGTCAACGTCGCGTGACCTCATGAGCTTGTATCGCGTCACGGCAAGCTTGCCGCCCCATGTCCACACTCGGTGACGACCCGCGCCGACCCAGCGTTGTGCACGACCATCGATAAACAACAGTGCGCTCTCGTTACTCTCGATGATCACGTAGGTGTACATGGCAATAAGCTCCAGAATCTTTCAGCAAATGAACGCACACGCGCGTCGTTGACTGCGCTCGATCGACACGGGAGTACGCCGCCGGATTCACTCTCTCTGACCTGCTCAACCAGCCAAGTTGATCGCGAGTGAATCGGGCATCTGCATTCCTCTCGATGTCGCCAGTGCCCGCAAGTGTTTCAGGTGCGTGAGGCCCCTTGCGAAGCCTCGTGGCCAACGAGCGCGTGTGCACTCGGTTTAGGGTTTCTTGGTTAGGTATCCCTTTAGAGGATCCAGACCGATCACAGGTCGATGGCGCTGCCGTAGCGATAGACCTCAACAGCGAGGTGAAGTCTCGGGGAGTCGAACCCCTGGGTGCCTCCACCAAGATCGAAGCGCAGGACACTCACCACCGATTCCACTAGGCCCGTGAGTGCTGCTTGTGTCTTGGCTTCAGCGAGCTGAATGATGTGCAGTCGACATGCCAAGGCACTTCATTTCTCGAAAACGTCGAGAAAATGCCGATCTCCCCCCGGCGAGACCACCCCCATGGCCTCGCTTATCTTCTCAACCCTATCGTATATTCTCAGCTCACTCGGCCGCCGTGGCATCCGAGACAATCTCATCGGACGTCGGCTCGGCGTCCATGTGGCGCGTGTTCGTCTTCTTGCCCGCCCACTGCAGGTTCCGAACGATCGGGTCGTCGAGATACGTATCGGTCAGACGCTTCGGCGCGAACCACGGCAACACGCGCAGCGGGGCCTTCAAGCGATCGGTGACGCCTTCGGCTGCCTTCCCGGCGTAGGCACCGGCCACCAAACGCGCTTGCTCGAGCGACGACACCTGCGACAGCGGGCGATCGATCAAACCCATGCGCTGCAATCGAAGCTCGGTCACCGACACCGTGTGCTGAACAAACTCGGGGAGCTGCTTGAGCGCAGGGTGGTCGCTCGGGAGCGCCTTTTTCATGAACTCACCGAGCCTCCTCGACATGAACACACTCACCAACGCCAGACCCAAGAGGCGCTCGCGCATCCAGGGTTTCTCTTGGAGCGTCTTCATCGTGCGACGCTCGCCGAAGTCGACGTGGCTCTCTTCTTGGCGCACGCCGCGTTTGAGAATCGCGACGATCTCGTCGTGATCGATGAGCTGAATCATCGCGTAGAAGGCTTGCAGCACGAGCCCTTCGCCCACTGCCATCTCGAGCGCGACGTGCTCCTCCCAGCCGCCGCCCATCATACCCGTCGACAAGAAGCGCACGATCGGGTGCGCGGGCGCTGGTTTGACGCCGAGGATGTCGAGGATGCGGAGGAAGTTGCCCACGTGCTGAAACTCCTCGACCGCTTGCTTCGACAAGAAGCGCGCGGCTTCGAGATCGGGCGCGCCGTAGATCCAGTGGCCCACCTGGATCCCCGTCATCTCTCCGTACAAGAACTGCTGCACGGCCCAGGCGATTGTGTCGCGATCGTGGACGGGGTCGAGCTTGGCACCGTGGAAGTCGAAGTGGGTTTCTTCAGGGGTGAGCAACATGGCGGCGAGGATAGCACCGGACTTTGCCGCTCGTGTCCCCTACCTAAACGCCAGTTTTCGAGTTTTTGTCGCCGATCTTCGCCTCATCGACACGTTGTCTCTGCGACATCGGCCTCGAGGTCTTCGCCACTGACCTGCGGTTACGCGTTCATCGTCGACAGACGCCGTCACACACGACCGTAACACCGTAACATCGTTGCTGTGTAACCCGACACTATGTCGATGTGAGCGAGGTGGATGTCGATGTGAGGGGGAGCGATGTCGATGTAGACCCCCTTCATGTCGATGTAGAGCACCTCGATGTCGATGTAGACGAGGTCAATGTCGATGTGAGCCAGTCACCCTGTCGATGTGACAAATCTCTCGGTAAATGAGGGCGTTCACAACGGTCGATGAGGCGTGCTCGGTGGGCGATGAGGTGGCTCGACGCGTGGGTGAACGGCGCTTGTCGACCGAGGCGAGTCGCCTTGCCTGGGTGTTACACCCTCGGTTACACTCGATTGGGCTACCCATGGGTGCGCTGGTGTGCTGTGGCTGAGATCGCCCGCTCATCGGCGGTAGAGTGCCCTGTAGGAACTTCTGCCCCTAAAGTAGAAGCGTGTAGGTGAGCGTTTGACCCTGCATGAGCGGGTCTGTTCTCGCGCTCACGTGTCTGACGCTGTGAACCGAAGCCCTGCTGTATTGGGAACACGACCTGGAGCCGGCAACGGCTCGAGTGCCAGTGCGTCCGATTGCTCAAGGCAACACAGCTATCGACCAGGCACGGTGCTGGCCGGAAGTACCGCATCGAACGGGTACTGGGCGAGGGTGGCATCGGCATCGTTCTCGCTGCTGACGCACCTTCAGTTCGAGACGCTCGTGGCCATCAAGTTGCTGCGCCCCGAGGTGATCAAAGAAGCTCCCGAGGTGATGCTTCGCCTGCTTACCGAAGCGAGATCGGTGGTGCGTCTCGAGCGAGCACGTGGCTCGTGATGGACGTCGGCTCGCTGGAAGGGGGCGAGCCGTTCCTGGTGATGGAGTACCTCGACGGGCAAGATCTCGCGACGCTGCTTCGACAGCGGGGGCTCTGCCTGTCGTGACGGCCGTGAGCTATTGCTGCAGGTTTGCGAGCGGTGCCGCTGCGGCTCATTACCTGGGTGATCATTACCGCGATCGAGCCCGCGAACCTCTACGTCACCACCGGCGGCGATGGTTTGCCTTGTATCAAGGTGCTCGACTTCGGCATTGCCAAGGCGGCGTCCTTGAGTGGGTTCAACATCACGCGAACGCTCTCGATGATCGGTACTCCGCTGTACATGTCACCCGAGCAGATGCGTAACTCTCGCGGCGATCGATGCGAGGGCCGATGTCTGGTCGCTGGGGTCATTCTCTACCAGATGCTCACGGGCGAGGTGCCCTTCCGAAAGACCTCGACCGTCGACCTGGTGATGGCGGTGGACGAATGATCCGCTGCCGCCCATTGCGTCGACCGGATGTGCCCCGCGAGCTGTGGGATGTCGTGCGAGCGTGCCTCGAAAAAGAGCCTGCCGAGCGTATCCCTTCGGTGGGTGGGCTAGCGCGAGCGTTGGCGCCTTTCGCTGACGATGAGAGCGCAGAGCTTTACGTTCGTGTGTCGCGCGTGATGGGTGAAGCCGAGGCGATCGTGCCCACACAGCGAGCAGCAGATCGCCAGGTCGTGTCGGTGGCGAGTGGGTACGATACGCGTGTGGATTCGTCGCTCGAGACGATCCCGGCGCCGCCGATGCAACGGCTCGACCCGAGGCTGGTGATCGGCATCGTCGCAGGAGTGATTTCGATCGTCGCGTTCGGGGTCATCGTCGCGTTGGTGAAGTCACAGAACAAACCTGCCGACCCTTCGTCGGGCTTTGCGGTGTCGGTACAAGGCTCGGCATCGGCAACGTCGTCGGGTGCGAACGATCCGAGTAGCCCGGGCAACCGAACCGATACCGAGCCGTCGACTGTCACCACGTCAACCAGCTCGGCGACGGTGGTGATGCCGACCAGTAACCCAACGACGAAACCGAAAGAGCCAACGACACCCACCACCCGACCGACATCTCGACCGACGCAAACGTCGGGGGGCGGCTCAACCGGGTTCGGAGATCGTCAGTGAACGTGATCGCTTTTCATTTCTGTAAGCACTGTGAGGATCAAGAGCGGGCTTTTGCCTCGTGCTCGTGCTCACGCGCTGCCACCGTGCTCTACGGGACGAAATCCTATCGAATCAACGTGGAGAAAAAGCCGCTTTGACCCCTCTGATTGGCCTCTGTAAGGTGCGACTGCAGCGATTGCCGCAGAGGGAGCTCGCGCGATGACGACACCCAACCCTGGAGACATCCTCGTCAACAAATACCGCGTCGAGCGCGTGCTTGGTGAAGGCGGGATGGGCGTCGTGCTTGCGGCGACGCACCTTCAGTTCGAGACACTGGTCGCGATCAAGTTGCTTCACCCTCAAGTGGCGAATGCGGCGCCCGAGGTACTGCAGCGTTTTCAGACCGAGGCGAAGGCCGTCGTTCGACTGAAGAGCGAGCATGTGGCTCGCGTGATGGATGTGGGCACGCTCGATACGGGCGAGCCGTTTTTGGTGATGGAGTACCTCGAAGGGCAAGACCTCTCCGAGATGCTCGAGAAGCGTGGTCCGCTGCCGGTCGATGAGGCGATCGCGTACATGCTTCAAGCCTGTGATGGCGTTGCAGCCGCGCATGCACAGGGGATCATTCACCGCGATCTGAAGCCCGCGAACCTCTTCGTCTCGAAAGGGGTCGACGGTCTGCCCTGTATCAAGGTGCTCGACTTCGGCATTGCCAAAGCCAGCGGAGGCAGCTCGTTCAACATGACGAGCACGGCCGCGGTGATGGGTACGCCGCTGTACATGTCGCCCGAGCAGATGCGCAGCTCGAAGATCGTCGATGTGCGCTCGGATGTTTGGTCGCTGGGCGTGATTCTCTTTCAAATGCTCACGGGCACGATTCCGTTCATCGGTGAGTCGATGCCTGAGCTCGTGCTGGCGGTGGTGCAGAACCCCGTGCCTCCGATTTCGCGACCCGATGTTCCGCTCGCGTTGGCGCAAGTGGTCGAGGCATGTCTGGCGAAAGACCCAGGTCAGCGGATCCAGTCGATCGGAGCGCTCGCCCGAGCGCTTGCGCCATTCGGCGACGAGGATGCTCCGAAGACTGCGGCTCGTATCTCGCGCGTGCTCGGAGAGAGCACGAGCGCGGCAGGCGGCGCGTCATCGCGTGCGTCGTTGCCGGACGGGGCGCTGCCTGATTTGCCGACGGCGCCATTGCCGCGAACCCCGGCTGCGCAGGTGACGATGCCTGCTCCGCGAACGCCGGCGGCGTTGAGGCTCGATGGGCCAACCGACTTGAACATGGGCACGCTGCCCTCAGGTCGTTCGTCGATCTCGACACCGGTGATGGTGGGTGGGCTGCGTGGCTCGACGCTTCTTGCACTGGGGGTGGTGGCGTTGGTCGGCTTCGGAACGCTTGGCTACCTGTTGACGCGTACACGAGAGTCGGCGGCAGCAGCAGACCCATCGTTGAGCCCAACAGCGACGACCTCGGTGACGACGACGAATGCGTCGAGCACAGCGGCTGCGACGGTGTCAGCGAGCCCCTCGGTGACGAGCACGACCGATGTGCCAGCGACCGCAATTCTGGGGGCAAGCAGCACCGCCCCATCGGCTACGGCGGCAGCCACGGCGACGGCGAAAACCACGCCGCATACGGGCACGACCGCTGCGCCTGCAAAGACGTCGAAAGGGGGCGGCAGCTCGTCCTCTGGATTCGGAGATCGCCAATGAAAGATCGCCCCATGTGGCGCTCGTTGTTGTGTGCGGCGTTGAGCGCGTCGATCGTGCTTGGGTCGCGTCCGTCGGTGGCTCAAGACCCTGCTCAAAAGGCTGCGGCAGAGAGCCTGTTCGATGCGGCAAAGTCGTTGATGAAAGACGGCAAGTACGCAGATGCCTGCCCGAAGTTTGCCGAGAGCGATCGCCTCGACCCTGGTGTTGGGGTGAAGCTGTTTCTTGCCGATTGCTACGAGAAGATGGGCAAGTCGGCGAGTGCCTGGACAACCTTCAAGGACGCTGCGGCGCTTGCCTCACAACGCAAAGACAAGCGCGAGAAGATCGCACGAGAGCGAGCGGGCAACCTCGAGTCGAAGCTGAGCAAGCTGACCATTCAAGTTGCGAGTGATGCAGCGTCACTTCCAGGGTTGGCGATCACGCTCGATGGCCTCGAGGTGACCAAGCCGCTGTGGGGCGTGGCGGTTGCGACAGACCCGGGTGAGCACACGATCGAAGCGAAGGCCCAAGGTCGCAAGACGTTCACGGCGAAGATGACGCTGAGCGAGCAGAAGCAAGAGGTGTTCAACGTGCCGATGCTTGCGGCCGAGGCACCCGTCACGCCGCCGACTGCATCGAGCACGGCGACGGCTGCTCCTGTTGCGTCAACGCCACCGCCAGCGTCGTCAACGAAACGTACGAAACGCGAAGAGCCGCCGCCTCCGCCGTCGAGCCAGCCCACCGTGGGGATGGTGTTGGCGGGCGTGGGTGTGGTGGGCCTCGGTGTGGGAGCGATCTTCGGTGCACAAACGCTCTCGAAGAACTCGGACGCCGCGAAGAAATGCGACGTGTTCAATCGATGCACCCAAGAGGGCCTCGACCTCACCGACGACGCGAAAAAAGCGCGAACGATTTCGTACGTGGGGTTTGGCGTGGGCGCGGCGTTCCTCGCGGTGGGTGGGTACCTTTGGTACACGGCGCCAACGAATAACCCCTCGACTGCGCGAGTGTGGGTTGCGCCTGCTGCTGATCAACGAGGCGGCGGGATGGCCGTCGGAGGTGCTTGGTGATGAACGATCCTCGCTCGTCGATTCGAGTCAGCTCGCGCATCGCGTGGGCGATGTTGCCCGCGTCGATGGCGCTCTTGGGCGCGTGTAGCATCCCGGATCGCACACTGTTGCCTGCGGCGGGTAGTGCTGGTGCAGGCGGCACGGGCGCGACCGGGGGCACGGCGGGTGATGCGGGCTCGTCGGGTAGCGCGGGCACGGCTGGTGTTGCTGGCTCAGCCGGCACTGCTGGTGCGGCGGGTACCGCGGGGTCGATCAACGACTTGAGCTGCAGCGCGAAGATCAACTGGCGCTGTGACGGCAATGGCAACAACTACCCAACCGCAGGCCCATACAATCTGGTGTTTGGCTCGTCGGCAGCGAACTGGTTCACCCCAACGGGCAATGCCGATTCGTTGTTGAATCAGTCGCTGGGCTTCCCGCCTGGTGAAACACAGCCGCCCACCTGCTCGGATTGCTACGAGCTGCCAGCGGCCCGATTCGTGGGCGCGGTGACGGTTCAGGTTTGGGTCAAGCCTGGCCCCGGCACCGTGGCGGGCACTCG
>JAXLYQ010000055.1:0-31231 GCA_046351315.1 Polyangiaceae bacterium
CGGCCCTTCGCATATCTTGGGTGACCGCCTCTGCGGCGACACCAAACATCTCGATGGCCGTGCGCGTGTGAATGTCTTGCGCGTTTTGAAACGCATCGAGAAGCACAGGATCTTTCGACAGGTGTGCGAGCAAACGCAGCTCGATCTGCGAGTAGTCAGCCGAGACGATCTTGAAGCCCTTCGGCGCGATGAAGGCACCGCGGATCGCTTTGCCGATATCACTTCGAATCGGGATGTTCTGCAGGTTCGGATCACTCGACGACAGACGCCCGGTCGCAGCAACGGTCTGATTGAACCGAGTGTGAATTCGCCCGGTAGCTGGGTTGATCAGCGTCGGTAGAATATCGACGTAGGTGTTCTTGAGCTTGGCGATCTGTCGGTATTCGAGAATGATCTTGGGCAGCTCGTGTTGCTCGGCGAGGGCTTCGAGAACCTCTGCGTCGGTGCTTCGACCCGTCTTGGTTCGCTTGATCACCTCGAGCCCAAGGTCGTCGAACAACACCGACTCGAGCTGACGAGGAGCGTTGATGTTGAACGTCTTGCCCGCAGCCTTCATCGCGGCAGCTTCGAGGTCGACGAGCTGCGTGCCCATCGTCGATCCGATCGCGCCCAGCACCGCGGTGTCGATCATCACGCCGTTTTGTTCGACATGACCCAACAAGCGCGACAACGGCAGCTCGAGATCGTTGTGCATATCGAGCAGCGCCTCAGCCTCGAGTCGACTGCGCAAGCCACCGATCAATCGGTGCGGAACGACGGCATCCGCCACCGCGTACGGCGTCGCTTCTTCAATCGGAACCTCTTCGAAAGCGAGCTGCTTTCCACGAGATTTGCGCGTGACCTGGTCGTACGTGGTCATCGTCAAACCAAGCTCGCGCTTCGCCGTCTCTTTCAACCCGTGCTCTGCGTTGGGGTCGAGCAGATAACTCGCGATCATCGTGTCAAACGCGGTGCCTCGAACCGGCATACCGTGACGCTCGAGGACGATCTCGTCGTACTTCGTATGGTGCCCGATTTTCGGAGGCGTCTCAGAGGCAAGCAGTGGCCCCACGATGCGCTGTACCGCCGCCAGCGAGAGCTGCTTTGGCGCGCCCATGTAACGGTGACCGATCGGGATATACACACCCTCTTCGGGGCCCGTCGCAAACGACATCCCGAGCAACACCGCTCTCATCGGCTCGGTGCTCGTGGTCTCGGTATCGAAGCCAAGCCACTCGGCGCCTTGCGCTTGTTGAACGAACGCTTCGAGCTCTTCTTCCGTGAAGATCGCACGGCCACCGATCGGACGATCTTGTGCCTCGGGTTTGGGCTTCGCAGCTTGGGCGCTCGTCGTTTCGGACGCCGACGCGGTCGTTGTTTTCGCGGACGCAGACGGAAGCTGCGCCTTGAGCTTCGAGAAATTGAGAACCTCGAACAGCGCCGACAACTTCTCGACGTCGGGTTGGCCCGGCGTGATCGACTCCATCGAAATGGGCATCTCAATGTCGTCTTTGAGCGTGACGAGTTGCTGCGACAGTCGAGCGTCGGCCTCGTTGTCGATCAGACTTTGGCGCACAGCCTTCTGTTTGATCTCGTTGACGTGCGCGTAGATGCCATCGATGTCGTTGTAGGTCTTGAGCAAGCTAGCTGCGGTCTTCTCTCCGACCTTCGGCACACCGGGCACGTTGTCGGATGAGTCTCCGTTCAACGCGAGAAGATCGCGAAGCATCGCAGGGCCAACACCCCACTTCTCTTCGACCTCGGGAAGGCCGTAGACCTTGTTCCGCATCGTGTCCCACATCACGACGTCGTCACCGACGAGCTGCATCAGGTCTTTGTCCGACGAGAGGATCACGACGCGCAGCTTGTTCGCACGCGCAAACCTCACGGATGTCGCGATGATGTCGTCGGCCTCGACGCCTTCTACCTGGAACACCGGCAATCGATAGGCTTCGACAGCCTCGCGGCACCTATCCATCTGCTTCTTTAGGTCCGGCGGCGGAGGCGGTCGGTTGGCCTTGTAACGAGTGTCCAACTTGTGGCGAAACGTCTCGCCGACCGAATCCATCGCGACGATGAAATACTTGGGCTGCCGGTCCTTCAACAGCCTGAGCAGCATCGTCAGCGTGCCCAGCGTGGCATGGGTAGTCTCGCCCGACGGCGCGGTAAGCGGGGTCGTGATCGCGTGATACGCGCGAAATACATAGCCCGACAAATCGAACAGATAGAGGACGTCGTCCGCACCCGCCGGCGGAAGCTGCGATGGCATGCGGCCCCGCATAGCACGAGAGCACTTCGGTAAGGGTCGAGATCGCCCCGGTCTCTCGGCAACTCTGTGCAACGTTTTACAAGTCAGCGACAATCTCGGTAACGCGTGATGTTACGACCGCGACCATGCACTACGCGCTCGGCGTGATGTATTTCTCAGTCCTGTTGTTGTTGTCCTCGTACGGTCTTCACCGTTCGCACCTCGTGCTTCAGTGCTGGTGGTATCGCCGCCGCCTGAAGCGAGTGATCGAAGAGGGCAAGCAACCCATGACAGACAGTGAGCTGCCGCGTGTCACGGTGCAGCTGCCGTTGTTCAACGAAAGCAACGGTTGCCGATGCGATTGCTCGAGGCGGTTGCCAAGCTCGACTACCCACGCCGAGTTGCTCGAGATCCAAGTGCTCGACGATTCGACGGATGAGACGCAAGCCCTGGCTCGTGCGACGGTCGACAGAATCGCCGCGACGGGCGTCGACATGGTGTACATCCACCGTGTGAACCGCGTCGGCTACAAGGCGGGTGCGCTCGCCGAGGGTCTCGACGTCGCAAAGGGCGAGCTGGTTGCGATCTTCGACGCGGACTTCATCCCGCAGCCAGATTTCCTTCGCGATTGCGTTCCTGGCTCCTGGCAGCGTCGGAATGGTTCAGACCCGCTGGGGTCACTTGAACCGCGACGTGTCTATGCTCACGCAGGTACAAGCGTTGATGCTCGATGGTCACCACCTCGTCGAGAACCGCGCGCGATTCGGAGCCGGGCAATCTCTTCAACTTCTCGGGCACCGGCGGTATCGTGGCCGCAAGCAAGCTGATTATGAAGCTGGCGGCTGGCAGCACGACCTCACCGGGATCTCGATCTCTCGTACCGAGCGCAGCTCAAAGGGTGGCGCTTCGTGTATCGCGAGGACGTCGTCTCGCCTGCTGAATTGCCCGAGGACGTTTCGGCCCTTCGTGCACAGCAGTACCGCTGGGCCAAGGGCACCGTGCAGACCGCACGCAAGCTGATGAAGATGGTAATGGCCTCGCAGCTCACGCTCTCGCAGCGAGCTGAGGCGTTCTTCCACCTGACGCCGCACTTCGCGTACCCGCTGATGGTTCTGCTCAGCGCGTTGCTCTTGCCCGCGCTGATCTTCATGCCCGCGACGGACGTGAAGACGATGCTCGTGATCGACTTGCCGCTCGTCATCGGAACCACGGGCTCGCTCGCGACGTTCTACATGCTCGCAGAGAGCGCGCAGGGTCGTTCGCGCTGGGGCGCAGTCGCTCGCTTGCCGATGCTGATCGCGTTGGGTGCGGGGCTCGCTCCTCACCTGACCAAGGCGGTTCATGAGGGCTGGACTCACATGGCTGGCGAGTTCGTTCGCACGCCAAAGAAGGGCCTGCGCGAGGGTCGTTACCGTGCTCGTGCTGAGCTCCCGATGACCGAGATCATGTTGAGCGCGCTCTCGCTGGGCAGCACCGTGGCGAGCGTGTGGACGCAGCACTACTTCGCAACGCCATTCGCGATGCTCTTCACCATTGGCTACGGCTATGTCGCCGCCCTCGTGATCGCAGAGCAGAACACGCGTCGCCGTGAGTCGGTGGGCCTCGAGCCGGTGTCGTCGGCACCGCCAGCGTCTGACCCAACCGCAACGCCACTCGTCACCGACGTGGTGGTTTTACGCTGGTCGTTGTATACGGCCCATGAGTTGTATACGGCCCATGATGACTAAGGCGGACATCGCCAAGCTCGTCTGGGAGCAGGTGGGGGGCTTCTCGAAGCGCGAGGCGGCAGACATTGTCGACCTCGTCTTCGAGACGATGAAAGAAACGATCGGGCGTGGTGAGAAGGTGAAGCTGCCGGGGTTTGGCAACTTCGTTCCTCACGATACGCCGCCGCGACCGGGGCGTAACCCGAAGACAGGCGAGGTCGTGCCCATCGCCGACCGACGTGTGTTGAAGTTCCGGCCCAGCCCTCGGATGCTCGAGATGCTGAACGGTACGGGCTCGGACACTGAGCCGTCCTCGCATTGAGCCGAGCGCGACACGGCAATCGCTCGAGTGAAACATCCGAAGCCACCTCGGCATCGGGCGACGAGTCGCGGGCTCATAGGGCATCTGCGGTGCGACGAGGCGCACTCGCGAAAGCGCCTGCGGCACGTTGGTATCGCATCGGAGAAGTCGCCGAGATTGTGGGAGAGAAACCCTCGGTGCTCCGCTACTGGGAGACAGAGTTTTCGTGCGTGCGACCGCAAAAGTCTCGCTCGGGGCAACGCGTGTACGCACAGCGAGACGTCGATGCGCTGCTGAGAATTCGCAGCCTTCTGAAAGAGCGCCGCTTCACTATCGAAGGGGCGAAATAGCAGCTCAGAGTCGAAGGCCTCGAGGCTGCGGATATCGCATCACCCGACACGCTTGCGATCGGGGTGCTTCGCGGGGTACTGCTCGACATCCGTCGGGACGCGTTGGCGCTGCTCGAACGCCTGGAGAACGACGAATGAGTGGGCCCCGAGGTGACATGTCAGCCGGCAAATTGCATCGATCGAAACGCGTTGCTCTGACCATGGTCATCGCGAGCGCGACGACGTTGAGCGGCGTGGCGATGGCGGTGGATCCCGCATCGAGCGGAGCGCCGACGGGCAATGGTTGGGCGATCAGCGAGACGTCGAACTCGATCAAGGTTCCCGTTCCGCCGAACGCCAAACCTGAGAAAGAAGAGAAGCTACCGACGATCGACATCTCGATGGTCGCGGGGCTCAAGGTGCTGCTGCGACGAGGCGTGGCGTGGGGCACGCCCGAAGAGATCGAGCAAGGTCACAACCGGGTGCTGGCGGTGTGCGCAAGAGCGCCTTCGTCGGCATGGAGCCCAGGCGCAGAAGAGCTGGTCTTCTCGAAGATGAACGAGATGATCCGCGACGAGCTCCAGAAGCGCGGGCCGGTGGATGGCGGCGTACAAGAGGGGCTCAACGAAGAGACCGCTCGCGGGTACTACCAGGTCGCAAAGAGCCACACACAGGCCACGACCAGCAAGCCAGGGCTATCCGTCGAGGCGCGACACATGATCGCGTTCGTCGGTGAGAAAAGCGACGTGCTTGCGTGCACGGCGGTGTGTAGCGAGAAGACCTCAGACAATGGCTTTTGTAGCCAGGTCTCTGCGCAAGCGTCGATCGAGGGGCCGGTGATGAGCCCACCCAAAGGATCCTTCGGCGCGCGATTGTCGGTGGGTCTTGCGAGGCATCCGGTCGGTGCTGTTGGCGTCGTGGTCGGGGCGCTCATGATGTTCGCCGGCCTCGTGGTGTTTGGGCTCGGATTGCGGTCGCCAGCAGCGCCATCCCCAGCCACAAACACCGACGACGAAGAAGAGTGACGCCGGTTTCTTGACGCGTGAGAGAGGCTCTCGTAGCGGGTGATCTCACCCAACTTTTCTACGGGAGACTCACTGTCATGGCTGAAGGCCTCAATCGCGTAATGTTGCTCGGAAATCTCGGGGCCGATCCTGAGCTTCGTATGACCCAAGGCGGTCAAGCGGTGCTGAAGCTCCGCATTGCGACCACCGAGCGGTACCTCGACAGCCAGAAGACCTGGCAGGAACGCACCGACTGGCACAACGTCGTCGTGTGGGGAAAGCGCGGTGAGGCACTCCAGCGCATTCTCACGAAGGGCACGACCGTGTTCATCGAAGGGTCGCTCCGTACGTCGTCGTACGACAAGGACGGGCAGAAGATGTACCGCACGGACATCAACGCCACGAACGTGATCATCGCCGGCCGCGCAGGTGGCGGTGGCGGTGGTGGCGAGTACGGCGGAGGTGGGGGCGGTGGCGGTGGCGGTGGCGGTGGCGGCGGAGGCTACTCGCGAGGTGGAGGCGGTGGCGGCGGTGGTGGCGGCGGAAGCCGAGGTGGTGGCGGAGGAGGAGGACGTCCCGCGCCAGCACCAGCACCAGCGGATGACTACGACGATTACGGTCCTGGACCGGACGACGATCAGATCCCGTTCTGAGGTCGAGGCACGATGGCAGGCTCGTACTGGCTCGTGAAAAGCGAGCCCTTTGTGTTCAGCTTCGACCAGCTCATCGAGCGAGGCTCGACCCACTGGGACGGGGTTCGCAACCACGAGGCTCGCAATCACCTTCGAGCGATGAAAGAGGGCGATTTGCTTCTCTACTATCACTCGAACGAGGGTCGCGAGATCGTCGGCATCGCTCGCGTCGCTCGCGAAGCGTACGCAGATCCGACCGCGCCCGGCGAAGACTGGAGCGTCGTGGACGTCGAGCCCGTCGAAAAACTCGCTCGCCCGGTTTCGCTCGACGAGCTGCGAACGGGCGAGGTGGTCAAAGGGATGGTGATGCATCGGCGAAATCGGCTCTCGGTGACCCCAGTGACCGAGGCCGAGTTCAAGGCGGTGCTTGCGTTGTCGAAAGAGCCAGCGCCTCCGCCGGCACCACCCAAGCCCAAGGTCACCAGAGCCAAAGCAGCTACGGAATTCTGCGAAGGCCGCCAAGCCGCGACTTGACCAAGTCGAGCAAGTCGACCAAGAGCACCAAGACCACCAAGCCAACCAAACCAGCGAAGCCCGCCAAGAAGGCGAAGCCCGCACAGAAGGCGAAGGCGAAGACGAGACTCGTCAGCCTCCACGCGGAAGACGAGTAAGGCGAGCAAACCTGCGAAGGCATCAAAGCCGTCGGCGGGTGCGAAAAGCCAGAAAACAAGCAAGACCACCAAGGTCTCGAAAGCCGCCCCGAGCCCGGAGCTCAACGAAGAAAAACGACGACGCGAGCCAAGTGAGCAGCGCGTGGAATTTTGCGCTGGGGGCTTGCGTTCGGCGTGCCGAGTGGCACTCGGCTGGCCGCGATGATCACGCTGAACAAGCTCACCAAACGCTTCGGGCCCAAGGTCCTCTTCGAGAACGTCTCGCTGACGTTCGACCCGGGAAAGCGCTACGTCATCGTCGGCGCCAACGGTGCGGGTAAGTCGACGCTGATCAAGGTGATCTCAGGCGACCAAGATGCCGACGGAGGATCGGTCGAGATCCCGTCGAAGCTCAAGATCGGCGTGCTCAAGCAGACCACACGATCTACGACAACCGCCGCATTCTCGACACCGTCATCATGGGCAACAAAGTGCTCTGGGACGCGATGCAAGAGAAAGAGCGTCTGCTCGAAGGCGAGATGACCGATGAGGTCGGAATGCGCCTCGCCGAGCTCGAAGGCGTGATCGCAGAAGAGGACGGCTACATGGCCGAGTCTCGCGCAGGCGAAATGCTCGAAGGCGTCGGCATCGCCACCGAGCAGCACCTCGAGAACATGAGCGCGCTCGCCTCGGGCTGGAAGCCTCGTGTACTCGCGGCTCAATGTCTGTTCGCAGGCGCGGATATTTTGATCCTCGACGAGCCCACCAACCACCTCGACCTCGACTCGATCCGGTGGCTCGAGAACTACCTCGTCAACGACTTCCGCGGAACGTTGCTCGTCGTCAGCCACGACCGTCACTTCCATGCATCCGACTCGCGACGCACGTCGCTGACGTCGACTTTCAGACCGTGACGTTCTTCACCGGCGACTACGACGACTTCGTCGATCGAAAAACCACGGGCCGTCGTCAGACCGAGGCCGACATCGCCCAGAAAAAGAAGCGAATTGCCGAGCTCAAAGAGTTCGTCGCTCGCTTCGGTGCAAGTGCGAATCGTTCGAGCCAGGCCCAGTCTCGACAGAAAGAAATCGACAAGCTGCAGGCGGGCATCGTCACCAAGCGATCGAGCGTGGTGCGCCCTTACATCAAGTTCGAGATGGGGAAACCCTCGGGGCGTGATGTGTTGCGAGCAGAAGGTCTCGTGAAGACGTTCGGTCCGAAGACGGTCTTCAAAAACTTCTCGATGAACCTGAACCGTGGCGACAAGCTCGCGGTGATCGGCCCATCGGGCGTCGGTAAGTCGACGCTGTTGAAGATGCTCGTCGGTGAGTACACCCCCGATGGAGGCAAGGTGATCTGGGGCCACGACACCAACGTTGGCTACTTCGCGCAAGATCATCATGAGGCGCTCGAGCCTGGGTTCACTTGCTACGAGTGGCTCCACCGCTTCGACAAAGACGCTCCCGTCGAGCATGTGCGTTCGATTCTCGGACGTCTTCTTTCAGCGGTGATCAAGGGCTCAAAAGACCGAGGCACTCTCGGGCGGAGAAGCCGCGCGCTTGCTGTTGGCGAAGCTGATCCTGCTGAAGAGCAATGGCATCTTTGATGGACGAGCCCACCCAACCACCTCGATGTCGAAAGCATCGATGCGCTGCTTCAAGCGCTGGTCGAGTACAAGGGCACGGTCGTCGTCACGAGCCACTGACCGACACTTCGTTTCGAAGCTGGGTTGCGCATTCTCTCTCGATGACGCCGGGCAACGAGCCCAACCTGTTCAACGGCACCTACGACGAGTATCTCGAGAAGACCGCCGCCTCTGAATCCATGCGCACCTGAGCCATGCTTGGTCGGTGCGTACGCCAAGTGTCTGAATGCTCGACGCGGCTACCTCGGAGTGCAGATGCATCGACTTTTTCTTCCATGAGCTGATCACGCTGAGCGAGCCTGTACGCAGCCTTCATGCGTTGAAGGCTCATCTCGTTTCGTGGTGCTCAACGACACCATCTCGATCTGGGATCTCGAGCAAGGGGGGCGCCCTCAGCGCCTCCATCGTGTGTTCTTCGAGGGGGTTGCGGCCAACCAAGTCACCGCTCGGGTCACGGACGACGCAAGCATCGCGTTGCTCCATTCAGAGAGCGCCGCTCAACTGTGGGATCTCGACGCGATGGTGAAGTGCGCCGAGACCAATCGGATGGGGCGAATCCTCGCGTCACAGTTCATTCGTGGCACCCACAATCTTTTGCTCGAGACCATCCGTGCTCGCGACGACGTGAGAGCCTTTGGCCAGGTGATGCTTCACATCGACGCATCGCTACTCGACCTGCCGCCGTGGGGTCACTCGTGGTGGGCCGTGGGTCACATCCGTGCGCAGGCAACGCTCCCGAATAGCCGACGCATTCTTATCTCAGGGGCTGACTTCGGGCCCAGTGTGTACTCGACCCAAAGCGGAGATCTCGTTCACACCTTTCCGATCAACCCTGCCCTCGCTCAATCCCATCCGAGCGAGCCCGTCGTGAATGTGTCGGGAGTGCTCACCGCAACGGGCAGCGACGTGTGTGCGATCATCTGGGGCACGTGGGGCAATCGACGCAACGAGATCACCCTGTGGAACGCCTTCACGGGTTCGCTGATCGCACGACTGCCTTGGGCCTACCCGAGTCTGCACGGACGCATTCTTGGCTCGCTTAGCCACGACGGCTCGCTGCTTGGTCTCACCGGTGACGAAGGCGAACGCGGTGATTCACTGCGGGTGGTTCGCGCCATCGAAACCACGACGGGAGCGGTTCTGCGCACGTGGTTTATCGGCGATCGCATCAACACCTTCGCGATGCTGCCTGACAATCAACGCGCGCTCACATCGACGGAGCACCGCATTTCGATCTGGCATATCGAGCAAGACGAGCCCGAGATCGACCTCGAGCTTACCAGTCGCGTTCACGCGTGGGCGCTGTCAGGCAATGGATTGCTGCTCGCTGCAACCGATGATGGACAGCTTCACGCGTACGTCGTCGAAGGCTATCGAGCGCCCATCGGCGTCGACAGCGAACGCTCGGAAATCTGGGTGTAACGCTCGGGACGAGATCGAGATTCAGTGCTCGTGATCGCTGGTGGCGTCGACATATGAGCAGCGATCGAATCGGGGCAACGCCCGTCTTCATCGCATGCAGAAACAGCAACGCCGATCGCGAAAAATGCCCATGCGCGCGTGCTTGATACAGCCATGACGCGACAGTGCCGAGCATGTGTGTCGAAACTGTCGCGCGACAGAGAACGCGTCGCGGATGTTTTCGCTCGAACACTCGTCGACGCTGTCACTCAATGGTGAACGGCGTTTCGATCACCACTCGATCTTCGACCTTCATCCGGACGGTCCAGGCGCCCGTCGGCGCCGTCGATTTGAACGAGTATTTGCAGTGAGTGGGCCAGTTTCCGCGATCGATGGTCTTGGTTTGGTAACGACTCTCGAACAGCGTTTGGCCCGAGGGGCCAACCCAGTCGCACGTCATGTCGAGAGAGCGCCCTGACGGAGCTTCGTGGAGCACCACGTCGAGTTGAATGTCCTGTGCACCCGTGATCTTGATCGGCACCGTATTGGGCTTCGGAGCCCCCGCGACCGAGAGCTGAGCGTCGCTTGCCGTCACGCGCGCGAGCGCCGCTGAACGCTCGTACATGGTGTAGCCGATCGCGGAGGTGGCAAGCACCGTGAGCCCCACACCGATCGCAGCGATGCGAACCACCTTGCGGCGCGACTCGGCTTTTTTTGCCGATTCGAGCTCGCGCGCTTCGACTCGTGCGACAGCCTCATCGAGTCGATTCGTGGGCACGGCGACTTGCTGCAAGACTTGCTGAACCTCGGCTCGCTCGAGCAACTCACCTTCACGCTCGAGTTGCTCGATCTCGTCGATGATGGGGCCGAGCTTCTGGCGAGGGATTCGGTCGTCGGGCATGGCTCGGTTTATTCGTCGCCCTCAATGCCGATGCAAGATCAGCCAGAGAATCAATAGACCGAGAAGACCGACGCCCAAGATCACTCCACCCACGAGCAAGGCGATCTTCAGCGAAGAAACTGGTGCTTCACGGCTCTGCATCGCCGAAGAGATCGGCATCGGCGCCCCCATCGAAGACGGCGCCATCAGAGGAGCAAACCCAGGCGCAGCAGAAGCACCTGACATGAGAGGAGCGATGGGAGCCGAGCCACTCGATGCGCCGCTCGCAGCAACCATCGTTGGCACAGACGCCAGCGGAGCATTCGCAGAGGGACGAGCAGGTGGCGGTGGCAAGGCAGCGTACGCGCCCGTGCCCCCTGCCCCACGAATCGGATCAACTTGCGGAATCGGAACTGTCCTCGAAGGCAACGGCGCGAGACCCGGAGGCAAATCGGACGGAGTTTGCCCTGTGGGCGCAGGTGCTTCGATGGCGACGGCCTGCGGGCCCAAGACGGCCGCGACGACTTGCTCCCACGCCATGCGAGCGTCTCTCGCTGACGGAAATCTCTTTGCAGGCTCGCGCTCGATACACCGACGGATCCAGACCTCGAGCGCCGTCGGGAATGGCTTGCCCGCGACCTCGGAAAGCCAGCGAGGCTCACCCACACGCTTCTGGTGAATCACATCGATGGGCGTGCTGCCGTGAAACGGAAGATGCCCTGTCATCGCTTGAAAGAGCAACACACCGAACGCGTAGATATCTGCGGTCGCATCGACCTCGGATGCTTTCGAGACCTGTTCGGGCGGCATGAACAAGAACGACCCGAGCGCTTGATCGGGCTGAGTCAACGTGGTGCCGCCGAGTGCTTTGGGTAGCTTCGACACACCAAAGTCGAGCAACTTCACCCGAGATGCTCCGTTCGCCAATCGCTCGAGAAACACGTTCGATGGCTTCATGTCTCGATGAATGATGCCTGCGCGATGTGCATCATCCAAACCCGCCAGTACCTCGCGTACGAAGGGCACTGCATCGTCGAACGACATCACGCCATTCGCGCGAAGATGGTCGAGGAGGCTGCGTCCCTTGAGTAGCTCGAAGATGATCGCGATGCCGTATTGGGGGTCTTCCTCAACGTCGTGAACGCGAGTTACATACACGCTGTTGATCGATCCCGCAGCGCGCGCTTCACGGCGAAAGCGCTCCATCGCGTCGGGCAACGCGCGTGAATCACCGTGGAGCAATTTCACGGCGACACGTCGACCCGTTCGCACATGACGAGCGGCGTATACCGTGCCCATCCCGCCGCGACCGAGCGTCTCGGTGATCTCGTACGATCCGGCGATGACAGTGCCCGGGCGAACGTCCGCAGGGGCCATCATCGGCCCTCCATCAAGAACGTACCGAGCTTGTCACCAAGCCAGGCATACCCGCGTGCGGACAGGTGAATCCCGTCGGCTTGAGCGCGAGGGGGGTTCTCGTTGATCCACGCTTGCATCGAGCCTTCGCCGCCCATCACATCAAACGCGCTCCACACAACGCACCGATGTTTCGCAGCAGCGGCGGCGAAGCCCTTGGCGATCTTCGGCAAGCGCTGCTCGGCCTCGACCTTCGATCGATCCATCGGCGTGATGACCACGCAGTCTGCGTCAGGCGCCGCTGCTCGAACTCGTGTGAGCAGGCTGTCCATCTGACGTTGATAACGTTCCTCCGTCCCTGATTTTTCTTGCGATTCGTTGGTGCCGAACGCAACGACGACGAGCTGCGGAGCACGTCGAGTGAGCTCGCTTGTCCAGGAGGGCTCATCCCATACGAGCGTCGTCGCCACCCGTGCACCGCCGATGCCCAACGTGTCGAGAACGATACCGGGTTGATCACGTTCGACGACGGCGCCGAAGAGCTGAGGGCGACCCGATACGGCTTCGACCTCGAGTTTTCCGCCAGCAAAATTTCCGCTGAACGATCGATGCTGAATCAGCGCACCTTTGGTTTCGCCAAGGTCAATGGGTTTGCCTCCGTCGACCTTCACACGCAGCGACGAACCAGCCGGGTTTCGGTAGGCAAGATCCCACGTGACCTTGCCCTCACCCGTGCCTTGCAACGAGAGCGAGGCCGAAGCACTTGGCTCGGCGGCCTCGAAACGAATGCCACCCAACCCAAACACGCCGTCATCGGTCTTTGCACTGGTGGCAGGTTGAGCGGGCACGGTCTCCCACTTCCGTGGGTCGAGCTTGAACCCGTCGTGACGATACTTGCCCGTGCCCCAACCGACGTGAACGAAGCCTTGCCCTGCGTCGCCGTACTTCTCTTGCAGTTTCTTTCGCGCAGCTCCTGTCCAGAAGTCAGCGGCGGTATGCGAGTCACCGATCCACGCGATGCGAACAGGTTTTTTCCTGGCCCCCGACGCAAGGTCAGAGAGCGCTCCGCGGAAGTGCCCCAGCGGCCCTTTGGCGACCGTCGCTGGCGCCCCTGATGCCGAGGCAGAGGCGACGACGGTTGCGCTCGCAGAAGCGGACGCTGAGACGACGGGTGCAGGCGCCGCCGCCGACTCGTCGGGAGTAGCGACCAACACCACCGAGGCAGGCGTCGAGGCGGCACGCACCTCAGCTTCGCGTGTGGCCGAGCACGTCACGACCACGACGCCGCTGGCCACGACGGCGACCAGAGAGACGAGTGTCGAACGAAGCTCGCTTGCCATGGCGGAATCGACGTCGCTCACCCGAGCGGATCGTCAATCTCCTTTTCGGCCGTGTGCTCGACCTCAGCGCGTCGTTCTCGCCGCTCTCGAACTCGCTCACGAACGAAGGTGACCATCTTGTCGACGTACGACTCGAGAGGCGGGCAGACGATTCCCGTGCCGGCGAGAATTGTATCTGCGTTACGTGTGTCGAAGCGAACGGGCGTGACGAGTTGATCCAGGAACGTTCGAGGGCTCTTCGCGAACTTTTCAAGCCCTGGTGTGTGAAGCAACGCGCGGGTGAGATTCGCGGGAATGAACCCTTTCGGCGATCGTCGTCCGGCGGCATACGCAATTAGCTCGAACGCGCGCATCGCGGTCAGCGGACGCGGGTCGGCAAGATGGAACGTTCGACCCGCAGCGCGAGGATCACGCCCGATGTGATGCGCCGCACGCGTGACGAAATCGACAGGAACGAGGTGCAGCGGAGCATCACCTTTCGCAGGCAACGGCAGCGCGATGTCAGCAGGCGACGTCACCAACAAGAGCACCAGCAAATACGGCCCATCGAGACGATCGACCTCACCCGAAACCGTGTCGCCCACGATGCTCGTGGGTCGCACCACCGCGATGGGGAGTGTCGCCATCGATCGCCGAACCAACCGCTCTGCACGAGCTTTGGTCTCTTCGACGATGTTGCGAAACCCCTGGTCTGCATCGAGCTCGGTCTCGTGCACGGTGCCCGTCCGATCGCCCGCGACGAATGCAGTGGAGTGATGCACGAGCAAGCGCAAACGCGCGCAGTGGTGTGCGATCTCGAGGACTTCTCGCGTGGCTTGCACGTTCACGCGCTCGGCCTCGGCATTGTCGACACCGAGGTAGCTCACCTGTGCGCAGTGATGAATGCGCGTGACGTTTTGGGTGAGCTCACGAAACTCGGCTCCGGATAGACCGAGATCCATCGAAGCCGCATCGCCATCGAGCACGACGACACGCTCACGTTGCTCGGTCGTCAGCGTCGCAAGGTGCTCATCCGCAGCAGTGCCGAGCTTGTTTTTGACGACGACATACACCCGAGTGCGAGGCTCTTCGCTCACGATCTGCGTGAGCATTTGCCTCGCGCCGAACGCGGGATAACCGGTAAGAAGACACGCCTCGTCGAAGCCGTCGGACGCCACGTTCGCCACGATACACGAGTTCAGGCCGCTGCAAGATCACGCTGCGTCGGCAGCTTCGCCCTCTTTTTTTTCTTCGGGCGGTACGGCCTCTTCTGCGTCGGCCATCGCGATCTCGATTTCTTCGAGAAGCTGCGGCGCTTCGATGGTCTTGCCGTCAGGCGATTCTGCCTTCCAGGTAAACCCAGGCTCGCTGCCCTTCGGATCAGGTCGCCATTCGACGGTGAGTGTCCAGCCTCGAACACTTGCGGTGTACACGCCCTCGTGCCCGTGACGCTCCCAGAGGGCCACGTGGACCCGTGTGGTCATCGACATGAGCCGCCTTCTGGCAGAACTCCGAGCGGGTGGCCAGCGCGATGTGACGCTCTGCGTGAGCGACCTGATTCAACAAGGGAGAAGCATCATTGACGCATTTGCATCTGCATCCGAATGAGCTCACGAACCGCATCGGTCGCACCATCGATGCGTAGGTAAGCGCCCGTGTCGGATCGACCAATCGCGAGCACGACCGGCGCCGTCGGAGGCGTCGCGGGGCGCTTCTTTGGATTGGGCGAAACGAGCATGCTGGTGAGCAAACGCAACGGCAACACCACGACGACGGTCGAGGTGTCGTTGCCTAGCGCTTCGACAGCGCGTTTCACCTCAGGCTCAGATCCAAAGCTCGCGGTCTTCGTGCCTTCGGTCATGGCCGTGAGTGACTTCTTCGCGTCACTCGAGATTACGTACGAGGCAGAGTCACCCGTGACCGACCAACCCACCTCGAATTTCTCGGCGTCGCGTCTGATCTCTTTGCCTTCGATCTTGAGCGGTTGAGGCTTTCGATCGACCTTGGCCACGAGCACCGAATCGGGCTTGTCGGCCTTTGGTGGCACGGCGATTTTCATCTCGCCAAGCCAGTGCTGAATCGGCTCGGCAAACGCCGGGACTTTGGGCAGCTCGAACAATCCTCGAATGCCTCGATCGAGCGCCGCCGTATCAGCCACAGCACTTCGGGCGTAGAGCGCGTTGGCGTTCGGAGCGAGCGCACCACCCAAAAAGAGCCAATCGCCTCGACCCTTCGACCAGCCGTCGAGCACTTCTTGGAGCTTCTTTTTATCGTCCGCGCTCATCTTGCCAGCGAGCACTTTGTCGAACGAGTCCATCTGATCCGCGACACTGCGCGCGCGGATATCCTTCGAGTCGCGCACCATCATTGCGGCCAGTGTATCGGCCGGCATATCGAGCAGTGGCTTGGGATCGCCCGTCACCATCGCAGCGAACTCCTGCGCAGCGGGCCCATTGGGGCCACTCGGCTTCAGCGTTGCGCGAATGTGCGTGCCGGTGTCGTCGAGGTTCAGCGTGACGCGTGCTTCCGACAAATCGGCGATGATGGTGAAGAGCGCTTGAAAGGTCGCATCGGCTTTCGCGACAGCACCCGCAGGGTCTCCGAACGTGGGAGCAGCACCACCGTGTTGCTCGCGCATCGCACGATCGGAGGCTTCGAGATCGGCTTTGGTCGACGCCCACCAACCCGCGATTTTACCTTTCACCGGGCCTGCGAGGGCTTCGTGACGAGCGAGGATCGTGGCCTCATCGGTGGGCACGTTTTTGGTGGGCATCGTGCGCGCGATGTAAGGGCCGAGCTTCGTGAGACCTTCAGCATCGGGGCTGAGCAGCAGATAATTGCTCGAGACGGCGAGACGAACGGGGCGTGTGGGGCCTCCGGGTTTGCCCTCGAGAATCGTCACACCTGATGCAGCGTCGGCTTTTGCGACCAACGTGGCATCAGGCCCGACCGTGGCCGAGTTGATGAACCGTACGCCGTCTTTGATGTGAAGCCCGATGACTGAATAGGTGCGCTCAGCCTCGACGACGACCGCCCCCAAGGCAGGAATTTCCGCATCGAGCTGATCTCCGACCGCCGCGGGCAGACCCAGCATCATGCCAGCCGCTTGACCGAACGCGGGGGGCAACATCATCGCAGGGCCACCGACGAGATTTCGCAGCCGAGTAAACGTCGTCGCGGGCTTGGGAATGAACAGCTCGGCCACCAGCCCAGCGGGCTCAGGGACAGGCTTGGGCGCTTCAACAGGAGCCGGTTTTTTCTCATCCTTCGAACCGCATCCCAACGCCGCCGAACCCAACATCAGCACCGAAAAAAGCGGCGCGACACGCTGAACCCAACCGCGACGTGATCGCGACTTTGCGCCCTCGACTGACTTCCGCACGTTCATGGCGGCGCACCCTAGCGCAAGGTTCGCGACAGGCGAAACATCGGGCGATTCGTTCGCTCGATTGACGCCTAGCTTCCGGTTCCGCCGGTGCCCGATGTGCCTGACGTGCCGCCGGTTCCCGACGCCCCCGAGGTCCCCGAAGTCCCCGAGGAACCGCCGGTGCCGCTGGTGCCAGACGAGCCCGAAGCGCCGGCAGAACCGCCTGTTCCTGCGGTTCCGCCCGAACCGCCCGCACCTGTTCCGCCGGCCCCCGTACCAGCGGCTCCACCTACCCCGCCCGCGCCTGCTGAGCCTCCAGGGCCCGCGGGTGAAGGCGGCGGGGTTTCTTCGTCCGAAGCACAGGCCGCCAGCACGAGAGCAACAGCAAGGAAGAGCGAAGGGGCTCGCATGGCCGTGATGTTGCGCGAGCGAGGCCAATCGTCAATCGAACCAAACTAATTGCATTGACAACCATATAGGAGGCTCCATAGTCATCCGCGTGAAGGATCAGTTCGTGGGCGGCAAAATCGTGGTCGACAACGCACTTGGTTTCTGGGTGCATCGTGTCTACCAGGCCTCGCGAAACGAAATGTTCCGTCGATTTCGTGAGGTAGGCGAAGACATTACCCCCGAGCAATGGGCGGTGCTGATTCGCCTGTGGGAGAACGACGGCCCGCGACAGAGCGATCTCTCCGACAGCACCTTTCGTGACAGGCCCACGATGAGTCGCATTCTCGACGGAATGGAATCACGTGACCTTATTTCACGACGCGCAGACAAGACCGACGGGCGCGCACGACTGATTCATCTCACGGCCAAAGGTCGCTCTCTCGAGAAAAAACTCGTTCCCATTGTCGAGGATATTGTTCGCGCGATGGTCGCAGGTCTCGACACCAAAGACCTCGAAACCACACGAGAAACCCTCAAAAAAATGTTCGACAATCTCGTCTGAGCTCCGCCGTTCAGTCGGGGAAGCTCTCTCGATCGCTGGGAAAGCGCCTTCACATAGTTGCATTGACACCCATATCACCCATTGGCCCCAGCGTTTTTTTGCCAAAACGCCACATCGTGTCCTCAACCCCAAACCAACAAGGCTCCACCATGACCTACGAATTCAGCTCACTCGATGAAACCACCGCGCCTGCAGCGGCTCGTCCGCTGGTACTGGGCTCGAAAAACAAGTTTGGGTTTATCCCATCGCCTGTCGCGAAAGCCGCCCTCTCCCCAGGGCTTCTCAAGCATCTTTTCGCCAGCTTTGCGGCCTTCGAATCCAGCTCAGTCTCTTCGCTCGAGCAAGAGATCATCGCGATGACCGTCGCGTTCGAGAACCAATGCCACTACTGCATGGCGATGCACTCAGCCCTTCTCACACAAAAAGGCGCGCCGGCTGAGATGATTGATGCGCTTCGAGCTGGGCGCCCCCTTGCTGACCGAAAGCACGAAACGCTTCACCAATATGTGCGCGCTGTGCTGCACCATCGCGGGAAGCCACCTGCCTCGTATCTCGTCGCCATGAGCGAGGCCGGATACTCGGAAACTCATCTCCTCGATATCACCCTAGGCATTGGCGTTTACGTACTGAGCACTCTCGTCAATCGGTTGACCGCCGCGCCTATTGACCCAGTATTCGCGCCCTTCGTATGGGAACCACCCTCGAGCACAGACCAAGGTTGACTGACGATCAACCACCTGGGCTTTGAAGGTGTAGCTGCTCGTTCGGCTCACCTCGTCGTTCGAGCATGCGCCAGCGATGTCAAAAATGAATCGATCGCCTGATCGGTCACGTGGTCCATGACCACAATCTTCCACCATTGGGGGTCACCCTCGTGAGAATCAGGTACGAGCGTGAATTCGTGTGCCACCGACGCGGGAATTTGCTCTGCTGGCATCGTCACGATGTTCATATGGGGCTCGCGAAAGTAACGAATTCCGAGCCTGTCTAGCCCCCGACATAGACGATCGGTGCGGCCCAGAATTTCTTGTACAAACGCTTTGCCGCCCTCGGATCCATAGGCGCGAAGAATCATCCACGCCGCGATCGCATTCGCACCAGAGCGGCTACCACACAGGGTGTAGTCTTTTCCGTGCACGTAGGCCGCATGCTCGTTGCAAACATAGGGGAGCATCCCTTTGCGAACCAAGAAAATCCCCGTTCCGTAGGGTGCTTGAAGCATCTTGTGAGCGTCCATCGTCATCGATACGATCCGAGGGTCGCGAAAGGACAGTCTATTGCTGGGCTGGGAAAACGGGTAGAGAAACCCGCCAAACGCGGCATCCACGTGCAGTCGATAGTCAACGCCACGTGCTCGATGTTTTTCGATCGCTCCGACCACGAGGTCTGGATCATCGATCGATCCAAACATCGTGGTACCCATGTTCAAAATACATGAGAAATATTTCTTGCCCTCGGCGACGGCTCCTTCGACGATATCGGCAAGCGCGTCTGCTCGCATGGCGCGGGTAGTGCGATCCACCGGGATCACCCTTACGTCGAGACCCAACAGATCAGCCGCTTTGTACACCGAATAATGAGTGTCTTCTGAGCAAAGAATCGCGATTTGATTCGGTGTTGCGCCATGCGCTTGACGCAGCTCGTTTCGCTGCACCCACATCGCTTGAATATTGCACTCGGTGCCTCCACTTGCGACATACCCATCACACGCGCCGGGCGAAGCACCTGCAATTTGCTCGGCACAAATTCTGAATCAGATCAACCTCGATCGCTTGTGTCCCCGAGAAGGCTGACTCTGCTGCAGTGAGCGTATGGCAACCAATATGGTTTGGGTTTTCTCGGAGGCACCGCAAAAACGGAGCATTCGACAGAAAACCTGCATCGGGGAACACCTCTCCATCCAGAAACGAACCCGGGAAGCCCAAGACATTCCCCGCATAGGGCGTATTTTTCTTGAGCGCGGCTTCGATGGTAGAGGTGAGCTCAGCCGCAGACATTCGTTCCCAGAACATCGGCCTCCGTTACCGCAGCACTTTCGAGCCGCAAGCGCCTTCGATGAAGCAGAGCAAAAAATTGTTGGGTTTGCGATTGGTCTTGAGCGTCACGCATCGGTAGACTCTCGAAGGTGGCATCTCGCTTCTATCCTTGGCCCATCACGCTGTATTTGCTCGCTCCGGGGCTGTTGGGTTGCGCTCACCACAAGGTCACACCGCCGAAGCTGGCCGATATCGACAACTCGCCAAGGATCTCGTGTGTAATTCCGCCGCCCTGCCGAAACGTGAGGCCAGCGCAAGACGCGTCTGAAACCACCATCGATGCATTGCCGACCAGCACGGTGGCTCTCGAAAAGGTCGACGAAAGTCAACGACAAGAGGCCAAAGCGCTGTTCCAGAACGCGACGGTGTTGTTGAGCCAAGAGAGACATTCGGCCCCAGAAGCGCTCGACTTGTTGTTGCGGGCGTGGCGAGTCTTCCCGACCTACAAGCTCACGCTACCCATCGCTGAGGCTGCCTATGTCGTCGAACGATTTGGTCTGGCTCTCGACGCACGCGCACATTTTCTCGCCGAAGCCAAACCCAACGAGCGACAACGCATGTCTCCGGCGCTTCAATCGCTCGAAAAAGAGCTTGCGCTCGTACACATCGTGGGCGTCGAGCCCGGGTCGTCGATTCAGGATATTCGAACCGCAGAGCCGTCTCCTCACGAGCTCAACTACCCCATCACCTCGACCCGCTCATTGCTTCGCGTAAAACCCGGTATTCATCGCTTCCGCGGCCCCCAAAGCACTCACGTCGAGCTAACGATTCACAGTGGCGACGACGTAGTGGTCGACCTCACGCCCACCCTCCCCGCTTGCGTTCATTAAAACGGTTCTCACGTCCGTCAGCGACGCCTTACGGCCTCGTCCACTCGCTCAACGGGGGCATCGTTTTTATTTCTCGGTGCTTTCGTACCTCGGGGATCGTTCGACGGCGCTCCGATGCCCCTTGTTTGGGTAGGAGCCTTCGCATGTTCGAGTGCGCCTCGCTCGTTTTAGGACGCGCTCGTGATGTGTCATTGGCACGCATAGGGTACATCGCTTATCAGCTCGTTTGGATCGGTGACAGACGGAGTACAGGATGCTCCGTTGCACGAATGAGATCGACACTGCGTGGAGTTGTCGCATGCAGCGAGATCGTGGAGCTCTTCGACACAAAGCTGCGTCGACGAATCACAAAAGGTGCCCCCCACGCAGGCTTTCGCGGAACACGACTCACCGAGCTGCGCAGGGCGTACACACAATGATTCACTCGTCGTCAAATCGACCGAGCAATACAAGCCCTGAATACACCCTTGCTGCGAGGCGCCAACACAGGGTTGGCCTTCTGTGCCTTTTGTCGTGCAACGCAGTGTGCTCGGCTCACAATAGGCATTCGCCGGGTCACAGCCTTTGGCTTCGTTCGGCAACGCGCTAAGCCCAGTCAAATCATCACAGGCATCACCCACCGCACCCACATGAATGACTAGACAGTGGGAAGCCTCGCCCGACGCGCCTTCACACACAGCAATGTCTTGATCCGACTTTTCACACTCCAGAGAGCTACCGCACGAGGCCCCGGGCGGCGAGGTGCCACGAGATACGCGGTCACAAATATCCGTGCCGCCGTCTTTGAGCCATGTCGCCCCACATTGCCCCGTGAGCGCTTTGGTTTTTTCGAGACACTCAGCGGCCCGAGCCCCGTCAAATACGATATTGGCGTTGTAGAGCGCAGGTTGTAGCGAAAAGAAATAGTCGGCCGCGAGTTGCGATTCACAGGCCGAGGTGACCGCGTTTAGACCTCGTTCAGCACAGCAGGGCGCTGCGGCCTCACACAAGATCTTGGACAAATCGTCGACGAACTTTTCTTTCGATTCGGTCGTGCCATTCGATGGGTCATTGGATGGACTGGAATCGCTGGAACAACTCGCCAAGAACGATGAAATTACAACGACGAGCGGAAAGAAAGAACGCGGTCGAACGAGGTACACAGGTTTCTTCTTGCGCGGGTTCATGCCCACTTGCAAGCGCGTACCGCTCATTCTCTGTGACGTTACTTCAACGCCACAGCACGAGGGACAGGGTCGATGCGCAAGTGCTCTGCGCGGATCACCTCGGGCATCGGAGAAAACGCTAGAGAGCGTTCGATCACATTACGCAACTCGCGCACATTGCCGGGCCACGGGTGCGATTGAAGCACCGCCAACGCATCGGGCGCAAGCACAGGAACGTGGCCCTCGGGCGCCAACAGCCGGACGAAATGACGAGCCAACGGAGCAATGTCATCAGCGCGCTCGCGAAGCGGTGGAACCCGCAAAGGCACGACATGAAGACGGTAGTAGAGATCTTCGCGAAATAATCCACGGCGAACCATGTCGCCTAGGTCACGATGGGTTGCTGCAATCACTCGAACGTCGACCGTCATCGAGCGCCTCGCCCCCAACGGAAACACCTCGCCATTTTCGAGAAAACGAAGAAGCTTCGGTTGCACATCGAGAGGTAGCTCGGCGATTTCATCCAAGAACAAGGTGCCGCCATCGGCCGCTCGAATCACGCCTGGGTGATCGCTCACGGCACCCGTAAATGCGCCCTTTTGTATCCAAATAGCTGACCCTCAAACAAATCACGCGGAACGGTCGCGCAGTTGAACGCCACATAGGGCTGAGCCCGACGCGTCGAGAGGTCGTGGATGGCGCGAGCCACCACTTCTTTCCCGCTGCCGCTCTCGCCCAAAACCACCACGGTTGCGCGCGAGCTGCCCAGGCCGGCGATCTCGGCGCGCAAACGACGAATCGAGGCTGAAACAGCCACAAAACCCGGGATATCAGGGCCCTCAGTCGAAGTATTGTCGAGCGCTCGACCGTGGCCACCGAGGCCACGCAACGCGGCGACCTCGAGAGCAAGACCCGCCGTGTCGAGCACCATCGCGGTGGCTTGCCGTTCTTCGCTGTCAAGCGGCCCGCGCACGACCAAACGAAGCCGGCGTCCACTGCCATCGCCGAACTCGAAGGGTGTCGACAACGAGTGCTCCGAGTACGTCGTGCCGCGTTTTGGTGCAGGATCAGCGACCATCGCCGTGGCGCCAACGAGGGTCGAAAGCCCGTGAGAGTCGACATCCTCGAGGCGAATGCTTCGACCCGGCAATAGCTCTCGGAGCACCAGCACCAACTCTTTCTCGATCAGGTGCGGTGAGGTGCCTCGTACCGTCAGCCGTCTCACGGCCACAACGAGGCGTTCTAGCGCTCCTTTATCGGGAGCAGTCGCTTGACGCTGTTGCTCTCGTCGAAGGCGTTCTAGACCTACGCGAAGCCCAGCAGGCACCACCAACCCCAGCGCGGCGACCTCGGTCTCAGATTGCTCTCGTTGCTCGGTCGCGTCGGGCTCGCCGTAGAACTCGCCGAAGGTCGTGAGCAACGTACGAGTGAGCGCAGCATCGACACGATCGCCCGCGAGCTCGAAGGTGGCGATCGCTGCGGTGAGTAGCTCGCGAGCTTGCACCCACTCGCCACATGCGGCGCGAAAAGTCCCCTCCGCGCGACGTTGGTGCGCAGCGAGCCACGGGCTTGGCGCAGCGTCGAGTGCTCGAGCTAGCTGTCGAAGCGTTCGCGCAGCCGACTCTCGCTGACCCGCAACGACACGTGAAACGGCGCTGTGAACCAGAGCATCTCGCAGCAAGAACGGCCATCCAGAGACGTCGCGCTCCGCTTGCTCCCAAGCCCTGACGGTCTCTTCTGGGTCGTTCGACGAAGTGAGCAGACTCAACGCCTGACATACGACTTTGCGCCCGAGACAGCGAGTGTACCCCTGCAGGAGAAGACTTCGCTAGCCTTCGTGGAGCGCCTCGAGCGCTTCGATATCGCCTTGAGCGCAAGGTAGCGAGCTACACCCAGCACGGCCGCGGTGGGCTCGATCCCGTCTCGTCGCTCAATGCACGAACCGCATCGACCACCGCTGGGATCTCACTCAGACGACCCGAACGTACCTTCGAGCTCAATCCCTGCAGCGAAAAACACCGAGTGCAACCCTGCGCCCACTCGCCCATCGAAAGCGACCCTCTGAGCGTTGCGGGCAATGCCAAGCACCCGCTGGGTGCCGCCAAATCGTCGAGACACCGGAGCTGCGTAACACGACAACGCGCGCGCCTCGATCGACGCAAGACCCCGTCATGCGCGTGATGCGCGACCTCGCGAAATCTCTCTGCCGCAACCGTGGGTTGACCCGTGACCAAGGCTTCGAGGGCGCGAGCCTGCTGAGTAGGAGCGAGAGCAAGGCGGCAACCCCGGCGGATTGTCTCGGCCCAGCCGCGCATAGGCCTGACGCACGAGATCGATATCGTTGCACAGGAAGGCCGCATGCAAGCCCGCAAGCCAGGCGACGAGCCACGCTTCGGGGTCATCCCCCTCGCGTCGGATCGCGCCTGCGTGCGTGCACTCGACCCACGTCGAGAAACTCTGCGTTGAGCTGCGCATGAAGAGTCGCTGCGGCCCAGGCTCTGGTAATAATGAGCGCCCACCTCGTCGATTTCTGCAAGCGGCCCCGCCAACGTCGCCATCGCGTGTCGAGGGTCGCCGCGGAAGCAGCGCCTCGAGCACCGCCAACGCGGTTCGTTATCCATCGAGTCTCTCGAGAGACATCGGTTTTGGTGGCCAAGCCATAGCTCGCGCTCCGCTTTTTTCGGGTCGCCGACAACGCGCGCATCAACGCCGCCAACGCCGCGGCACCGTCATCTACACGACCTCGAGCCGCGCTGCTTTTCTGCGGCGGCGCGCCCACCGCGCCAACAGGAGAGATCGAGCATCCGGGCAAGGTCAGCGGCCCTGGGTCGACGCGCTTCCGCTGCGCTCTCAGGAAGCTCCCACCGATAAACCGTTTGCGCTGTCACGCCGACACGCGCGGCAAACCGAGCGCGACTCGCCCCCCTGAAGCGCTCGGATCCATGACGCAGATCCAGGGTTCGATGTACTCCAGCTTCATCCATCTTTGAAAAACGGAATGGTTATCCCATTCGTCGGTTTTGGCGATAGATGGATGACCGACAGGCGGTATTTTCCCGATATATCGCGATAACTTCCTGACAGTAACGTGGCATCCGCGCCGTACGAGGGGTGGATATGTCCCAGACGGTTTCGATGCCCAGCGCGACGACCATTCCTTCGGAAGCTCCAACCCGAGCGTCGGATCCACCCGCGGCGAAGAGCAGCAAGGCAAAGATCGTGTTCCCGCTGTTGCTCGCCATTGCGACGGCGGTGGGGGTGGGGTCGTACGTGCAGGGGTTGGGTAAGGAGTCGACTGACGATGCGCAGGTCGAGGGCCAGGGCGAATGTGGCGCCCCGATCAGCGGGCAGGTGAAGCAAGTACTGGTCAAAGACAACCAGCACGTCAATGCCGGGAGACATCTTGGTGCAGCTCGATGACCGAGATGCAACGGCGCGATTGGCCGCGGCCAAGGCCGACCTGGCCGCTGGCAGCGCAGCTTCGTTCAGCCGAAGCGCAGGTGGCACTCACGAAGAAGAACATCGAGTCGAACCTGCTCGCTGCGCAAGGAGGGCTCTCGCAAGCAGCGGCGATCTCGGGCACGAGCAAGGCGTCGATTGAGCAAGCCAAAGCCGATGTGGTGGCTGCACGTTCGAGGCTCGATCTCGCCCTCGACAGACCCAACTGAAGCCAGATTTTGCCGGGATGAGCGGTACATCGAGCGAGTCAGAGTTCGACCAACGAAAGTCAAACAAAGAGCAGGCCGAGGCAGCGCAGCAAGCCGAGGCACGACTGGCGAGCGCGAAGGCCAATATGGCGAACGTTTCTGGAACCCCTGCCGCTGCCAGCCGGATGGTTCAGGCACAAAGCGGGCCCGAGCAGCCTGGAAGCAGCGCCTGAAGCTCAGGCAGAGCTTTCGCGAGCGAAAGTGGCGCAGGCAGAGGCTTCACTTGCACAAGCGCAGCTCGCGTTCGACTACACACGCGTCGTGGCCGATGTTGCCGGCACGGTGGCGCGACGCACGGTTGAGCCAGGGCAGCTCGTTTCACCCGATCGTCCGTTGCTCGCGATTGTTCCACTCGACGACACCTGGATTGTCGCGAACTTCAAGGAAGACCAGCTACACAAGATGCACGAAGGACAACGGGTCGACATCACCGTTGACACCTTCGAAGGCGAAAAATTCGCTGGAACCGTCGACAGCTTGGCCGCTGGCACCGGGGCTCGTTTCTCGCTTTTGCCGCCCGACAACGCTTCGGGAAACTTCACCAAGGTTGTCCAGCGCGTGCCTGTCCTGATTCGCCTCGAAGCACATCCGAGTGTGCAACTGCGCCCCGGAATGAGCGCTGCTGTCACGGTTCACGTCAAGTGAGGGTGTTGTCATGAGCTCACCAGAGATTTCACCCGATGTTGTGACAGGGTCGAAAGCCGGTATCACCGCCATCGTGATGGGCGCTGCACTGATGGCCATGATCGACATCACGATCGTCAACGTGGCGTTGAGCGATATTCGAGCGAGCTTCGGTACGCCCATCGACCAGATTGGCTGGGTGTCCACCGGTTATATGATGGCAAATATCGTGGTGATTCCACTGACGGGGTGGTTCCAGCGTCGTTTCGGATTCAGAGCCTATTTCTCGGCGAGTGTCCTTCTATTTACGCTGGCAAGCGCCTTGTGTGGGTTGTCGTGGAGCTTGCCCTCTCTGGTGTTTTTCAGGATGCTCCAAGGCCTGGGTGGTGGAGCGATTATCCCCACGGCACAAACCATTCTTTTCGCGCGATATCCGCTCGAAGAACGAGGGATGGCAGCCGCGTTTTTCGGTCTCGGTGCCATCACGGGCCCCTTGCTAGGGCCGACGATCGGTGGATATTTGATCGACTGGTTTGGCTGGCACTGGATATTCTTGGTGAACGTTCCCCTCGGCGCGTTGGTTGTGTTTGGCGTGCTCAAAGTGCTCGAGCAACCGGGTTTTAGGCCGCCGGTGGGCGACGAGGCGAAGATCGATAGCAAAGGCATCGCCCTTCTCGCGGTCGGCATGGCGTCTCTGCAATATGTGCTCGAAGAGGGCAACCGCGAAGGTTGGCTCGAATCGCGAGCCATTGTCGTATTGGCGGCGATTGCAGCCGTTTCGCTGATCACGTTTATCGTGCACGAGCTCGAAACGGACAACCCCGTCGTTGACCTCAGCGTGTTTACCAACCGCACCTATACCGCGGGTACAGGAATCAACTTTCTCACAGGGTTTGCACTGTTCAGCGGAAGCTTCTTGTTCTCGCTATTTTGCGGCTCTGTCATGCGATACTCGGCGCTCGAGATCGGAAAGGTGTTTTTGATCGCTGGCACAGTGTCGCTGGTCGTCATGCCAATGATGGGTCGACTGAGCGGCAAAGTGGATGGGCGATACCTGCTGCTCATCGGCATCGCCATCGTGGCGTCGAGTCAATGGATCGCCTCGCACCTGACGGCTGAGGCAGGGTTCTGGGATCTGGTGCGACCCAATCTGGTTCGCAGCGCGGGTCTTGGGTTTATTTTCATCCCGGTCAGCGTCATCGCGCTGTCTGACTTGCCTGCTCAGCAACGCGGCAATGCAACGGGGTTGTTCAACCTGACCCGAGAGCTCGGCGGGTCTCTCGGCACCGCAGTGATGGGCACTTTGGTCTCGAACGGAATGAAGCGCCACGGCAGCTATTTGGCCGAGCACATCACGGCCTTCGATTCAACGGTCCAAGATCAGCTACGCTCGCTCTCGGGCGGAGTCGGTGCGCTCACCTACACTCGAGAAAAACTCGGTGAGATGTTGCTTCAAGCCAAAGTACAAGGGCAAGCAGCCGTGCTGTCATTCGATGACGGGTTTAGGCTGGTGTCGGCCGTGATTTTTCTTGGGTTGTTGCTGCTACCGATCATGAAAAAGGCATCCGGCCCGGTCGACGCCTCGGCCGCACACTGACCAGCGCGAGCGCTCGATCGTCTCGAGGGCGCTCGTGATGTCGGCTTCAACACGTGCGCGGTCTGCTTGACAAGACAACTTGGGAACGACCAACACGTTCGTCGGTTTTAGATCGAGCCAAGCAGGCGACTGGGGCTGGTTCGCGAGCAAAATGCTGAGCGCGCCGTCGATGGGTTTGCGAGAGCGCTTCTGTAGCTTCGCAATCCGCTCAGCCGGTGCACGAAGCTGGTCGAGACGCGCTTGGGTTTCTTGGAACCCCATGTCGGCTCGAAGAACTACGGCGGTACAACGCTGTCGTTCAGTCGTTGTCGCACGCAGACGGTCCACGGCTTCTGGAATCAACTCTGGATCGATATCGAGAAGCACCGACGCTGACGCAGACCAGCCATAAAACCTGGCTATACGATCATCTGTGTTCGCATGTACAGTCGATGCCGGTGCGACAAGCGAAACACAACGTTCATTGGGTTGTGCGTCACTGCACGACCGGGCTGGTCGAATGGCAAGGCCCAGATGAGGCACGTTCCAGATACCCGACGCCAAGTGACGAGAGGCGGTAAGAACAGGCAACAATTGTGGTTGAGCCTGTCGAAGCGATGCCAACGGGTCGGCGTCGTCCAAAGCGATCCCCAACGCCTTATTCTCGAGAGCGCTTGCAACGTCTTCGAGCGATGCGCGCAGAGCCTTGAGATGACTGTCGTCAATGGATTGCACGAGAAGAGATGCCGCAATGGCGCGCTCTTTCGCTTCGTTTTCTACAGGATGCTCGCTCTCTGTGGCATGCGAGACCAAGAGAACACCGATCGAGCTCGACGACTCGGCCGAGGTAGACGGCTTCGAGCTCGAGCAGCCTACCGCGGTAAGTGCGAGTACAGACGCGAGTATTCTAATATTGGCTGGGTGCACGTCGCTCGCGCCGCGGAGCATCAAGGCTGAGTACGTGTAGCTGAAAACTCGATGCCCGACGACGTCGTACCGCTCACGGTGTCCGCCTCGAACGAGACCGACAAGAGACCATCAAAACGACCCATCCCTGAACAATTCGAGGTGAACGTGCTCGAGGTGAACACCACCTCACACTGCCCTCCACCGTTCGATTTGTACACCCACGTTCCCGTAAGTTGACCAAAGGTATCGTCTCCGCCAGCCTTCGATTTCACCACGAAACCACTGCCGTTCATGGGCTCGAGAGGCATCGGCACGTATCCCGTGTTCACGCAGCTCCCGGATCCATTCCCCGAGGACAAGAACCCTGTACAGAGACCTGGGTCACCCGCGACGGAAGCTTGCCAATTTCCTCCGATATCCAGAGGCATGATCCCGGTGGTGATCGCAGGGCCATTGGTACGAGAAAAATTGAGCAGCGAAGTGACTCCATCGTCGAAGAACGAAGCGGTCGCTGTATTTCCGTCTTCTTGAAAATCGAAAGTAAGCGACGGGAATTGAATCTTCAACCTCGACTCGGAGAGCATGATGCTGCCTTGTGACGTGGTGCCGGAGGGCCCCGTGCCCGTGGCCGCCCAAATGCCGGCCAGTGTCGCCCCGCTGCCAGCGCTACCTGCTGTGCCGCCGCCGCCCGAGAAACCGGCAGTGCCGCCTGTCTCTTGGTTTTGTTGATTGGACCCAACTCCAACGTCATCACCACAGGCCACCAATGCCAAAGCAACTACGGAAGCCATCCAATAAGGGAACAATGATTTCACTTGATTTCTCCTGCGACATCTATGGCTGGTAGAGGGCCGTTTTTTGGATTATTTTTTGGTTCAGCGCTCGAACCTGGAGGCGCGGCCGAAAGTGCTCGACGAGCACGAGCGATATGAGTCGTGCTAGAAGGGAATTTCGCAGCAAATGCGTCAACGCGGGCGGAAGCTTCGGCTCGGCGACCCAATCGCACCAACGCTTCGATCGCAACGATTTCACGCTCTTGCGCAAGCTCACCGGACGGTTGTTGCTTCGCGTGAGCATCGGCCGCTTCAAGCGCAGCCGACGGATCCTTCCGCAACAGCTCTTCTGCCCGCTCGAGCGCCCGTGCTTCGTCAGCCAACGAGGGGGCGCTTGGTTCTCCTGCCCGAGAGACCGAGGCAGACAAAGGCGCAGACCCCAGAGGCGAAGCGATGACAGACGTGGGTACCGACGGTGCGACCGCAGTAGGCGCTGCGGAGGCTGAACCACTCGCAACCTCGGCAGGGGCAACGAGCTCGACAGACGCCGAGGGTTCAGCCGAGGCCAAAGAGCTCACTGGCTGGCGCGTGGGAAGATCACGAGGCGTGGACATCGATCCTCGAGCAGCCATCGACGACGTTGACGAGCTCGGCGCGGTGCCGGGTGAGCTCGACGAAGGCGAGCCAACGTAGACAGCGGTCGACCCGACGGCGACGCCGATCACGAAGGTCGAAACCACTTTGATCGAAGTCAGCTTGGCGACCCATGAGGTCGCTGCAGTTGCTACCTTGGGCGCCGCCGAGGCGGTGGCTTTCGCGGCCGCAGCGCTTGTAGAGCTCGCCACGGTAACGGCCGCCGGAGGGCCGAGCAACACACCCAGGCGAAGCGCAACGCGATCAACGTGAGCTTGATCGTCGTGGCTCGCGCCACGCTCGGCTCGAATGGCGGTGCGCAAGAAATCGGGAATGTCTGAGCCACTCTCTGACCACCGTCGCGGCTCGCCGGTCATGGTGCACCTCCGTACGCGCGCTCAATGGTTTTACGAACGGTGTCACGCGCGCTGTGAAGCCGTGAATAGGCTGTTTGAAGGGGTACCGATACGGCGTCGGCAACGTCGTTCATCGACATACCCTCAAGCTCGTAAAGCACGAACACTGCCCTTTTTTCGTCGTCCAGCTTGTCGAGCGCTTGCATCAACCACCGCTGAAGCTCGGCGGATTGTGCGAGATGCTCTGGGCCGTGTGGGGTCGGCACTTCGGGTAGCTCGTCGACCGCGGTCTCACGTCGACGCCCTCGTGCACGTCGATGATCAGCGGCAACGCGAAACGCGATACCAAAGAGCCATGTTTCTACTTTGCATCGACCATCGAACTGTTCGATTTTTCGGTGAACGACGACGAAAACCTCTTGAAGCACATCGTCGAGATCGGCCTCGAGCACACCCATCCGCCGAAGCACGCGAACGACAAACGCGGCGTGATTGTCGAACAATTCGCGCAGCGTCGGTGTGGGAACCGACTTCGTTCGAGGCTGAAGAAAGGCGAGAGGGCTCACGAGAACGCGGGTGAATGGCCGGGTGGATCACTTTTTATGAAACGCTTTGAAAAAAACGCTGGGGCATCCCGTTGGGTCGCGAAGGCCTGCGATCGGGGCCTCAGTTGAACAGATAGACAAGCGCCACCTCGGCACGAGCCCCCAGCGATGGCGCCCGGTAGACATCGAAGCGAGCGCCCGTGACATCGAACCCCACGTATTGGTTGCGCACGATGGGCGCTACGGCCGTGACACCAGCACGTACGAGAGCGCGCGACGAAAACGTGAGATCGAAGGCGCCCGAGAGAGTTCCGTTGAGCAAACCGCG
>JAXLYQ010000056.1:0-30894 GCA_046351315.1 Polyangiaceae bacterium
GCCCGATGGCGTATCCAGGTTTTTTCGAGATGTATCGTGACGCGATCCGAAATACGTGGACCGTCGACGAGGTCGATTTCTCGACCGACATCGGCGATCTGCGTTCGCGAATGACACCTGCCGAGCGACACCTGATTCACCGTCTGGTCGCCTTTTTTGCCACGGGTGATTCGATAGTCGCCAATAATCTCGTGTTGAGCTTGTACAAGCACATCAACGCCCCTGAGGCGCGGATGTATTTGTCGCGACAGCTCTACGAAGAGGCGCTCCATGTCCAGTTCTACTTGACTTTGCTCGACACGTACGTCCCTGACCCAGAAGAGCGTGCGCAGGCGTTTGCGGCAGTTGAGAATATTCCGTCGATTCAGCGCAAGGCTGCGTTTTGCCTTCGTTGGCTCGATAGTATCCAGCATATCGACAGGCTCGAAACGGTAGGCCAACGACGTCAGTTTTTGCTGAATCTCATTTGTTTCGCAGCGTGCATCGAGGGCCTCTTCTTTTTTGCTGCCTTTGCTTACGTGTACTTCTTGCGTTCACGAGGCTTGTTGCATGGGTTGGCGGGTGGCACGAGCTGGGTATTTCGTGACGAGAGCGCCCACATGGCCTTCGCGTTCGAGGTGGTCAACATTGCCCGCCGAGAAGAACCCGCGTTGTTCGACGAGACCATGGCGAACGATGTGCGATTGATGCTCGACGAAGCGATCGCATGCGAGACGGCGTTTGCCGAGGACCTGCTCTCTGGTGGAGTTGCGGGTCTATCGGTTCGCGACATGCGACAATACCTCGAATACGTAGCCGATCAGCGCCTCGTGCAACTTGGGCTAGCGAAGCAATATCATGTGTCGAACCCGCTCTCGTTCATGGAGCTTCAAGATGTCCAAGAGCTCGCGAACTTTTTTGAGCGACGGGTGTCGGCGTATCAAGTCGGCGTGACCGGCTCGGTGGTCTTGGATGCTGAATTTTAGCCCTCTTGCATGAGAAAAAGCGCGCCTCGTCGGCTTGTTGACTTAGAGTGCGCTCGAAGCGCTAGACCTCGCGAGCGAGCACTCGAGATGAACGAAGCACTCACCATTCGCGAAGTCGCTGTTTCGACGGGCACAACGGTTCACACTCTCCGTTACTACGAGCGCGCGGGCCTTTTGCCAAAGGTACCTCGCGCCGTGAATGGTCACCGTCGATACGGCCCCGACGAGGTACGGCTCGTCTTGTTTTTGCGCAAGCTCCACGAGACTGGCATGCCGATTCGCCACATGTTGACGTACGCACGGCTGATTCGTCGAGGCGACTCGACCGTGGCTGAGCGAAAGGCGATCCTAGAGACCCACAAGGTTGAGGTCGAGGCTCGGATCAAAACTCTACAAGAGAGCCTTCGCTTGATTCGAAAGAAAATCGACCTATACGCGCAGCTCGAACGAGACGCCTCACATCCGTCGGAGAGCAAGTCAGCCGTGGGGCGAAAAAAATCAACATAGCCCAGCGGTGTTGGCTGTACTTTGTTTCGTTTTCGGCGAGCATGTCGCCGACATGTCAACCAAGCGCAAACAGCAGGCGTCAGCGGATGAAGGGTCAACCGCAGCGGAAGCGGCGGCATCGAGTGCGGCGAAGGGGCTCGTCAGCCTCGAGATACGTGACTTTCACGAGATCCCGAGAGAGCAGCTCGAGGAGCACGTAAAAAAAGCCTGGTTGGTGCCACGAAGTGTCGAACGTGAGTTCGATCAGTCGCGTTCCGTAGAATTCGTTCACAAAGCGCTTCGCAATCTGAAGGGACGCGCCGCTCAGCAATCGCATCCGCTCGGTCACGGCTGGGTTGATTTGCCCGGCGCGCTGAGCAAGGCCGAAGCCTATTTTATGATCGAGGCCATCAATCAGACCGTACAGATCGACCACGACAATACGGCGGCGCAACGAGCTGCATTGGTGAAATCGCTTGGTGCGTTGGTGGTCAAGGCCGATCTCACGGCCGAAGAAGCGAAAAAACTATTCACCCAGAACTACGAAAATGTCGACAACTCGTGGTATTACCGCGAGCAGCACATTGCGATGTATCTGCAAGCGTTTCGCGTTTTTCTCGGGGCAACCGAGACGCTGAAGCTCTGGGTAGAAAGCGAGGGAGGGCCCTTCCCCTCCGAGGATGCAATCCATGGAATTGGCCCTGTGGCCGACGACGAAGCAGGTCGGAAAGAACAAGAGGAGCTCGTCGCGTATCTGAAGGATATCATCGACAAAAACTATTCGTCGAGCGACCCGACCGAGTACGCAGAAGAGGTCTGTGCCACGGTTGCGCGAACCTACGACGACGCGCTTATCCTGAGCACGCTCGACGTTCTGTTGAGCTCTGACGATGCTCGGCGTTGGAACCACAACTCGATTGCCGATGCTGCCTATTCGCTCTCTGAAGATGCAACCTATATCGAATCGATGAAGCGGCTCGGCGGGCCAACGACGCTCGCTGATGTTTGCCGAATGATGGTGCGAGGTGGCTTCGAGACCCTAGATTGGTCGCTGCCGTTGCTCCCCAAACGCGATTTTTCTCGAGGGAACGCCATCGACCTATTGGAGAAAATCCACTCTGTACATATGGTGCCGACGATGTTGGCGGTATCACAACAGGGGGCTTCGGTTGGACAGCGAGAAATTGCAAAACGGGCGCTGGATTGGCTGCTCCGCGAAGGCGCCAACGCCGTCGCCGGTATGCTTCCAGTGGCCTCGAAAAAGAACAAAGCCGCCGAGCGAGCAGCATCCCTCTTGCGTACGATTCATGCGAGCGGTGGTGAAGCGATCATCGAGGCTCAGCTCGCCTCGATGCCCGAAAAAAATGCGAAAGCGCTGCGTTCGGTGCTGCGTATCGAGAGCAGCGATGCTTCTCAACCGGCGGCGTCCGATTGGCCTGAATGGGCCCTCGAAGTCGCTCCACCGAGCGGAGAGATGTTTCTCACACCGGCGAGCCTTCCGAAGCTGTTCACACGCCAAGGCTCGAAGCTGAATGACAAGCAATCAGCGTCCTTGCTCGCCGTATTTTCAACGCGGTTGGGTGACGACTCAGGGCTAGCCAAAGCTCGCTCGCTTTCTGACCTGCTCGACCCAGTCTCACTCGGAGCGCTGATCGAGCACCTCTTTGACGGTTTTTTCAAAAAAGGTACGCCTGTCCATTTGCGCTGGATCCTGGACACGGTAGCGCTGAACGCAGATATCTATGCGCTACTGTCGGTCGATAGGTTCCTGGGTCTATTGAACCCAGATTCACTTGAATTGATGGAGAAATACGGGCTTGCCGCGATCTCGCGCAACCCTACGCCCGAGATCATCTGGAAGCTCGCGTCTCTCTTGAAAACAGAGGGGGCGTGGGGGCTTAGCCGGCGTGGAGAGCTCATCGGGAAAGCACTCCGCGCCATCGCGAAAACCAAGTCAATGTCGGTGGATCGCATGGTCGAGCTGAATTTGCCGACCTTTGGCCTGTCTCCGCAGGCGAGTATCGAGCTCGACTACGGCCAACGACGAATTGTCCTGTCACTCGATTCGACGGGCGAGCTGAAATTGCAGGAGAAAGGCGGCCAAGTATTCAAGGCGATTCCTCCCGCGAAGAGTACAGACGATCGTGCGAAAGTTGAGTCCGCACATGCGACGTACCGCGCTGTCGCAGCTCAGATTCGCGAGTATCTGCGGTGGCGACGGGCTGAGCTCGAGCAGGCAATGCTCGACACAGATTCTTGGGCTGGCCCCACTTGGGTTGAGCACTGGCCTACGCACCCTATTGACGGTTACTTCGCTCGCTCTCTCGTATGGGGCGAGGTCGACTCGAAGGGGACGTTGCTTCAGACGTTCCGCGCGACGGACGACGGCACGTTGACCAGCCCGGCCGACGACCAAGTAAAGCTAAGCCGCGGTACACGCGTGCGGGTTGTCCACCCAGTAGAGTTGAACGAATCCGTTCTTCAATCCTGGCGCTCCCAGCTCTCTGATTATCGAATCGTTCAACCCTTCGACCAAACCACGCGCCGCCGTTACTCGCTCGAAGAAATCAACGCTGCTGACTACTCGATGCGACTGATGCCGACCAAAGGCACGCCCATTTTTTACACGAAATGGGTGTGCACCAACGCATCTACTGAAGAGGGCTATTTCGCGTGGAAACAGGCCAAAGGTTTGACGATCAAGGCCAGCGGTAGCCAAGGCTGGGATTCAGACGTGGGCCGGTATTGTCAGCGTGTGGGCAAGCTACAGGTTGTGAGGGGTGACGAGGTGCTCTCGTCGCCAGAGTCACTCACGCTCAAAGAGAAAATCGGCTTGAGCGAGGCGCTTCTTGCTCTCGTTCAAGCCTATGAATCTCCTGACCAGGGCTGATGGGTCACCGTTGAATAACGGCTTGTGCGGCTTCGGGATAACGCGCTCCTGACGCCGCACCCATCGGAAATACCGCTTCAATCCGTTGGTGTTCCTCCGCCGAAATCACCACATCGAGAGCTCCAAGGTTTTCATCCAAATAGGATCGTCGCTTTGTACCGGGGATGGGCACAATATGCTCGCCGCGGGCGAGCAACCAGGCGAGCGCGAGTTGAGACGGCGTGCATTGTTTCTGCGCCGCGATCTCAGCAATTTTAGCGACCAGATCGAGGTTCTTCTGAAAATTGTCGCCTTGGAATCGTGGTGAGGTGCGTCGGTAGTCGTCGGCTGCGAGGTCTTCGAATCGCTTGATTTGCCCGCTCAAGAAACCCCGACCCAGTGGGCTATAGGCGAGAAACCCAATACCGAGCTTTCGGCAGGTGTTGAGCACATCGTTCTCTGGATCACGTGTCCAGAGAGAATACTCGGACTGCAACGACGTGATTGTGTGAACGGCGTGTGCTCGGTGCAACGTTTCTGCGTTCGCCTCTGACAACCCAATCGCTCGTACTTTTCCCTGCTTTACGAGCTCTCCCATCGCGCCAACGCTCTCTTCGATGGGAGTCTTCGGGTCAACGCGATGGAGCTGGTACAGGTCGATTACTTCTACTCCAAGCCGTTTCAGGCTGCCTTCGCACGAACGCTGAATGTACTCGGGCGTTCCGTTGACCCCTCGAAACGCGTGGTTGTTTGGGTCACGAACAATCCCGCATTTGGTGGCGAGCACCACGCGTTCACGCTTGCCCCGAATCGCTCGGCCCACGAGCTCTTCGTTGGTGAACGGGCCGTACATATCGGCAGTGTCGAGCAATGTGACCCCGTGTTCGAGTGCGTGGTGAATGGTCGCGATCGATTCTTCCTCATCGCGCCCCGAGTAGAAATCGCTCATCCCCATGCAACCGAGGCCCATCGCTGATACGTCGAGAAATCCGAGTTTTCGCGTCTTCATGGTTTTGCTCCCTATTGTGACGAGCACTGTCTGCGGCTTCGAGGCCTAGCGCTTTGCGTGCGCTCGAAGTCAACCCCATCGCTGGCTATTTGTTCGACGATCTGGGTTATCGTTCGGCCGCCCCCATGGCCACTCGTCGGAACAAAGCCCCCGTCGAACCTAAGCCGCTGTTTTTCTCCACCGTCGTTGTAGAATCGCTCGGCTACTCCGACGAAGAGCTTCGCGGAATCTTGCGGCCGATTCCCGTGGTTGATCGTACGACACCCAGGCCCTTTGATTTTGCTCGCTCGCTCGAGGTGGTCACCGAGGGGCTGCACCCAAGTGACGGACGTGGGTCGGAGAAACAGAGAAAAGCCGTAGAGGCGCTGTTCGCCGATCTGCAGTTTCCAGGGAAAATCGGCTCCAAAGAGACCATCTTTCTCCTCGATGTCGTGCGTGTCCAAGCGTTGCCTTGGGGCACAGAACGACGAGAAGCCGCGTGGATCGAGCTTCGTGATTCCCAAGGCACAGAGGCCACGAAAGAAAGGGTCGTTACGAGGCTTCGCACGATTGCGTCGATACAGCAGCAGTTCCCCGACAGCACGCACAACGCGTGGTGCATGGCGCTCGCGCTCGCTCGAGACACCATCGGGTTGGATCAGTGTCTCTCACTCGCTGTCGAGCTGAGCCAGCCCTACGGCGCGGTCGAGTTGCTACGCCGCGGCCTCGCTCCGGTGTTGTCCGGCGATGCGGGGCAGCAAGAAGAGGAACGTGTTGCGGCGTTTGCCGACAAGTGGATCCGTTCGACCGATCTCTCACCCGACAGCGTCGCCCGTCTCGCACTTCGTTTGGCAGAACGATGCCGCAACGACGAGCTCATCCGCATTGCCGTCAAGGCATCCAGCCAGATGCGATGGTGGTTGAACGAGCACGCAGAAGCCGCTTTTCGAGCCATCTTCACCCTTCGAGATTTGAACGAGCAACTCGAGCTTCTGAAGTCAACGACCTACCGATTCGGCGAGAACGAGCTCATTCGCTTGCTCGCCATACATGGATTCGATCAACTCGAATGGGGGCTAGAGCGCCTTCGCACCGACTCGGGAGCTCCGGTCAACCATGCTCCGACATTGACGCGGATTCACTCCCCTCGCCTCGTACCGCTGATGCTCGAAATGACCCACGCCCGAGGCAACGCCACCATTCGAAAAGCGGCGGCAAGCGCTGAACGGTGGGTGCTCGAAGAAGGCGCGAATGCCGTTGTGCCGCTCGTTGCTCTCGCTCAGCGACGCGGCGCCGCTGCAAACGAGGCGTGCAAATTCCTTCGTGCCATCTACCAACGTGGCGGCGCAGAGCTGATCGAACCCCAGTTGAACGCGCTGAGTGAGAAAGAGCAGACGAAGATCCGCGCGCTGCTTCAACTGTCTAGCCCCTCGACGGACGGAGCGCAGCAGCGTGAGTGGCCCACGTGGTTGTCGAACGTGAAAGCGGCGAAGGGCGGAGGGTACACCGACGGGGTCTCGTTGCCGCCTTTGTCGCTGCTTTCTGGAGCTCAGCTCTCCGCTGAGCAGGCGGCCGACCTCGTTCGAGCTCTTGGCGCGATTACCCTCGACGATGCTCAGCGCAGTGAGCTCGCCGCTCTCTTCGATTCGCTCCACCGCGAGTCATTCTCGGCGCTCGTCGATCACCTCGTGGAAGGGTTCTCGAAAGCTGGTTTTGCGAAGGCACAACGGTGGGTGCTTGGCATCTTCGCCTATGGCTACACCACCCGCTCGCTCGCCGCGTTCTACAGTCTGTTTGCCCGCCAGCGCAGGGGTTCTGGCGATGCCGCCGTTGCGTCGTTGAGTCATATGCTTCAGCGGTTGCCCGATGAATCGTTCTGGATCTTCGGTGATCTACGCGACGCGCAAGATCTCGGCGCAGCAGGCCGTCGTTGTCACGATGCCGCGAAAGAGCTGCTCGAGTCGTTTGCCGTCCAACGGACAACATCCGTTGAAGCGATCGTCGAGCGCGCTGTGCCGAGGTTCGAAGGCGACGATTCTGGAACGATCGTTGTCGATTTGGGATCTCGTCAGCTCGCGCTTCGCATCGTCGATGCTCAACGGCTTGCGATCTCGGAAGTGGGTGGGCACCCGTTCGCCAAGTTTCCGCCGATCAAATCGACAGACGACCCAGTGAGGTACGACATCGCGAAGCGCTCGTTTCTGTCGATCCAGACGCTTCTCGAGCGATACTTTCGATACCGCGCTCGTTCTCTCGAGATGGCGATGCGACAACTGACCCGCTGGCCTCTCGACGTCTGGGTTCGACGCTATACCCGACACCCGATCGAGGCGTTTTTTGCGAGGTCGATCGTGTGGGCGTACGAGGCCAACAACGCTGGCTCGATGGACGCTCGAGCGCTGGTTGCCTACGTTCGAGGCACCGAGGATGGCTCGTTCGTGGACGACAATAATGATGAGATCACGCTACGAGAAGATGGTTGGCTTCGCGTCGCTCACCCCATCGAGATGAGCGAAGAGCAACGAGCACGTTGGCGTGCGCAACTCGACGACTACCGAGTCATACAGCCGTTCTTGCAGATGGTGCGGCCCATCTTTACGTGGTCGAGTGATGGCTTGCGAGCCATCGTTCAACGGCACGTCCCATGGAACGACGTCGAAGGGCTTGCTCCGTCGGGATGGGAGGTAGAACGTCTCGGCGAACGAGCCATTCGACGTATTTCATCGACCATTCGCGTCGTGGTTCGTTTCGGTGATTCGGTTCGCACCAACCCGATGGGGTACCCCCTGTCGATCATCAAGTCAGTGCTCTTGGTGGACGAGAATGGTCACGCGATGGATGCACCGGTGCTCGGTCTCGTCGATCGCATCCTGGTGAGCGAGTGTCTCGAAGAGCTCGCGACGCTCGTGTCGAGGTCATCAAACTCCTAGGAGTGCTTTCGCCTACGTCGACTTGGGAACGAGCCCACGGTCAGGGACACGGGTCGAATTCGCCTTGGCCGTTGGGCACTTTCGGCGCTCCGCTCAGCCACGATTGAAGAAAGCATCGGTATTCATGCTTCGGTGCTTCGGTCTGGAACACGACCTCGTGCCCATCTTCGACCTCGTCTTGCGGATGTTGAATCACAAGCGCGGTCGCCGGCACCCCGTTCACGTCGACGTTTCCCGACGCCGGAAGGTCGATCCGTGATCGACCCGAGTACGTCAGCAGCGGCTCGAGCGGCGTGTACTGCGCAACGCCCGGTGTGGTTTGATCCAGGGGCTTTCCTGCTTGATCGAGCCCAAACGACAAACTCGTGCAATTCGCGATTGGCGGAAGGATATACGTATCGACGATGCCCTGAAGCATCAGCACGTGACGCGCTTTGGCCTTCGGGCCGTGTAGAACCGATGGGGTGTACACAGGCGGATCGGCAGGCTCTGTCGCCCACTGCAAGAGGGACAAGATCGGATCGTGCTCGTGAAGATGCGTATCGCCCGCGTAGCCAACCAGCAGCTCAGCAACAGGGAGCACCGTCACAGGTGAGCGTTTGTGCATCACGTTTTCGATGTAGCTGCCCCCTGCTCCACTCAAGATCAACGCCCCGAATTTCTCCTCCGCCGCGAAGCTCAACGGCGCGATCGTTGCGCCCATCGAGTGTCCCATCAACCCGAGGTGTGTGGTGTCGAAGCGGGCTGCCCCACCGTCGCTCGTACTCGCCCCTTCGCAAGCGTTTTCTCCGGTGAGCGGCACCTCGAGCGTGTCGAGCAGATGTGCCTGGAGAACGAGCTCGATGGCCGATTGCCGCACGTTGTCGCGAAGCGCATCGAGGTTCGCGACGTTGAACATCGTGAACTGTTCGTCGGCGTTCGTGACGTTGCGAAGACCTCCGTGAGGGCCGTCGACACTGACGCCGGCGTACCCGGCTGCAGCAAAGTTTTGTGCGGGGCCACTGCCGGGCACCAGCGGCGGGGCGTTGTGTGACGGTTGCACGCCACGGTCGACGAGAGGTCGATCGCCACCGGCTCCGGTGCGACTGAACAACACGACGGGGAAGCCCTTCGACGGCATTGGCGATCTCGGAATCGTCACGACGATTCGAGCCACCTCGTCGCGTTGCTTGACGGGCTTGCCCGATGCATCGAACGCCCATCCGCCCCCTGTTGTTGAATAGGGCGGTTCACCTTGTTGGTACACCGGCATCGGCACGGTGGCGTGGTAGACGCAGTAACGATCGAAGGTCTCGTCTTTCGTGAATGGGGTGGCGAGTGAGGGCAGTGGCTTCGAGAGAATGTCGTCGCGCACGCGGCTAAATTCTGCGACGGAATCCCACGTCGTAAACACCGACAATCCGGCGATGCTCGTCCGAGCCACGCCTGCTTTTTCGAGGGAGCTGATCGCGTCGAGGTGTTCTTGTGCGAGCGTGCTCGAGAGCGAGCTTGGTACTTCGCCGCGGATCAGTGATGCGACGTCGATCGAGGGCCCGAGTGGCTTGCCTTCTTTGTCGTTGATGTCTGTCGTAATGACTCAGGCCGCGTAGCGAGTACCGGGGTGCAACGGAACCCCTTGGAGCGGCAAGATCGAAAGCATGTTTCGAGCGCCGAAGGGGCCTGCGTCCACTCGAAAATCAACGGTGATGGGCGAGGCTTTTAGGTAGTCGGGGCTTTCGGGCGACACGTTGATTAGGCGCACTGTCGACGTTGCCGTTTGCGACGAATCGAGTGGGTGGGCAATGAGCTCGTATCGATCTCATTGGTCAGCGAGAAGAACACTCCTGCCGTTCTCGCGTAGCCCGACACTCCCTTCTCGAACGCGGTGATGAGCTTGATGGCGTAGTCGTTCGCATCAGGGTTCGGAAAACCAGCGACGTCGACTTTGCCGTCGGAGCGAACGCGAGCGTCGCTCGGAAACGGCATCGCGTAAAAGCTCGTTCGATCGGCAAAAGACGTCTGGACGTACGTGCCTACCCCACCCACCGGACCAACACTCGATGGCGGTGTTTCTGTATCGCTACACCCTGCGACGACGAACCAGACCACGGGCGCAGCGAGACGCATCCATCGAGACGAGCGAGCAAGCCTTGGCATCGAGATCACACCCTCCACGTCGTTTTTCCGACGTGGCGCGGATGATACACGTTGACCAGGCGGTCACGACACTCCGTGAAGGGTGGTCTCTACGACTGTGCAGCCACGAGCCGAGCTCGCAGCCGATCGAGAAGCAAATTTCCCGGAGCTCCAGGCGAAACGCGCCCCGCCAATGAAGCGTCGATCGCACCCGAGAGCTCACCGATTTCGGATGCTGCTTGACGATATGCGTCGCGAAAGGGAGTGCCCGACAGTGCAAGCTCGATGGCACGATCGGTCGCGAACATGTCGGGTGAGATCGCGGCGCGCATTCGATCACGGTCGAAGGTCATTCCGCGTACCAGCTCGGGCACCAGCCGAAGCGCTCGCAACGCATGCGCGCAGACGCGTAGCGTGGGTGGCTTGGTGTTCTGAAGATCGCGGTGATAGCCACTCGTTAGCGACAGCAACGATGACAGCTCGACGGCCGCGCCAGCGACGTTTGCGTAGGCTGCTCGGAGCAACTCGACCACATCGGGGTTGCGCTTGTTCGGCATCAGCGATGAGCCGGTGATGTACTTGTCGGGCAGCCGCACGAAGCCGAGCTCGCTCGTGGTGTAGAAGCTCAGGTCCCATGCCAAACGACGCACATCGAGCATCGCTTGCTCGAAGGCGCGCACGACCAACAGCTCGAGCTTTCCGCGGCTGTTCTGTGCGTACATCGGGTTGATCATCAAACGCGAAAAACCCAAGTCTTGGGTGACTCCATCGCGGTCGAGTGCGAGGTTGACGCCGTACCCAGCAGCAGTGCCGAGCGGGTTGGCATCAAGCACCTGATGCGTCGATCGAGCGACATCTGCATTGTCGAGAAACGCCTCGGCAAACGCGCCCATCCACATACCTATCGACGACGGCATCGCTCGTTGCAGGTGTGTATACCCGGGCATTGCGGTCATCGCGTCTTGCGAGGCGCGGTCGAGGCAAGCGTCAGCGATGTCGAGCGTGAGCTTCCTCAACTGCGTGACGGCATCCAGCAAGAAGAGGCGACTTGCGACGAGCACCTGATCGTTTCGACTTCGACCGGTGTGGACCTTCTTCCCGAGCTCACCGAGTTGCTCGGTCAGGTACGACTCGATGGCCGAGTGACCGTCTTCGAAACGTTCGTCGAGCACGAATGCCCCGGAGACGAACAGCTCGCGAAGCGCATCGAGCTTCGAAACGAGTGCGTCAACCTCGACGTTCGTGAGCAGCGAAATTCGACCCAGTCCACGCACATGGGCTTGGCTCGCGCGGATGTCGTAGACGAAGAGCTGACGATCGAGGACGACGTCGTCACCCGCCAAAAAATCCTGGATGTCGCGATCGACGCTCGAACCGCCTTTGTCCCAGAGAAGGTTACTCATGCGATCCCCGCGAGCTCATCGAAGCCGAGCGCCAAGTTGAGGTTCTGTAGCGCTTGGGTCGCCGCGCCCTTGAGAAGGTTGTCGATCGTCACCACGACGACCGCGTGTGTACCGGTCGGGTCGACGGCAAAACCCCCCACCACCACCTCGTGCCTGTTCATCACATCGCGCACCCATGGCGCATCCTTCTGAACTCGGATGAGCGACTTGTCGCGATACCGGGATTCATATCGCGCCATCAGCTCGGCAGCGCTCGAAATAGGCTGCGAAAGCTCCGTCGAGATGGTGAGCATGATACCGCGGAAGAACGGCGCCACGTGCGGCATGAAGCGCACGGTCTTGCCGAGGTGACGACTGACCTCGCGCTCGTGCACATGGCCTACGAGCGAGTACGGCATGAGGTTGTCGCGCAGCAACTCAGGGTCGTTTTTCGGTGACGGAGTTGTCCCCGCGCCGCTGTAGCCTGACACCCCGGAACACCGACGGAGGTGCGCTCAGCAGCTCGACGATCGGTGCAAGCCCTACCTGTGCGCCGGTGGCGGCAACAACCTGGGTTCGAGATGCGTTTGGCACTCGCGAGAGCGCCTGGTTTCGCGAGCTCGGGCAAGCCGTAGACCCACGTCTCGTCGAGCGATAGTCAGCGCTCAGATCGACCAACACCACGTCGCGACGACGTGCATCGATGGCATCGACGTACCCTTCGCTTCGCCGTTGGGCATCGCGAGTACGATCGCATCGACCTCGCGCGCGCTTACCGCGTCTGCGTCGAGATCTTCGAAGACGATGTCCGATGAGAAACCATCCACGTGCGCTGACACTCGCTGCCCAGCAGTCGATCGCGAGCAGGCGAACGACACCTCGAGCGACGGGTGGGCGCTGAGCAACTTCAGAAGCTCGCGACCGGTATATCCGCGGCCGCCAACTACGCCGACACGTTTCACGGATGCACCAAGGGTTGATCGCTGAACGTTGGCGCCAGAGCGAGCGCGCGATCGATGCACGACTGGGCTTCGGCGAACGACGACAGCCCGTACCAAAACACGGTCCAGCGGTCGCTCTTGTACCGGCTGCCTTGCGATTGATCGAAGTACCAAGCGTTGATCGGGTTGTCGCGGCGCGATCGCCAGAACAACCGTGGGTTCTCGTGCTTCATACGAAGCCAGATCGTGCTGCCCACGCCAACACCTTGCGCTTGCTGGGTGACAGCAAACTTGTCGAGGTAGGGGATATCCCCTTCACGCGTGAGGATCGCCGTCGCTCGGTAGGATTCGGTCAGGTAAATTCGATAGGCGTCTTTCTTGTCGAAGTAGTGCGGGTCGAGTGAGCGACCAAAACACGCTTCGAGAAGCTGACGCATTCGCTCGCGATCGATCGGCGCGAATGTGTCGTGACGAACGACGCGCTCACCACGGCGGATGAGCGTGCCCGAGCCGCGATGCGTGAAGAGCTCTTTCGCCAAATGATCGGGCGAGGTGATCGAGACTGACGACCACGGCGGCAGCTTGTCGAGCAAATGCTTGATGTGCTCGAGGGTCTGTCGCATCCCGTCGCGCAGCCACGGTTGCGCCATCAGATGCTCGTACTCTTCGTCGAGGTTGATCGCGGAGATCATCCCGCCCTCTGCGTCGAGCATCCCGCCCGTGCTGGTAAGGAAGATGATCTTGTGCGGCTGAATGAACGACGCGAGCTCGCGCGCGGCCATGTCGGCGTTCACGTTGAGGATCTGTCCGCCCGCCGTTTCGCCGAGACACGCGATGATCGGAAGCTGCCCCGCGCGAAGGCTCGAGTGGATCTGACCGAGATGGATCTTCGTCACCTGACCCACGAGCCCGTACTTCGACGAGTCGATGGGCTCGGCTTCGAATACACCCGTATTGATCGGTCGAGCGTGTGTTCGCATCGACTCGAGCGCATCGACCAAACGCAGATTCTCGCGTTGAAAAACGCGTCGAGCGACGTCGAGAATTTCTGGGGTCGTGACGCGCAAACCGTCACGCATCTCACTCTCGATGCCGAGCTTCTTCAGCTCTTGCGTGAGTTGAGGAGCCGCGCCGTGAACCACGATCGGATACAACCCGACGCGATGCAAAAACGACAGCGACGACGCGAGGCTGTCGAGGTCGGCGTCGAGAACAGCACCGCCCACTTTGATGATCGCGAATCGCTGTGAGTCAACGGACGAATACTGCTTGAGGTACTCCTCGACCTCTTTGCGAGTGCCGAGATTCCGCAGCAATCGAACGATAATGTCTTGAGTGTCGGGCATCATGGCCGACGGTGGGGCTGCGGGCGGAGGGAGCTGTGTGTCCAACGAAACGACTCCTTCCTCTTCGGCAATGGGCCGAGAGAGTGCGAGGAACTGAGCAACTCAGCGAATCGAGAGAATGTGAAGATGCGAGGCAAGTACCGACGCGAGCTGTGAGAGCTCGACGTATTCGCCCGCCGTGTGTGCTTGCGCGATGTGACCTGCGCCAAGCACGATTGCCGGCAAACCGGCTGTGCCGAGAACAGAACGCTTCCGTCCAGAAATCGACAGGCGCGCCGATCTCGAGACCCATCGACAAGGCCCACTCTTTCGCCGCGTCGACGGCGATTTGAGTCTCCGCAAGCGATGGCCGGCAAGGTAGCGAGGGAGCCAAAAAACCAGGTGTCCACGTTACTCGTGACGGATCAACAGCAAGCGCCCAGATCGACTCGAGCAGTGTGATGCCTACCTGGTCGGGGCGCGGACGAGTTCCGAATTTCACCTCGGCGCGAGACGCGATCATATTGGGCTTCGTGCCCCCTTGGACAACGCCAAGGTTGAAGCGAATCCCGTTGAGCGAACCGTGGGTGTCGCCATCGCAGGATGCCGCAAATTCAAGCGCGCGAGAGGCCCAGCGTGTTGCCTCGTGAAGTGCGCTTGCCGACAGCGCACCGGGTGATGACGCATGGCCCGCAGTGCCTGAGAACACACCGGTCGACGTCGCGATGCCACGATGCTCGAGGATCGCTTTGCCGGCGGTGGGCTCGGCAACGATCACGCCTTCGTACGAGGGCTTGGTTCCGAGAAAATGCTTTACACAGCGACTCGATCCGGCCTCTTCGTCCGATGTGAACAACAGCGCAACGTCGTTGGTCGTGTGCGCAGCGGCGACGAGCGCGCACGCCATCGCGCCTTTGGTGTCGCACGCGCCGAGGCCAAATGCGCGGTCGTCCACCACGCGAAGCTCGTGCGGGTCCTGAGCCCAACCCGGGTCAGCCGGCACGGTGTCGAGATGGAAATTGAACAGCCACTTGGGCGAGCCGCGCACCGAGAGCAGTGAGATACAGCCATCACCGAGATCGACGATCTCATGACGAAACTCACTGCCCAGTGAGGCGCGGAGGTAGCCGAAGATGCTGCTGTCCCCCGCGGTGATCTCGCGGGGCGGGTTGCGTGTGTCGAACCTGACCAGCGACGCAAGGTGCGAGAGCACCTCCCCGATGAGGTTCATCGAGCGTCAGAGCTTGTGCAGAGGGTTGATCTGCGCAGAGAGCGATGAGCTCATCCCGAGCAGCTTGATGAAGCCTTCGGCCTCCGCGACGCTCCAGTCGCACGACTGGGCATACACGGCGCCTTTGGCGCGAAGCAGATGCGGCGATTCGATCGCCACGGCATGTACCAAGCCACCCGAGGTTTCGAGGGTCACGGTGCCGTTCACGAACTCTTGCGACGACGACAGGAAGCTCTCGAGGTCGCGCTTCAACGGTTCGTAGAAGAACCCGCGATACACGAGCTCGACCCACTTCTGCGCCACCATCGGCTTGAACCCGTTCTGATGGTTGGTGAGGATCGCTTCTTCAAGCGCGCGGTGCGCCACCAACAGACCCGTGATCGCAGGGCACTCGAACACGATACGGCCCTTCAAACCGATCGTCGTGTCACCCGTGTAGATCCCGCGACCCACGCCGTAACGGCCGAGCTGCTTGTTGAGCTGGGCGAGAATTTGTGGGCCGGGTGTGGCCTTGCCGTCAATGGCGACCGCGACGCCCTTCTCGAACGTGATCGACACGCGCATCGGCTCGCGCTGGCCACTCTCCGGCGGCGCTGAGCGTGTACGTCTCAGCGCCAGGTGCTCCGAACTGATCGATCTCGGAGCCCGAGGTCGTTACGCCAAGCACGTTCTGGTTGATGCTGTGCCAGGTCGTCTTTGCTCGCACCGCAAAGCCGCGCTTCGAGATACTTCTGCTCGTGCTCACGTACCTGTGGGTACTGCTGCTGGATCTCACGGATGGGCGCCAAGATCGTGTAGTCACCCAGCGAGCGCACGGTCTGATCGAAGCGAACCACGATCGTTGCCCATCCCGGTGCAGCCATGGGCGAAGAAACGCGTACCTCGCTTTTGGCAAAGCTCGAGCGACCTTCGCACGATGATGTAGCGGTCCGAGCAGAGCAGTGGGTATTGGCCTTGGTAGAGTTGCCCGCCGTGAATCAACGGGATCACCACGTCGGTCCAGATCGCGTCGCCCGCGTCAGCGACCACGTGCTCGACAGCGCCTAGCTCACGAGCTCGGTTCGCGATGTACGCTTTCTCGGCATCGTCGAACCCGCCCGTGTCGACCAACAGCGTGACGACGTCGTAGCCCTGATCACGAAGGTAGGGCACGCAAAAGCTCGTATCGAGACCACCCGAGAACGCGAGAACCACTTCTTTCTTGGACATCGAGCTCACTCCTTCGTGAACGAGGGGGCGGACGAGTTGAAGCTCATCCCACCATTGGCCAGCGCATCCATCAGCGCCTTCTGTACGTGCAGTCGATTCTCGGCCTCATCGATATGGACCGATCGTTCTGAATCGAGGACCTCATCGGTAACCTTCACGTTTCGACGCACGGGCAAGCAGTGGCTGAAGAGCGCATTGGGTGAGCTCGCCAGCTTGGGCATGTCGACCATGAAGTGTTTGTGAGCGTCACGAATCGGTTTTTCTGGCCCCCAATTGCCGAAGTAAGGCAACGCCCCCCAGCTCTTCGCGTACACAAAATCGGCGCCCTTGTACGCCTCGTTCACATCGTGCGAGACGGTGAGCGTACGACCCTGAGCCTCGCTGTACGATCGTGCTGCGTTCATGTAGCGCTCGTCGAGGATGTACTCGGGCGTCGGGCAAAGCAGCGTCACGTCCATTCCGAACTTTGCGGCGATCATCAACGCCGAGTTCGCCACCGCGGTGTTCAACGGCTTCGGGTGATACGTCCAGGTCAGGACGAACTTCTTGCCGTCGGGCTTACCCAGACGCTCTTGAATCGTGAGCATCAACGCAAGCTCTTGGCATGGGTGCGTGATCGTCTCGAGGTTGATCACGGGCACCGTCGCGAAGCGCGACATCGCCCGAATCACGCGGTCCTCGCGATCGACCGACCAGTCTTGGAATTTCGGGAACGCGCGCACCGCGATCAGATCGCAGTATCGCGAAAGCACGCGCGCAACCTCGCGCACATGCTCTTCCGCGTCGCCATCCATCACCGCGTTGTCCTCGAACTCGATGGGCCAAGCGCCTTTACCTGGCTCGAGCACAATCGCGTGCCCGCCCATCTGGAAGATCCCGGTCTCGAACGACGTGCGCGTTCGAAGCGATGGGTTGAAGAACACCAGTGCGATCGTCTTTCCTTCGAGACGAGGTTGCAGCGGGTTCTGTTTCAAACGAGCCGCCTCATCGAGCAAGGTCTGGAGCTCTGCGCGAGTCCAGTCTTCGGTGGTCAGAAAGTGTCGGTGGGAGGCTGAATTCGAACGCATCGCGGGACGCGTGAATGATCGAGGTGACGCGGAATGTCAAGCACCGCTTCTGAGCCACTCGCGTGTGACACCGACACGATTCGTGACCGTGCGAGAATCGACACGGTTCAAGGAGCATTACACAGCCGTTTTTTCGTATGGACCGCGCTCCTTTGTGACGTTGGCGCGGTAGGGTGCGGGCAATGAAAAAAACAGCGTTGGTCTTGGCCGCCCTCGCCGTGGGTGCGCTGAGCGCATCCGTCGTATCGTGTCAGAGCAACACGCAGCCTTCGGCGGGCAACGCACCGGTCGCGACGAGCACCTCCGCAACGGCATCGTCAGGAGCGACTCAGGCGTCGACACCCTCAACAGTGGGGGCAGCCACGACGAGCACGTCCACGTGTTCTCCAGCGGCCAAACCGGGCTCGTTTTACTCGTTCAAAGCGACCACGATCGATCACTCCGCCGAGCGCTCGCTGTGCGACTTTCGAGGCAAGGTCGTGTTGGTCGTGAACGTCGCGTCGAAGTGTGGTTTCACCTACCAGTACAAGGGTCTCGAGCAACTCTACGAGAAGTACCGCGACAAGGGTCTCGAGGTGGTGGGGTTCCCTTGCAACCAGTTCGGTGGTCAAGAGCCCGCGAGCGACGGAGAGATCAAATCGTTTTGCTCGACGACCTACAACGTGAGCTTCCCGATGATGGCGAAGGTCGACGTGAATGGCCCAAGCGCGAGCCCGATCTACGCATGGTTGAAGTCTCAGCCGAACGGCGGGGGCTCGGATCTCGAGTGGAACTTCACCAAGTTCGTCGTCGATCGAAAAGGCAACGTGGCAGGCCGGTTCGCTTCGAATGTCGAGCCCAACGACACCAAGCTCGTAGGTGTGATCGAAAAAGCAATTTCTGAGTCACAGTAACTTTGGGACAACGCTCGAGGCGATAACCAGTGGTAGAATCCCTCACATCCATGAGGGAAACGATGCGTGCTGGACAATCTTTCGCCTTGCTTTTGGTTCTGTTGGTAGGCTCCGCCGCGTTCGCTGCTTGCAGCAGCGACGACGATTCATCTGGAGGCGCTGCGGGCTCGTCCGCTTCCGGCTGGTGCCTCGGGAAGCGCGGGCAGTGGCGCCGGGGGCTCGTCCGGCACGGGGCCCGGAGGCGCGGGAGTGGTTCGAACGGGATTCTCCGGCGCGCCAGCATGCGAGGCCGCGTCGGGCACGGCGACCGTGGCCGAGCCGACGCTGTTGATCGCGCTGAAGATCGCTGGCACGAAGGCTGGTTGGCGTCGCCCGCGGTGGCCGATCTCGATGGAGACGGCACGGCGGAAATCGTCGTTCCGCGCGATGATCGCCTCCTCGTCAGCACCCCGATGGGTCGATCGCGTGGTCTTTCGACACCGCAGGGCGTATCTGGTCGAGCGCGATCGTGGCTGATTTTGTGGGCGATTCGAAGCTCGAGGTCGTGATCGCCTCTCGCGATACCGTGTACATGTTCGACGCGACGGGTGCCGCGGTTCCAGGGTTTCCGGTGAGCTGGCAAGACGAGCTACGCAGCGTGGCGAGGCGGGGGATGTCGACGGCGACGGCTCGCTCGACATCGTGGCGGCGACATCGAACGGCGGCCCCGGTGATGTCGTGATCGCGTGGCACAACACGGGCGCGGTGGTGAATGGGTTTCCGCCCATCGAAAAGGAGTCGCGGGCTGCAACGCGGGAGAGAACTGCTGGACGGCAGGCGCCTACGATCAAAACCTCGCCGTGGGCCTCGATGGTGACGACACCAGGACATCATCTCGCCTCAGGACAACCAGCACACGGGTTTTTATCAGGGCTCGGGCGTGCTTTTGACTCGCACCCGATGTTCACCGATCGCCCCAAAACCCTTGGGTTCGCTACCTTCACGACCTCGCCGAGGCACAACAGGGCTACGCGAACGATGAGGCCACGGCGCTGCAAGCTCACTTCACGAACACCGCTCCGGCCATCGCAGATATCGACGGCGACGGTGTGCCCGGGTCGTGATGCTCCGGGAGCGTTCAGAACGCCTCACAGGACGTCGTTTTTCAAGGGCGTCGGGCTTTGGGTGCTCCACAAGGATGCGAGCCGTCTTGCCGGCTGGGAGACCCCGTTTCACGCACCTGATTACGTCGCGGGGCTCTGGGATCTCGAGAACAACATCGTTGGCGCCACCAACCAGGTCACCATCGCTGATATCGACCCCTCCAAAGCGGGCCCAGAGATGATTTTTGCCGGCTTCGATGGCCGAATTCACGCCGTTGCCGCCGACAAAACCGAGCTTTAGTCGTTCTCGTACACCACCGATCCGCTGGTTCTCACGGGAGGTGTGGTGGTGGGCGATCTGTCGGGCGATGGCGTGCCTGAGATCGTCTTCAACTCTTACTCACAGGACAACGACAAGAGCGCGCTGTACGTGCTCGACGCTGCGGGAAACCAGCTTCACAAGATCTCACTACCCACACGAGGGGCGATGCCTGTCCCGACGCTTGCCGATGTCGATGGTGATGGGTCTGTCGAAATCGTGGTTTCGCTCAAAGATGCCGAGGACAAGGTCGAGAGCGTCCGGGTCTATACCGTGCCGGGATCGAAAACGAATTGTCTGCTGTGGCCAACGGGTCGCGGAAATTTGCTCCGAAACGGTTGGGTGCGTTCTGCGACGAACTGAGGTTGACGGAACGACCGCAGTTGGGCGCATCTTCGCCCCCACCGCCAACGACTCAGAATCATTCGCTTCCCTCTTTAACGAACATACTCCCAATCAGCGTCGGCACCTCGTGTTGGCCAAAAGCTCGACGTCACGGTGCTGAAGGTGGGCAAGGATGCGATCTTCGTCGCGTTGAGCGGCAAAGAAGAGGGTTTCATCGAGCGCAACGAGCTGTCGAACAAGGCGGGTGATGTTGCGGTTCAAGAAGGCTCGATCATCCACGCGCAAGTGGTGGAGACGGGTGGCAAAGCGGGCGCGACTCGCTTGCGTCCGCTCTTCGTTCGTCAGCCAGTGAACAGGAAGCTGGCGCTCCTGCGGTCGACGGCCCCGTGTTGGTGGCCGGCCCGAAGGTCAAAGGCACGGTCGTTCAGATCGAAAAGTACGGCGCGTTCATCCAGATCGCAGGCACGCAGGGTCGCCGTGGTCGCGGGTTGCTGCCCATGGCCGAGACGGTCGCGCCGCGAAAGCCGGGCTCACAAGATCTTTACGGTCGATCAGGAGATCAGAGACGAAAGATCTTGAGCATCGACGAGGAAGCGGGAAAGATCCCGCTTGTCGGTGAAGGCGCTCAACGCCGACGTCGAGCAGGCGAGTTCGAAACGTTTGCCAAGGCAGAGCGCGCGAAGTCGACGGACAAGGGCACACGCGGTTTCGGAACGCTGGGCGATCTTCTGTCGAAGGTGACAATCGCGAAGAAGTGATCCGCGGCTCAGGTCGACATCGCAAGAAGGGCTCGAGCTCACGTTCTGCGTGGAGCCGAGCCCTTCGTTTTTGCTGCGTCGCGTGTGAGTGCCTCTCGTGGCGGATCGGCAACGACGAACACGAGGCGTGTGGTGAAGCGTTGTCAGTCGATGTTGATCGTGATCTGTGAGGGCATCACCGCGCTCATCGGCTGATCGTCTCGCTGCTGGTGAAGCGGAGACAGCAGCTCAGCCACCTGGCGTGACAAGATCTGCTCTTGCTCTTTGGGTACGAGTGACGCGGCTGCGAACAGTGCGAACGCGGCGTAGTCGTAGAGCCACTGGCAGAGCGAGGTGATGACGTCCTCACCGGCAAGCGAGGCGATGTTGGTCACCACGCGCTCGGCCTTCACCGAGCCGTCTTCTTCAGGGCCAGCGAACAAGAACAACGCGTCGTAGATGCCAGACCCAGACGCGAAGCTGGCGAGGTTCGCTTTGAGCTCGTCACCGTGCCCGCATTCTTTGGCAGCCTTGATGATCATGCGTATCGAAGCGTTGAACACTTCGACCACAGCGCCGGGGTCGTTGAGCTTCGGAGCGCGGATCTGCACATGGCCAGTCGAGCAGAGCTGGAACACCGCGCGAGTGGTGTCGAACAGCGACATCTCGCACGCACGACCGAGCTCTTCGACGCTCAGCTCGCCATTGATCGCCTGCCAGACCTTGAGCACGTCTTTATCGGTCTTTTCGCTGGGATCTGACTTCCCCTGCACCTTCGAGGGGACATGGTTCTCGGACGGGACTCGCTCGCGGAAGTAGCTCATCTCGTCCATGCGACGGACGCCTTCCATCAGCAACGAGTTCGCGCTGAGGTTGTAGCGACTCATGAGACGACTCTCGTCGTAGCGATCCAGGAAGTAGAACATTCCATCGCCGACGAGCAGCGTCTTGTAGACGATCTCTTCGACCTGTTTCCCCATGAGTTGATACAGCTTTTCGCGCGTCAAAAAGCCAAGCTCGACAGCAGCGTCACCCACGCGCTTGCCTTCCATCGCCATGCACTGTTCGACCTGCTCGGTGGTCAAAGCGCCGAACTGGTAGAGCACCTCGCCCAGCCGCTCACCGGTGGCGGTAGATTGGGCTCCGATGACGTTTCCCTGTTCGAAGAAAACGGAGCGGCTGGTTAGGCCGTCGAGCACGACGAGCTCGCCTCTCCACATCGCGTGACTGACAAGCGCGACGATGTCGCAGATGGTTCCGCGCGCGACAATTTCACCGGCGAGCTTGACGACTGCGCCGTCTTCCTCGTCGCGTCGGCCATCCTCGCCAACGAAGCGCATGAACACGATGTGCGACGGCCCGGGCATGAGGCGGAAGGTCCCCTTCCGCGCGCGCATCTTCTGGCTGGCCGTCCGGGAGACCGCGTGCGCCGTGCCGGTTTCGTCGATCCGGACGAGATCGCTTGGGGCTTCGGTCATGTCAGGCGCAGCATACCTTGCGGCGCGGAAGAACCCTAGTTCTTACGTGCTAACTCGACGCCCTGATCTAAAGCGCTCGTCCGCGCGACGTCGAACACGCCGAAAATTCAGCACGAACAGATGGTAACCAACGAGTGTCAAGCCCAGACCTGATCGCTCTGCGACATCGAGAGCCGGCGAACGCAACCGAGCTCGAAGCTTGGTTGAAACAAGCCTCCTACCTGCCCGACACACGCACGGCACTGTCGCTCTGGCTCGCCGTCAAGCTCGAGCGTCCGTTGCTGCTCGAAGGCCCCGCCGGTGTGGGGAAAACGGACCTCGCACGAGCGGCGAGCGAAGCTCTCGGCGCCCCCTTGATTCGCCTGCAGTGTTACGAAGGGCTCGACGAAGGCCGCGCTTTTTGAGTGGGACTACCCGAAAACCATTCTCTACACGCAGCTCCTTCGTGATTCGAGTTCGTAGCGAGCTGGATGGCGGCCGATCGTTCGCGGAAGCAGCGTCGAAGTTGACGCAAACCGAAGGCGTGTTTTTCAGTGAGAAGTTTCTGATCGAACGCCCAGTGTTGCGCAGCCCGCGTAGCGATACACGGTGCGTGTTGCTGCTCGACGAGATCGATCGCGCCGACCCTGAGTTCGAAGCGTTTCTGCTCCCAGGTTCTCTCGGAATTCAGAATCACTCTGCCTGAGCTGGGCACGCTCAAGGCGAAGCATCGCCCGCTGGTGATCCTCACAACGAACGGCACTCGCGAGATGACCGATGCACTGCGACGACGGTGCTTTCACCACTTCGTCGACTACCCCACGCCGAGCCGGGAGCTCGAGATCCTCAAGCTACGCGTACCGGGCATCGAACACACGCTCGCAGAGCAAATCACGAAGGTGGTTCGTGGGGTTCGGGCGCTGAGTGTCCGAAAGGCGCCGAGTGTTGGTGAGTCCGTCGACTGGGCGCGCGCGCTTGTGACGCTGGGTGCAAGCACGCTGGGCGCTGATGTCGCGCGAGACACGTTGGGTTTGCTGATGAAGTACGAGCAGGACCGCGAAACGGTGGAGCAAAAGTGGGCGTCACTGGTATGAGTCTCGCTCGTATTTCCCGTGAATTTCTGGAGGTTGCGCACCGCTAACCCACGAAGTCGAAAAGACTGCTCGACAACTCGCGCTCGAGGTGCAACAAAGCGCGCCATCCTGGAGGGCACGCGGTTCCTCCCTCCAGTGGGCTGATAGCTCAGTCGGTAGAGCTGCGGACTTTTAATCCGTAGGTCCGGGGTTCGAGTCCCCGTCGGCCCACCGACAACTGCTTCTGAAGTGTTTCCCTTGGCTCCAAACAAGGGGTTCCAGAAGCGATGTCGCAGAGCAAGTTGCTGTACAGGGCGGGGTTATCACGACCCGCTTCCGCTGCTTTTGGCGCGCTCAAGCGCAATCAGCGGTGTGCGATGTTCCGCGGGCGTGTTTGACGGAGCGACCTCGTATCGCACCGTCGTTGAGCCAAGAATCAGCGACGCGAGCACAGACCGTGTGGGGCGCAGCAAGGATCAACACATCCCAGTGCTGTCCGCCCAGGGTAGCTTTCGGGTGTGCTGAGGTCGCAACTCGTGACCGTGCGGCGCGGCGATTGTACTCGCGGAGCTCCGTCTGGGCTGCGTCGGCGTCGGCGTCGGCGTCGGCGAGGTTGGTCGATTGGCTGGACTCCAAGTCTGTTTTGTTCCACGACCCGGTCGAACTTGGGCGGCCGCCGTGACGACGCCGAAAGGAATCGCATGCATCCCACTCGTCACATAGGGACCCGGGTGTTGTTTGACCGAGCCAGTTTCTCGGGCAGAGCTCTCCATCCGGCTCTGCCGCAGGTTCAACAGGTTTTCCCACGATCAATATTGAAAAACGTTTAAACCCTTCGTCAGATCGTATCTGCTTGCCTGACGCGTTTTTGGCTTCCGCCGCAGGGACTTCTTCCGTCGTCCACTGCCCCGTTGGCGCCCTGGTGCTGCCGCCCTTCGCCATCACAAATCCAACGCGGCTGACTTCCTGTGCGAAAATCGTGGCAGAGTGAGCTCACGTTGGACACGCAGAACGACCGACAGGTCAGCATTTGGTGGTGGGCGATGGGCTACTTCGCCGCATACGCCCCGTATTCTGCCATTACGAAAGCGTTGTCCGACGGGAAGCTGGGGCCAAAGGTTTCTGGTACCGAGATTCTACCGGTCGCGACGATGGCATCGTTGGGGGCGATGCTGGTATTTCTCGTGGCCACGGGATGGTGGAGAAGCGCGAGTAAGAGGCACGTGTTTGGTGTCGCGTTGCCCTTCCCAAGCCGCTGGACAGCATTGTCGGGAATATGTGGTGCAACCATCATGACCACCACCACGCTCGCCTATACGTTCTCTGGGGTGAGCATTGTCTTCATGATGCTGCTCTTGCGCGGTGGAATGCTGGCGATTGCACCCGTGGTCGATTTGGTATCGGGTCGCAAGGTTCGTGCAGTTTCTTGGGCGGCGACAGCGCTCACGCTCTCGTCGCTTCTCGTTGGTTTTCTCGGACGAGAAGAATCATTTTCACTTCCATGGATTGCAGCGGTCGACGTCGCTGCCTATTTGACGGCGTACTTCATTCGGCTGCGATTTATGTCGAAGCTAGCGAAGAGCGATTCCGCCGAGGCGACGAAGCGGTATTTCGTTGAGGAACAGCTTGTCTCGACGCCGTTTGCGCTTCTCGCTCTCGCGATATTGTCTTCTACGTCGAGCGAGCTCCACAAGGGATTTGTCGAGCTCCCTTTTTCGAGCCAGGCCGTGTGGGCCGCTGGCATTGGGTTTCTTTCGCAGGGCACGGGGATTTTTGGGGCATTGGTACTTTTGGACAAAAGCGAGAACTCGTTTTCTGTACCCGTAAATCGGGCGTCGTCGCTGTTGGCAGGCGTACTTGCCACCCTCGTATTGTGGGGGGTTGGTTGGTCCAAACCACTCGATGGTCACGAGGCGCTGGGCGCAGCAATGGTGATCGCCGCGATCGGTGTACTTGGTTTTCCACAGAGGAAGTAACCCAGCCAAAAGCGGCGCGCATGGGCGAAAGGACGACCGAGTTGTACAGGAGTTTCGGAGCCACCGAGACAAAATGAGGTGCGAAGGCACCGAGGAAAACGGCGGGGCATCGGGCGTGCCGTCGACGTATGTCGTGTGCGCTGAGCGAGCAGATGAGGTCGAATGCCATACCTGTCGGATTTGAAGATTGAGCTCGCTCGAAAAATCACTTCTCAAGCCCATGCCACTCTCGAATTCGAGTGCAATTAGCGACTTGTTATGGCCTTAAGAGCATGTTACGAGAGAAAAGAAGTCGGATGATGAGAATCAACTCTCGAAAATTTGCTTTTGAAAGCTTTGAGGTAATTAGACGATACCATCGTGTCCGACGATCTTGCGATTCGTGAGCAAATCCTGCGTTGTGCACGACCCCTCGTGGGTTTCGTGCGTTTCAAGGACGGAGAGATGTTCGCGCCACTCCGGTTTGTACAAAATGTACCGGTTGCACTGAGCGATACACAATTCATTGCCTTTGTGTGCGAGCAAGCGTGCGGAGGTCGAGGGCTCGAGCAAGTATTTCTCGAGGGTGCGGGTGGTGAGAGCTTGGTCGCGAAACTTGGCTGGAAGCAAGCCCTCTATGAATCGTTGAGACCCTCGCTCTCGCCTCAATGCGGCGATCTCGCTTTCTTTCACTGTGGAGACCTCGAGCCACAGAAACAATGGCAACTGATGCTGGTGGGTAAACCAAAAACATCCGTGCTTGGGGCCTGCTGTGTGCGAGGTGAAGTGAGTGGGGTTCCATAGAAACCTATGGTTCGAACGACCCACATAATGTTAGGTCTCCTGAGTGGAAGTGTATTGGATTTCGTCAACTCCAAAGCTGGTGCCATGAACTTCAAGGGTGACTCGTGTTCGTTCACTTGGAACATCGTCGTGTGGAGGCCTTTATCGGAGAGATCCCTGCCTTGGGCGAGCCATTGCGTTTCCGCTCTGCCGAGAAAGAGCTGGGCAGCATTACAAGGTGGAGGAGACATCATCTGATCGCTCACGATGCTCGCCAGAACGATCAATTCGCAGAAATCATCCTAGAAAAGAAGAGATAAACGGTGACCGCCTGGGCGAGATCCGCCTTTCGTCCTGCCCGCATACCGAACGCTCGATTGACGCTACGCGCAATCATCGATAACGACGATGCTTTTCTTGTCGAAGAACGCGCGTTGGGCTGGCTGTGGTGTGGGCAGGTTGCGCCGCCGCTGCTATCGGCTGTGGCAGAAACCTCGACTCAACGAAGTGTAGCTGCGGTGTCTTGCAATGACGACTTGTCGTTGCTCTACAGTGCAGTGGATCCGGGTGGGGCCCAACACGGCACGATTCTCCGCTGTACAAGGACGACGCGCTCGACGCTGCGTCCACTCGATCAACTGGCTCGAACGGTCTGGTACGACGGGCCGACGCTCACCAGCGGAGCGAAATTCATCCAGGTGGTGCAACTCAGCGAGGGGATGCAAGCTCATCGGCTGGGTTTTCCAGCGCGGTCGTACTTGGTGCCCGACCACCCTCGAGCCGAAAAACTCCCAGTGGTCGTGGTTGCGCATGGCGCACCGTCGGGGAGCTCCGAGTTGTCCGCCTTCGCAAAGAGCACCAAATAATCCGCTCACCTATCTGGCTGAACTGGCGTACCCCTTGCGGAAACGGCTGCGGTGATTCTGCCCGATTTTGCTGGGTACGCTGGATACGGCGCCCCGGGGAACCCGCCCTCCGGCTATCACGCCGCCGAAGACGAGGCGAAAAGTGTGCTCGATGCCGCACGCGCACTTCGCTCGCTCGACCCCGCGATGTTCAATGGCGACACGGTGCTGGTGGGGCATTCTCAAGGCGGTCACGCTGTACTTTCCGCGCTTGCTCTCCGCCCAGAAATGCAGCGGCGGCCATCTTGCAGGCGTCGTCGCGCTCGCGCCTTCGTGGTTCTCGATGGCTAGTTTCGGTGCGATGTTGGCTACGCCAACGGACTTTCCCCTGGATACAGAATCCAATGCCGTCGCAGCGAGCGTTTGGTACCATTTCTCGCACGCCGAGTTGATGGATGGACCGGGAGCCGGCCCACTACTGTTCGCTGCCGACAAACAGGCGTATGACATTTCTTTGAAACGGGCTGCGATCTCGATATTCAACCGACCTTGTCAAAGCTAGGAACCAATATTGACGACCTATATGATCCTGCATTATCAAGGCGGTCGCTGGCCCCGCCGGGATTGGCGGCGGGTGTGATGACGAGCCTTGCGCTACTTGGATGACCCGATACGCCAACGATCGCCCCCACATCGTGGGGGAAGCCACGCAGGTTCCACTTTTGGTCGTCTATGGTGATGCGGATGATTGGATTCCGGCCGAGCGAGCGATGTGTGGTTTCGATCGACTCACCGCCGATGGAGCCAACACTGAATATTGTATTGTTCCAGGCGCGCTCCATGATCCTGTCGTCGGAATGCGCTCGGACTACATGGCGCGCTGGATCGCCGCGCGGTCGCTTGCGGGGGCCGATCCAGGCGTGTGCGGAAACGGACTCGACACCTTGGTCGACGCCAAGTGGAAGCTCGTGAAGTGCGCGAGCCTTCCTCCTAACGATTTATATTCATCATCTGCGGAGGAGCACAGAACGAAGTGTTACCCAGGCACTCGCCCCGCTTGCCGGACCGGTTCGCGAAGGAAGTGAAGCGACTCGTGCGGGTCGAGCTTGACGGCGCTCGGTAGGATTGATGTTCTGGGAGTGGTTCAATCACGAACAACTACCGCGGAAAATCCGCGACACCTCGGAAAGCGGCCATGGGCAACAAGAACTCGGGAATCAAGGCGCTCTTTGCGCGAAAAAAGCGAGCCGGGTCGGGTAAATCCGGCTCGGAAGGCGGGCTGATGTTGATCGGCGAAGTGAAGTTTCGCGCGACCAATGGGAAATACGTTTGCGCTGAAAACAACGGCGACTCTCCTCATCGCCAACCGCGACAAAGGCGATATATGGGGAAACCTTCGACGTATGGGAGCTTCCCGACCAGTGTATCTGGCGCTCGCTGCGCGCAATAACGGGAAGTTCGTCCGCGTCGACCCGAACACGCGCGAGCTCATCGCATCGAGTGAAGAAATCGGAAATCTCGAGACCTTCGAGATGCGCCCGAAATGGGCCGACGATCGCGTTTGCCTTATCAACGCAGAATACGAGCAGTATGTGTCCGCCGAAGAAGGCGGCGCCAAAAGCCCTTGGTGGCCAACCGAGGTGAAGCGGCCGAATGGGAGAGTTTTTACGCGGAGTTCACCACGTTCGACGACGTGCCCCCTGAGCCGCCTCCGCCGCCGCCTCCTCCCCCGCCCCCTCCGCAACAGACGATCTACGTGGTGTTGCCGGGTGACAACCTTTCGAAGATCGCTTAAAGAAGTTCTACGGCGACCCGAATAAATGGCGTCTGATTTACGACGCCAACAGGGATATCATTCGCGATCCGAATGTGATTCAGGTCGGTTGGCGATTGCGAATTCCTGGGGTGAACACGCCTCCGGCTCCGCAGCCTCCCGCCCCGCCGCCGCAATGGGTTCCCAACTTCCGCTGGTCTGGGGTTTACACCGTCCAGAACGGCGACAATCTGTCCAAGATTGCGAAATATGGGACGACGCTAACCTCTGGCGCGCGCTCTACAACGCAAACCGCGACATCATTCGCGACCCTAACGTGATTCAGGTGGGTTGGAAGCTTCGCGTTCCCGACGGCCCTACGCGGTCGCTCGATTGGGCAGCACATCGGGCGCTCGCAACGGTGCCGTGCAGACGGCGACGACTTCGACATCGACGAGAACGAGCTCGCCTACGAAGGCGATGTTGAGTTCGATCCAGGCGAGTCAGGTGGTCCCGACGACGAAGACGCTGCTCGCGCCGCCGCGGGCGACGACGAGGAAGAGAGCGACGAAGAAGGCGACGACAGGGAGGTACGAGGAAGAAGAGGAGACGACGAATCGGACGACGAAGGAATCCGACGGCCTCGATGGCTCCGATGACTCCGACGAGGAAGAAGAGGAAGAAGACGAAGAGTCGGAAGACGACGGCGAGTACGAGGAAGAGGAATCCGACGATTCAGAAGACGAGGACGAGAGCGAAGAGAGCGACGAAGCTGACGACGAGTCAGGCGACGAAGAGTCGGGTGACGAGTACGAGGAGGAAGAGGACTCGGCCGACGAGTCGGAGGAGCCTGACGAAGGCGAATACGAAGAAGAGTCGAGCGATGACGGTGCTGGCGACGACGAGGAGAGCGACGAGTCGAGCGAAGATGAGTGATCGTTAGGGCTCCGAGGTTGGTTGCCGCGCGTTCACGCCGCGCGTATATGCCAGCCCCTACCGAGCCATGAGCGAGCACGAAACCACATCCGCCGATCCACAATCCCTGGTGGCAGAGGGGCAACGCTCCGCTGTTCCCGCCCTCGATTTCGGGTCGGCCTGGACGTACGCCCCTGCCCCTGAAGCCAACGATTACATCAAGCTTCGACCCCGGTTCGACTTGTTCATCGATGGTCAGTGGCAGGCGCCAAAATCGGGCGCGTACTTCGACACGATCAGCCCTTCGACCGAGCAAAAATTGGCCGAGGTCGCAGAGGCCAACGAAGCTGATGTCGATGCTGCCGCAGCTGCAGCTCGACGCGCGTATGACCACGTCTGGTCGAAGCTCCCTGCGATCGAGCGTGGCAAGTACATCTACCGCATCGCCCGCCGCATTCAGGAGCGCGCCCGTGAGCTCGCCGTTGTCGAGAGTATGGACGGCGGCAAGCCCATCAAAGAGTCGCGCGACGTTGATGTGCCCCTCGCCGCCGCTCACTTCTTCTACTACGCGGGTTGGGCCGACAAGCTGAAGTACGCATTCCCTGGTGCGACTCCGCGTTCACTCGGCGTTGCGGGCCAAGTGATTCCGTGGAACTTCCCGTTGCTGATGGCGGCGTGGAAGCTCGCTCCGGCTCTGGCTTGCGGCAACACGGTCGTGCTCAAGCCGGCGGAGACTACGCCGCTCACAGCGATGTTGTTGGCAGAGATTTGCCAAGAGGTGGACCTTCCCCCGGGCGTCGTGAACATCGTGACTGGCGCTGGCAAGACCGGCTCCGCGCTCGTCAATCACCCAGGCGTCGATAAGGTCGCGTTTACGGGCTCTACTGCGGTCGGCAAAAACATTCAAAAAGCCCTCGCAGGCACCAAGAAAAAGCTGACTCTCGAGCTGGGTGGCAAAGCCGCAAACATCGTGTTTGCCGACGCTCCGATCGATCAGGCGATCGAAGGGATCATTGGCGGCATCTTCTTCAACCAAGGCCACGTATGCTGCGCAGGCTCGCGTCTGCTGGTGGAAGAGAGCGTCGCCGGTCTCGTGATCCGCAAGCTCAAGGATCGCATGGCGAGCCTTCGCGTGGGCGATCCTCTCGACAAGAACACCGACGTGGGCGCGATCAACTCGAGGATGCAACTCGAGAAAATCAAAGAGCTCGTCGCGTCAGGTGAGGCGG
>JAXLYQ010000057.1:0-30337 GCA_046351315.1 Polyangiaceae bacterium
CAAGCCAGATTGAACGAACCGAGTGCGATCGTCGCTGCGGGGAACATCGCACGCACCAGATCAGAGAGCGACCACCCCAGCAGTCGTGACGCTCCTCGCCAAGCGATGGTCGACGAGACCATGTTGCCGATCAGTGTGCCGCCCGCGACGGCGAGCGCTCCGTACTGGGAGAGCCCACCCACCGAGATCACGACGTTCACGATGCTTCCGAACATCACGGCGCGCGTGGCGTTCCAGGTCGATGACGACGCCATCGTCAACAGTGAGCAAGCCGTCTCGGACGTGGCTGCAAGCACCGACGCAAGACCCAACAACAAGAGCGTTTGCGTAAAGACAGGAAGCAACACCCCAGGCCCAACCCACAGCTCGAACCACGGCTGCGCGGTGAAACAAAGTGAAGCCATCACGGCTGCAACCAACGAAGGCATCCATCGCAACGCCGTCAACGCAGCTTGCTCACGTTCACCAGAACGAGCCAATCGCGACAGCAGCGCAACACCGATCTGCTTCACGACGGTGAAGGCTTGGTCTACGGCGCGAGAAGCGACGCCATACGCCGCGACCGTCGCAAGCGGAGCAACGTTCGCCAGCAACGTCACATCGATACGCAACGCCGCAAGCACGGCTGCGTTGAGCACCAAAGTACCGGCACCCTGTTTCAGGGCGGGCGCAGAGCCACGGACCAACGAGAGAGAAGGCAGCGGGCGCCATCCACCCAAGTCGTTTTGCACGGCAGACCAGACGATCACGATCTCGAGCACCGACGAGACGAGCAACGCCAGCGATGGGGCAATCAAGGTGCGCGAGACATAGAGCGCCGCCAATAGAACGATGACCTGAGCGATCGATGCGACCGATCGAGACAATGCTACCGGCGCCAATTGTCCTCGCGTCACGAGCAGCGATCGAAGCGGTTGAACGACCGAACCGACTACGCCGGCCAACCCCGCCAGGATCACGGATGGCAGCAACATCGCCGGCGCATCCACAGCCTTCGAAAGCTCGTGGTGGGTGATCGCCATGAGAGCGACGGCAAGAATCGGTGATGCGATCGCAGTCAGCGTGACCGCTCGTTGAAGAGCGACTTTTTGCTCAGCGATCTCACCCGATGCGACGGCACGCTGTACGGTCGACGACAACCCAAGATCGGCGAGGCCCACCATGAACGCCGACGTGCCCACCAAGGCCCACGACGCGAGACCGTTGACGCCGAGCGCGCGAGCAACGATCGCCAGCGTGAGAATGCCAGCCGACGCTCCGATCAAGTGACGAGCCATCGACACGGCCGAGTCGCGAAACAACGACGCGCGTTTCATGCTGCCACCCCCAACCCCTCACGAACCGCGCCCGCCACATCACGCAACGAACGGACATTCGACAACGGTTGATCACTCAACAAACCAGCTTTGGCCGAGAGCGTTCCTCGATCGTAACCGTGCATTCCGCGCACGACGCCACCAACGAACGAAGGGGCGAACAGCGAGCCTTCGTTGAGCACGAGAAGCCCTCCGCCGCTTCCGCCTGTCTCGACTGGAGCCCCCCGAGCGACCAGCGCGTCTCGATCGAGCCAGGTGCCAACCCCGGCGTTTTTCATGACCTCGCCGGCGTAGGCAATCTCGGTGGGTGAGCCCCACACGCGAATCATCGTGCTGTCCACGAAATGCCGGATGCCGTCTAGCTTCGCCGACAACGGACGGGGATCGATTACGTGGCGAATGTCAGCCATCCCGTGATCGCCAACGACGATCGTGGTGAGCGGCGATCCATCCGCAGCGATCATCTCTCGAAGCTTCGAAACCTTGGCTCCGATACGACCGATGGTGTCCTCGACAATCGCACCATGAGACCCTTCGCGGTGCTGAACACCATCGAGCTCGGCGACGTACATGAACGTGAGATCGGCAGGTGTCTTCTTCGCTTGATCGAACGCCTGCTGCCAACGTTCTTCTTCTCGCACTTGCCACGGCGTGACCTGCACCGAGAGCCCCGCACGCCGCGCCGTTTCGAGAAAGGTTTCGTTGCCTAGGATGTCGGGCGACGCGAACAGGTCGTCCCGCTCTGCAACATCGAGCCACTTGAAGGCAGTCGGCGGAACACGATGGAGCTCGAAGTAGCCCGACATACCTCGCACGGCAGCAAACGCCTTCGACAGGTAGCGGCGAAGACGACCGCGTTCATGGATCAACTTCGGCAACAATCCGAGCAACGACAACGGAGCCAACGGGCCATCGCCGTCACCACGGTGGGCTTCGAACAGGCACATGCGTCCGTGCTCTGCTGGGGCACGACCCGTGAGCAACGTGGCCAACGCGCCCGAAGAGAAACCGAGCTCGCCTTCGATCGAGGTCGAGGTCGTTCCCCAGGTCATCCATTGCTTGGCGATCTCGAGCTGAGACGGGCCCAACGAATCGACCAACACAACGAGAACACGACCATCGGCGCGCATGGGGCTTCCCTCCGTTGAACCGCTATTTCTGCGGTGTTCGAGCTACATCTCGTTGGTTAGCTACCAACCGAGCGCAGGCGGAGAAGCGAGGCCCTGACGGCGTCGTCTCCGGCTGTGTGAGGAAGCCCAAGCAAGTTGAGGGCCGAACGACGACCCGTACCATCGCGGTCGTAGGCAAGGCCGATCGCCACTCGCGCAAGCCGTTCTCGAGGGTGACCCACGAAGGGAAACAACGGCGCAGCGCCGGCGAGAAATGCGCGGGCCGCAGCGAGTCTCGGATCGAGACGAGCGTCAGCACGAGTCTCGAACAACTCGGAAGAATGACCCACGAACGCCGCCACTTCGACGGGTGCGCCCACTCGCCAGTGCTCGAACGCGAGGTGACGCTCGGCCACAAGGCGCTTCACGCGCGAAAACCACACGCTGGTGCTCTCGCGGTCGGGACGCCACGACGTCGTGTCGAGGCGATACGCAATCGCATCCGCGTACGCATCCACCAACCACGCCCCCACCGCCGGAGCGTCACCCAACATCATCAACGCTTCGAGACGTTTCTCGAGCGAGCTCGTGTACCGATCCGCAGAGAGCAGCAACGCGTCACCGCATGCGAGCACAGCCTTGTGAAGGTGCCTGACCTTCACCGCCTCGATGGCCTCGGGACCATCGAGACTCGATAGCGCAAGCCCCACCGCTCGATTGGCAAGTAGACGACCAGCTTCATCCAACGGAATTTGTCGCGCTCGTAGCTGAGGTAGCTCACTCAACATCGATGAATCGCCAGCGATCACCCGCGCCCCGCCGAGTGACACATCGAGCCAAAACAACGTGTGCGGAGGGTGCTTCAACGTGGAGTCATCGATGAACGCTATCTCGACATGAACGCCTAGCTTTCGAGTCCACGTGTTCTCGAGCTCGATGCGACGACGAGTGTCACCGGGCAGTGACGGTTCGACGAGCGCGAGAAGGTCGTAGTCGTTGTGGGGAACCAACGAGCCTTCAACCAGACTCATGGCTCCTTCGCCACGCGCAAAACCGCCCACCACCAACGCGAGCTTCAAACGCTTACCGAACGCAGCGCGAAGCGAGCTTCCGAGCGTCGCGAGATCGGAAGAGACGCGCTGCTCAGAAGAGCAGTCTCCACGTAGCGTCCAGCGACCTCCCATCGAAGGTGGCGAAAACACCGAGGCATCCATGACGGCCATGCTCTCCCCTCGCTGCACGGGTTGTTCCAGAGTCACCAGCGAGACAGCCTCGCGCGCTGAGCATAACGAGGTGTCTCGCGATGAGATTCGCGGTCTTTATCCGAGACGACGGCTCGCCTCGACACGACCTGCGAAATAGCCGCCCGCTTGCACCACGCGCTGCATGAGCGTTCGCGGGGTTGGATCCCCTCGTCGAATGTCGCGGCGAGCTGCCCCCGCAAGTGGACGCAACAGCTCGCGCCAGGGCGATGGCGAACCGAGATGATGAATAAAGGTCGCGGCGTGACCTTCGCCGGCTCGACGCTTCCATTCGTCGCGCAACGAATAATCGTGTGAGTGCTCGAAGGGTGCGTCGGGGACGTAATACGAGCTGAACCCAAGAGGAGTCACTCGAGTTACCCAGTCGACGTCCTCACTGAATCGAAGCGTCTCGTCGAACGAGACGAGCTTCCAGACGTCACGGCGCACAGCGCTCGCCGCCATCGAGAAAAACGAGCCTTCTCGAAGTGCACCAAACCGTTCGGACCCGAACACGCGATCGTGATCCGCCACCGTGCGGTCGGCGGCATCAGCACGGGCACGTTGACGACCGTAGGCAGCCGCGATCGAACGATCGGCAATCATCGGCTCGATGAGCTTGACCAAGGCATCTTCGCGTAGTGGAACAGCGTCAGCATTGACGAAGGCGACAATGGGCGAGGTGGTCACACGCATCGCATCGTTGATCACGCGACCGGGGATGTACGTTCGAGGGTCAACGTCGATGAGATTCACCCCGCGGGCAATGGCCTCTTGTCGAGAGCCATCATTCGAACGTGAATCGAAGAACCAGATCCGCGGAACGACACCGCGTTGACGAGCCAGCGCATCGAGCGTGCGCACGGTGTGAGGCATCTCGTTTCGGCATCGAACCACCACGTCCAGCACTGGGGCTCCTGAGTTAGAAAAGTTGTTCATCGGGCGCGTGCTCCCCATTGATTTGCCTGATTTTCGGATGCGACCTCGACGTAGAGATCACGAAGCTTCGAAGCGACCGCAGCCCACGAAAGCTCGCGATCCACCAAGCGGGTTCCCGCTTCGACAATCGCCGCACGCAATCCTGAAACTGCAAGCAGAGTGCCCAACCGAGTGGCCCAGGCGCGGTCATCGAAGCCATCGATTCCGGTGACGTTCATCCCCAATCGATGCACGAGATCGCGTGTGCCAGAGCTGAGCCCGACCAGCACCGGAACCCTCGCAGCCCAGCCTTCGATGACGGAGATCCCGAACGCTTCATGGACAGACGGAGCCATCACGAGCGTCGCTGCAGCGAGGAGATCCGCCACTTGATCTTTGCTCACCTGTCCGTTGAACCAAACACGATCCGCTACGCCGCACGCCCACGCCTCACTGATGATCTTCTCGCGGTAGCCGGCGTCGGTCTCTGCTCCGACAAACACGAGCTGGTGATCTTCGGGGGCCCCGAGAGCGAAGGCTCGCACCGCGAAAACCTGGTTCTTCTGCTCACAGAGCCTGCCTACGACCATCACCACAGGGCCCCGTCGCAACCAACCCCAGCGCTGCTTGGCGCGGTCAGCGTCACCCGCTCGAATGGCGTCGGTATCAACGCCATGATCCATGCGAACGGCTCGATGGCCGATCCTGTTCTCGAGCGCAGCGCGTTCAGCTTCGTTGAAACAGATGACGCGCGTCGCATCGTCAAACACCCGTCGTGAGCCGGTAATCAGGCCAAAGGGCTGACCCACATCGATCACGCCTTGACCTAGACGAGACATGTCGTCTTGCACGACTTTTTCGTCCGCAAACAACGGCCCGTGAACCGACAGAACATACGGAAGGCCGCGTGTACGCATGGCCAATCGGACAGCACCAGCGAGACGCCCCGCCGTGTGCACATGCGCAATCGAAAGCGAACGATCGGCCATGAGCTTCAACGGCAAGTCGAGCGAGATGAGGTTCCCGCTTCTCGATCGAAGGGCAGCTCGCGCTGCGGCCGGGCCAACGTACGGCGTCAACGCGTCGTACCAATGAATCGGCACTCGGATATCTCCCGCTGCGGCGCCCGGGCTCCTTGGCGCATATACACTCGTGCTCACCCCGTGCGCCGCCATCCGCGACGTCACCGCCGCAACATGGGTTTCGGTCCCGCCCCAGGCCGAGGGCTCCAACTTTCGGACAACATGCGCAACGTGAAGGTTCGGAGGGAGCATGCCGCCGGCATTCGCAACCACGGTGCCAACACCAGCCTCTAACTTTCACCCGCAGAAGGCTGTTTTTGAGCACGTCGGAGTGTCCTAGAGTGAGACACTGTCTCGCGTAGTCCCGATACGAGAACGAAGGGGTGCGAACGGAGCATGACGAACAGCGATAGCCCACCAGCGAACGAGCCCGTCCCCGCATGCGTGGCGGTCGTCGATGACGATCCCACGGTGAGAAGACTGCTGCGCGCGTGGCTAGAAGCGCAGGGTTATCGAGTATCAGAGCATGCATCGGCTCGTTCGATCCTCGAAGCCGGCGTCTCTGATCTGTCAGCGCTCTGCCTCGATCTCGAGCTCGGCGACGCCACGGGCATCGAGGTGCTCAAGCAGATCCGCACCGACGAGCCAGAGCTACCCGTGATCGTCGTCACCGCCGACGCGGACATCAGCACCGTGGTCGATGCGATGCGCGCAGGAGCCTACGACTACGTGATCAAACCGCTCGAACGAGAGCGTGTCGTGGTCGCAGTGGGCAACGCGATTGAACGCACGTTGCTCACACGACGGGTGTGGGCGCTCAGTCGAACGCTTGACGATGCGCGCGCGCTACAAACGCTTGTGGGTCAAAGCCCCGTTATGCGGAAGCTCGCCGCTACGGTTCAACGGGTACTTCATAGCGATGTAGCGGTGTGCATCCTCGGCGAAAGCGGCACGGGGAAAGAGCTCGTCGCTCGCGCAATTCATCAAGAGGGGCGCCGCAAACGAGGCCCCTTCGTCGCGATCAACTGCGCGGCGATCCCCGACAATCTACAAGAGTCCGAGCTTTTTGGTCACGAGCGCGGTGCCTTCACGGGCGCAAACGCGGTCTATCGAGGTCGCTTCGAGCAAGCCGAAGGCGGCACGTTGTTTCTCGACGAGCTTGGCGACATGAATGCGTCGACGCAGGTGAAGTTGCTGCGCGCTCTTCAAGAAAAAACCATCCGAAGAATCGGTGGCTCTCACGACATTCGCACGAATGTTCGCGTGATCTGTGCCACCCACAAGAACCTCGAGCGCGAGGTCAGCGCAGGGCGGTTTCGTGAGGATTTGTACTTTCGATTGATGGTGTACCCGGTCGAAGTTCCGTCGCTGCGAGAACGCCTCGAAGACATCCCACTGCTTGTGGCGCACTTTATGAAGGTGCTTCGAGAGGACGTCGGACGAGAGGTGAGCCGCCTTTCGCCTCAGGCGCTCGAAGCCCTCTCAGCCCACGCGTGGCCCGGCAACGTGCGCGAGCTTCAGAACGTGATCCATCGCGCGATGTTGTCGTCGCGCGCCGACATGATCGAGCTCGCGGACTTGCCCAACACGCTTCAAAAAGCCGTGACGAAGCCCCTCCTGCCCAATCTGCAACAGGCGGATTCATCGCCAGCACCAGCACCGGTGAGCGGCAACGCGTTGCCCACATTGAACCTTCGCGACCTCGAGCAGCTCGCGATTCAACAGGCGCTCAAGCAAACCCAAGGGCACGTCGCGCACGCAGCGAAGTTGCTGGGTATCGGGCGTGCGACGCTCTATAGGCGACTCGTCGAGAGCGGAGCCACTGTCGACGAGGGCACATCATGACCCTGACCCCAAGTCTCGCAGAAGGTCGCCTTCAGACACTGATCGAGGGTCTCTCGTCTGCGGCGCTCCTCGAAGACGAGCATCGTCGTGTGCTTCAAGTGAACACCAGGTTTTGCGAGCTGTTTGCACCGGGCGCGGCACCATCCGATCTCGTGGGCACAGACTGCTCACGAGCCGCCGAGCGCGTGAAGTTCTTGATGTTGGATCCAGAGGGCTTCGTTCGGGGAGTCGACGGATGTCTGAGCGAACGAAAACCTCGTTCTGCGGAGGTGATCGAGCTTTCAGACGGACGCGTTCTCGAGCGTGACTACATGCCGGTACACATCGAAGGAGTGTTCCGCGGTCACTTCTGGAACTACCGTGATGTGACACAGCAGCACCGTGTGCTCGATGAGTTGAAGCTCGCCAAAGAAGAGGCTGAGCGTTCGAGCATGGGGAAGGACCTGTTCGTCGCGGCGCTAAGTCACGAGCTTCGTTCACAGCTTCACTCGATGCTCGGCAACCTCGAGCTCTTGCGCGAAACGCGACTTGATGACGCGCAGTTGAATCTCTTGCGTACGGTGCGATACGCCGCCAAGTCGCAGCTTGCGCTGATTGGTGATCTGCTCGATTTGTCGGCACTTCGCGCGGGCACCTTCTCACTCGATCCGTCGCACTTCACGTTGAAGAACGTCTCGGCTGACGTAGTCGCGTCGCAGTCCGAGCTGTGTAGGGCGAAGCATATCGATCTGTCGATCGAGCTCGACCCGAGGCTGCCTGAACGAGTCTTCGGTGACGGTCGACGCTTTGGTCAGGTGCTCACGAACCTGCTCGCCAATGCTGTTCGTCACTGCGACAAAGGGCGCGTTCGCGTCCAGATAATTCGGGCCGCTGGCTCGGGCTCGAATGTGTTGATTCGGTGCGAGGTCGAAGACACCGGAGCAGGCGTCGCGCCTGAAGACGAGGCGGGGTTGTTCACGCCGTTTCACCGAGCGTCTGACCCCAATCGCCGTCGCGGAGGCACGGGACTCGGTCTCGCCATTTGTCGGCAGCTCGTCGAAGCCATGGGAGGAGCGATTGGGCACTTCCCGACCCCAGGCGGAGGCGCCACATTCTGGTTCACGGTTCGATTCGAGCGATCCGACACGATCGCCCCACCTGGAGGCGCGACGACTCTTTCTCGTGTCACTGGCCCGCTCCTTCGTAGTCAATCGAGCAGTGCGCTTGCGGCAGTGCGTCCGATGGCGCCGACCAGCACATCACCAGAGGTGAAAAAAACGATCTTGGTTGTCGAAGACACGCCAACCAGTCGCATCTGGGCGAAGCGAGTTCTCGAGTCGCGGGGCTACGAGGTGCTCGACGTCGCGGGGGGTCAAGAAGCGCTCGATTTGCTCGAAAACTGCACGGTCGACCTCATCTTGATGGACTGGCAAATGCCGGTGATGGACGGGCTCGAAACGACAAGAAGAATTCGAGCTCGCGGCGGGGTGTACCGACAGCTTCCGATTTTGGGGTTGTCGGCCAACGCGAGGTCGAGTGATTTGCGAGCGTGTCTCGACGCCGGAATGAATGACTGTCTGTTCAAGCCGGTCTCGATCGTCGAGCTGACGACCAAGCTCAACGACATGCTGTTCGCGCCACCGGCCGCGCCGAGCAAGATCCCCCCTCCGCTGCCCGAGCCCGCATCACCTGCGCTTCAAACACTCGACGACGTGTTCGAAGAGATCGGTGACACGCCAAGTAGCAATCATCTGAAAGCGGCATCACCACCAACTCCGGTGGAAGTCCCCAGCTCGGCGCTAAGACGATCCACAGAGACCGAGGCGAGCGCAGTTGCACCGCCGACGACAACACCTGCGACAACCGCTGCGACAACGACAGGAACGATCACGGCGTCCAAGATCACAGGGCCACTTGCCGGGCTCCCTGTGGACGTGGTGAAGGAGTTGGTCGATCTGTTTCGACAGGGCTCGCGCGAGTGTCGAACCGACCTTGAAACGGCTCTGTCGCATTCAGACGCGCAGGGAGTACGCAAGGTGCTTCACAAGCTCGTGGGGATGACCGGAAACCTTGGACACACCGCGATGAGCGCGAGGCTACGAACGCTACACGATCGAATGCGCGTCGAGATTCTCGCGAAGCCACTCGAAGACGAGCTACGCGCGGCTCTCGACATGGTGTGCTCCGCAGCGGAAGCACAACACAAGCGATACGGGCTGTGACCGGGTGACGAACGATGATCCGACGTTACCCACGACACGCACTGAGCTGGACCGATCCGAAAGTCGATCTCGAGACGCGCGGAGAGCCGCAAACCCAAGGGTATAGGCTTCCGAACGATCAGCGAGCGAGCCTCGAGACCAATGCCGTGAGCTGGGCCGAGCGGCGCGCTGATGGCACGCAGGTCGTGTTTACCGAGTGGCCCGATCAAGCACGATTTGCAGTCTGGATCGACGGAGAAGAAGAGAGCCACTGGGGCACCGTAGAGAGCAATCACGAGCTGTGGTGTACCGACCTCGGCGGCCGCCTCGACACGCAAGGCAACCCTTGCTGGGCCGACCACATTCGCGCGCTCGAAGAGAAGCTACTCGAGCCAGCAACGCGACGGGATGCGAGCCTGCTGCGGGAGATCTTCGTCGAAGAGCTCGTCGAGTTCACACGGGCAGGGGTCGTGTTCGATCGCGAGCGATTGATTCAGGCATTCGCTGCCGAAACGACAACGGAGCCCTCGCGCATCGTCGAGCTCAACGCGCAACGACTGTCTCCAAGGCACGCGCACATCACGTTCAAAACACAACACGGTCGCGACCCGAACGCAGCGCGAGAGGTTTTGCGAAGCTCACTGTGGCGATTGGATAACCGACGTTGGCGCTTGGAGTTTCATCAAGCGACCGCAGTGCCTCCGAAACGATAGAGATCCACCACCGGTGCGCTCGCACTCGAGAGAGCGCAATAGGCGGGCACATAAGGTGCAGACTTCGCGAAACGAGGAGGCCGCGAAGCCATGCGCAATAAAATGCAGACTGTTCTCGACACTCTAATTCAGGGGCACCAGACGTTTCAGGAGTCGCTCGAAGAGGCGTCGTCGGCATCCTTTCGTCTCTCACTCGACACACGCAACGACTGCGCAGCAGAGCACTGTCGCATCGCGCGAGAGTTCGTCTTCGATCACGCCATCCCGCATATGAATGAAGAAGACGAGGTGCTGTATCCCGAGGCACAACGGCTTGGCGTTCCGAGCGAGGTCATCAAGCTGCTGTCGGGCGACCACGATCTCTTGAGACACTTGGCTGCCGAGCTTGAGAGAGAGGGTCTCACGGTTGGAGCAACCACCATGAGTGATCGACTCGCATCGTTGCTCGAGCGGTTTGTCCATGTGTTCGACTGGCACGTTGCGCGAGAAGAGATGCTGGTTCGTGAGTCTGCCGACGTGCTCGAGAAGGCGTCATGACCAGCGTTGCGCTGCCCAACGCAAAACGTGCATTGGTGCCAAAAGAACACGGGGCGTACGCGCAGTTGGCGTTCCCGATGTTGACGGTTTTGCTCACGGGGAAGCTCACCCCAGCGACCGTCGCGTTGAGTGTAGCGCCCGTAGCGGTTTTTTTGGCGCACGAGCCGATGTTGTTGGTGCTGGGTCAACGAGGCACGCGCGCACTTCGCGAGGACGGAGAACGCGCAAAAGCATGGTTGGGTGCAACCAGCGTGGTTGCACTTGCGACAGGCTCGTTGGGGTTGCTTGCGCTGGGCAGTACGCATGTATGGTCGGCACTGCCTGCGCTCGCAGCAGCGGTGACACTTGCGCCGTTCATCGCCACTCATCGAGAAAAAACGGTTCTCGGTGAAACACTCGCAGCGATCGCGATGGCGTTTGCGGCGATGCCTGCTGCGATGGCTGCGGGGCACTCGTCGACCACCGCGATCGCGATGTGTGGATCGTGGGCGTTGGGGGCCATCGCGGCGACCTTGGGAGTGCGGGCCGTCATTGCAGCCAAGCGAGAGCAGTGGGGGCTTTGGCGTCGATCGATCGGCCCGGCGGGAGTGACAGCGGCCACCATCGCAGCGTGGCGGCTAGGAGTATTGCCAGGCTGGGCCATGGCAAGCGCACTCCCTCCGATGGCATTGGCCGTGGCCGTGGCTGCGCTGGCACCGACCCCGAAACATTTGAAGAAGGTGGGCTGGACGCTCGCGGCATCGAGCCTGGCTTCGCTCGCGCTGTTGGTCGTTCTTTTGCCGCGGTAAAGCAAAGCGCGGCCAAGCGCAGCCGACTTGGTTAGGCTACGAAGCGACACCGCTCTTCGCGCCATGGCCCACGACCATCGATCGCACTCGCGCCCTGCCAGCAGCGCTTCGCAACAAGCTCACGGGCATACGCACGATCATCACGATCACGCGGGCCATGATCATGATCACCATCACGAAGATGATCACGATCACGCAGGGCATGATGATCACGACCACGCGGGTCACGATCATTCAAGCCATGACCACTCAGGCCATGACCACGGTGATCACGATGACCATGATCATCACGGTCACGGTCACCATCATCACGATCTGAGCGGAACCACCTCGCGAGCACTCGCAGGAGCGCTCGGTCTGACGCTCACGTTTCTCTTCGTCGAGCTCGTCGTGGGTTGGCTCGCCGGAAGTCTCGCGCTTCTGTCTGACGCTGGGCACATGCTTACCGACGCAGGAGCGCTCGGGCTCGCGTTGTTTGCTCAACGCTTGGCCGCGCGTCCTCGTTCACCACAGAACACGTTCGGGTTGCGTCGCGCAGAGATCTTGGCCGCACTTGCGAACGGGCTGGTGCTGGGCGTCAGCGCCGTTTGGATTGTGATCGAGGCGGTCGAACGACTTGCTCATCCACCCGAGGTGAAGGGCGGTTGGGTTCTCATCGTCGCAGCGCTCGGCCTTGCCATCAACCTGCTGAGCGCGTGGATACTGAGCCGAGGAGCATCGAGCGCGAACGTTCGCGCGGCACTTGCACACGTGCTGGCTGACGCGGCGGGCTCGGTGGCCGCGATGATCGCCGGCGCGTTGGTGATGTGGTTTGGCTGGAGCAAGGCCGACCCGATCGTATCGATCTTGATCTCGCTGCTCATCTTGTGGGGCGCGTTTGGTGTCGTTCGAGATGCGGTGCAGGTGCTGCTCGAAGGCACGCCAACCAACGTGGATGTGCCGGCGGTCGAAAAGACCATCCGAGCCACGCCCGGCGTCAGCGAAATCCATGACCTGCACGTGTGGTCAATCGCCGATGGCTTTCCGGTGTTGACCGTGCACGTGGTTCTCGATGGCACGGCACACGGCGTCGAGGTGGTGCAACGCGTCTCGGGGAGGCTTCGAGAGATGCACAGTATCTCGCACGTGACGATTCAGCCTGAGGCCCCCGAGTGCGCGTTGATTCCGGCGTCATCACTTCGACGCGATCGTCGCCCTGCCTCGTAAATTTGCTTCATACCGAACACGTGTTCGGTGGTTTACCGGTCAGGCAATGTCCAGAACCGCGGTGGTCGAATGGCGAGGGTGCGCGAGGTTGAGCGCATGAGCTCTCGCCCTTCCCCAACCCAAGAGCGGATCTTTCGCGCCCACACGTTTTGGTTCTTGCGTGAGTACAGCGAGCCGACCCCCATTTGCCCCATTGAGCTTGTGATGGAGCTCGAGAACCTCGACCTTCGCGAGATGGGCCCCATCACCCTGAACCGCGTCATCAAGGTGCTCGAAGCGCTCGAAGGCGTCGGCATGCTGGTGCACGATCTGCCTGAGTTCAGTCACCTTCACTGCGAGCTGCCTCACTTCCACCCGACCAAAGAATTCCGAGCGTGGGCAGACGATGATTTGCTCGAGCAGCTTGGGTGGCGCGAGGCAGTGTACGAACCCGTCTGAGCGTGTGAGTTAGCCGCGGTACGCACCAGCGACCGCGTTACGCATCTGGTCGACTTGGTACGCCTCCATCTTGACCGTCGATCCACGACCGCGTGGCGCGGTTCCGGCGATGGCTTGTGCGTGTGCGGCGAAGTTCTGCTGGGCCTGCCAACCAAGCGTATCCGGCAGGTTCAGCGCCGATCGAAACGCATTGCCTAGCTCGATAGCGTTGGCGAATCGTTGATCTCGATTTTTCGCTAGCGCACGAGCGAACAGCGCATCGATGATCGGCGGAGCGAACGGCACTCGCTGCGTCACGGGTGGCACGGAGCCCTCGACCTGCAGCGTACGAATTTGAATCTCGCTCAGCTCAGGTTTTTCAAACGGAGTGATCCCCACGATCATCTCGTAGAGAACGATCGCGGCGCTGTAGAGATCGCTTCGCCCGTCGAGCGGATGACCCAACACTTGTTCGGGTGACATATACGCCCCCGTGCCGGGCTGCATCGCAAGCGAGTCGGACGGTTGATCCGTGGGCAGACGCGCGATGCCAAAGTCAGTGAGCTTCGCGAGACCATCGGTGCGAATCAGCAGATTACCTGGCTTCACGTCGCGATGAACAATCCCGAGCGCGTGGGTCGCAGCAAGAGACCCGAGAAGCTGCTGGAAGTAATGCCAAGCGCGAGCGAATGGAAGGCACGGCAGACCACCGGGAGTCGCTCGACGCACGTGCCTTTCGATGACGATGTCAAGCGCTTCTCCTTCAACGAGCTCAATCACCAGAGCGAGCTGACGACCCGTGTCAGCCAAGCCGAAAAACTGGACGATATTGGGGTGAGAAAGCTTGGCGAGTGCCTCGGCCTCACCGAGAAAGAGCTTCCGGATTTCGGGGCGGGCGACGAACGTCGGGTGAAGAACCTTGACCGCAACCTCGTGGGGTCGAGCACCGGCTCGGGGGCCCGCCGGGTTGTAGTAAAGCCAACCCCGATAGACGCGTCCCATCCCCCCGTCGCCGATCAGCGCCCCAATGACGACGCGACCCCAGCCCAAATCAAGGGTGGGAGCGCTCGCGCCGCTGCTCGGAGGGCCCATCACGCGCGACAGCATAGCGGCATGACGCCACGAGGAAAGCGCAAAGGTCGCCCTTATGGATGTGAGGAATGCACATCGGAATGACGCGCCCACTTGACCCAGGGGGCACACCGAACGTAGCCTCGCCGCTACTTGGAGAAGCAAGGAATGCGATCTCTTGCGGCTTGGATGTCGGCGGCGGTGGTGTTGACCCTCGGTGTCGGCACAGCCAAGGCCGACCAGATGGACTTTGCGCTCGAGCGTCTTGTGCTTACACGCAGCGAGGCGACGGGTGAAATTGTCTCGGGTCCTTGCGCGAACTCGGGCCGAATCGTTGCGGGCGTTCGTTGTTCGCCCGATGACAAGGCATTCAAGAAGCTCATCAACCAGTACGCGATGGTGCTCGCCCCCACGGCGATGCACTCTGCGCGAACGACGGGCTTCGGAGGGTTCCACCTGTCGATCGAGACAGCGATCACATCGATCGATAAAGACGCCGACTACTGGCAAAACGGCACACAGGGCACACAGGATTCGAGCTCGAAGAAGAACTCGATCCGAAACGCGTCACCACCGGGCAGTATGCAGACGTACCTGCTCAAGATCCGAAAGGGTTTTCCCTTTGGTCTCGAGATGACGGGCAACGTCGGATACGTGGGCAAGACGAACCTCGTGATCGGTGGAGCCGACGTTCGACTCTCGCTGCTCGAGGGTTTCCGCACAGGCGCACTGGGGATCCTCCCCGACATCGCTGCGGGCGGAGGAGTGCGCACGTTGACCGGCACCCCACAGGTTCAACTCACGGTGGCGTCATTCGACGTACAGATCTCGAAGCCGCTTCCCATCGCGGACTCGAACATCATCACGCCGTACGTGGGCTTTCAGTACCTTTGGATCTTCGGCGACTCGGGCCTGATTGACTCGACGCCGAACACTGACCCCGTGGGGTATTGTGGCTACAACGGGCCGAACGTTCCGGGCAATGCCGACCCTGCGAAGAACAACGCGAACGGGTTCGACGGCCAACCAGTCTGCAAAGGCGGAAGCGGTCGTGATTTCAACAACACGTTCGTGTTCGACCCCGTGCGTCTCCACCGGCAGCGTTTGATCCTTGGGCTCAGCTATCGATACGAGATGGTTGCGTTCAGCGGTCAGTTCATGACCGACATCGTCGACCCGAAGGATGCAAACTCGGGCGCGAACAAAGCAGATCTCGATGGCGTGAAGCGGCAGACCACCGCAGCCTTCGAAATCGGCGCGATGTTTTGACGAAACACACGCGAGAAGCGATCCCGAGCTGGGTGCTGTTTGCCTCGATCGGGGTGGTTCTTTTTTGTTGTCGTCATGATCCGCCTACCGTGCCAGGTGGCACTGCGATCGAGTCAACATCGGCAACGCCACAACCGAGCGCGAGCAGCAGCAGCGCAGAGGCGTCGCGTTGGTCCATCGGAGAGCTCGGTCAACTCAAACGCCATGGTGACGCCCGTCGTGCATCGAGTGCACACAGCGGGCGCTACGAGATCGAGGTGTCGTCGAGCTCTCCAGAGCTCTACGCGAGCAAGAGCACAGCAACCCAAGGTTTCGTGATCTGCGTCGAGCACTCACTGAAAGCTGCGCCGAACACTGCGGCAAAGCCGATGGCAGAGCTTCCTGACGTGCATGAGAAAAGAGGCGCCTGGCTACGCTCCCGACGACGGCGATTGGCGGTTCGCTGTCGCTCGAACGGGCACACCACAGTGGCTTCGCGAAGGGCATCTTGAAGAGTGCGCAGAATGCCACCGCACAGCGCCCAATGACTACCGATTCGGCCCTTGACTCACGGGACAATCGCTGGAAAGAACGGCGCGATGAGCGGCTCACACGACGATCACGGCCACGCGCACGACCCACACGCGGATGCACACGATGCACACGGCGCTCATGGCGAGCACGATGATCACGACGATCACGACGACCACGCCCACGATGAGCCGCTACCACCCGAGCCAGAGACTCCACTCTGGTTCACCCTCACTGGCGGCGCGCTCTTTGTTATCGCCGGGCTCGTGTTCCTCGTTTCGACACAAGACACCTCCGCGACGGCCGCGAAGGGCACCACCAACAAGGCCAACGCAGCTCAGGAAAAACCCGCTCCAGAGAAGGCCGGGCAAGGGAACCCCGCGCCTGCGGCGAAGCCAACCGGCAACGCTCCCTCTTTGAACAACATTCAGGGAATGAGCGCCGAAGAACGAAAGAAGCTCCAAGAGATCGTCCAGCAACGAATGAAGGCAGGAGGCCAGCCTGGGCAACCGCAGGCACCAGCACCCATGCCGCCATTGCCCGCTGGTCACTGAGCGACACTTCTGAACGACATCGTTGAGACTGCGGCGTTGAGCGAGCTTCACCCGCCGAGGCGGGCGAAGCGCAACGCACCGAGAAGATAACTTCTTCTCTTCTTTCTTTGGGGCGCCCGCATCACCGACGCCGGCGTCCTTGTCGTCTTTCTTTTTCTCTTCGGGCTTCTGGAACTTATCGGCTTTCGCCATGGCCCAGCCCGCTGCGAACGACGACAGCACGAACCCTTGTGGGTTGCCGTCCTTCTTCAGGAAGCGGTTTTCACCCTTCTCGTTCACCGTCTTACCGACCAACAACTTGATGGGCGCGCCTTCTTTGAGCGTGATCGTGATCGTCGATGTTGGCTTGTCGAGCCCGAGATCAGCGTCGCCCTTGCCGTCGGCGTAGTCTTCAGCGTTGAGGTTCTTGAACGTGCGAAGCATGTCCTTCACCTTCGCCTCGTCGAAGCGCTCGATCTTCTCGGCCTTCTCGAGCTTATCGCCCTTGAGAACCGCGGCTGAAGATGTCCAAGCCTCGCCCTCTTTCTTGAACGAGAGCTCGCCGTTGGTGTTCTTGATCTCGAGCTGGGTGACCGCGGCGTCGTCGAACTTCAAGATCTCTCCGTCGCGCCACTGCTTCACCTCGCGCGTGAAGACCGACGAGGTGTAGCCAGTGACGGCGAACACTCCATCGACACCTGCTTTTCGAGCGGTTTGACCGCGGCTTCCTGACTTGCCGAAGTACAGGTCGATGGCTTTGTCGCCACCCTTGTACAGCACGACATGGACAGCCTTGTCGTCGCTCAGATTGTACTCAGCGTATGAGCTCGACGACTTGTCGATCTGGTCTTTTGCCTTGAGCTCTTTGACGTTGTTGATGAGCGACTTGACGAAGTTTTCGTTCGCCGCGTAGCTCACGGGGCTCGTGAGCTTCCACTTGCCGTCATCACCCTTGGCGAGGGTCACGTCGATCTTCTTCTCGGGCTGCTTGATCTCGATCTTCGTGATCTTGTCGGCGTCCTCACCAGGGAGCTTGAGGTCAGGCAAGTTGGCAGACGAAACACCTGCGGTGATTCGCTGCTCGTCTTCCTGCTTCTTTTGCTGGGTGGCATAGACCGCCCCGCCGAGCGCGATGAGCACGGCAAGGGCAACGTAGATCTTGTGGTCGGTCTGCATGGTTCGTGTTCAGAAGGTCAACGCGTCAAGACTCACACGCGATACGCCGCACGACGACGCTCACGCATTTGCCAACGGGCAATTCCGAAAGCTGCGAACAGAAGAGGAGCCGCAAGAATCAGCACGATTTCGACGGTGTTCTGCACGTGCTTCATGCGACCACGGAACTCCTCGTCCTTTGCACGGATGCTCTTCTCGTCGTCGTTTGCATCGAGCTTCGGACGATCGATATCCGAGTAGGTGAGGTTCGGGTCACCGAGGATCTTCGCCGAGCTTGCAATGAGATCGGTGTCGCCGGTTGCCCAGTCGAGGGTGTTCTTGAACCCGAGGATCGTGTTCGTGAGGAAGCGCTCTGCGTAGCTTCCGCCGATCTGGCGAAGCGTCGCGTCGCCACCCATCGGAGGCATCATCATGCCCATCTGACCACCCATCTGCGTGCCGTTGCCTGCACGAGCAAACGGGTTCGCCAAGAACTGCGCTGACGACACCACGAGGACGTTGTTCTCTCCGGCCGATTCGGCAGGGATCTCGATACCGTCTTGTGCTCCACCACCGAAGGCGCTCTTGAGCTTGCCCTTGTCACCCGTCTCGAGAGCGACACCGATGATGCGCTGCTCGAGCGGAGCCTTGGGTTGCCAGTTGGGTTTCAACGCAAGCTCGATCGGGCCGTCACCTGATTCAGCCCAGCTCGCCATGCTCGTTCGCGCGACCACACGGAACTTCGCCTCGGGCTGCTTGCTCGAGTTGATGGTGAGCGTCGAGGGGAACGGGAACGAGAGCTCTTCGAGATTGAAGAAGCCCGCCCAGCGCGAGTCGACCATCTGATTCTCTTCCGGCAAACCGGGAATCGAGTGGCTCTGCAAAATCGCGGGCGCGCGGATCGAGACAATCTGTCCGCTCTGCGTCGGGACGGGAATGCGAACACCCGTCTGCCAATCGAGAACGACGTCCTTCTTCATGTCGACGCCGTACCCGCTGAGCAGCTTCTCGAGCCCCCACGTGTTCAGCGTCGCGCTGAGCTTCGGATCGCTTGCCTTGAGATTCACGGCAGAGGCGAACACCATCAAGCTCTTCTGCTTGCGCATCATGAACTGGTCGATGCGACGCAGCTCTTTGTCGGTGAACTCTTTGCCAGGCTGAGTGATCAACAGCGCATCGAGCTCTGCGTTGATCTCGGCGTCGCCACCTTTGAGATCGACATCTTCGAACTTGTAGAACGGCAGAGCGCGACCGAGAACGGCCTGCATGCTCATGCCGCCGCGACCCTCCTTGGGCAGCAGGTTCTGCTCGACGAGCTTGATCTCGTCGTGGCCAGAGATCAGGCCGATGCGACGATAGTTCTCATCACCCTTGTCGCGAATCGAACGGATCTGGTTCGAGATCCAGAACTCGAGGCCCGTGGTCTTCTCGGGCTGAAGGAACGGAATCGCATCCTTCTCTTCGCCGTAGAGGAACACGATGCCCATGTACCCTTGAGCGATCGAGGCTTGATCTTCGCTGGTCTCGGCCGACTCACCGAAGGCAGCTTCCTGCAGGCCGTAGCCCTTCGCCTCTTCTTTTTCTTTGTCGCTCTTCGCGATGATCTTCTCGTACTTGAACTTGCCGCCGCTCGCGCGCTCGTACTCTTTCATGAGCTCGTCGAGGTCACGAACGAAGGCATCGAGCTTCGCGAGGCCAACGGTCACGTACGCCTTCACTCGCAGCTCTTTCTTGAGTGAGCTGACGAGGTGACCCGAGCCCTTCGACAGCGTGAAGCGCTCGTTGCGAGTCACGTCAACGCGACGGAAGACACCAAACGAAAGAACGTTCGCGACGATCAGAATGGCTGCAACAACGGTCAGGTAAATACCCGACTCGGTGACGGCCCTGGTTTTCTTTTCCATGTTGCTTAGGCCCTCACTGCCACTTGCGCCCTTCGAGGGCGCGGAAGGCGATCATCAGTGAGAACACCGTGATCGAGATGAAGTAGAGAACCGCACGCGTATCGATCAACCCTCGAGCGAACGAACCGAGGTTCGACGAGAAGCTGATGAACTGGAGCACGGTGCCAGCGGTCGATCCGAACTTCTCGCCGAACATTCCGACGAACACGAGGAAGCACAGAACGACGAACGTGATGAAGAAGGCGATCACCTGGCTGCGCGTCAACGAAGACACGAGCAAACCAATCGCAGTTGCCGCGGCCGACATCAGAACGAGCCCGAGGTAACCCGACAACACGGGCCCCATGTCGATGACGCCGAGCTTCCACGGCATACGGAACATCGCGATCGGGTAGATCAACGTCGACAGCACGAGGATCAACACGAGCGATAGCGCGCCGAGGTACTTGCCCATGATCACTTCCCAGTCACGAACCGGAAGCGTGATCAACATCTCGAGCGTACCGGTGCTCTTCTCTTCGGCGACGGTGCGCATGGTCACGACGGGCACCACAAGAAGACAGAGACCAAACGGCGCAAACTCGAAGAGCTTCTCGAGCGTTGCGCGCCCGACTCGCCAGAAGCCGCCATACTCGAAGAACAAGAGACCCAGCAGAAGCTGGCTCAGGCAGATCACGACGTAGGCAAGCGGGCTGTTGAAGTACGACGCCAACTCACGACGCGCGATCGAAAACATCGCAGCGCCAGCCATCGGCGGCTGCACGATCACGCGCTCAGCGCGAGCAGCGGAGGATTCTGAATCGGTATTAGACATGTTGATTTCGCTGTTGAAGGAGTCCGCTCATCTCGCTCACGACTTCGACTTCTTCGACGGCTGTGGCTCGTCTTCTTCGTCGTCGTCCTCGTCCTCATCGTCGTCATCGTCATCGTCGTCGTCCTGAACGACTGCACGACCGCGCGAAGACACGGTGCGACCTCGTGACAAGTTCTCGTCTTTCAACGTCAGGTCACGGAACACATCCTCGAGCGTCTGCGCATCTCGACGAAGCTCGAGAAGAATCCAGCCCTTTTCGACGCAAAGCTGGAAGATCGCCTTTCGGAGATCGCCATCTTTCTCGCCCGCGATTTCGAAGCTGTGCGCGCGATCGTCGGTCGGAAGATCCTTCACCGCACGAACGCCCTTCAACCCTTGAAGCGCTTTGCGAACGGCATCTTCGGAAGGCGCACTACCGGAGAGCGCGTTCTTCTCATCGACCACGACCACGTAACGAACCGCACCGCTCTTGGCGCGGATCTCGTCGAGTGATCCGTCGGCAACCACTCGCCCCTTCGAGACGATGATCGCACGTGGACACGCTTGCTCGACCTCGGAGAGGTTGTGAGTCGACAACAAGATCGTTCGATCTTTGCCGATCTCTTTGATGTAGCGAATGACCTCGGCTTTCTCGTTCGGATCGAGATCGCTCGTGGGCTCGTCGAGGATCAAGATGGGCGGGTCGTGAATCAACGCTTGGCCCAACCCCACTCGCTGACGATACCCGTGCGACAGCGTGCCGATGTCCTTGCCGAGTGATTGAGCAAGACCGCACACGTCGACGATCGTCTTCATACGACGACGGAAGCTCGACTCGTCGAGACCACGCATCTTCGCCGCGAATTGCAGGTACTCCCACACCGTCATGTCGGTGTAGAGCGGGGCTCGCTGCGGCAGGTAGCCAATCGATCGACGAACCGAAAGTGGGTCGTCGAACACGTCAAAGCCGTGCACCTTGGCAACGCCCTGCGTGGGCGAAAGGAAGCACGTCAAAATGCGCATCGTGGTGGATTTTCCGGCGCCGTTCGGCCCCAAAAACCCGACCACCTCGCCTCGACGGACCTCGAAATTCACCCTGTCGAGGGCGCGCGTCGACCCGTACGTCTTCGACAGGCCGCTCGCGTAAATCATCACATCGGTCGCCATTCGGTCTCCTTGCACCTCGCTGCTGTCCCGGTGGATCGCGGTCGCCGCCTACGACGGACGCGAGCCTTCCGCGCGTGACGCGCGCGGAAACCGGCTTTCACCAGGTTTATTCCCGCCGATCACACCGATTTTTACTGCCAAACCGGGAGCGCCCGGCCCCATGGACCAAGGCGCCGGCGGTGTAGGCAGAAAGACAGGCCTTGTCAAATGCCCGCCCAGAAGTTTCTCGCGGAATTTCCGCGGTTTCGACACCTTGCCGACGCGATCGGGTAACGCGGTTCGATAAGCAGTCGCTCAGTGAGGCCAACCGCGCTCGAGCCATCGAACCATCAAATACGCCGCCGTATGTGCCCAGATCATCAAGCCCATCGCGAACGCGACCGACGCACCGAAGAGCCTCGGCAACGCCTCACGCCAAGGCGATCCAAAAATGATCTGCGCAGGCTCGTTTTCTTCCTCCCCTGCACGAATCACCCACACCTCGGGCCCGTCGCGATACTCGGCAGCCTGCGAGCTCGGGGCGTCATCCGCGCCCAAAGACAGCCCCTTCTCGCGCTGCGCCACCCTCGAGAACAATCACTGACTGCCCGGCTCGCAGCACGTGCTCACATACAGTCAGCGTTGACGGTTCGGTCGGCAGCAGGTCGCGTACCCACTCTGCGCGAACCTGTTGCGGCGATGAGGTCGATGGTTCTCCACTCCGTGTCGAGGCCATCCCACGCAAGCGTCGACAGCTCGACGCGCACCCGTTCGCCCGTTTCATCAACGAGCTCGGCCCACTCGCCTTGTTCGTACCAGTTGGCTTTTCGTCGTCTGGCAGCAACAGTCTCGACGACGCACTCGACTCCTCACGACCCATACGCGAAGCGCGAGGCACGGCGAACCATCCAGCGTCGTGCACGCCCCCTCAGCGCCACCTACCGCAACAAGAGAGCCCGCGATCGCAAACTGACCTCGATGCAACGCAGACACTTTCGTTGCAGGATTGAGCACCGTACGAATCACCGAGATCGATTTGCGCACCGCCACGATGACCAGCGTCGCGCCCGACACCACCGCAGCGATACTCGCCGTGAGAGCGATATTTTCAATCACGAAGCACCTCGACGGCGACGCGAGGGGTTGGTGTACGCCGCGAGCATGAAAACGCCGAAAAACGTCCAGAGAAGGCCGTTCCAGAGCTGGCCGAACGCGACGGTGTCGCCATCCATACCGGCCGACTTACGAAGCCCCCATCGACCATTGTCACCAATCTCATCGTGACCATCGCGACAGGGCACGATCTCTCCCCCACTCCAGCATGCGCGAACGGTCAGAGGTGCACCGATCGCGATCACTCGCTCAGAGTGACCTGATTGAGCAGGCGCACCGGCAATATCGCTCGATCATGCTCGATGGCACTGTCGAGGGCAGGTTTTGTCCATGTGCCCATCGTGCTTTCCGTCGGGTTGGCGGGCTTCACCCGAGCGCGGGCGTCGCCCTACCAACAACGCGTTTAGCGGAAGCACCCGATCACCGATCTTGATCGAAAACGCGTTGTCACTTTCGAGCGAGCAAACCTCTCGACGACTTTTGCCGTAGCCAACCGCGAGTGTTCCGAACCAGTAGGCGACGCCCTGTCCGCTCGGCGCGACAACCGGAGAGTCAACGTGGTCGCGACGCCCTCGAAGATACGAGGGCCATCGGGGCCATCGAGCGAGCTCGACAGTGATGCGACCTCGCGAGTGGCGGTGAGCTGCGCAGCGGTGCAACCCGCGAACGCAACGCTGGTGATCAAAAAGGGCGCGACGAAGAGCAACCCAAAACAACCCGTGGCGAACCCGTCGCGCGTCGACTTGGGCACGTCAGCCGTTCCAGCCCGAGCCGTTCCAGGTGAGCTCGATGGGTTTGCCATCGGCAGCGAGATCGATGTCGCGCGAGACGAGCTTCACTTTCGATCCATCCTCACCCGGAATCATCACGTCGATCTTTACCTTGCTCGGGCGGGTCGGTGGAAGATCGCTGGGTCGTCGAAGACGCAAGCGAACTTCTTTGTCACCGCGTTCGACGCGTAGTGGAAAGGCCCATCGACGGAGACGCAATCATCGCAGGGGTTTCGCTCGAGCTTACCTGTGCCACGAATGATTCTGCTTCCGACAGGAGTTGCTGGGGTTTGCACCAACACCAACGCAGAGGCATCAGGCAACGAAATCTCGAGCGCATGACGAGCGAGACGAACCTCGTCCTCGGCGGAGCCACCCTTCGCTCGCTCTCGAGCAGTCTGCACAGCGTCGATCAAACTCGCGAGCTCACCGAGCTTGGCATCACCCGATCGTCCTCCAGTCATCGACACGCGCGAGAGCATGCGCGACGAGACATCGAGGCGCCCTGCACCGCCGTGCGTGACCGAGGCGAAGGGTCGCAGAGGGGTCATCCGGGATCAACGGCGAGCGCGGTATACGCTGCGGTTGCATCATCGTAGAGACCTTCGTCACGAAGACGATCACCGACGAATGCACGCGCATACGGGTCGCTGGGAGCACGCTCGATGAGCTCGCCGAAGGCGCGACGTGACTCTTGCTCATCACCGAGTCGGCGTAGGATCGAAGCGCCCAACGCGAGCAACGATGCGTCCGTGAATGCGTCCTGGCGATTGTGTTGAATCTCGGCGATCGCCTCATCCTGCGCCCAAGTGTTTCGAGCAGCGTGAGAAGCAGCCGACGAAGTGAAGCGTCGTGGGGTGCCAGCTTCAAGAATCGACGAACGGTGTCGAGTCTCTGAGCATCGGTGGCAGCAGCTCGATACTCTTTGCGAAATGCCCCGGTTGCTTTGCGCTCGTTGCCAATGAGGGCGATCCGGATCTGCCACAAATCCATCGGAGTCGTTGCTCGACGAACCGCCTCTCGGCGCAGCAAGGCCGCAGCGTCTCCGTCCCCTGCATCTTCGAGATAGCGAGCGAGCTGCACACGCTCGACACCGCCCTGAACCTTGTCGAGCACGAGCTCGAGAAACACGCGTCGGTCTGTCCATGTGGGTAGCTCGCAACGTGCTTTCGCAGCGAGGTACTCCTTCGACGGATCGCTGGTTCCACGAAGGCGCGCAAGCCATACGCCGCGCCGCAGCGGCAGTGGCACTTGAGACGTGGGCGAGCACGTTCGCCCCTTGGGATCACGGGCGGGAGGCAACCGCAGCTCGTGCTCGACGACGATGGTGGTCTTCAAGCCGCTGACGAAGAAGCTGAGGTTGGTGACGATGACCTGAATACATCGATCGAGCGCAGGATCATCATCGGCAGCCGAAACGGCGCGCACTTCGATCTTCGACGCGGAGCCATCCCCTTTCAGCTCGAATACGACCTTGATGTTGCCGGAGATCTCGGGGCGCAATGCGGCTCGAGACGCTCGACAAGCGCGTACGCCTTCCATCGCATCTTCGAGCGTTCGACGAGCAGCCGCTTCGATCGCGCTCTTGTACGCTGCCTCATCCTCTTTCGGATCATCTTCAGGCTCGGGAGGCGGCCCTACGATCGTACCGAACGACGACGTGGGCGTTGCGAACCACGCGCCCAACGTGCTGCTCGGCGCCAAGTCCAACGCGATCCCATCGAGCGGCGAGGCCATGAACGGACCACTCGTGTTTCCGATCACCCAACCTGTCCACGGGGTGAGCAATCGATAGCGGACAGCAACATCAATGGCGGCCTCGTTTCCGTTGCTCCCTTGATTGCGAAGCGCGAGCTCTTCGATGCGAGCCGAGGCCCAGCGACGTCGAATGTCAGCGGGGTCAGTGACCATCGGGCGAAACAACGCGCGCTGCTCTTCGACGACCTTCGCGCCCTTACGATAGCGAAGCGTGACCTGGCTCGGCACGGCGCCACGAACGCGTCCGACAGCCATCACCGTGCTGCCCGCGATCACCGCGTGAGCACCGCGTGGATACACTCGCTCAACCTCTGGACCCAGATCGAGCTCGACACCTGCGACAGAAGGCTTGAGTGCTTCGGCAAGAAGATTGACGGCGACTTGCGCAGCATCGGAACGATCGCCGATCTCGAAGATGGGCCCCGTGCCACGTACGAGCGCGTTGAGACCGAAACGATTGGCGAGCGGGCCAACGGCGATCGCTCCCAATCGAGGAGCGCCGCCTGCACGACGAGCAAGGCGACCGCGGATCTCGCTCATCGCGACGTCACCGAGCGTGGGCCACCCATCGCCGACGTAAACGACCATGCCCGCCGGAGCATCGGACGGGATCGCATCGGCAGCCTTCTGCAACGCGACGCCGAGATCTGTCGCACCGCCGGGCCGAAGCTGAGCCAAGCCCTCACGAATGGCCGCGCGACGTGCTGGAGTTACTGGCCCAGGCTCGGCGGGCCCGACAACACGTGTGGCTTGATCGCCCGCAAACACCGCAACGCGATCACGACTTCCGAGCCCTTCGACAAGTGCTTCAACGAGGGCGCGCTCTGCATCGAGCAACGCCGCATCGACACTCAGCGATGTGTCGACCACGATCGAAAGAGCAACGCCGTTGTTACCTGCAGCTTCACTCTCGGGCGACGGCACCTCGGTGCGAACCACGAGAAAATCACCGGCTTCGTCGCCGGCGGGAGGCATCGCTGCGTATGCGCGCGCGGGGCCGAGGGCGCCGGGCGAAATCTCCATATCGACCACGAGATCCGCAGTGGGGCGGAAGTCAGCACGCTGAAGAGAGATAACCCCTTCAGTCACCGTTGCCCCTTGCCCGATCGACACCACGCGAGCTTTCGCGCCAGACACGTCGATGCGAGCTTTGAACTCGCCGATCACGGGTGCCGCGGTCTCGCTCACCATCGGGTAGCGATAGGTCAATCGATTGCCAGCAGGCGACAACCACTCGACGTAGCGAACAACCACCATCGTGGTTCCGCCAGAGCGAATGCCGGGCACTGTGCCGCGCACCCACCCCTCGCCCGCCCACTCGAGCTTGCCCACGCCGTTTACGTCCTGACCTCGCCCTTGTGCGCCAATGATCACGTTGCCTTCGACGAGCGCCTCTGGGTCGCCGAGCGCGAAGCGAGAAACGATCGCCCCTGGAGGCAACGACATCCGGAAGTCGCCCGCAGCCGTTGCCGAGCCCGCGTTGAAATACGTGGTGCGAACTTCGGTGATCGCAACCTCACCATCGACCACCGCCGTGACCTCGTGAGCACGTACGGCGAGAGGTGAGCCAGCATCCGCCGAGGTCGCGCTGAGCTTGCCCCAGAGCTCTCCGATCGCACCGCGCGGAGGACCCGATGCACTCCACGGTGTGGCCATACCGCCTGTCCAATCGTTGAAAGCTTTCTCAGGAACGACGTTGATCCCGCTCGCATTCGCCGTGGCAGTTTCCCCGGTGAGCACGCGTTTTTCGCCATTCGTTCCGCGGACAATCAACTCGCCATTCGCGCAATAAAACTTGGCGCCATCGGCGGTCTTTTCGATCGCCACGGTGCTTCCTGCGACGAGGGCCGTAGCGCCTCCGGCGGCAATCTGAGTCGGAGCATTGGGCGCCCCTTGCACGAAGATTTGCCCCGCATCGAGTTGCACACCCGTAGCGAGCGGCGTGAGCTTGGTTCCTCGATCGAGAACGAGCACCGTACCGTCATCGAGTCGCGCACGACCGCGCCCATCGGGCCCCGTCGCGACGGTCTCGTTCGTAGCAAAACGAGAGGTGCCACGAACGAGCTTTCCGCCCACCGTCACGTCGGCATGCACGGCTTGGATCTCGCCATTCGTGGACACCACGATCAGTCGAATCGGGCCACCACTTCGCCGGATCAGAACCCCGACCACCGTGACTGAAAAGACCGTTGCGAGAACGACCCAGAGGTTTCGCTTGAGCCAGTCCATCTCAGATCTCCTCGACGCCCGCGCTGGTGATCTTCAACTTGCGAACAAGCTGGTTTGGCTGCTTCACAACCACGGGGTATCGAACGATCTTTTCGTCTTCGGAGCCTTCGTTGATCAGCATGGTGATCATGAGCTCGGCTCCCAGTCGCGCCGCCATCTCAGCGTCCTCTTTCTCGAATCGAATCTCGACGACGCCGTCGGCGCGCGATCCCGGCATCATCACCTGAGCAATCCCGAGCAACGGATCGCCATCGGGCGCTGGCATCGGTGCGCCGAGAGCGTTGGACCAGAACACTGGGTGAAGCTCTGGGTGAGCCCAGCTCAACACCACACGGATCGGTTTCGCGCCCGCCGCCGTGGGCACATCGAGCGCGGTGAGACGACGGGCACGTTCGCGCAAACGATCCGCTTCGTCTTTGCGCCCTGCCTTCACGGCTTCGTCCCGCGCCCAAGCAAGGAACACACTCGCGAACGCTCGCGACGTTCGTCCGGTGCCGCTCCCACCATCAGGCGAGTTCGACGCCGAGGATTTTTCCGTCCATCGAATCGCCTCTTCCGTGCGCCCCATTCCTTGTGCTGCAGACGCAAGAAGCAGCGGCACCGTGGTGTCATCCGGTGTCAGCTTTCCCAACGTTTCGTACTGACGAAACGCTTCGTCGTAGAACCCATGAGCGCGCAACAGATCGCCAAGGCGACGACGAGCGACGGGGTCTTGCGGAGAGAACTCGACGATTTCTCCGAAGGTGCGTCGAGCCTCCGAGACGTCGCCTTCGTTCCCGCCTGGTTTCTTCGATGCACGGAAGTAGAGCTCGCCGACAGCAGTGCGAAGTCGAGCGTTGGCATCGCCTCGATGACGAAGCTCACGAGCAAGCCCTCGACCCGCACCAATGTCTCCGAGGTCTTCGTACGCATCGAGCAATTTCAACGCGAGCTCAAGGTCATCAGGCCATACCGCCACGAGTGATTTGAGCTTCACCGCTCGTTCGCCAGGTGACTTTGCCGAGGCGAGCTCTTTCTCGAGAAGCGTCGGATCGATCTTCTTCAACCCGAGCGCCTGGTGAAGCTCTTTGAGCTCACCCGCGGTCTGAACACGCATGATGACCGCTTGATAGAGGATGTCTGCGATCGATCGTTCGCTCCCGAAGAGTCGCCATAGCTCGACCCGCTTTCGAACCTCGGGAAGCGAGTCGACCATCATGTACAGCAAACGATTTCTCTCGCGCCACGTCGGCGCTTCGCAGCCGGCAAGCGCTCGAAGAAACACGTCGCGAACAGCAGCCGGCGAACCCGATGCGGCTTGGAGTCGCTCGCGCCAAAGCACAACCCGCTCGTCGAGCGGGAGACTCGCTGCTGGGGCACACAAGCGAATCGTATGACCCACGTCTCCCAAGCGAAGAGGAACATCACCGGCCGCGATCTTCGCCTCTGCGAGGATCTTCGCCTTCTCGACCGCCGCCTTCACTGCGGCCTCGGCTTCCTTCTTTTCTCGCTCGATGTCTTCTTTGCTCTTCGGCGCATCGGATGGAGCAAAGTCGATCGGATACGTCACCGAGACGGTTCCGGATTCAGGTTGGGGGAACGACAAGCCCGAGAACGAGCGGGTGACGCAACCCACCACCGCTGAATCAGGAAGGGTCGGTGCGGGCGAGCTGAGGCTGTTCACAGCGCCTTGACGATCGATCGTGAACTTGACCGTGACCCGACCCGCCAAGGTCGGGTTGCTCCTCAAACCATTCTCGTAACACAGACGGAATCGACCGAAACTCTGACGAACGATGCGTTGGATGACCTCCGGCGGGAGCTTCCCCGACACTGAGACTTGCCCCATTCGCACGGTGGGCGGGCTTGACTTGTGCTCTCCACTGATGCGTCCAGAGCCAGAGCCGAACCCTTGTCCGCTGCCCGTGCCAGCACCTCTGCCAAGCGTTCCGATGGTTCCAAGGCCAATGCCGTCACCATCGCCAGCACCGCCACCACCCGTGCCGATGCCAGACAGACCGAGCCCGCCTGCGCCGAACGAATCGCCCATGTCTGCTCCCCACACATTCGAGCTTGCAGCAGGGCTTGCGGCTTCGGTGCGAGCGGTGGGCTTGGCGACGGCGCCAGCGGGGGGCGAAGGCATCACGGTAGGAGCAGCAGTCGCCGTTGCCACCGGTCTGTCATCACTCATCCCGCTCATGGGGTCGCCCGCAGCAGCCGGACGTCTCGCCGGAGAGCTCTTGTCGAGCTCTTTCGCGTTCGCTGGCTCTTGTACCGGAGGCGGTGCAGGTGACGCAGGAGCCGCCCCCGGATTCAACAGGCCGATCATGCCGAAATTTTCGGCATCTTTCAGCGCATCGTTCTTCTGTTTGGCCTTCTCGCCAGCCATCTCTTGCGCAGCCGGAGCAGGCGCTGCAGCCGCAGCGGGAGCAGATTCTGCGCGCACGCCATATCGCGCACCGGCACTCTGGCGGTTGGGGTTACCCATCGCGCCTTCCTCGGCTTTGGCGCGTGTCCCTGTGCCACCCGACTTGTTATCGGCGACTGCACTTTGAGCGACGGATGACGTGGTTTGTTCGGCGTCGAGGTCGCGACCACGAAGCTCGTCGAGCTCGTTACGCAGACGTCGTTCCTCTGCGTCATCGCGCGCCATTTGTGTTCGGCGCTCCATGTCGCGGAGCTCTCGATTCAGCTCTTCGATACGGCGCTCTTCTCGTTGAATTTGCTCAACGTCTTTTCGATTGGTGTCCTCGCGCACGCTCACGGACTGTTGCTTGCGTCGCTCTTCGCGAACCTCGGCGCGCGTCGGCACGTA
>JAXLYQ010000058.1:0-30314 GCA_046351315.1 Polyangiaceae bacterium
TCTCTCTCTGATCTCGATCGCACCGCCGTCTCTCCGGCTTTCGTCGCCGACGAGGTGCTCAAACCAGGCGACATCGTCGACGGGCGTTTTACCGTTGAACGCGCTCTCGGCCGCGGCGGCATGGGGGTTGTGTACCTCGCTCGTGACATCAATCTCGAGCGCTGGACGGCGCTGAAAATGTTGCCGAAGACGATGGCTTCGAGCGCCGAGATGCTCAGCGCCTTTCGTCGAGAAGCCGCCGCCATCGCTGCCATTCGCAACGAGTATGTCGTTCAGGTTCATTCGTTCGGAGCGCACCGCGCGACGGTGTATTTCGCGATGGAGTACGTGCGTGGCGCTGACCTCAGCACAATCATTCACGAGCACGCTGCGCGTAAGTCGACCGTGCCCAAGCTGCGTGCGCTGACGATCCTCTCGTTGGTGGGGCGAGGTCTCGGTGTCGTGCATCGCGCTGGCGTTGTGCATCGAGACGTCAAGCCTTCGAACATCGTGATCGAAGAGGGCACGGGTCGCCCTGTGTTGATCGACTTTGGTCTGGTGATGCAGGCCGATACCGAGCTCGGTGCTCTCATCTCGGGTACGCCAGCGTATCTCGCTCCCGAGCTATGGAACCCCGAGGGCGTCCGAGCGACGCCGCGCTCGGATGTCTACTCGCTCGGGTGCACGGCGTTCCAGCTCTTCACTGGTGTGCCCCCGTTTCAAGCGCCCGATGTTGAATCGTATATGGCGCTTCACACAGAGGCGCCGATCCCGAAGCTTTCCCTCCGTGCTCCTGCACTGGCCCCGTTTGATGGAGTGATCACAAGAGCGCTTCAGAAAGATCCTGCTGCGCGCTTTGCCGACGGAAAGGCTTTTGCCGAGGCGCTCGAGCGCATTGATACGGGTGATGCGTTCGACGCTTCGGTGCTGCCTACGGTGACAGCGAGCCCTTCGATCGAAGGGGCCACGCGTATCTTGGTGGTCGACGATGATCCGGTGTTCCGTCGCATCGCGGGTCGTGCGGCTCAGCTTGCGTTTGCTGGTGCATCGGTGGTGATCGACACGGCGAGCTCGGGCAACGAGGCGCTTCAAAAGGCTGCGAATCAAGCCCCTGAACTCGTGTTGCTCGACTTCACGATGCCAGGGCTCGATGGCATTGCGACCTTGTCTCGTCTGCGTGCGCTGCCCAGTGCTGCAAGGGCTCGTGTGATCGTGATCAGCGGTACGGTGGGTGACATCGAGCGATGGCAGTTCTCGGTGCTCGGCGTGCGAGAGTTTTTTGCCAAGCTCGACGGTCTCAACGCGCTCGTCGAGCTCATCGCGAAGGTTGCCGACGAGATGGGCCTACGCGAATAATCTCGGCAACGTTCAGCTGTCGATCAACGCACCGAAGAGCGTGAGGCCACCGAGCACGAACACGAGGTCAAACGCACCCATCAACAAGAAGAAGTCGGTGAGGTCAGATCAGCATCGTGCCAGCTTACCGAGCTCGCGCGTCGCGGCAACTGCGGTCAACAACGTCGGCGCGAGAAGCGGAAACAACACCGCCGCGAGAATCAGTCGCGTGCTCGCGTGCGCGCGGTCATCGCTCCGAACAGCGTGCCTGTCGCCGCTACGCCCGGCATGGCTGCGGCCGAGATCAACACCAGGCCCGGCGTGATCTTCGGCAAATCGAGCGCGAAAAGAAGCGTTGTCGTCGGGACGACGAGCACCTCGATCGCGATGAGAAACAAGAGAATGCCTAGGGCCTTGCCTGCGAAGATCGCGCTTCGACGAAGCGGAGACACAAGCAACCCGATGAGTGCCGACTCTTCTCGCTCTCGATGCCACGAGCGACCCAGCGCGAGCACGGCCGCGAACGCGATCGAGATCCACATCACGCCGGGCGCAACCATCGCCTGCGCGCTCGACAGGTTCAGCGCCATCGATGCGATCACGACGATGAGCACGGCGAAGAAACCTGAGGTCGTGACGATCTCACCCGTTCGTCGTTCGATCCTCAGGTCTTTTTCGAGAACCCACCACGTATCGCGGAGCCAACCGCTCATGCCCGCCCCTTCGCACACACGCTGCGGTCGCGCTCGTTAATCTCGATCGACGCGAAGCTCGTGCTCGATCGGATGCATCGCGAAGAACGTATCGTGGATCGCTCCGCCGACCTCGTTGATGCGAAGCTGAAAGCGGTCGATGTAGTCGTGAAGCCCGCTGTGAATCGCTTCGTGAACGTCACCAAACTCGATGTCCGAGCGAAGCCGACCCAAGAGCTGCTCGGCAGGGTTCGTGAAGGCACCCGGCGTCGAGCCCGTGATCGCGTGAAGTGAGCGCTCGGCTTTGACGAGGCAATAACGAACCGAACGCGGGAACTTCCGGTCGAACAGCAAGAAGTCGACGACGTTCGCAGGCACGATGCGACCGAAGCGCTTGCGGTACATCTCGAAACCACTCGCTGACTTCAAGAGCGCTGCCCATTGCACCTCATCGAATGTCGAGCCGACATCGGCGGGGTCACGAAGCAGGATAAAATACTTCACATCGACGATACGCGAGGTCTTGTCGGCACGTTCGAGCAAGCGCCCCAAGCGACCAAAATGCCACGCCTCGTTGTGCGTCATCGTGAGGTACGTGATGCCCACGAAGAGCTGGCTCGCCTTCTTCACCGAGGTGAAAAAGTCGTGCGGGTTCTCCATGATCCGATCGGGCGTGCGAGCGGCTTCTTGGATGGTCAAATACGCGGTGTTGACCTGCTCCCACATCTCGGACGAGATGATCTCTCGAACCGATCTCGCGTTCTCTCGTGCCATTCGCAGACAGGTGCGAATGGAGTTTCCGTAGTCGGGGTCGAGCGTCAGAAACTTGATGACGTTCTCGCGCGAGGGCACGCCGTAGCGCGAACGAAAGAACGAGTTGTCACCCGTGATGGCGACGAGTGGCTCCCAGTGAGCATTGCCGGTGTCGATCGCGTCGAGAGCGAGATGCAGATTCACATCGATGAAACGCGCGACGTTCTCTGCGCGCTCCATGTAGCGACTCATCCAGAACACAGCGTCTGCGACTCGACTCAGCACGACGCACCTCGCTCGCTCGACTGCGACTGCGATTGGCTTTGGGTCTGCGTTTCTTCGTCCTTGATCGAAGTCTTCGACGGCTCGTCTGCAAGCACCCAGGTGTCTTTGCTGCCGCCGCCTTGAGACGAGTTCACGACCAACGAGCCCTTCTTCAGCGCAACGCGCGTCAAGCCACCCGGCAACACGAAGATGTCTTCTCCGTACAAGATATAGGGTCGTAGATCGACGTGACGGCCTTCGACTTGATCGTCGACCAACGTGGGTACGCGCGACAAGCCGAGCGTGGGTTGAGCAATGTAGTTGCGCGGGTTTGCCTTCACACGTTCGGCGAAGCTGGCGCGCTCTTCGGCTGTCGACGCTGGCCCGACGAGCATGCCGTACCCACCCGACTCATTCGCAGCTTTCACCACGAGCTTGTCGAGATTGTCGAGCACGTGCGCGAGGTCTTTCGGCTCGCGACAGATGTACGTCGGCACGTTCGGCAAGATCGCATCCTCGCCGAGGTAGTAGCGAACCATTTTCGGTACGTAGGCGTAGATGACCTTGTCGTCGGCGACGCCGGTGCCTGGTGCATTGACGAGCGCAACGTTGCCCTTGGCGTAGGCGCGCATAAGGCCGGGGACACCGAGCATCGAATCTGGCCTGAATACCTCGGGGTCGAGGAAGGTATCGTCGATGCGTCGATAGATCACATCGACACGCTGAAAGCCTCGCGTGGTGCGCATGTGCACGATGTCGTCGACCACGACGAGATCGCGACCCTCGACAAGCTCGATACCCATCTGTTGCGCAAGGAACGAATGCTCGAAGTACGCTGAGTTGTACACGCCCGGCGTCAGCACCACCGCAGTGGGTCGCCCCGACGAAGCTGGCCGCACGTTGTAAAGCGTATCGAGCAGGTAGCTCGGGTACATGTCGACAGGACGCACGCGCGAGTCTTCGAACACTTGCGGGAAGGTTCGCTTCATCACCTGCCGATTCTCGAGAACGTACGAGACGCCCGAGGGGCATCGCAGGTTGTCCTCGAGCACATAGAACTGACCGTCGCGATCGCGAACCAAGTCGGTGCCAGTGACATGGCACCAGATCCCCTTGGGTGGCGTCAGACCCATACACGGCGAGAGAAAGCTCTTGGCCGACTCGACGAGGTCGCGCGGGACAACCCCTTCGTTCAGGATCTTCTGCGGCCCGTACACATCGGCGATGAAACAGTTGAGCGCCGTAATTCGCTGCTTCAATCCGCGCTCGAGCGTGTTCCACGATGCGGCATCGACGATGCGCGGGATCACATCGAACGGGAAGATCTTCTCGGTGCCATCGTCGTGGCCGTACACGTTGAACGTGATGCCCATCGTCAGCAGCGCACGTTCGGCAGCCTCTTGCCGGTGGGTCAAATCAGCTCGCGAAAGCGACTCGAGCTTACGGGTTAGAAGCGCACACCCCTCCCGAGGGATACCTGGTGCGCTGAACATCTCGTCGAAGAAACCGCCGATGTCGTACTCGTCGAATTTCATGGGGAAGTTCGCGCGTAACGCGTTGCAGCGCACGATGTCCCATCCTACGAGTAGCGAGAACGCCCTGGCAACGACAAAGCTGCTTCGCTTCGCTCGAGATTGCCCGTAAATCAGGTAACGGAAGCTCCGGTTTGTTGGGGAGCGATTCTACCGGAGCGGGAGGTGTCAAATCGCCTGCTTCGACGGCACACGCACGGGCTCGGTCGCACTCGCAAAGGTTTTGCCCACCGTTCGAGAGGGCGCCGGGTATGGGGTCGATCGGGGCTTGGGTCGTTGGGTTGGTGACTTCGTCGCTCTGGTTGAGGTCGATGCTGTTGCACTCGATATGCGTCGACACGATATCGATCGCGCTGCCCCACGTGGCGAGTGCAGCCCGTGCGCTATGGCTGATCTGGCTTTGGTGAACCGAAATGCTCGCGCCAAAACGAGCCACCACTCCGTCGCCAAAACCGCCATCGGATTGCTGGGGTAGCGTATCTCGGATAACCGTATTTTCGATAAGCGTGTCGCCTGTATACACGTAGATTCCGGCGCGCCGATTTTCGGCGATCAAACACCCTCGCACGGTGACCGGGCCTAGATTTTTCGTGATGTCGCCCGGAGTGACATAGCTGGGGTTCACCACGAGCCCAGAGCCGCCATCGCCCTGGCTATTGGCTGGTCGTGTACCTCGTATCTCACAGGCCTCGATCGTCGACGCAAAGTTCGAGACACTCACGCTCGTGGTGGCATTGTTCAAAAAGCGCGTTTGCCTCACGTTGAGCGTTCCGCTGGGCCGATTTGCGTCAGCGGCGGCTGCAAGGCCGATTCCGCCCATTTCGAGCTTCACTTTCGAGCCGTCAGGGTTTTCTAGGATAACATTCGAAGAATTATTGTTCTGGATTACGCTGCTTTCAATCGACAGGGTGCCATTGAGCGAGCCTACGCCTGAAATGTCATTTTCTTCGACGAGGCATTGCACCAGCGAAATATCGGGTATGGCGGGCGTGCCGTCCTCGTTATAGTCGAATTCGAACGCCATCACTCCGCCGTTGCTGAGGGTATCTTTGCCCACCAGGTTGTGTCGAACAATCACTTGCTCTAGATGGGCATTCACTCCACCAGACAAGAACCCTCCGCCGATATTGTCGCTGATCATCGACTGTTTCATGTCGAATGAAATGCTCGATATCTCGTTGTTTGCGAGCTCGACGCCTGCTGTCTTGTTTTTGCTCGCGACGGGCGTGCTTCCTCGAAAGACAGAGCGCTCTACCGAGATCTTTCCGCCCTGTGACAGCAGACCTGGGCCAATATTGGATTCGAAAATCGAACCACGTACCGTGACCTCGGTGGTCGACGGCTCGTCGATACTCTCGATCGTGAGCGCAGCGGTTGACACTCCCGTTCCGAAAACATTTCTCACCAGAGAGTCTTCGATGACTGCCGTTGACGAGCCCACATGCAGACCCTCGCCTTCGGTGCCATCGATGACGGATTGTTTGAACGTCAACTGCCCAAGCCGCCCATTGCCCGACATGACGGTCGGCCCGGTTGCTAGCTGATTCGAGGTGGTTGATGTTCGCATCACCGACCTTTCGATCGTGATGGTCGAGCCCAACACATAGACCGAGCCCAGTGCTGCATCCTCGAAGAGCGAGTCGCTTACCAGCACATCAGAGGCTGGAGAATTATCCTGGTACACCGCACTATAGGGGACATCATGAACCCATATGTGATCTAGGTGTACTCCCGTTGCGCCTTGCACTGAAACTGCGTCACCCGAGCCCGTCAGCGCAACGCCGTGCAGCTCGGTGCCCGTGGCCGTGATGCGCGAGACCGAGGTGGCAGCAGAGCCCGACTTGATTTCAACTTTGGCTGGGCAGCGACCCCAGACTTTTACTGCGTGACTCGTGATAGAAATACTCTCGTTGTATTGGCCATCGGTAACCGCGATGATCGCCCCTTCACTCGAGGCATTGATGGCTTCCTGGATCGTCTTCCAGGGTTTGCTTTCCGAGCCATCGCTGGCCCCTGAAAACGCAGCGTCGACATATTGTGTTGAACCATCGACCGGAATATTTCCCCATTTGCCATCGCCGCAGGGCGAGACTTCATGACAGCTCGTTTCTCCGGGGATTGCCATTTCACCGGCCTGGCACTTTTCTGCGGGGTACACCGCATTGCACCCGCCGTTCCCGTCGCTCTCGAAGCCGCTGCCGCAGCCATCACTGGGTATCCCCACAGGCTGACACTGCGTCTGCCCAATCACTGCCATGCTGCCCGCGGGGCACTCTGTGCTGGGGAGCACCGGCGTACAGCCTCGCTTGTCGTCGGGCAGAAACCCTGCTGCACATTCCGTCGGGGGTACCCCAGCCGGCACACATGCATCTTTCAACCCTGGCAATCCCTGGTCAATCTTGCAGGTCTTTGGTTGTTGCGATGTGGCTTGGGTTGAGCTGTCGTCGTCACTACAGCCAGCGACCAGCGAAGTAACCGAAGCGGCAAACATACACAACGCGATGAACGACGTGACCCTTGATCGTGGCATAGCCCCTCGACCGCCACCCTAGCAGCCACGTTTTTGACGTCGTATAGGTAATCTTGCCTGTCGCGGTATCGGCAAGCCCTTCAGAATCGTGTACCCTGTGCGAGTGTCATCGCGAAATGGGGTTGAGGGCCTGAGCAAAGGGTTGCTGTGTCTCGTGGGCCTGTTGGCTCCTGGCGTGATGATGGGGGGTTGCGGCTTGCGAGGCCCTGCAAAAAACGCGACGTTGACCACGAGCTCGATGCTTTCACGAAGGCATATTCTCGTTTCTGCGGGCGAGTCGTGCGTGATTGGTGCGGGGGGCAAAGTCGCCTGTTGGGCACACGATGATACGACTCGACTTACCCCTCGGGTTACGTTTGTTCCGTTGCCCGCTCCTGCTGTGTCGCTTCACGATGCGGGGCGCGAGCGCTGCGCGGTGCTTGAAACCCAGCGTGTTTATTGTTGGTCCCAACCTGGAAGCCCGGTTCTCCATAGCGACAAAAAAGGCGCAACTCGTATATTTCTGGCGGGTCATGAGGTCTGCTGGATCGACAGCTCGGGGCGTTTGATTTGCGACTCGGAGGACACGGGCGGAGTCCCCATGCGAGCGGTTGCCGCAGCGGTATCGTTGACGGTGTCGGGACACGCTGGATGGCGCATGCTTCGTGACCGTAAAAGGCGAAGTTCGCTGCTGGATTATCTCGTCAGGAAACAGTCGCGATAGTCGTTCTGTATCGCGGTACCGATGCTTGGCCCGTGGCTCTTCCTGGGCGTGCGTTGTGGCTCGGTGGCGGTGTAGACGCAGGGCGGCGCCTGGCCGAGCCAGGCGATGTACTGTTGGGATCTCTCGATGGAAAATCCGCCCCATCCGCTTGCTGACCCGACGCGAATGGTTTCGGTGGCGATGGGTTGTCGATCGGGTTGTGGCGTCGATGAGCAAGGCGGGGTGCACTGCTGGTCTCCGAACGACACCACGCCGGTTCCACCGAAAATTGCCGCCAATGTGGCACCATCGGCGAGTGCAATGACGTCACCCAGTAAAAATAATGGGCCCAATGCACCCAAGAAACCTCCGATGCGCGGCGAGCCGCTCGCAGAAAATATCAAAGACGCCCGTGGCGCGGTCGAGCTCGCTATTGGCTGTCACCTCTGTGCGTTGATGCCCGATGATTCCGTTTATTGTATGGGGTCGAGCGATTCCGGGGGCTCCTCGCGAAGTGGCGTTCGCCCCTACCGATTTAACCCGTTTACTCAGATTTCGACCGACGATTGAGCTCGTCGATACGCTTCTGTACCAGGGCAACGACTGGACGAGCGCGGGCTTCTGGGATCGAGGGGGCCCCCGGCTCTCACGTCGGGGGATGACGGATATCAAAGCCGCCACTCGCGCCGGGTAGGCCTGTAATTCGCCCAGATTGCTCCGCCGCATACAACCCTTTCGCATCCCGGCGAGCGCACTCTTCAAAAGGCACGTCGACGAATACCTCGATATAGTGAGTCGCCTGCGTTTTGGCGTGTTCACGAAACTCTGCGCGGCTTGCGGTCACGCGATAATCACCACATGCCCCTGACGATCGAGCAGCCCAGCGACGCTCGTCTTCATAGTACTGATTTCGGCTTCGTCGTCGTACCCGGGCGTGGGTTTGAGAACTGCCTTCCGCATCTCGTCTCCGTCGAGCAAGACGGCCGAGATCTCGCTGCTCGCTCAATTTTTTCTCGAATTGCGCGCCCGAAGGTCGATTTGCCCGAGGATGGGTACCCCACGACAAAGATAGTGGCGGTCATCGCACGAGACTTTCTGCGTGCTCGAGGTCGAGCTTGCCTTGGGCCAGGGCATGCTCTGCCAAGGAGAGCAACGTATCGCGGGTGGAAGGGTTCAGTGTCGGGTAAAAAACAGGGTTGCTAATGACGAGCGCGCGCCATGCCACATAGGGCGGTGCAGCCTCGAGCAATCCAGTGTCGTTACGCGCGGAAAAATAGGTGTCCCAGAAGGTCCTCCAGAGTGGGCCAAAGCCTTCTCGCCACGAGCCACGTGATTCGAGCGCGAAGAATAGATAGTTCAGCGCCAAACAGACGACGTCGTCGGCTGGGTCTCCGGCCGCACCTCGCGATGCGTCGAGCAAGATCAGCTCGTCTTGGTCGTTGAACACGATGTTGAACGGGTGAAAGTCGCCGTGCGTTCGCGTGAGTCGAGCGGTGTTGTCTCGCAGGCGCCATCGATAGGTTGCGGCTTGTTGCTCGAGTGCCGCAAGCCTCGAGGGTGGGGCGAGTGGTGTATCGCTGGGGTAGCCATCGACGATGCCAAAAATCCCCTCGCCATCGCCGACCAAATCACGCAAGGCACGCCGATATCGATCGGGTTGATCTGGGATGGGTCGGTGTATCTCGACCAGCGTTGTGGCCAGGGTTTTGGCTCGGCGTAGATCGGCGTCGGTCGCGACTTTGGTCGATTCGATACGGCGCAGATCAAGCGCGTACGCGTGACCAGGGGCGTAACTGGTGAGCAGATACCACTCGACACAATCGGCCAATCGAACGATCGAGCCATTGGCTCGGATGGCCCCGACGTCGAGGGCTTCGACATGCTTGGGGATCGTGGGGAAGTCTTCGTGTGCCAGCAGCATCGAGCGCGCCCTGTCAGGGGCACGATCGTGCCCGAAGGGGTTGGCCGTTGCTGTGTGAAATACGAGCTCTCGCGTGTTGCCTGATAGGGTCTGCACGACAAGCCGAAAGGGCTGACCGTAGCCAGCAACTTTGGTGGTTTCACCTTCAGGCGATTCGTCTGGGCCCAGCTCTTTGATCGAGAGCAGACGTGCGCCGGGTAGCGCAGCTTGCACGAGCGCTTCGAGTGCTCGGTGGGGGTCGTGGGTCGCAGCGTGGGGGAGGCGAGCTTCACCTGTCGACATGCGCGCTCGCTTACCTCGTACGTCGCCGATTTGCATCAGGCGCGTCGCGTCACTTTTCGTGGGCTCGCCGACTTCGTCTCGCTCTGGTAGAAGCCCCGACCTCGCGACGGGCTGCGGTTGTCCGTCATCTCATGCGAGCCACCGCTCGCGTTGCTCGTGCACCCGCGCGAGCTCACTGGAGAGACCATGAAGCTCGAGGATTTGAAGATCATCGTCACAGGCGCAGCCCAAGGAATGGGCCGTCACTTCTCGCTCCGTCTTGCTGAGGCAGGTGCTCAGGTTGCCGCCGGCGACGTGAACGAAGACGGCCTGAAATCACTTGCCGAAGAAGGTTCGGGCAAGACGGGCAAGGTGCATGTTCGCAAGCTCAATGTGGCTGATGAGGCCGACGTCGCTGGGTTCGTCAACTGGACACGGCGCGATGGGTGGATTGAACGGCGTCATCAACAACGCCGGCATTCTTCGCGATGGTTTGCTCGTGAAGAAGGATCGCGAGACTGGTGCCGTGAAGACCCTGACCCGCGAGCAGTGGGATGCGGTCATCGCCGTCAACCTCACTGGCGCAACGTTCGTGGTTCGTGATGCGGTCGCCAAGATGGTCGAGACTGGCTCGAAGCCTGGCGTCATCGTGAACATGAGCTCGATCGCTCGCCACGGAAACCGCGGACAGTCGAACTACTCGGCCGCCAAGGCCGCGCTCGCTGCCAACACCAAGACCTGGTCGCTCGAGTTCGCGCAGTACGGCATTCGCGTGGGCTGCGTCGCCCCAGGCATGGTCGAGACGCCGATGACCCAGGGCATGAACCAGAAGGCGCGCGATGCGCTCGTCGCGGCGATTCCGGTCGGCCGAGTGGGTGTGCCTGAAGACCTGTGGCTTGCCGTGAAATCTGTTCGGGTACTACTTCAACGGTCGCACCATCGACGTCGACGGCGGTTTGTCGTTCTGATGTCGTCGTCCACCTGGCGCCCTGCCGCAAGCGATGAGCTGCGTGATGTTGCGCCCGGTGGCGACCTTCAGGCGCTGGCAGCGCAGCTCGAGCAACCTCTTTCGTGGCTCGCTGCGCTAAGACGCCCGCTGGTTTTGTTGGTGGTGATCGGTGGGTTCGTTTCGATCACGGCGGCAGGTCGTTTTACGTTGCCTGACGTGTTGGCGACGATGCTCATGTGGGCGTTCGCGCCGTTCATTCAGCTCGTGGCGCTCACGCTCTCGCTCGCGTGTACCAAGGCGATTCCGTCGCGCGAAACGTGGCCTCGCGTGATCGACTTGTACTTCGCAGGCCAGGGCCCGTGGCTGCTGTTTCTGTGTGTGTTCGCGATGGGCGCGATCGTATTGCCTGACCCTGGGCCCACCTTCTCGAAGCTGCTTCGCGTGGGTGTCGTACCTGGGTATCTCTTGCTCACCATCGTCTGGGGCATCGTCACCACTCACGCATTCTTCCGACATGCGTTGTCTCTCGCTCGTGGTCGCGCTGCAGGAGCCACGGCGATCTTCTACGTGATCTTCGTAGGGTGGGTGCTCGGCTATTATTTGTCTGTGCACGAGCTCCAGCCGTTGGTGGCGCCGCCATGAGTCTGGGTGACACGTGCGAGTGCAACGACCGGAGCGAACGATGAACCGAATCTCTTCGTGGCTTGGCCCTCGAAGCGTGGCGGCGCTTGTCGTATTGGCCGCGACGATCGTGGGCACGGCGGTGGATCCACTCACTCCGAACGACGTTGTACGCCGTGGAGCATTCCGCGTGCTGCAGGCTGATTTTCACGCGCACACCCGGCTGAGCGACGGCTTTCTTTCGCCGTTTGGTTTGGTTCGTCAGGCGCGTCGTCGTGGTCTCGATGTGCTCTCGATCACCGAGCACAACCTCGTGTTTCCCGGTCAGCTCGGTAAGGCGTGGGCAGATGCGATCGGTGGCCCAATGATCATTCCGGGTGAAGAGATCACCTCGGGTCGCTATCACGTGATCGCTGTCGGAATGCACGATCGCGTCTTGCCGTCCTCGTCACTCGACAGCGTGATCGAGCAAGTTCACGCGCAAGGGGCCGTCGCGATCGCCGCTCATCCAGTCAAGCTATTTTGGCCTTCGTTGGTGCCTTCGCGCGCTCACTTCGACGGTGCCGAGCTCATGCACCCCATCGCCCTTCAACCACAGCGAGGGCCGGGTTGGCGATGGGACGAGATGCGCACCTTCTTCGATGAAGCGATTGACAACGGCAAGCCCCTGGCTGCGATTGGCTCTTCCGACTACCATTTCTTCAGCATCCTGGGTCTTTGTCGCACCTACGTGTTCGTTGATCGCGATGGCCCCGACGCCGTGCTCGATGCGATCCGTGATCGTCGCACCGTGGTGAGGCTGCCCTCCGGTGAGCTCGATGGACGTCGAGATCTCGTCGATCTGCTCAAGAGCGAGCCTCTGTCTGAGGTCGATCACGACTACTCGTATCGCGGTGTGAGCTCGCTCGACCGCGTGGCTCGTTTGCTCGGTGTTTTGGCTCTCTTCGCTCTCTGGATGCTCCGTCGTCGCGAGCCTGAAATTTCTTCGCTGCCTTAGCGTCTACGAACGCGTTTGCGATGCGTGAGCAACATGTTGCGAAAGTCTTTACGTTTCTGTCGAGCTCGCCGTAGCGTGGGGTGATGCGAGGTTTTTCTTGTGTGCGTTGGGGCTCGATCGTTTCGGCGTTGTTGATGCTCGAGTGTGGCTCGTCTGATTCGTCGAGCGGATCGACCGCGGGCTCGTCTGGCTCAGCGGGCTCAGCGGGCTCGGCTGGGGTGAGCGGTTCTGCGGGCTCGAGCGGGGCGGCCGGTAGCGCGGGCTCGGGTGGCACATCGACGAGTCTGAGCTTCACGACGGTCTTCACGATCCTGCTCGAGAACCACGACTACAACGAGATCGTTGGCTCCGAGAATGCGCCATACATCAACTCGTTGATCGACCAGTACGGGTTGGCCACGAACTACTTTGACTCGGGCGTGCATCCGTCGCTTCCGAACTATCTCTACTTGATCAGCGGTGACACTCAGTACCCAGGGCTTGCCGATGTCGATCCGACTCAGGCGCCGTGGTTCCCTTCCGATGCAGATAACCTGGGCAATCAACTCTCGTTGAAGGGCATCAAGTGGCGCTCGTATCAAGAGCATATGGGCACGCCGTGTAAGCTCCAAACCGACGGAACCTACGCCCCGAAGCACAACCCCTTCGTGTACTTCAGCGACTTCGTCAACGCGCCCAACAATCTCTGCAATCAGCTCGATGTTGACTACACCGAGCTGGCCGCCGACCTCGCTTCAGGGGCGTACCAGTACATGTGGATCACGCCTGATCTCTTGAGCGATGGTCACAACCCCACGGATGATCCTGTTCAAGGGCTCAAGCAATCCGACGCGTGGTTGGCGACTGAGATACCGAAGATTCTTGCGAGCAACACCTACCAACAGGGCGGTGTGATCTTCATCACGTGGGACGAAGCCGAAGGTCGTAACGGCAATGACAAGCACCAGATCCCGATGATCGTGATCTCACCCAAGCTCAAGTCAGCGGGCATGAAAGTGAGCACCAAGCTGACCCACGCGAGCTACCTGGCGACCATCCAGGATCTCTACGGATTGCCGCGCCTCAAAGATGCCGTAGGTGCATCGACGCTCTTCGAGTTCTTCGAATAGATCGATCGCGTAACCCGTAGACGAAATCGTTCGTTCACGAGTACAACGACGGGTGATGTCGAAGCGGGGCTTGGTGTGGGGTCTGGCTTGTGCCGGTGTGTTCAGTGCTTGCGGAGGGGGGCCAACGGCGCAGCCAAAAACGCCGGATTGGAACCCCGAGAATCAAGCCAAATGCTCGGTCTCGAAGAGTCAGGCTCGACCTCTGATCGTCGAGTGGCCGTCGCCCGATCGCGGCGCGCTCGAAGCCCAGATCACACGAGGCTTGGTGGCGGTTCACTACGCGGGTTGCCAGCTCGAAGTGCTTCGCCAGTGCCGCGTCAAAAATGGCGCCTACAAGTACACCGGTGTCACGCGCAAAGAGGACAACGTGCGGATTCGTACGTCCGACGAGCTGTACGCGGCGATTCCGGTTTATGCGGCGAAGTTCGAGGGCAAGCTCAAAGAGTCGGGTGGGCTCGACGTTGCGATGACGGTGGTGGGTAGCTGGGAGGCTGAGCGCACCACGCTCACGACGGATGACCTCGAGGGGAATTGCGACAAGGCCACTCACTTCATCTCGGCGATCACCACCGGGGCGTTCGAGTTCTCGGCAAGCGGTTCTTCTCAAGTCGGCGGCGGTATTGGTGTTGGTTCGGTGGGGGCGGGGGCCGAGAGCGGTGCGAGCAAAGAGGTGCTCAATCGAGACGGATACAAGGGCGCCTGCGAAAAAGCGGCGACCTCGGATCAACGCCCGCCCGAGGGCTGCGGTGCGCTGTTGCGTCTCGAGGTAGTTCCGATATCCGGCGAGAAATCAGCGACCGCTGTGGGCGTTACGAAAAGCCCCACGCGACAGAGCCCGATGGTGTTTCAACCAGCCTTTCCGGTGGTGAACGTCGAGCAACCTCCGCCTTCATCGTGGCGCAGGACTGCAGGTTGGTGGTCAGTGTCGCTCGGTATCTTGTCTCTTGCTGCCTACACCGGAGTGGGCACCGTCGCGCTCGCGCAGAAGGGCAATCTAGACTCTGCATGCCCTGACGGAAAATGTCCGCCAACGAAGCAGAAAGATCTCGATTCCTATCGAACGGTCTCGAACATCGCTACCGGAACGTTGATTGGTGGGGCGGTATTCGTAACGCTCGGCACTGTGTTGATCTGGACAGCACCCAGCGGAAATCCGAGCACAACCGGTGGTCGTCCTGCAGCGCCGAAAGCGTGGGTTTCTGCGCAAGCAGGAGTGGGCTCACTGGGGTTGGGAGGAGCGTTCTGATGCGTTCTTTTTTTCGAGGGGTTCGAACGATCGGAACGACCTCGCTGATGGCGCTGCTGACGTTGGGCGTTGTGCCTGGGTGTCTTGGCATCCTGGGTGACTACGAGATCGACACGCAGGTGAACGCGAACGGTGATCGCGTTGAAAGCGATCGCACGCCGTGCACGAGCGAGACAGAAACCACCGACTGCGCGTCGAACGAAGAATGTTACTCGTCGTTCTGTGTGCGGCGTTGCATTGATGCTCCAGATTGCGGCGCCGCGGGGTACTTCGAGTGCTCGAGCACCTGCAGCATCAAGCTCGGAAACTCGTGTGCGGTCAGTGGCTCGTGCGGCACGGGGTTATGCACCAATATCGATGCGAATCTCAACTCGGTGAGCCCTTACTGCACTTTGTTTTGCTCGGCTTCGAATGGGGTTGACCCCTGCCCCAGTGGTTTTGCTTGTGTGAGCAACTACTGCCTCAGCACGTCGAGCGGCTCAGGCGGCTCGGCCGGCGCATCAGGAGCAAGTGGCAATGCTGGATCCGCGGGCAGCACAGGCGGCGCGGTGCCGCCTAGCTGAACTGTGTTGAACCGTATCGAGTGGAAGCGCTCACGGATCAATCACGCCGCGCGAGTCTTCTTGGGGGCTTGCAAACGTGCGGCGCGAAGTTGCACGGGTGGGCGAGCGGCGGACGTCCACCCATCGTACTCGCCAGCGTGCGCGTGAATGATGCCGCGGATCTCTCGCGTGAAGTCGTCGATTCGCGTGCGCGACAGCGACTCGGCTCGTGTCGCGCGAACACAGTGACGAAGCACACCGGTGGGTGAGAGCTCGTCAACGACGCGACAGACGAACGGAGCTTCGACTTGAAAACCTGCCGCGATCAACTCGCTCGAGGCCAACGCTGCGCGCGTGATGTTGGTGAAGAACGCAGTGTGCTCGACGACGTGCAGCACTTCTTCACGCGCGCGTTCTGCTGCTCGTGGCTCGGTGGTGTCAGTGGCCACTCGCGTGGCTGGCGCAAGAAGCGCTCCTCGCTCGGAGAGCAACCCTTCGACCACCTGGAGCAGCGAGTCGGATTCGTTCTCGAGCGCGGTGGGCAAGAAGAACTGGAAGACCGCCGCGCGCTCGACGAGATGCCAGCCGCCATACAATCCCCCGAGGCGACCGTGCACTGCAGCGACGATGGCGTCTTCGTAGCTGCGGGCGGTTTCTTGATCTCGCGACGAGACCTTAGCGCCGGGCAACGATGCGCGAATTTGAACGCGAAGCGCGTGGCTCGCGATAGGGGCGCGCTCCGCAGCGATACCAACCGAGACCTTGAGCGACACACCTGAAAGCGACGAAGCAACGGAGCGGGTTTCCATGGCTCCGATAACTAACGCCGCTCTCTGCGACCGCCCACTGTTCGGCGGTCAAGATATGTCCTACTTGCTGGCTGCTTTGACGAGATCTGCCGCTTCAGAAGCGTCGATATCGAGCGCTTCCGCCACCTCGAGGAGCAACTCGCGCTCCGACGTTCGGATGATGCCGTCCTCGGACACCATATGAATCGCCAGCTTCAGACCGGTGCGACGATCTTCGGGGTTCGAGAGCGTCTCTCGGATCGCCTTCAATCGGGTCTCTCGACCGTACGAGAAGAAGTCCTCTTCGAGTCGCAGCATCAACGCTTCGATTTGCGCCGATGACAGTCGGCCGTGTGTGATCTCGGTCGCGGTCTTCGAGAAGAGCTGTCGTTCGTCTGAGGTGAACTCTCCGTCGGCTTGAGCTGCAAGGAACATCAGCTCGAGAAGCGCTTCGAGACCCTTGTCGTCGAGGTGATCGGTGTTCGCTGGCATGGTGCGTACTGTCCGTGGTTGCTTGCGTGAAGAGAGAGATTCGACGTCACTTGTTCAGCGAGAAGCCGAACTGGTAGACCGTCCCGTGCTCCTTGCCGAGCGATGACTTGGGGAAGGTCAGCGTCTTGAGTTGCGCGATGATACAAGTCTCGAGCTCGGAGTCCTCGAAATCGGAGCCTTCTTTTACGTACTTGGCCGATTTCAGTGTGCCATCGGCGTTGACCCAGAAGTCGATGACGAAGTTACCCTTACCGATGTTGGGCTTCTTCTTCCTGATGTCGTCGTAGCAACCCCTGAACTTCGTGCGGTTTGCGCCGACGATGTTTCCCAGAGCATTTTTGCCGAGGTCTTCGAGCGACTGCGCGCTCGCCGATGCGGCTGGGCTTGCCGCTGACGAAGACGAGCCCGCTGGCGAGGTGCCTGCCGTGCTGCTTTGCGCGGTCGAGCTCGCAGACGACGTCGGCTTCGGCACGTCGGTGGTCGATCCTGCGGTTTTCGGATCCGGCGCGTTCGAGCTTCCGCATGCAACCGCGAGCAGCGTGCCCGCGCTCACCAACAACCACGACAGCGTCGCGCGACGGGCAGTGAACCGCGATGGGCTCGCGTTTCGGTTCGGGGCACGGCCATTCGAGTCACGACGCGGTGCAATGCGTAGAGAGTGCATGGCCGTTTTCTATACTCCGATGCGGCTTACTCCCACAGAGACAACACGCGTCCTTGCCATTCTGGCCAATGATCTTTCACCGGGTCAGGTACCCGCGGTGATCGGAACCCATTCATCGGCGAGATGATCGATTGTGGGCGGATGTCGGCGACAGGCTGCGGAGAATCCTTTGGGGCTGCATCTTTGCAGCACCGAAACCCAAGTGTGTAGAACCTGAAGTTCGGTTCGTGGCTCGTGGTCTTGGGTCGACAGGCGTTGCGCGCTTGGATGTACGAGCCGCCTTTCAACGCCGCCCACAACCCGCCGGCTTCACGGCTCTCGTTGTTCACCCACTCATCGACGTTGCCCGTGAGATCATGCACCCCGTAGCCGCTCACACACTTCGACATCGCTCCTGAGCGAACGCTTCGATCGAGTCGATCTAGCTCCTTTCTTTGGACCTCTGGATTTTTGCTGTACATCCGATCCAAGTACGGGAGGTCGAATGGTCGTCCGATGTTGCACGAGGCCGGGTCGCGTTCCCAACCATAGGGGAAGGGCAGGTGCTCGGGGCCTTCGCATGCGGCCGTCCACTCCGACTCCCAACACAGTCGCTTGCCGACCGAGTTGCACGTCGATGCGGCGTCGTACCAGTTCGCATGGATCACCGCATGAGCGCCCGGTTGATTCGGGTACTCGTAACGATCCATGCAGAACGAAAGATGTTTGGCTGCAGGAGAACGACACATCACGGGCGGCGCGAACGCGTGGCAGATGTGGTGGTGGTTGTTCTTCTCGACCGTCTCTCGAAGACAGCGCGTGGCTTGATTGGGGCAGTAGTCGGCCTCGATGTGAATCATCCCTGCAGGACAAACGCCGGAAGAATCTTGAGGCTCGGTTTGCGACACCAGAGTCGTGCTCCCCGCGTTGGTTGGTGTTGACATTCCGAGCAATCCCTCAGAAGGATTGCCTTCATCAGCCGGAAGCGCCGTCGGCACGACGGTTGCTGTCTTCTGCGCAGTGGTTGGATCTTTCACGGCGAAACCGTGGGGATCCCGTGCACAAGAAGCCGCGAGCCACCCGAACAGCGGGGGGAGCGCTGCGAGATGAAAACGGAGCGGTGTCCAATGTCGTCCCCTAAGCAGCATTTTCGTGGGCCACGATACCAACGGATGCAGAGCGATGCCCCAATTCCCAACGAGCTCGATGTCGAAAAGAGCTCGGCAGAACGAGGTCTTCCGCACCGGCACCCCATCGTTTCTCTCTTCAAGCTGTCGGTTGTCGCGGTGTCAGCGTTGCTTTGCGGAGTCTCTTGCAACGGCCGTCTTTCGTCGATTCACGAGCGCGTAGAGCAGGTGCTGCAGCACGATGAATCGGCAGGGTCTCCCGATTCTTTTTCCGACACGGTGGTCGCGAGCTCGACGCTCGCTGCGGTGTGGCCGATCGGCAACACCGACGGTCTCGAAGCGCTGGTTGCCGAGCTCGAATTGCGAGCCCGTGGTGAGAACGAAGCGACGCAGCGCGAAGCAGATTTCCACATCCTCAAACCCGAAGAAGTGCCGCTGCTGCCTCCGCCCAACGCGAGTAGCTGGCTCGAGGACCTTCCCGTCGAGGGGCATTTCGACGCGATCGTTTCTGTACCGCTCGATGCACGCGAAAAGCGCCCTCTCGTGGTCGCTCTTCACGGCGATCTCGACAAGCCTGAGTGGGCTTGCTCAACGTGGCGAGCGGCCACCGAAGGGTATCCGTTCATTCTTTGCCCACGTGGCACGCATCACGTCGACTACCCGAAGATCGACATCTGGACATTCTCGTGGCTTCAAACCACGCGCAAAGAGATCGACACCGCGGTGAAAGCAGCCCGTGAGCGATACGGCGCTTACATCGCCGATGGCCCTGTCGTTCTCGCGGGCTTCTCGCTGGGTGCGGTGATGGCAGCCCACCTGATGCGCGAGACGCCTTCTGAGTTCCCGGTTGCGATCTTGGCCGAGGGCTCAACGCTGCGCGATTGGTCGCCGATTCTTGCGAAGCTGTACGGAGAGGGCGGCGGCAAGCGAGTCTTGTTTGCGTGCTCGCAGAAGGATTGTCGCAACCAAACCCTCACGGCGCTCGATTGGTTCGAGCCTTCAGGGGTTGCCACCTCTCTCGCATACGCGGGCAATCTCGGGCACGTATTTGGCCCCGAGCTTTCGGAGGCGATTCGCGCGAAGTGGGATTGGTTGACCGAAGGCGATAGCCGATGGCGCCCTGCAACCGATCCCGAATGCCGTACGACGCTTTCGTCGAGCGCGAATCCATGATCTCGACGTCAGCGTGGTGGTGAGTTTCGCGGCATCCACACCGACGTCGGCGCGATGGCTAAACCGGGGTCGTCCACCACGCGAAGCCGAATCGTTCCTGGGCCCGCTTTGATACGCGCTGAGCAGGCGAGACGTCGATTCGGTGGATCGTTGAACATCTCGAGCACGTCTAGCTCATCAGCGTCGGGCTTCTCGAAGAGTGATGCGCCTTCGAGAACTTCGACACGACAAGTTCCGCAGCTCGCACCTCGACACGAAAAGGGAACAGGCGCGTCGGTGTCGTCACAAATATCAACGAGCTTGCCTCCTTCGGGCTCGTCGCTCGTCACGGATGGGCCTACTGAGCTCGCTTCAAAGATGACCTTGGGCATCGCTGGCTATTTCTCTCTGGCTGAGGTGCGGGGCTTGGCTACACCGGCTTTGGGTTGAGGTCGAGCCTCAGCAACAGGCTCGAGATACAGCGCATGCTCTCGGCGAGGGCGCTGTCTAAACAATTTCTGCGTCGGCCCATGAAAATGCGGGCGCTGTTGCGATGCTCGAGCGACCAAGTCCATTCCGCAAGATGGCGCTACATCTCGAACGAGATCGTCGATGAACACCGCTTGGTCACCCACGACGCTATCCGCGATGATCAAGAGCGCGCAACCGTCGGGCCTAAGCACCCTTCGCATCGCTTTGAGAAAACCAGCAACGTCATTGCGCCACGTGCCGATCGGGTCGCGTTGCTTCGGGTTCTCGAGATGTCGTCGTGCACCCACCTCTCGCGAATCGAAGCTCGACGCATCCATGCGAAGCCAGCGCAACCTTGCTGCGTGATGACTCAGATAGTCGTAGTTGCCGGGGTAGGGGGGTGAGGTGAGCACGAGATCGACGCTGCCCGAATCGACACCCGCGAGCTCACGAGCGTCGCCTTCGAGCACGATCGGTGGCGGTGTGTTGCGAGGCACTTTCGCGACGAATTCTTCGACCCGTTGCGCGAGCTCGTCTGCTTTGCGCACAAGCAATTTCGCTGTGTATCCAGCAGCGATCCGCTTCTCTTCCGACTTCTCGCTGCTGTCGCCAAGCTTGCGGCTCACCTTGGTCAAGATCGCCGAGAGCACCAGCTCGAGATCCGCGCGAAGCTTCACGTTTTTTTCGCGGTCGATCCCCAGTCGCAGTCCGTCGAGCTCGAGCAGAACATGAGGGGCAAACAGCGCTACGTCGTCGGGCGGAAACCTTCGAGACGCGCCCGAACGTGCCTTTCGTCGCTCATCGGCAAACGCAGCCACCCTGCGTGCTCCTTCGACGAGCGCATCGAGCTGCTCGGACGAACGACCCGTTGCTTTGAGCTCAGCAAGTCGAACCGCGAGCGGGTTCGCATCGACGCCGATGACGTCTTGATCGTCGATACGCCCTTCGACGAGCACCGTGCCTCCACCACAAAACGGATCAAGCACGACGCCTTGCTTCGGCGCCAAACCGAGCAGCGCTTCGCGGGCGACCGATGGATGCATCCGCGCTGGATAACTATGGAATCCGTGGACATGCGCACGCACGGCTTCGTCGTCGCCGTCCTCCGACAGCTCTTCACGCGAGGCCGCCGAGAAGACGTCCTTGAGCAACGACGCGAGCTTGCGAGGGCCAACCGCGTCGGTCTCGTCCTTTGGGGTGGCAACGTGCGACAGCGCTCGTCGCTCGCGCGGGGGAGCTTTCACGCTTGTCCTCCGCTTTTCATCTTCGCGGCGAGCTCGGCGGCTTGCGCTTCGGCCATCGCAGCTTCTTCGAGCGCTTGCTCGTGAGCGCTAGGGCCGAGTGCTGCGAGGGGCTGATCACCGACCTCGAAGCGCAGACCCGAATCATCCACGCGAGAGCGCACCAGGCCACGCGCAGAGAGCGACGCGAGCAGATGCTCTGCTTGCTCGTTCGTGCTTCGTGTGAGCTTGGCGAGTGTCTCGATGCTCACTTCGCGGCCCTGCGAATGAAGGCCTTTCACGAGCTCAGCGGCGACCTCCGTCCAGCCTTCTTCGAGGGCAGGCGCAATCTCGGCACGCTTCCGGGTGGCTTTGAAAAATCCAGCCACGGCAATCGCCATCGGAACCCCCGAAGCCGCGATCGCAGCCAGCGTCGCAACGATGCCCGGAGCGATATACGACAGCACCACGGCGAGCACGACGAACGAGAGGACACTGAAACCCGCAAGCACACTTCCCGCGACTGTCCAGAGCAAAGCGGTGTTGCGGGCGGCAGATGCTCGCGCGAGTGCTGAAACCCCCGCGTCGGATCGCTTAATCGACGGATCGTCAATCGGAACTCGTGCTTTTCCGCAGATGCCACACACCTGACGAAGTGATGAAGAGCGTTCGATAAACGTGACCGAGCCACAATGAGGGCACCGTTCGTGCGGAAGTGCTGGGCCTGCAGGGGCGGGAGCAGTTCCTGAAGGATACATTGCAGCGGTGGGCTCTGGTGCGGGGATAATCGATGACTCCGGCCGAGAAGACCCCTGGTTTTCGTTGGTGCTCATCGCTTCTCTCGCGCGTCTACAGAGCTAGTTGCGGTATTCGCAAGCATTCACGCGATTCATAGCGCGATGAAAGTTACTGGCGACAACGTGAATGAGGGTTTGACCTGCTTTGGCGATTCCAAGTAACCTACCGGTGGATCGAGGTCTGCCCGATCCGCTTGGAGGTTCGCCTATGGAGACGTTCCGTCGTCATCGTGTTTCCTTCGTGGGAACCGTGCTTCTTGCAAGTCTCGGAGCGTTTGGCTTCGCTGCTTGCGCTTCTGGTGCCGAGGATTCCGGTGTTCCGCCCGCTGATGTTGGTGGTTCTGCCGGTACATCGACAGGCGGCACAGGTGGGTCGAGCGGTTCTGGTGGAACCAGCGGTTCCTCGGGCTCTGCGGGTTCCTCGGGTTCGTCGGGCTCGAGCGGTTCGTCGGGCTCGTCCGGCTCCGGCGGAACGGCTGGTACTGGCGGTGCTTCTGGCTCGTCCGGCGCATCGGGCTCGAGTGGTTCAGCGGGCGCAAACCCGGGCGAATTCGGCGCTCCATGTACGGGTCCGAGCGATTGCAACGCGGGCTTGACCTGTTTGGATGTGGGTAACCCGGGCTCGCCTTCGAAAGTGTGCACCACTCCGTGCGAGACGGGCGTGGGCTGCCCGACGGATGCGCATTGCACGACCATCGATTCCAATGATGTGTGCATCCCCGATCGACAGAGCCCTTGCGCAAAGTGCACCGTCGACTCTGATTGCCCCAACGTCAACGACAAATGTTTGGCGGACGGCAACGGCGACAAGTTCTGCGCTCAGCAGTGTTACTTCAACGATTCTTGTCTGACCGGATACGAGTGCAAACCGCTCGAAAGTGGCGGAGCGAACGACAAGTATTGCTACCCAGAGGCGGGTGGGTCGTGCCCCTGTGCACCCAACCGCGATGGCTACCAGAAGACCTGCTCGAATCAGGCTTGTACGGGCACCAGCACCTGCAATGGCGCGAGCGCGACCTATAGCGATTGCGATGCTCCCACGCCTGGCCCTTGCGACGCGAACTGCGACGGCACGAACGACACGTTCCCCAATGCCTCGTGCAACCCCGCAACGGGCGATTTGACTTGCACCACGGGCTTCGTCGTCTACCCGCCCGACACCCCGAAACAAGACGGGTGCAACTGCAAGATCGACCTCTTCGACAATCAAAACATCGGCAACACGTGCGACGCTGCGCTGGCAGGCACGTCGCTCTACGATGTGCCCAACACGTCTGCGGCGCCCCCCCAGAAGGACACCACGACCGTGACCGGCACCATCCACTCCGATACCGACGTTGACTGGTTTGCGTTCACCACCAACGACGTCACCGAGGCCGGCAAAAACTCGTATCACGTGCATATCGGGTTCACGACCAACCCGAACGATGAGTTCGTGTTCGTCGTGCTTCGTTCCAATGGCACTGGGGCGGTTGACTGCTCGAGCGCTGCAACGTTGACGCCGGTCGCCGAGTACGACTGGTCGGTGAATTTCGTGGGCACGGTCGACGGTGAGAATCGCGGCGAAGAGGGCTGCGGGGCGACCGACGGTCACAATGCTTGTGCCGACCACTCTGCCAAGTATCGCGTGGGCGTGCAGCGTAAGTCGGGCGCTGCTCCGTCTTGCTCAGCCTACACCCTCGAGATCAAGGCTGCTGCGGGGGCTGGTCTGAGCTTTACGACGCCGGGTACGTGCAACTCGCCGTGAGATTAGATTTTCACGGTTGTAAAAACCGGGTCCTGGGTTCAGGGCCCGGTTTTTTCTTTGTGGTTCTTGCTCTAACGGTGCCGGGATCTTTCCCTTCGGGTCCTTCCCCAGGTTTTCGCAGAACCCTGCCGCTTGCTGTCGTGCTGCCTCGATATCGAAAACAACGAAGTGACCGTCGGAGGCTTGTGAGGCTGGCCACTGCGCAAGGATGCCTGAGGCCTGTCCTGATGCGAGATTTCCGCTTAGGCCGCCGGCCGGTACGGTCACTGTGCCTGGGCCGCCCCACTTGTCCTCTTCGATTTCAATGATTCCTGGTGCCTGACGAGGTAGCCCGGTGGCGATGCTTTGCACCTCGATGGCGTGGGGTGGCGTGTAGTTGTCACCTGTCCCGTCTGGGTTGACGCCCTCGGTTTGATAAATGCTCTTGGGTTTAAAACCGGGGCGTGGCTCTCGCACCAAATGCCGTACGTAGTGAATCGGGTCGACCGGGTCGACAATCGACTGCGCCAGACTGATCATCGGGTGCAATTCGTTGAGCTCTTCGCGTGTCTCGTCGTTGAGCTGCAACAGCACATCCGAGACGAGTGCAGTGATGTCGACTGGCTTGGTTTTCTCGAGGAGTGTAATCGAAATAATGCTTCCCGAGCCCGAGAGCACTCCACCCAGTGCACTGTCATCGGCCGCCAGATAGAGCGGTCCGTTCAATCCACCTTGGGAGTGTCCGAAAAACATCACTTTGGCAGGGTCGAATTTGATTTCGCTGCCCGTGACAGAAACGCTCGCAGGCAAGCTCGTGCTCGATTCGGTGAACAATCGGGCGCGTTGCACCTCATCGAGTGCGCTTTGTCGTGCGTTGGTTCGTGCCGCCTCGGGGTTGAAGAAATTGAAAAAAATCACCTCGACGTCGTTGGGGTTGGCTGGTGCGCCGGGGCGAGTTCCGTGGAAAATCTGGTCGACCCCCATCGAGGCTACGCAGTGCTGTGCGAGGGCATCGGCTGTGCCGTCGCCCACATAGCTGCGGTAGTCGCCGCCGGTTCCGTGCGCGTACAACACCACCGGATAACCATTGGCCGGCATCGGGCATACGGCTTCTTTCGGCACTGTCAGCGAAAAGCGAAGGTCGTACTCGGGTACATCCGCATTGGTTTTCGGGTTGCCATTCGCGTCGAATTCGAACCCGCCGCCGTCGCCCAAGGCTTTGAACGGCATTTTCCCGATCTGGAAATTCGGGTTTGGCCCGAAATTACCCACATATTCGTCGTATCGCGCCGAGCTGCTCTTGGTGGCCCAATCTTTCGCCGTGGGCGCTGGAACACTCTTGTGAATATAGTCGCGAATCGAGAAGGTCTCAGCGGTCGGGTCGTCTGTCGTAAATACCGTAAGGTGTGCAATCGATGATTTGGCAACACCGGTTGATTCGATGACTCCCACTGCGCTCGACCAAGCGCTTTGTAGGGCCTTGGCTTGGGTGCTTCCGTCTGACAATCCAAGGACAGTATCGAGGTCTTTTGACCTGCCGATGGGCACCCCTTGTTTGTCTTTGACACCCGTCGTCACCACCAGCGCATATTGGGTCGCAGGGCGTAGCGGATAACCGAAGGTCGCCTGGAACGCGAGTGTGTCTGGATTCCAGTACACTCCCTCTTTTTCTCGCCAGTACAGCGTGACCTGCCGACGCTGCCCTTTTTCTGGTGAATTCGCATCCACATCGATGAGCTGTACCGTCGAGGTTGCCTCCATCGCGGCTTTGGGATCAGCCGGCAGCGTTGCTGGATCGATGTCCCCGTTGAATCGAAGATAGCCCGCAGCGTGAGGAGAAAACCCTTTCAACCCGAGGCTATCTGCTTCGGAGATATAGGTGTTCAACAACCCCGTGTTGGTGGGGTTTGGGTAGCCAGTGTAGCTTACCGTTCCGTCGCTTTTTTTTCGGAAATCACTGGGCCACGGATGATCCCAGAACGTCGGTGAGCACTCGCCTGTCACCTCGAGCGTGAAGCTCGCCTCCGAGCAACCTGTTGCCAGCTTGTCGAGTGAATCGGGGACAACAAAGAGCGCCTGTACATTCGAGCCTCCGCCTGTACCTCCCGTGCCTCCCGTCAGCTTGGCCGATGAGTCGTCGGTTGAGTCTCCACATCCTGCGGCCACCACCGCAGTGCCCGCCGTGGCGAGTACGAGAGCCATAGGGAATGAGCGAAGAAATGAAGGCAGGGGGTGACGGCGCATGAATTTACATCTACCACGCTCGCCGATGGCATTCGCGCTTCAGTTGATTGATGTTCCCGGGGTCGACGTATCCGGGTCGTTGTTGGGGTTGTCCGTGCCTCTGCGACTCGCGCTTACCGCACAGGCTTCTGGCGCGTCGGCAGTGGTGGTTGACAGCGATCGTTTGATGTCGTTGCTCGATGACCCAAGGCTCACGATTCCCCGAGTCAAAGCGCGCCCCTCGGGGGTGTTTCTGGTGACGGCGAAAGCCACGTTGGTCGTGCATCGCGGCTACATCAACGAGCTGCGCAAAGTACGCGGAGACCAAGACAGCGACATCGAGGGTGACGCGGTGCCGTTTGATGTGCCCTTTGGTTTTTCTATGATGCACGTCACCGATAAGGCTTCAAAAGCGGTGGCGCGGAAGGCGTTGATGCGTGCGTTGCGAAAGCCTCAAGACGGCTGGACAAGCACGGCGCTGAACCGACCGATCTCACTTTTTTTTACGAGGTTTCTGGTCGAGACGCCGTTCCACCCCAATCAGGTCTCGATTGTCATTCTCGCCATTGGTTTGGTGGGCTCTTGGCTCGCGAGTCGTGGTGACTACACGAGCATGGCTCTTGGAGGGCTGCTCTTTCACGTGCAGAGCGTGCTCGATGGTTGCGATGGCGAGATGTCGCGATTGACGTTCCGTGGCTCGAAGACCGGCGAATGGCTCGACACGGTGGGCGACGACATCACCAACTATTCGTTTTTTGGGGCAGCGGGGTGGGGGCTCTATGTCAACACCCAAAACCCCATGTATCTCGCAGCGGGAGGGCTTTGTCTCGGGCTCGGCGTGATCACCTCGGCCATCGAGTACCGCTACTTGATCAAAATAGGCTCGGGCGACCTTGCGAAATACCCCATCGGCGTCGGAAACGTCGCGGGCAACGAAGGGCCAAAGACGTTCATCGACAAGATTTCTCCGCTGTTCAAACGTGACACGTTCGTTTTTCTCACGTTCGTGAGCGCTGCGCTAGGGCTGCTTTCGGTGATGTTGATGATCTGTGCGGTGGGTGCGATCATCATCTTCGTTGCCGTGCTCAAGGCCGAGCTTCGTATGTTCAACGAACGTCGGGCTGCTGCGCGATGAGCCTCGCGGGGAGGCTAAAAAAGATAGAGGGCGCACCATGCGGCCGAGCAATATTCGAGATCCCCGGGGTGATTACGCCCTGGCTTGGTGAAGAACGCGAAGATGATCGCAACGCTTTTCTTGATTCAGGGTAGTCGCGACGCCCCTTGTTCTTCGACGCCATAACACCGTACAAATGTCGGGTTTTCTACGGGGAGTTTTGTCTGCCAGAGATTCACCGCATGGCAGTAGTGGTGCCAATTTTCGTCGTGTTTCTAGGCTCGTCCATCTCCCCATACGGCGCGAAGCGTGAGCTACAAAACATAGGCAAAATTGCCTCTTCTTGCGCTGAGGTCAGGCGGCGCTGTTAGGGGTTGCCCCCTGTCGAGTGCCTTCGCGGGGTGTCGATTTACCGACGAAGTGTTGCCGCAAGCTCGGAGCGCGACGAGACGCTCAGCTTTCGGTAGATCGCTTCGAGTTGTTTGCTCACCGTGCGGATGGTGGTGCTTCGAAGCCTGCCGATGTCGGCGTTCGAGAAACCTGCCACCACCAGCGTCGCCACCTCGCGCTCGGCATCGGTAAGCGCCGAGGTTTCAGGTAGATCGAGCTGCGGAACGAAGCTGACGACCATCAGCTCTTCGCCCTCAAGCTCGAGAGTGCTCACCCGAAGATCGAGCGGAGTCGTGTTCGGTGAGTCCTCGTTGTCCGCTTGCTGGGTCATGTCGAGGGCTCGTTCGAGTTGAACGTCGCGGACATCGACCCTGGCTCTCGAATGGCCCGAACCAGCGCCGCTCGGCTCGATACGCCGTAGTGCTTCTTCAGCTTCGCGACATGTGTGGCCACCGTTGAGGTCGCTGCGCCCAGCTCGTAGGCGATCGCCTTGTTGCTGTGCCCCAGCGCCAAGAACGCGGCGACCTGCTGCTCTCGCTCACTGAGCGTTGCGTGTGCTTGCGCTTCGGGCTTGTTGCGTCGTGCGATCAGGTAGCGTCGCCCGTCGGCGTCGAAGTGATCGAAGACAGACCAGGTCTCGTCGTACAGCGCGCGCCACAGCGAAAGCGTCGAGCTCGCGTCTCGTTTCGATCGTTTCGATCGAGCTTCGTCCACGCGCCGAGCTGCATTACGCAGCAGCTCTCGCGCTTCGTCTTTTCGGGCGTCTCCCTCGGCGTGCAACACCCTGCCGTCGGGCGACAACACGGCTTCCACGGAGGCGTGCGCTCCGTGTGCCCCGATACGCCGTTGCAGACGCGCGCCCGCAGTGATGTGCGCTGTTACGCGTTCCCAGACCTCGATCTCATCGGGCGGCAAACCTGCGTTCGCGGGCGTCTTTCGATTGGCGAGCAACACCGTCGCAGACATACCGATGTCAGTCGCCACCAGATTGAACGAATCCGGGTAAAAAAGCTCTTGAGGCGTGTGCTCAGACTCGCTCGACGCAAACTGACGAAGCACGTGTGCGTAACCGCGACGCGCGAGCTCAGAGAGAAACTCTTCGTACGTCGGGATCTCTGCAGCCAGTGAGGCCCAGAGCTGTGTCGCGTACGAGCAAGCTCCGAACGACAGAACTTTCTCCATCGTCGGTTGATCGAGTGGCGCGATCCATCGATCCCACCAGTTCACCCGCCAATGCGCTGTCCAGTCTTCGGTCGCACCAAAGCAGAGCGGGTCCCGCGGAGCCAACTGCCCTGATTCGTCGCGATCGAAACGAAACGCGTGCAAACCAGCGCCGTCGTTCAAGATCGGGTCGGCGGCTTCGAGCAGACCCTGCAACCAGTCCGTCGTTGACTGCTCGACGCGATACGCCGCTTCGATCAGAGGGACAACGTCGAGCAGGGTAGAGTGCATGGTTCCTCGCTTGAGACAGATCAAGGTACCATGGCAATTGCGGCCTTAGAAAGCCTTCTCGGCCACAAGAAAACACGATTTATCAACGCAAATGCCGCCGCCCCTCGACCTTAGCGGGGCTTTGCGAAATGACACGCGAGCTGGTTGCCGAGCGTGCACCCGTACATGTCTGCACGTCGTCTGTGCACCTCGGACGCAGAGACTACAAGACGCCCAGAAAGCCCTTGATTCGATCGAGCACCATGCTGATTTTCGGGTTCTGCGAGAGCGCCGTCGGGACGGTGATTCGAAGTGGCCATTCGGCGCCGATCTCGTCAACGAAGAGCGGGACGAGCACATCGTCGGCACCAGGGTCGGGTAGCAGTGCGTCGGGTACGTAGCCGATGCCCAACCCCGAAAGACAGCACTGACGGATGGCGTGAATATCGGTGTTGATCATCACGGGTGAGATCGGCATCGGCGGGGCCCCGCGTCTTGGCAAGACGAGTGGGTTCGTACCCGGCCCTTGCCAGACGAGCAGATCGTGATCCACCAGCTCTTCGGGCGTTCTCGGTGCAGGGTGTTTTTCGAGGTACGCGCGAGATGCGACCAACCACTGCCGCACGCGAAACACCACGTACGACAGCCATGGGCCTTCAGGGAATTTCTCACCCATATGGACAATCAAGTCGGTGTCCATCAACGACTCGTTGAGTGGATCGTTGCTCAACCGCACATGGATATGCAGCCTGGGAAACGCCTGCCGCATCGAGCTGAATATCGGCACCAGCAGATGCGGCGGAAGCCCCACGGGTAGCACTGCGCGAAGGATCCCGGTGGGCTCTTCTGCTGCTTCGCGTATCGAAGCAAGCAGCACACGCATTTCTTGAATGACTTTGCGGCCGTGGGTGGCGAGGCCTTGACCCGCATCGGTCAGCACGATGCCTCGGTGGGTACCCTCGAGTAGGCTGACGCCCACTCGACTCTCGAGTGAGCCGACTCGCCTTCGCAGGGTGGTTCGCGAGATCCCCAATCGCGATGCTGCAGCGAGAAAAGAGCCCGATTCGACGACTGCAATGAACGCGCTCAGCTCTTCGAGATCCATTCACTTTCCCCTGAGGTGCCCCCGAAACGAGTGCGCCAGATCGTCGTGGCGGTTGGCCTACGCGCGACCTGGCGCAACGAGCGTGAAGTGAGACTAACACGCTCTCACTGGCAGGTGCCGTGGTTGCACATCTGCGTTGGCCCACACGGGGGCGTGCATGCTGCGAGCTCGCATGTGCCGTTGTTGCACTTGTCGGTGATCGCGCAGTCGTTGTCGTCCGTG
>JAXLYQ010000059.1:0-29419 GCA_046351315.1 Polyangiaceae bacterium
CCGTATGGCCGTCTGCGAAAGGGTGCGCCGAGCTAAAATTCGGGGTGAAAGGCAAGTGCTCCAACCCCTCGGGGCGCCATTCGGCGTTGCTCCCGATCGGCGTCACCACCTCGCAGCTTTCTGTGTCAATTTCGTATGGGCGACCGGCATCGTACGTGAGGAACAGCCTCGGGATTTCTCCCGGCATCTCCATCACCATCATGGCCGTGTTTACGTAGTCACGTGCCCCCAGCCTCAGTGATGCTCGAGCGACCCCAAAATTCTTGAAACCCAATGCTTCGTATGGGCTGCCGGTTTTGGTGGCCAAATCGGCGTAGAAGCACGGTGGTTTTGAAAGCCGTGTACGCACCTTTACCGTGCCGTTGTGAAAACCGTATCGATACACCATCCCATCGCCGTTCAAAAAATGGGCAGGGTCATCGTACGGCAGACCGTTGGTTTCTACCGTGCCCACAGGGGCCGTTACAAAGAAGTACCCGCCGAGGTCGACGGGAACCTTTCCCTCCACAACGTGCAGCTCAAGATCGAGCTCGTTTCTTGTGGCGGTTTGAGCTGAGCGCGGAAATGTCCGGGATATCGTCATCCTTACAGTTTCGGCTCAAACGGCTCACCGTTTCAATCGTCACCGCACAGCGAAATGTACCTGCTTCGTGGTCGGAGCAGAAACCCAGCCGCCGCCTGCTCGCGGGCATGTGCAACCCACCCCGCAAGTCGTCCCGACGCAAACAGCGAAATCGGGGCGTGCTTCGGAAGCCCAAGCGACGCGCTCAACATCACCAGCCCCCAGTCGAGCGTGGGCTCCAACCCGGTGCGCTCACGGACTTCTCGCTCGATCACGCGGCCCAACGCCAGCTCTCGACGCTCGCCACTGATCTCGTCTGCAAAGTCGAGCAATGCGCGCGCACGTGGGTCGCCCTCCGGGTAGAGCGGGTGGCCAAAACCAAGAATTGTGCCGCCATCGCGCAAACGATTGATCACAGCCCATCGCGCGTCATCCTCGCTGTTCAGGGTCGTCAGCCAATCTTCGACCGCATCGCACACGCCCCCGTGGCGCGAGCCCGATAGCGCTGCCAACCCTGCCAGCAGCACTGAATCGAGTGTCCCGCCTGCGCCTGCGACCGTGCGGGCCACGAGGGTCGAGGCGTTCAAATCGTGCTCCGCGCACAAGATCAACGCCGCGTTGATCGATCGCACTCCCGCTTCGGTCTCTCGGTGGCCCCAACCACGGAGCAGCTCGCCCGCGATGCCGTTGCTCCCTCGTGGCCCTGTGGGGTGTGCGAACGACAGTGCCCGTACGCACCGCCACACCCTGTCTCTGCTCTCTCGGAAAGAGCCCTCGGCGCTTCGAGTATCGAGGTGCGACACGAGCTGCCGAATCATTCGGTGAATCGGATGCGTGCTCTCGCCGGGGCTCTCGTTGCGCACTTCAACCGTGTCTGGTGGTGAAGGCCATCGTTTGCCCGATGTGAGCGATTCGCCCCACAAGAAATCCGCCACGTCTTCGAATGTGTGGCCCGCCTGCGCCAGCTCAACGGCGTTTTTGCCCCGATAGTACACTCCGTTGGGTCGTATCTCGCAGATGGTCGTTTCGAGCACAGGCTCACCCCACCGCAACGCACCCGCCGCCACCGGCCCGTGGCCCGCACGGGCGTCGTGTCGTGCTTTCAGCCTCTGTACATCCTCGCTCGAATACAATCGCGCTCGCCCTTGCCCGCTTCGAACGCTCGTGAGCCACCCTCGGGCCGCGTAGGAGTAAATCGTCGCCAGCTTCACATCGAGGATCTTCGCGGCTTCTTTGGCGGTGATGAGCTCGCTGTTGTTGAGGCTCTTTGGCATCGCTCGTCGCTCTCTGGGATAACCCCATACGTCTTCGAATTCAGGCCGACCCAGGCTCTATAGTGGATAGTCGAATCCACGTTGCCGGAATGAAAATGTTGCCCAGGTTTGCATCGTGCTCGCGACGCATCGATCGCGAGCGGCCGCGACCACTCGCGCGACAGAAAGGGCACTATGAGCGATCTCACCGCCTCCTCGGACGGGCTGGAAGGTATTGTTGTTGCGCACACGTTGTTGAGCGACGTTGACGGCGAGCTGGGGCGCCTTGTCCTCAAGGGCTTCGACGTCGAACAGCTCGCGCCGAACAGCACATTCGAACAAGCGTTCAACCTGTTTTTGCATTCGACGGAACCCACGGTTGAATCCGAAACGACCCGCGCCGCGCTCGGAGACGCTCGCGTTGTTGCGTTCGAGTTGCTGCGTGGTGCGTTTCACAAGGGGCAGTTTTCCGAAGGCATGGACGCTCTTCGCGCCGGCCTGGCGCGCCTAGTTTCGTCGAAGGATTGGGCTCGAGACACCGCGCTGATTGCGGGGGCGATTCCCGTGATCATTTCGCTGTGGTGGCGTGTCGAGCAAGGTCTCGAACCGATTGCTCCGGACTCACGTCTTGCTCAGTCCGCCGACTATCTCCGTATGTTGAGTGGGGTTCGCCATCGTACGGAAATCGAACGGGCGCTCGACACCTACCTCGTCGCGGTAAGCGACCACGGAATGAACGCCTACGTTTACCGCACGCGTGGTCGCATCGACAGACTCCGACGCCGTCTCTGCGGTGACTGCTGCGGTGGGGGCGCTCAAAGGCCCACTACACGGCGGCGCACCGGGCCCCGTGCTCGATATGCTCGACGACATCGGTGAGCCCTCGCTCGCCTCCGCGTGGATCGACAACAAGCTCGCTGCTCGTGAGCGAATTATGGGTCTCGGGCATCGCGTGTATCGTGTGAGAGATCCCCGCGCTGCAGTGCTCGAGCAGGCTGTCGAGGTGCTCGCCCGAGCTGGCATCTCGACGGGGCGTTTGCCGCTTGCTCGCGCCGTCGAGCAGGTTGCGGTGAGTGCGCTTGCCAAGAAGCACCCTGCGCGATCACTTCAGGCAAACGTCGAGTTTTACACGGCAGTTCTGCTCGACACGTTGGGTCTCGATCGTCGGTTGTTCACACCCACATTTGCCGTCGGACGCGTTGTCGGTTGGTTGGCGCACATCGAGGAGCAACGTCGTCTTGGCAAGTTGATTCGCCCGGCGTCGCGCTATGTGGGCCCTGTTCCGCAACCCAGCTCACGTTGATGGTTGACGAGCGAGGACAAGCTTCTCGATCCTACGCAGCATGCCAATTCTCCGATCTCATGCTGCAAGAAGCCTCTTTTATTACGGGATCTACGTCGGCCTGTGTGCGGCGGGCTTGTTGTTCTTCCCGGTTCAGTTCCTGGGGCCATTTGGGTTCGAGCCCCCGCGTGAAATCTGGATTCGCGTGGTGGGCGTGATGCTCGTCTCGATGGCGATGTTCAACATTCGCTCAGCACTCGGCGAGGTGCGCCAGTTCTTCTCGTGGAGCATCCCTGCGCGCATGTTGGTCATCGTATTTTTCGCAGCGTTTGTTCTCGCTGATTGGGCGCCCGCGAAATTGGTTCTCTTTGGCGTGGTCGATTTTGCCGGTGCCGTCTGGACATGGTGGGCGATGAAGCGTGATTCTGCACTGGTCGCGCCAGCTACGCCGACGGTCTGAGCGGCGACGGATGCGATTCAAAACCCCCCGCGGTTGGGGGAACTGTGCATAAGATCGTCGCGCCATGGGGCCAAGAGCTTTGCTTGTCGACGACGAACCGCTCGCGCGCAGTCTGGGCGCGGCGCTGCTTCGTCGCGTCGGATGCAGTGTGGTTGCGTATTCGGATGCCTCGCCAGTGATGGCTGCCCTCGAGGGCGGTGAAGTCGACATTTTGATCACCGATCTCTCGATGCCCGGGATGACCGGCACCGAGCTCTGCGAGAAAGTTGTCGCGCGGCATCCTGATATCCCCGTGATCGTGCTCACAGCACACGGCACGCTCGAAAGTGCAGTGATGGCGATCCGAGCGGGTGCGTACGACTTCATCACGAAGCCGCTGCAAGAAGAGGCGGTCTCGGTGGCGATCGATCGCGCCTACAAACACCGGAATCTCAAGCGAGAGGTCGTGCGCCTTCGACGAGAGCTTTCGGTGGTCACTGGTGACGACGGCTTGGTCGGGTCGAGCGAAGAAATTCGTCGTGTTCGATCGATGATCGATCGAGTCGCTCAAACCGACGTGTCCGTGTTGCTCCAAGGCGAAACCGGCACAGGCAAAGAAGTTGCGGCTCGCGAGCTACACCGAAAGTCGCACCGGAGCAGCGGCCCGTTCGTCGTCGTGAACTGTGCCGCCATGCCCGAGAACCTGCTCGAAAGTGAGCTGTTTGGGCACGTCAAAGGGGCCTTCACCGACGCGCGTTCGAACCGAGTGGGGCTGTTTGCCGAGGCTGACGGCGGAACGCTCTTTCTCGACGAGATCGGCGAGCTCCCCTTGCCACTGCAGCCAAAGCTTCTTCGTGCTCTACAAGAACGAGTCATTCGACCAGTCGGCGCCAGTGGCGAAGTTTCCGTTGATGTTCGTTTGGTCTCGGCCACCAATCGCGACCTCGAGCGAGCCGTCAAACAGGGCACGTTCCGCGAGGATCTTTATTTTAGAATGAACGTTCTACAAATCGAGCTTCCTCCGTTGCGTTTGCGTGGCGGTGATGTGGTCGAGCTTGCGCAACGCTTCTTGGCGAAGATCTCGGCGAAGAACGGAAAGGACCGGCTCGCGTTCTCACCAGAGGCACAGGAGCGCCTCGCGCGATACTCATGGCCAGGCAATGTCCGCGAGCTTCACAACTGCGTCGAACGGGCAGTCGCCCTTGCGCGAGGAGAGACGATCGACGTGGTTGATCTTCCCGAGAAGATCGCAGGGTTGCCGATGAAACCGCTTCAAGCCGAGGTCGACATATCGCAGGGAGTGATCTCGCTCGAAGAGGTGGAGCGAAAGTACATTTTGCGCGTGGTTGAGGTGGCCAATGGCAACAAGACCCTTGCCGCGTCGATGCTCGGTCTCGATCGCGCCACGCTCTACCGAAAGCTCGCGTTGTACGCGGCGACCGACGCAGCTCAACGGGGGAACTAGCGCACGTTCTCCGAGAAGGTTCACGCCTCACCTACGCGGTGGGGGGGCGCAGAGCGAACGGCGATCAGAGCGGCGGAGGTGGTACCGACATCTTGGTTTTCAGCGCGGACATCACACGTTGCACTTCGAGCGCGATGTCTGCGCTCAGACCATCCGAGGCTTCCCAGGTATCTCGATCCGCGCGCGCCTCAAGCTGAGCGCAGAGGGCTTTCAATGTGGGCGCGCCGATGATGGCCGCGCTGCCTTTCAACTTGTGCGCGTTGAACTTGCAGCCTTTGGCATCGCGCTCGGCGACCGCACGTTTGATGCCTTCGACTTGTTCTGTCGCTGTTTCGATAAAGAGCTGTGCGAGCTCGTCCGCGAGTGAGTCGCTCACCTCGCCGGCGATCTGTCCGAGTCGTTGCCAGTTCGTCGAATCGATTGGTGCCACCACCTGATCCTGCGACATCGTGCTGCCTCGTACGATCGAGGGGCATCGTTCGAGAATCGCTTGGAGTTGAGTGGGTTGCACAGGCTTTGGCAAGAACTCGGTCATCCCGGCTGCGAGGCAGATCGAACGATCCTCTGAGAAGGCGTTTGCTGTCATCGCCACAATCGTTGGCCGACGATTCGGCAGCACTGTCGTCAAGATACGTTTGGTCGCTTCGATACCGTCGAGCTGAGGCATCTGCACATCCATCAGCACCACGTCAAAACGCTTGCGCTTGAGTGCATCCAGCACCTCGATGCCGTCGCTCACCACGTCTGCCGTATAGCCCAAGCGCTCGAGCATCCGCACCGTGACCTTCTGGTTGATCGGGTTGTCCTCGGCGATGAGAATTCGTAGCGGATGTCGTGAGCCGAGCAGGTCTTCTTGCCGAGGCGGCGATGATGGCTCGCTTACCGGAACAAGCCCGGTGAGCGTTGCCAACGACTCGAGCAGCATCGATCGCTTCACCGGCTTGCTCAGCGTTGCCATGACGTGCAGACGTTCGAGCTCGGCGGGGCTGATGCCCTCGTCGGTCTCTCGCCAACCCAACGGTGCGGTCAGCACGATCGAAGGCGTTTTGCCGCGAGAGAGCTTTCGGATTTCATGCGTGAGCAACAGCCCCGGCATCCCGCTCAGCGTCGTGTCGATCAAGAGCAGATCAAACACAGGCGACGACACCACCGCCGCTATCGCGTGCTCTGCTCTCTCTGCGGCCTGCACCTCGAGCCCCCAATCGCTCAGCGTTCGTCGCATGATCCCGAGAAGCCCGGGGTTGTCTTCGACGACAAGTGCGCGCTTCCCCTTGAGGCGCGTCTTGAGATCATCGGGCGGCTCGATGCCTGGGTCAGTGCTCGCTTTGGTTCGAATCTCGACGTGAAACGTCGAGCCCTTGCCTTCTTCACTCTCCGCCCAAACTCGCCCGCCCATCGCTTCGGCGAGCCGTTTGCAAATCGCCAGACCTAGACCTGTTCCGCCGTACTTTCTCGTGGTCGAGGCGTCGACCTGACTGAACGAAGCGAACAGCTTGTGCATACGATCCTGCGGAATGCCCACGCCCGTATCGCGTACGCTGATATGCAACGAGCGACCGTTGGCATCGTCCTCGCCGTTTTCGATTCGAACAACGACCTCGCCTTCTTTGGTGAACTTGACCGCGTTACTGAGCAGGTTGACGAGGATTTGTCTCAGCCGACCCGGGTCAGCGATCACGATGCCTGGTGCGGTCCGCGAGATGTCTTGGTAGAGCTCGATACCCTTTGCAGCGGCCGGCGCTGCGACGAGATCCAACGCCTCGTCGATGTTCGCGCTAAGCGAGAACGGAACATCCTCAAGCTCGAGCTTGCCTGCTTCGATCTTCGAGAAGTCGAGGATGTCATTGATGACCATCAGCAACGCTTCCGCGCTGGTTCGAGGACCCGAGCGAACTCTGTTGCTCATCGGTCAGCGGTGTTTCGAGCAGCAGCCCCGTCATGCCGATGACCGCATTGAGGGGTGTTCGAATCTCGTGGCTCATCGCCGCGAGAAACTCGGTCTTCGCCTGACTCGCGAGCTCGGCTGCACCCTTGGCTTCTTGAAGCGCCGCCTCGCGCGACTTGCTCTTGTCGATGTCGTCCAAGAGCACCATCAGCGTGTCGTCGAGACCGTGAGCGAGCGTGAGCCCAAGGGTCTTGGTCGAACCGTCTGTGCGAGTCACTCGATGATCGAACGCCATCGAAGCATTTGCGTTGCTCTCTGACTTTCGGAGCGATGTTTCAACGATCGACGAAAGTGCGCCGCCGTCATCCGAGCCGAGCATCTCGCGCGCGAGGGTGCTCGTGAAGGTGATTGTTCCGTGTGCATCGACCAACACCAAACCGCGCCCTTCGGCTTGCGTGAGCGCCTCGAGTGAGCTCTCCATCGCATTGCGCAGTGCAGCTCCTTGGGGTTGCGCTGACCCCGGCTGAGTCGCCAGCCTTTCGTCGTTCGGAGGGTCTGCCAGCAACCACCACGCTAGCGCCGTGGTCGACATGGCTGCCGCGAGCTCAAGGCCCACCGCGGTGCCTCGGTTGGCAGAATCAACAAGTGCGAACGCTGCGCCTGCGCCCACCGCCGCCAAGAGAGAACTGCCAGCAAGCAATCTCGAACGACGCGCTGCCACAGACTGCGAACCTGGCTCTCTACCCATAGCGGTCGCGTATAGTAGTCGGAGCATGGTGTCTCGTCGCGGAGTGTCGATCCGCACCAAGTGGCTGTCGGCGCTTCTGGTGGCGGGGGTGGTTCCTCTGGTGAGCTTTGGCGGGTTCGCGCTCCGCGAACAGCGCGCTGGCTTGCGTGATGCAGAGAGAAGCCTCGAGCTCGCCGTCATTGCTCAGGTGAGCTCGTCTATCGAACGACCGCTCGCTGACGCACGAGCGACGACCAAACGAATCGTGTCGTTGCTCAGCGCGAGCGAGCTTGCCGATGAGGCCAGGATCTCGTTGATGACCGATTCGGTTGGGGCGGCCGAAGTGCTGTCGTCCGTGTCGATCTTCGATGCGAAGGGAGAGTTCGTCGACGCGATCGTTCGGAAAGGAGAGAGCCCGCCCGATGCTCGTGAGCCCATCACCTACGACCCCGGAGACTTCGTGGGGGGAGCATGGCTCGAGCCACGAATCCAAGGCCGGCAGGTCGCCTTGCAGTACCTTGAGGCGATCGTTCGTGAGGGTCGATTGGTCGCGTGGGTGCGCGGTGATGTCGATGGTGCAGCGCTCACCACGCGAGTGTCTGCGGTGTCGCTCGAACACCTGGCCCGCCCTGATCGCGTCGTGTTGCTCGACGCCAAGCTGCGCGCGATCGCAGGCACACTCGAAGAGAGCTCGTCGAGTCAAGCGGGTCTCAATCGAGGGATTTTGCGCGGAATTGTGCTCGACCAGTCGATGTTGCAACGACCGTTCGGCGCAACCGTCGAGTTCGTGAATGACCGCAGCGTTCCGATGGTCGGTACGTTTCGATCGCTGCCTGAGCATGGTTGGCTCGTCGTGGTTCAACGACCTGAGGACGAAGCGTACGCAGCGCTCGCCCAAACTCGTCGTGCGCTGATGATTGTGGGAGCGATTTTCGCTGCGATTGCCGCGCTTGTGGGCGCGTGGGTAGGCACTCAGGCAACGCGGCCGATCCGTGAGTTGGTCGACCTGGCGAAGGCGTTTGCGCAACGACAGTTTTCGGCGTCGTCGAAAGTGCGTACAGGTGACGAGCTCGAGTCACTCGGTGACGCGATGGTTGAGATGGCGCGTGACATCGAACGAGGAGAGCAAGAGCTTCAACGACGTGTGGTCGTCGAGAACAATCTCTCACGCTTTCTGCCTGCCACGGTCGCCCACTCGATCGCGTCGGGTGAAGGCAAGATTTCGTTGGGTGGTGAGCGTCGTGTGATCTCTGTGCTGTTTGCCGACGTAGCAGCATTCACCACGTTTGCCGAAACGGCTCCGCCTGAGCAGGTCGTCGCGTTTTTGAACGAGCTTTTCGCCGTGATGACCGAGGTGGTGTTTCGCCATGATGGCACGGTCGACAAGTTCATCGGAGACTCGTTGATGGCGTTGTTTGGCGCACCTGTTGAGCAGGCGGATCACGCCGCACGAGCGTTGCTCTGTGCCGAAGATCTTCATCGCTTTGTCGAAGCGAGCTCACCCGCTTGGCAACAGAAATACGGCTTCACCGTGAGGCTCGCGATTGGCGTTGCTGCTGGTGAAGCGCTCGTGGGGAATCTCGGGAGCGATCAACGCATGGAGTACACCGCGATCGGCGACACCGTGAACATCGCGTCGCGACTCGAGGCGATCGCTGCGCCCGGTCAAACGTTGACGACTGCTGAAGTGGCTCGCTTTGCTGGCGATGATTTCGCGTTCCAACCTCATGAATCGCACCCATTGAGAGGTCGTCGTCAACCCGTAGAAGTCGTGGAGCCGATTTCGTAAGTGCGTGGTATCTGTCGCCATTCGCTCAACGATGCGAGGTGATGGATGAACCGTCTCGAGCTGGCGAAAACAGAATCTGCTGACTCACCGAAGGAAGCTGAGGCGGAGCTAGGTGCGACCGCTGTTGCGCCCGTCGTGCGTCCTTTGCCGCACGACGCCGAGATCGATCGAGCGGTGGCTTCAGCGCCCACGATGATCTCGAGTGGGTCGGTCGAGGATGAGCAGCTTCCCGATCGCATCGGTCTTGTGTTGGGCGGGAAATATCGCCTCGACACGCTCCTCGGCGCTGGCGGAATGGGACAGGTCTATCGCGCCACGCATCTCGCCCTCGGTGAACCTGTGGCGGTGAAATTCCTGTTGTCGCAGTGGGCGATGATGCCCGAAATCCGCACTCGTTTTCGACGTGAAGCGAGTGCGCTCGCCAAGCTGCGGCACCCAGGGATCGTGTCGGTGCTCGACTTCGGTGAGCACGAGGGTTCGCTCTTCATGGTGATGGAGCTCATCGCTGGCGTGACACTCGATCGAATGTTTGGGCTGCTCAACGTGCAGCAGATCGGCACCATCCTTGACCAGATCCTTCAGGTGCTCGAAGCCGCTCACGCTGCGGGAATTGTCCATCGAGACATGAAGCCCGAGAACGTGATGATGCTCGACAGCAATGATCGCGTTGACCGCATCAAGGTGCTCGACTTTGGCATCGCGCTTGTTCAAGAGGGCGACGGTGTCCCCCGGCTGACCGATGTAGGCACCGTACGAGGCACGCCGCTGTACATGTCGCCCGAGCAATGTCGCGGTCGTGAAGTGGGCCCACCGACCGACATCTACGCGGTCGGGGTGATGATCTACGAGCTGTTTGCAGGGCGTACGCCGTTCTTGGGCGAGACCGCGGCGGATCTCTCCGCGCAGCATATGTACGTTGACCCGCCGCACCTCGACACGACGACGGGTGTCGTGCCGGTCGGTCTCGACGCGGTGATTCGACGTGCGCTCGCGAAGCGTGCGGACGAACGACCTACTGCCGCTGAGTTTCGCGACGAGCTTGCCCAAGTGTTTCGAGGAACTGACGCCACCGCCATCGCGGTTCGCGCCGTGGCTGAGCGGGTACGCATGGCGCACCTGTCGCGCGAAGACCGCGCGATCACACGCAAGCCGGCCCAAGCACCGGCATCCGTCGCGCCTCCCTCAGCCCAGCAGATCGCGATCGCGACGAGCTCAGATGCTCGCTGGCTCGAGCTTCGGGATTCACTTTCGGTGCAGGGCTTTGGTGTGGTTCGATGGCAAACATCGGCGACGCGTGAGCCCGCCACTTCGTTGCCAAAGCTTATCGTCATCGCCGAGTCTTCGGATGCGACACTTACCCTTGAAACGCTTCGCCGCGAAGTGGGGCCCAAGCTACCCGTGATGGTCATCGACGTCGAATCTCCAGAACAAACGACCAAGCTCATTCGCGCTGGTGCCAGCGATGTCGTCCTTCGTTCCGCGCCTCTCACCGAGCTTGCTCCGAAGCTCGCTCGCCTGATCCGAAGGGGGCGTTGATGCGGCGGTCAATCGTGGTTGTGGTTGGCGCAGTGTGCTCCACGTCTGCGGTCGCTTTCGCGCAAGACATGACGACGTACACCGTGGTGAAAGGCGACACGTGCCCGTCGGTGGCGATGAAGGTGTACGGCGACGCTCGACGGATTGATCTGCTTCACCAAGCCAACTCGCTCGGCCCACCGCCGCACAACCTGAAAGAGGGTCAAATCCTCAACATTCTACCGCTCTCAGGTGCGCCGACTGGCCCTGATGCGACGGTGGGTGCGGTGCGAAATCGCGTCGATGTGTTTGCGCCCGCACAGCGCCCCGCAAAGGTGCACGACGCACTCTCTCGAGGGAACCGCGTCAGCACCGAAGAAAGCTCCGCGGCGACGATCGACTTTCGCGACGAGACGCGAATGTACCTCGGAGAGAACACTCTGGTCGTGATCCTTGGAGACACAAGCCGAGCCGCATCGAGACGATCGACCGCTCCTGAAGCATCGCTCGTAAACGGATCTCTTCGCACCCGGTTGAGCGAGCTCTCGGGTAAGGCGCCGGCGCCGCTCAAAGTGACGACTGACTCGGCAACCGTCGCTGCGGGCAAGGGCGAAACTCAGGTCTCCGTCGATCCGTCGAAGACCACCCGGCTCGCGGTGTACAACGGTCAGTCGAGCATCACTGCGCAGAAGAAACAGGTCGATGTGTCGCAGGGCTTCGGGAGCAAAGCCGAGCAAGGCAAAGCTCCAACCCCACCCAAGCCGCTGCCTGCTTCTCCAGAGTGGAAAGAGGCACCTTCAGGTATCGCGTTCGTGGGGGCGGAGCGATCGATCTCGGCGCTCTACGCGAACGGAACCGGGCAGGGTAAGCCCGCCTCGAAGTGGCATGTTCAACTCGCGAAAGACGCTGACTTTCAGGACATCGTCGTCGACACCAAGGTGGCTGCTGAGGTTACCAAGCTCGAAGCTCGGGGTCTCGAGAACGTTGTGTATTTCGCTCGCGTGAGCGCGATTGATGACGATCAGTTCGAGGGCCCGTGGGGCCAAACACTGTCGTTCACCGTCGTCTCGCTTTCGACCTCGACGGGTGACAACAAACACAAAACACGCCTCTCGTTCTCGTCGACGTTGGTCACCTGCTCGCTCGACGGCTCGGCGCTCAATGCCGATCAAGCCATCGAGATCGATACGCTCACGGCGCACGTGATGCGGTGCGAGGCCAAATCGAATTCATCCCTCGCCGTCGAGAAGAAATTCCCGTCGACGTCGCGTGGCGCACTGTCGAGTATCGTCGAGCCAGCGCGTCGCGTGTCTGACTACGAGGTGTTGGTGCGCTACCAAATGCTCGCGGAAGGCAAGCCGATCGAAACAGGCGCCTACCGTGCGTTGCCCCCTAAAGAAGACGGCGTGTCGTTGCTGTCCGATGCGGTCGATCCCTCCGATGCGATGTTCCGAGTGGCGCGGGTTCGCGTGAGATCGACCAACCCGTTTCGATTGCCGCTCGTCGTAGATGAAGTTGAGTCCACGCTCGGCGACGTAAATGAGATCCCGCGCGATGTGATCCCGGCAGCGAAGTCCGACAAGCGTGCGCGAACGAATGAGGTCGATGCGTTGTTGCTCGCGGGGGTCGATATTCCCACGTCCGGTGGAGGCGCGGGCCCTACGCTCGGGCTGGAAGCGACCTATGTGGGTTACGTCGCCCCAACGACCGCGCTGGGCGTGGGAGTGCGTGCACTGGCTGCGGCGGAGCGAATCGCAGGCAAGACCCCCGAGCGGCGATTTGGGTATGCGGTGGGAGTACCGATCACCTTGCGTATCGCGCCGGTGGGCTCGATCGTGCAGCCGTACGTCGGTGCTCAGCCTTCGTACATGTTGGTCGAGGGCGCGCGCGCATCGGCCGAGCGCGGGGCTGTCGAAACGAGTCAGAAGGGTTTCGGTCTCTCGTGGCTTGGTGGTGCGACCCTCGAGCTCGGGCGCGCTCGCGTGATCGGTGAGCTCGGGTATCGCCGAATGCTAACTCCCGCGCTTCGTGCCTCGGGTGGTCTCGACACCACGATCGGCGTAGGTGTGTCGTTTTTAGAACGTTGATTCAATAACTCGGCCGACTGATCCATCGACATCGCTGCTCCGAACCCTTCCACCCCGTCGAGCAGCTTCGTGGTCAACCAGGCACGAGGCGTTGGCTTGCCCGTGACCTCACAAGACCCTTCGATGAACGCTTCGAGCCAAGCTTCTGGCTGTGCTCGACGCAGTACGCCGCCCATATCGAACAAGGCCATTCGCTTCACGCCTGCGGCGCGAACGATCCCCACGTCTCGCGCGAGCTCTCGTTCGCGTCGATAGATCGGTTCGTCGCCCAATGCGCCTACGCCGACGGCTCCGAGCGACACCTCCGCCGCATCGCCGAGTTGCTTCACTGCGGCGCTGCTCCACGAACGCAACAAGGATTCAACGTCGGGGCGTTGAAGCAGGCCTCTCGACCAGCCTTCGATGATTGAGGTGTATGCCATCACGCTGGCGGTGCTCCAGCGTGCGCACCGCAGGGGCACGCCCAGCAGTTGTTGCCAGATGGTCGAGCGACGATCGTGCAAGAGCAGCGGTACCACGGTGGCAGACACGGCCCAGCCATCCTGGGTGAGCGCACGCGCAAGATCGCTGTACTCGATCGATGCTGCTGAGAAATACGCCGCACTCTCGCGACGCATCTCACGAAGCGCCGAGAGGGTGTTTCGCTGCGACGAAATCTTCTTCACGAGCGAAAAATCAGGTTCGAGATCGAAGGTGATCTCGGTGCGTACCCGGTTGTCGAAGCGGCGACGAACGGTGTCGATCATCGCGTGAAACCTCGATGAGTTGTGGGGCCCAGCCCAGCGACCCTCTGCGTCTTCGAGCATCGGCCACAGCACCACGCTCAACCCTTCGCCGTGAAGTCGATCGATGGTCTTTGTGATCGAGTCGAGCTGTGACGGACGGAGCGCAACGATCGGTTGTAGAGCGTACGCTCTCAACATACGTGTGACGCGGCGACTCACGAGCGCATCGTGGTCAATCATCTCGCACCAAACCCGACGTCGTTCTGCTTCTGGTTCGACCCTGTCGACGGTATGCTCGCCGACATGAAGATTCTTTACGGGGTGGTCGGCGAGGGTATGGGGCATGCGATGCGGTCTCGAGTGCTACTCGAGCACCTCGTCGAGCAGAAGCACGACGTGCAAATCATGGCGTCGGGTAGGGCTACCGATTACCTGCAAAAGCGCTTCGCTGGTGTGAATCGCATCCACGGCCTGCACATGATCTACGAAGAGAATCGTGTGCGACTCGGCAAGAGCGTGTGGTCGAACGTGCTCGCAGGAGTCGAGGGCGTTCCACAGAACATCGCCGCCTATTTCGATCTCATCTCAGAGTTCAAACCTGAGGTTGTCGTCAGCGATTTCGAGTCATGGACTTACCTCTACGCCAAGTCGCGAAGGCTCCCGCTCGTGTCGGTTGACAACATGCAGATCATCAATCGATGCACGCATGCGCCTGAGATACTCGACGGTCACGAAGCAGACTTTCAGCTCGCCAAAGCGTTCGTGAAAGGCAAGTTGCCCTTCTGTGATCACTACCTGATCACGACGTTTTTCTACCCGCCCGTTCGCAAGGATCACACGACGCTCGTGCCTCCGATCCTGCGACCCGAGATCCTCAATGCGAAGTCGACGCACGGAGAGCACCTGCTCGTGTACCAAACGGCAGAAGGGTACGGGGCGCTCGCGGACACACTGAAGAAAACGGGCATGGAGTGTCGTATCTACGGTATGCGCCGCGGCATCACCGAGGAGCAGGTCGAAGGCAACCTGCGCTATCAGCCTTTCAGCGAAGACAAGTTCATCGCGGATCTCGCCTCGTCGCGTGGAGTGATCGCCGCTGGTGGGTTCACGCTGATGGGTGAGGCGGTTTATCTACACAAGCCGATGTTGTGCGTGCCGCTCCGTGGTCAGTTCGAGCAGATCCTGAACGCACGCTACCTCGAACGCGAAGGGTTCGGACTTCATGCCGAATCGCTCGACGACGCACGTCACATCGAGCGTTTCGTCGCTGGGCTACCCAAGTTCGAAGAGGCATTGAGTCGTTACAAGCAAGACGGGAATACCAAGGTATTTGGCGAGCTCGACGCACTCCTCGATCGCGCCGCGGCCGGAATTTTGTGACGCTCGGTTTGCCGGGCTTTTTCGTGTATTCTCGCCCGCAACATGAAGAAGCTTGCCTCACGTGGTGCCTTCGCGATCTCGCTTGGTTTTCTGATCTCGTGCGCTGCAGCAGGCTCTGACGTTTCGAGCAGCGGCAAAGGCGGCAAGAGTGGCGCTGCCGGTAGCGCGGGCAGTGCAGGCGCAAGCGGTTCGTCGGCGGGAGGGTCAGCGGGCTCTGCGGGCTCGGTGGCGAACGATCCCGCGCTCGCTCCCTCGCTCAGCGTGTCGGACGTCGCGGTGTTCCAAGCTGTTCGCGTGCCGATCGTTCAAGCAGGTCAACCGGTTGGGCAGTTGAACGCGCCCATCCTGGCAGCGCGCGACACCATGTTTCGCATCTACGTTGCGCCTCTTGATGGTTGGTCGCCGCGCGACGTCACCGCTGAGCTTCTGATCGCCACACCCGATGGCGCTGTGACCTCGTTCACCGCCACGCGAAACATCGTCGCGGCATCGTCGGATCAAGACGCTTCTTCGGTATTCGACATTCTCGTTCCTGCGGTGAATTTCCCGTTTGGCACGACCTGGTCGGTGCGACTGATCTCGAACGATGGAGTGCCCACCCCAGCCGGCACACCGAGCGCTGCGCGCTTCCCGGCGGATGGGTCTTCCTCGGGGATCGATGCACGAGTCGACAACGGCGGGTTGAACCTCGTGCTGGTGCCTATTCGATATAACTACGATGGCTCGGGTCGCTTGCCTGACACCAGCGAAGCTCAGCTCAATCGCTACCGTGAGTTGATCACGTCGGTGTATCCGGTGTCGAACGTCGACCTTGTCATCCACGACGTCTTCAACTGGAACAAGGGGCCTGATTCGTCAGGCGACTTTGATTTTGGTGCGTTGAATGACGCCCTTTGGGATCTTCGCGCGAGCGATAACGCCCCACAGTACGCCTACTATTACGGGCTTGTTAACCCTGCGAATTCGGTCGCGAGCTACTGCTCGAACTGGTGCACCACGGGTCAGAGCTTCGTCGTCGACAACGGTTCGAATGGCGATGATCGCGTGGGCTCGGGCATTGGGTTTACGGGCGACGACTCAGCATGGACTCTCGTTCACGAAGTTGGGCACGAGCATGGTCGTGAGCATGCACCCTGCGATGTTTCTCCTTCCGATCCGGGTTACCCGTACTCGGGTGGCGACATCGGGGTCTGGGGCTTCGACCCGCGAAACCAGAGTTTTATGTCGCCGAGCTCGGTGACTGACTTCATGGGGTACTGCCCGAATACCTGGGTTTCGGACTACACCTTCACGGCGATGTTCCGTCGTGTGGTCGAGGTGAATGGGCTCACTCCGTTCGCTCACGTACAGCGCACGTTCGCCGCTCACACGAGCGTGCGTGTCTACCCCGATGGCACGTCGAAGTGGGGGTCGAACGTTCGTGTGTCGAGCAACAACAACGGCCCGCGCGTTTCGCTCACCGTGCTCGGTGCGAACGAAGACATCTTGAGCACGGTCGAGGCGCACCTGCGTCGAGAGTCTCACGGAGGGGCAAAGGTGCTGATGATTCCTCAGTTGCCCACCGGTGCGAAATCGATCGTCGGTGAGCTCCCTGGCGGACAACCGGTGCGCTTGTTCGTACCGTGATACACGCAGCCCGTGCGACGGTGCCTGCCACTACGCGTAGATGAGTTGGATCGTGTGTTGAGGCCGCTCGACCAAGCGTCGATGCTGCCGCCTCAGGTGTTTCACGATCCAGCCCTGTTCGACCTCGAACGAGAGTGGTTGTTGAGTCGCTCGTGGCGCTGTGTTGCCCATGCTCGAGACTTGGTGCTGCCGGGCACCGTTGTTTGCTCATCGGCGACGCCAGGGGCATCCTGGTCGCGCGATCTCGACGGAGCGCTCCATGCATTTTCGAACGTCTGCACCCATCGCGGAGCTCTTCTGATGGCGAATGGAGTGGCGCCCTGCCGGCACATCGTTTGCCCCTACCATCGATGGGTATTTGGCCTCGACGGTAAGGTGAATCGCGCACACCACTTGCCCTCACACGTCGATCGCTCGGCGTTCGATTTGCCGCGCTTCGACGTCGACGAATGGCAAGGGTTCATCTTCGTGCGACAGACGAGTGCGCACGACTCGCGATCGCTTGTGTCGTACCTCGATGATCTCGTTCCTCATCTCGAACACCTAGACCTTAGTTGCCTGCGACGAGGTCGGCGGACGAGCTACGAGGTGTCTGCAAACTGGAAGCTCCTCCTTGAGAACTTCGCTGAGTCGCATCACTTCCCCTCGGTGCATCCAGAGCTCGAGCGATTGACCCCATCGAGTCGAGCTGGCTCGGTGCCATCGCGAGGCCCATGGCAAGGCGGAACGATGGAAATTCTCAACGCCGAAACGGTGTCGAGCGATGGCCTTATGCACGGGCGATCACTGCTGCCTGGGCTTCGCGATTCGGACACCCACCGTGTGCGAGACTTTCTGGTTTGGCCCACGCTGCTGATGAGCATTCAGCCTGACTACCTGCTCACGTATCGCCTCGAGCCGATCGCGGTTGTGCGCACTCGGGTCATCGCCGACATCTATTTCGCTCCGACTTCGTTCAAGGCATCTGGGCTGGACGCGAACGACGTGTTCGAGCTGTGGGATCGAATCAACGCTCAGGATGTCCGCGCTGTCGAACAGCAACAGATCGGGATCAGCGCGTCGAGCTACCTAGGCGGGTCGTTGGCCATCGTCGAAGACGGCGTTCACTGCGTCGAGACCATGATCGCAAGAAGCTATCGGTCGTGGGTCGACGCGGGTGAGTGCGACGTGTTGCGCTGAAGCCTACGGAATCACTCCGCGGCAGATCGGAGTCGTCGTGCTTCGCGACGTTGTCGACCACTATGAATCGCTGCGTCTCGCACTTGTCGGTCCGCCTCGACGTCGAGGTCGGTTTCGCCAGCAATCCATCGCATCATCAACGGATGAACACTCTTAGGCCATGACGTTGAGACGCGCAGTGCGAGAAAATCAGCGTACAGCGCTTCGATCAGTGCCTCGAGGTCTTCGATCAGACCGATGCGCTCGTAGAACGGCTCGTCGCCTTCCTCCTTCAGCAACGCTGGGATCTTCACGCCCGAGAGTGAGAGAGCGTCCGTGCTGAGCGAGAAGGTAAATTCTTGCTCTGCGCGGTTGATCCGAATGCGTGCACGCGTGGGCGTTTTGCCTTGTCGAAGCGCTTCGCGAGCCTCGGGCGTGTGGCTCGGCTGCATGCCTTTGAGCACGCTGGTCTCTTTGTCCTTCTGACCGGCTTCGAGCGTGATCTGTTTCTCGAGGTGTAGCTCGAACGGGTCTTGTCCCGTGGCGGTGAGCTCACCTTCGAATAGCTCGCTTTCGAACCACACCCACACGAGGAACTCTCGGCCGAGGAACCGACGGGACTCGGCGATCTGATACAGGTCCATGGCGTCTCCTAGGCTCACATCGTGAGCGAGTGAAATGCTGCGGGCTCGATGGTTTGCAGGACTTGAAGCTGCTGCTCCGAAAGACCTGCGTGCATCGCCATCGTGTAAGGGCTCGACACCATCAGCTTGCAGGGGAATGTCTTCTCGAAGATCTCGACGAGAATTTCCTCCATGCGCGCTGATTGATTCCAGAAGCGAAGAACGTTGGTGGAGAGGTTCCAAGACAGATCCACCGTCTTCATCACGGGGCTGAATTGGTGACGGAGCTTGCGAGAAACGACGACCTTCAGCTCCTCTTTCTCGCGTCGAGTGAGCTTCTCCCGACCACGCTCTTCGAGGTGCTTTTTGGCTGCTTCCTCGAATGCCGTTTTGAAGACCACGGACGGGAACTTCCACTCATCGATCCTCAACACCAGGTTGAGATACGAGTTGAAGAACACGTCGTTGTGATCGAAGCCTACGTCGTTCTCGTGCGGGCGGGCGAGCGGGGCCCAACCTATGCTCTGGACGTCTTCTCCCTCGACCGTGAGCGGCACGAATCGACGAAGAGCGATGCTCTCAAGAAATCGGTCTTGGAAGCCATCGGGTAGATCGCCGGTGACATAGAATTTCGCGTACGAGATCGGTCCTTTTAGGATGCCCAAGCGCGTCGTCTCCGAAGGGTAGATGAGCCCTATCCGTCAACGACACTCGGTTGGCCAAGAAAGCTGCGAACGTAAGCTCGCTGCGTCGGAGGGCAGCTCGTTTGGCTGGTTGGGTAGTCGACTCGTCGCAGGATCGTCGCGTCGAAAGATGATGCTGGTCACGATGAAGAAGGCCCACCCCGCAACGAAGTGCCAGAGCATCACGTTCGCCCCGAAACGGGCGTAAAGCTCAGCCGAGATACGGGGCCCAAGCAAGATGCCTGAGGCGAAAAACGTGTTGTAAATCGCGTTCGCGCGGCTGAGATCTTGAGTGCGCACGATCACCGCTTGAAGCGCGAGACTCACCGGCGAGATGGACGCCAACGTCGCGCCTGCTGCGAACACCGCCACACAAAGCAGCGGGAACGACTGAATGAAAATGAATGAGGTGACCGCGACCGCTCCGAGTGCCGAGATGATCCGGATCACCATCAAGTGACCGTGGCGATCGCCAAGTCGACCGATGAAATTCGAGATCGAGAGCATCCCCGCAGCGAAGAACGCGAACACGATGATCGTGTCCTTCTCAATGACGTTCTTGTACTCCACCAAGTAAATCGGAAGGAACAACACGACGCTCGCCTGGAAGTACCCGTACGTGAACGTTCCGAGGCACGAGGTCTTGATCTTCCACAAGAGCTGCGATCCCGTTGGCGCGTCGGGCGCCGCGTTTTCGCCTCCGCCGTGATGCTCGTGAAGAGACGGCGGATCAGGGTCGAGCTTGAGGATGACCAACGCAGCGGAGCAAGCGCCGAGGACGGCGGAAAAGACGTACGCCCACCACATCGGTCCGAACTGCACCACCACCCGCGCGATGAGTGGGCCCACCACGTAACCCAAGGCCATTGCGATGCCGTTCAGGCTCATCACGAACGCCTTGTTGTCGCGATCCGTTCGTCCGAGCAGCGCGGTCTCGCTGCTGTTCCAAACGCCAATCGAAAACGCGCCGTCCAAAAAGCGAATCAGCGCGACCATCGGGAAGGTCGTCGCGAGAGGGAACACGCCCACCGCGACCGTGTACCCAAGCAGCGTGACGAGCAGCACCGTCTTCGCCGAGAACTTACGAATCAGCGCACCCATCGGCAGCGAGAACAGCACCAAACCGAGGGCGTACCAGACCGCGACGTTGCCCATCTCGGCCTTGGTGAAACCGAGCTCTTTGAATCGAAGCGGAGTGAGCGAAACCGCTACGCCGTACGAGTGACTGAGGAGAAGGACGCCAGCGTAAATCGTCCAGATATTGCGATCACGGATCGAACGAAGCACCGTCGCACGCTCGGAGAGAACGAGAGCGAAGTCAACCGGAACGCTGAAACCAAGCGGGTCCGCGATCTCCAAAACCGCCGTGATAGCTGACCGTGATCTCCTCGCCGGCAGCGATGTCGCGGATCGCGAAAAAAGCGATGGTCAAGGTCGGCCTCTTCTTGACGTACATCGCGTTTGGTGTGGCTGAATGGTTGAAGAGCGAGGCGTACCCAAGCGCGATCGCTCCTTCGTCATGTGTGCCGCCCCACGTGAAGTAATAGTCGCCGAGAGTGGTGTTTTTGATGACCGCGACGTCGTCTTCTCGCAGCTCAACCACCGGGCATTCTTCGATGAGTGCACCCTCTGGGATCAACTCGAGCGCGAATACTCCACGCCCTGCGTTCGGCGTCTCGCGGATGTCGAGCGGCACAGGCCGCAATGGCTCTCGCATCAGCGTTTCATAGCTCGAACGAGTCGAGGACAGCACCGCGCGAGCTGAACCGATTCAGCGAGTCAAAGCAGCGCAGACAGCGTGGGGGGCACGGCGTCGAGGGGGCTTACCGTCCATCGCGGTGACGAGGTTGGCTTTCCCGGAACACGAGCTTCTTTCTTCAAGAACCCGACAGTTTGCTGGATCACGCTCGGGTCACGAAGGATCTTTCTGTGACCCAGGCCCTGGGTGGTCACGAGCCTGGCGCGTTGAGCGAGCTCCGCGATCCGACGCCCGTCGTCGATCGGAACATCGCGATCGGTCTCATCGTGAATGATCAGAAGCGGAGCGTGAACCCGCGGCACGATCGCGTGTGATTCGAGCTGCGCAAATGACACACGAAGCCGTGCCTCGACACGGTCTTTCAGCGCTTCTTTGACCGATGCGGAAAGGCCGAGCTTCGACGCGAATTCGTGAGCAAAGCGGGTTGGACTTGCGGGCGGCGATACCAGGGTAAGTCGGTCAACCTCGAGGCCTCGCGATGCGGCAAGCAAGGATGAGGCTGCGCCCATGGAGTGGGCGACGATTCCGTGCAACGCGCCGAGCGAGCGGGCAACGTCGGTGATGGCGGTGGCGAGCTCAGGAATTGAGCACGATCGTTCGGTGTTCTCGCCATGCCCCGGGCCGTCGAACGTTGCGACACGAAAACCGGCTTCGACAAGAGGTTCGACAAACGCTCCAAGCTGGCTTCCTCGCCCTGCCCAGCCGTGAACGAGCAAGACGACAGGGCCTTCGCCCCATGTCCAAACAGGCAGGTTTTTCCCTTGTGAGGGCACGATATACTTCGCGCTTGCTCGCTCAAGAACCGAGACCTCCCACGCTGGACGCGGGAAGTGCGGCACACGAAAGAACAATGGCTCAATCCAACGCGCAGCCAATCGAGGTGCGGTCGGGCCTACCACGCGCAAACCCGCTCGAATCGCACCCAGTTGCCAATTTGAGTTACGAACGTTCGTGCTTTTATTGGGCTGTGCTTGTGCCATGTTTCCTCTGAGCTCGGATGAGATTGACTAACGAATGGGGTGCTCGGGCGTCCAGGACAAGACGCTCGAACGCGGCTCGCGTTCGCGGTTCGATCTCGGCGCTGCGGAGCAATCGCGCCATGACCGCATGACCGTACACGAGGGTGTAGATCTCGTGGGCCATCTGGCGCGCGTCGAGATCGCGCCTGAAGTGCCCTTCGCGCATCGCAATCGAAACGGCCACCGCGAGTGTGTCGAGAAGATCTCGTTGCATCGCCACGAGGCGATCTCGTGCAGGGCCAGGCCGATCATCGAGCTCGACAGCCGCGGTGATAAAGATGCAACCACCAGGCAAAAAATCGGCTCGGCCCCACTCGAGCCAGTAGTCGAACAACGCCCTAACTCGTGGTTCGCCGCGAGGTTGGCGAAGCGCTCGCGCCACCACGCTCTCGATGAACCGACTCGCAGCCTCTTCGAGAAGCTGCACCTGCAAATTCTCTTTCGAGCTGAAGTGCGCGAACAGTCCACTTTTCGAAAGCCCCACTCGTTGTGCGAGCTTGCCGATGGTGACCCCTTCGAGCCCGATCTCACTGGCAAGTGAAAGTGCTGCCGAGAGCACCTGGTTTCGAGTCTCTTCTCCCTTGGACACGTTGATGTTTTTAAAAATAGAACGGTCGTTCGTTTTGTCAACCGGGTGAGCGACGGTTTTGCGTGGCCCTCACCAACGGGGAAGCGCCTGCACAACAGGTGGGCCCTGATCGCTGACCCGGCGTACACTCGCGTCGTGAAGATCTCGGTGCTCGCGAGCGGAAGCGCGGGGAACTGCTCCCTCTACGAGTCGGGCAACACTCGCGTGATCGTGGATGCAGGAATTGGCCCTCGAAAGCTCGCGAAGAAGCTCAAAGAAGTGGGTTGCTCGGGGCCGATCAGCGGCATCGTGATCACCCACGCCCATAGCGATCACGTCGGGCACGCAGAGAAGCTCGCACGGGCAACGGGAGCACCGCTTTTTATGAGCGAAGCGACTTCGCGCCATGTGTCGATGCCTGCGTCAATCGATACACGCGAGTTTCACGCAAGAGAGCCCTTCGAGATCGGCGGGCTCGTCGTCTCTCCGTTGCCGCTACCCCACGACGCAGCACAAGTTGCGCTCGTGCTTTCGGATGGTTCTCGCAGCGCGGCGATCGCGACTGATCTCGGCGAGGTGCCACCAGGTTTGGTCGATCACGTGGGCCACTGTGATGTGCTGCTGATCGAGTCGAATCACGACGTCGACATGCTCGCGCGGGGGCCATACCCCGACTATCTCAAGCGCCGGATTCTCTCTGCCAAAGGGCATATCTCGAACGAGCAAACGCGCGAGTTTCTCAAGGCGCTACCGCGAGGGGTAAAACGCACGGTTGTGTTGATGCATCTGTCCGAGACGAACAACACGCCCGAGCTTGCGAAAGCGTCTGCGCTCGAGGTGTTGCGATCACGAAAGACCGAGCTTCATATCGCGTCGCAAGAGGGCACTCTCACGCTGGCCACTCGGATGTCACAGCTCGCGCTTCCGTTCGGATGAGATGGCGAGAGCGGTGGCTGACCGAGGCTTCGCGTCGTTGTTTCAGAACGCGACGCCCGCGCCAAAGGCCACGCGTTTCTCGCCGAGGGGCGCCCACTCGCCGTACAGATCAATACGGCGATGCGGCGCAACGCTGAGGCCCACTGCGCCCTGCACATGCGTGTGATCGCCGCCGTACGTGGAAGTGCCTTGCCATGTCCAGAGTGTCGGCCCGCCGAACGCGCGCACGGCCGCGTAGGGGCTGACTACTTGAAAGAAGGTCTTGCCGACCGTTGCTCCGACACGAATGTCGAAAGCGCTGAGTGAGTTGCGCTCGTGGGCGTTGTTCTGTTCTTCCGTGCGCGAAACAAGCGCTGAGAGGCCCACGTTCAACAGCAAGAACGGCGCGTATCCTCGACCATCGAGCCAACGATACGAGCCGACTGCCGACGCGACGAGACCTGGTTTGATGTCGAAGCTGCGCCCCGCGGCGGACATGTCTCCACCGAGAACCGAACCCGCGCTGAGCTGAAGCACCCAGCGCTCAGACAGCGTGTGCTCGAGGCTCATCGCGATAGAGTGGTGCTTGATTCGAGCGTCGGGAGCACTGCCGCTGAAGAGCAACGTCGTGTCGAGCGTCCAGTAGCTCAGACGAAGCCTCCAGAGCAGTGGTGGATCGACTGGTTTCGGTGGTTGCGCTGCGCCGGTGGAAGGAAGCTCGAGTGCTTGCTCTTGCTCGGGCGAGAGCCCCGACACGGCGATTGGACACGACGCACCACACGCCGACGCATCGTGGATTGCGCTCAGCCACACCCCGACGGACGCAGTCAACACACATACGGTCGAACCACGAGCGGTCATCGTGAAAGCGCGAACGCGACGGCGAGGCCAACGAGCAACCCGAGGACAATGAGGGCGACAAAAGCCGGCGCGCGTTGCTTGCCGACAATCGCAGAGGGCGGGCCTACGTCGACACTTCGCGCACCCGGCGGCACGGGCGTTTTGGGGCGATCTTCGGGCGTCAGCGCCGTGCTGGAGCCACCGCTCGACTGGCCCACTGGAGATTCACTCGGGATCACGCTGACTGCCGCGGCTGCTTTCGTGGAGCCAGACGAGGTTTTCACCTCTTTGGCAGCAGGTTGAACACCAGGGCTTTGCGGGGTTGCGGCGGCCCCGCTGAGCGAAGGGATCTGAGGCTGAATCGGGGGTGGAGGCGTACTTTCGAGCTCTTGCTCGATGGCCTCGCTCATCGTCTTCACGCGCGCGACTCGGATGGATCGCTCGGTGCTTCTGTCGATCGCATCCTCGGCGATGTCGTCTGTTTTGCTCGTTTGCAAAACGCTTGCGATGTCGGCGATCCACGCGCGTCGGAGAACCGCCGTTCGTGAGGATGGCGATTCGCCTTCTTCGGGCTCGAGCGACTCGAGCGACGGAGTCGGCGGACGCGGGGCAGGCGGTGCAGCCGGCTGCGCGGCGGCGCCACCACGAATTGGTTGGCTCTGGATCTTGCGTGGAGCGATCGCTCCGGGAGTCGCCCAGCCATTCGAGGCGAACACCTCACGAAGGCTGTCGCGATCCATCACCTCGGTGGCCTCGGAGCCTTCTCCGCCTGCGAGATCTTGTGGGGGAGTCGGTGCACCACGTCCCGCCCTTCCGCTTGCGGGGCGGCTCGGCATTTCAGGTGCTTTGGGGCGCACGCTCTTCGGCGGTAGCTCGAGGCGCGCATAATAGAGCATCACCTCTTCGAGCCTCTGCGCGAGCTTCGCCGCCGATGCCATACGGCGGTTGCGGTCCTTCACGAGACACTCGTCGACCGCGTTGCTCAGCAGTTGCGGGATCGACCGATCGATGTCGCGAAGGGTGCGGTGCTTGTGCGTCAAAATCGCGCTGAGCACAGCGTTGTAGTTGTTCTCGTTGAACGGAACGACGCCAGCGAGGGCTTGATAAAGAATCACGCCCAACGACCACAAGTCGGCGCGTGGGTCGATATCGGTCTGACCGCGCGCTTGCTCTGGGCTCATGTAGAGCGGAGAGCCAAGGATCATTCCCGCTTGCGTGAGACCCAGCTCGTTCTCGGCAGAGGTCGATTTGGACACGCCGAAGTCGAGAATCTTCGGCACAACCTCGCCCTTGCGGTTGCGGTGCAAGAAGATGTTCGCGGGCTTCAAGTCGCGATGAACGATGCCCGCTTGGTGCGCGAGATCGAGTGCTTGCGCGACCTCGAGCATAATCGGGATGAACTTGCGCCCTTCGACCTTACCCACACGCTGAAACAGCGAATCGAGCCCCTCGCCGCGGAGCAGCTCCATCACCAAAAATGGCGCGCCGCCAAACTCATCGGCGATGCCGAGGTCGTAGATCTCGACGAGTGAAGGGTGCTCGAGGCGACCACACACACGGGCTTCGTTCAGAAACCTCTGCACGAGCGTCGCGTCGCGAGCGTACTGCGAGAGCATGAACTTGACGGCGAAAGCACGGTCAGTGCGCTCGTTGCGTGCCGCCCAGACCTCGCCCATGGCGCCTTCGCCGAGGAGCTTTTCAAGGCGGTACTTTCCACCGACGAGGTCGCCGATATTCACTGCAACCCCTTCCCCGACAAACGCATAGCGCCCCCAGCAAGAATCGAACTTGCGACCAACGCTTTAGGAAAGCGCTGCTCTATCCACTGAGCTACGGGGGCGGGAACCAACCAGAGCCTTTTAGCGCAACTCGCCAAGCGCTGGGAAGGATACGGTGATTGGTTGTCAGGGAACGCTTATCGAACTTCCTCGAATACCTCGGAATCGGGCAAGGTCATGACCTCTCGTCCGGCCTCGCGCAACTTTTCGCGAGGTAGGTCCTTGTACTTCGCGACGAACGATGCTGAGGGCTTGAGCGTCACGGTGGCGCCTGTGGATTTGCGTTTGTACGTCGTCTGAACGTGCTGCTCGTCGGCTTCTTGGAGCGTGAGGTTAACCTTGCCGATGCTTGCGCCAGTCGAGGCAGACGCACCGTCCGCAACACACGCGTACTGAGGCAGTCGCGGGCCCTGGTGAACGATGTCTAGATCGAAGCTGTACGCGCTCAGATTGAGCTTCGCGAGGGCGTATTTGCCCATGCGAAAACCGGCCACTGCCCATGGCCCTGCGTCGCCGTGAACCGCCGCTACACGGTGCAGCGCGAGGTCAATGTCGCTTTGAGATCCGGCGTTGCTCGCATCGGGCGGCGCGCCGTGGTGCATCATGTGCCCGTGATGACCGTTGTCGCCGCTCTGCTCATCGCCCTTTGCGTTCGCTGAGCTCACGCTCGATGACGCCGCGTGCGACTGAGCGCCGGGGGCTGTGGACGAGCCTCCGTTACACGCGGTGACCACTGCGGAGAACAACACAACAAGGCACGCACTGGAGACTTGCACGACCGGTGCTTGTCGCGTTGTGCGACCAAGCGCAACTGAGGCGCTCACAAAGCGACGACACAAAAAAACAAAGGGCACACGGCTGCGGCCGGTGCCCTAAGCGATCACGCGTGCGATCACTCCGCTGCGATCGGAGACGCGCTCGTTACAGGCGCGCTGTGAGCGTGATGAGTCGGGGCATCTTCAGGCGAAATTGCCTTTGAAACGAGCCGTTCGACAAGTGGTTTGAAACCGTCGTACGAGCCGCGCGCGAGGTCGGCCACGATCTCGAGATCGGCGCGCAAACGAGATGCGATGGTTGGAGCATCGTCACCTTCGTCTGCAACTCAGCGCAGGCGCGCGTGGAAGTTTTACTGTCTGCGACCGCTTGCTGCCATACCGATACCTTCTCGCTGAAGCGAACTTTGCCGCCGATTGTGTGATGCGCGGAGCGATCTCGTGAACGAGGTCGACCGCCGAGCCAAACGCCACGTGTGGCGCACGATACAGAGGGCTCGCGAAACGCGGATGCGCATCGAGGAACGACTGAAGTTGCTCGCGCGTCACACCATGCTCTGCAAGCGCGGTTTCCATCTCGGCCTCAGCCGCCGCACGAGCCTTGAACATGTACATTTGAATGCGCGAATAGAAGTTGACTCGACCGTCTCCACTCGTTTCGACGGGGCAGAAGATCGACCCGGGGAAGCGCTCCGTGATCATCGTCTGCACGCCGTCAGAAACTGACGCAGAAGGCATGCATCCGAAAGGCTTCACGCTGATGGTGATGTGAGCCTTTTTCTTGATCGAGTTGAGGATCAGCTTGCCCACTTCCATGTGGCCCTCGCCGCCTCGAAGATCGTTCGAGTAGTAGCGATCCGAGACCTCGGCGATCTCATCCATGTTGGGCAGCGTGTACCCATAGAAGCCGGCCAAATTGGCGTAGCTTTGGAACACCGCGCGAGCTGCAAAGTCTGCGAATCGTAGCGTCGCAAGCAGCTTCGCGACATCGGTCGTGCCCATCGAGCCGAGGCCGTCTTTCGACTTATCCGCGCCACGGAGATCCTGACGAACTTTGGTGTCTCGGCGCCCCTCCCAGATCGTGTAGAGCAGCCAAGCGGTGACGAACTGGATGTCAGGCTCGCCACCTTCGCTCTCGAGGAAGCGCTGGAGCTGGTAGTTGCCGTCGCCCTCGGTGGTCATCGCCCAGAACTCACCGATGATGCTTGCCTTTGCGCGCACGCGCAGCTTGTCGACCTTCACGCCCTCGAACACTCGACGCACACGTGGCATGGCGAGCAGCGTCGACTCGCGCTTCATCAGCGTCTCGTAGACGATTCGCTTGGCTTCTTCGAGTGCGCGGTCGGTGGCACCCACCTCGACCTCGTAGGGGCGAATGCGATAAGCGAGACCGTTCAGCACGTCGCCGATGATGATGCCCTTCACCAGCGTGATGAAGAACGTGGGGTTCATCTCGAGGCCGACGCCTTCACCCGTCGCCTGCGCGAAGCCGCCTGTCTGCTGGAACAGCATCACGCGGAACCCGTCGAAACCGGCGTCACGCAGGGCCTTTCGGTATTCCGTAACGTACATTCCGAAACGACAAGGGCCGCACGCTCCTGCCGTCAAGAAGATGTACTTCTTGATGATTTCCTCGGAGGTCATCCCCTTGTCGCGCAGCTCGCACAGGTACTTCACGAGGTTGCCGACGGTGAAGTAGGTGGGGTTGCACTGACCTCGGTTGCCGAACTCTTTGCCGTATTGAAGCGCGGCGTTGTCGGGCACATCGATGTGCTGGACATTGTATCCGAGCCCACGCAACCCGCCTTCCACGAGGAAGTCGTGTGCCATCGTGAGACCGCAGATCAGAAGCGTGACGTGCTCGCGCTCGCTTCGCTTGAACTGCGGGTCGACCATCGAATCCGTCCAGTGCTTGCGGTCTTCTTCGAGACCGAGTCGCGCACGCTCAGCCGCTTCGAAAGCGGCGAGCTCGGCCTCGATGTCGACGTCGTTGGCTGGCGTGCTCGCCGTCGCTGTTGCGCCGACGATCGGAAGGCTTCGCTTGCTCGCTTTCGCTCCGGTCTCTTGCGTTTGGTCCATGTTTCCTCGGGGCTCCTCTCGATGATGCGAACGTGTGAGCGGGGCTGAGCCGACGTGGTGTGCGCACACGCCGAATCAGCGAAATATTTCTGCGGAGTAACTCTGCGGCCGAAGACGCAGCGTCGCGGGGTGGTGTCTCGGTGGGCGTGCCCAGCGCAGGGGCAAAACGACCGTCAGCGGTCTTTTTCTTCAAGGTCACCAGACCTGCTGCTTCGGCCGAAACTTGCGGCGCTTTCTTCGGCGCCTTGTACTCGGCGAGCTTCTTCGCGAGCTCTTCGACCTGACGATTCAGCTCGGGGTCAGCCTGTTTGCGCGCGCTGAGCTGCGCTTGCTTGAGCTTCATCAGCTCAAGTCGCTTTTCATCGATGGCGATGGCCAGCTTCTCGCGTTGCTTCGCAGCATCGTGGAGGCGCTCTTCGTGAAGCGACAGCGAGTGTGCGTAGGTCTTCACGCGAATCTTGATTGAGCCGCCGGGCTTGTTGGCATCGA
>JAXLYQ010000060.1:0-29004 GCA_046351315.1 Polyangiaceae bacterium
CGGCATCTGCCCACGCACGCATGCGAGCAAGATCCTCACGTGCCGCACGGGTTTCTTTTGCTGCAAGCACATCGGCTTTTGCTCTCATCGAGGCCGCCATCACTCGAGCGCGTCGCCGAATGACGCGATCTTTCCAGTACGACGCCCGATCGATCACCTCGCGACCCAGCGCGGCTTCGATGTTCGACCAACCTGAAGCAGCGAGCGCCTCGTTGTCACCGAGCTTGCCCGAAAGAGCTTGCCTTGCGGATACCGAGAGAACTCCTGCGAGGGATTTCACGCCCAGCGAGACGAGGTTCGCCTCGATATTCGAAAGCACTGTCGTGAGATCGTCTGGCGAGAGGCGATCTGCTTTGTTGACGATGATTTGGATAGGCACCTCGCGACTGATGAGGTCGCTTAGCAAAGAGCGTTCAGAGTCTTTCAGTGGCTGAGCAGCATCGAGCAACCACACCGCTGCGTGAAGCTGATCGAACGCGCGTAGTGCGGCTTCTCGATGGGTCGGGTCAGGGGCATTGAAGCCCGGCGTATCGATAATTTCGACTGCACGTAGTCGATCTTGCGGCACGCCAATGACGACCTTCTCGATGTGCTGTCCGGCCGCATGAGCCTCGGACAACGCAGAGCGCAAACGGTCGTGAGTCACCACTCGTTCGGGCGCTCCGGTGATCGAGATGCGAGCGAAGGGGTCGGGCGAGTACACCACGTGGTGCAGCGTCGCGGTGGTCGGCAAGATGCCTGTGGGCGCGAGATCGACGCCCATCAATGCGTTGACGAACGTGCTTTTGCCAGCGTTGAATTCGCCCAAGATCGCCATGCGAAGTGGCCGTACTGCTTCAACGGCTAGCGTCTCGGTTTCGAGCAAGATGGGCACATCGTCGACGAGGCGCGCAGCCCGACGAAGCTCGCCGAGCGTGGCTTGCACATTTGCGGTGTCATCGATCGGCAGCCACTCTCTCATCACGGCGTCGCGAATGCTCGAGGCCCACGGATGTGAGCCTGACATCTCGAGTCGATCGAGCGCGGCAATCAAGTCTCCTCGGGCGAATGCCAGGTCGGCTTCAGCAAGAGCAAGCTCGGGTGCTGGTGGCTCGAACCCAGCGCTCTTGAGTGCGGCTTGCGCTTCGCGAAGAAGCACTCCGTCGCGAGCATCGATCGCTTGCGCTGCGAGCGCTCGAGCGGCGTCGAGATCGCCTGACTTGGTGGCTTCAAGCAGCGCAACTCGCGCGCTCGTTGCATCACCGGATGCACTCGCCATCGCCGCTCGAAACAGCGGGCGATCTCCATCGCCTTTCGAGGTGATGATGTCGCGAACCAGAGCTCGTTCTTCTTCGTTGCAACGACTGAGCTGCGCTGCGAGAGCACGCTCTGCGCCGCGAGTGTCGAGCAGGTACGCTCGCAGCAGCGAGGTGAGCGCAGGCTGCCCCGAGGCTGCTGCGATGCGTCCTTCAAGCAGCGCGCGCGGGCCGTCGATGGAGTTTTGCGGGGCCAACGATGCGAGTGCTCGTCGAGCATCGTCGAGTGAGCCCATATCGAGCAACGCCATCGCTCGTCGTTCGAGCAGCCGTTGACCTGCGCTCGAAGCGATCTCGACGAGACCGGCGGCTCGCTCGAGCCACGCCAAGGCGCGCGCTGGGTCACCTGCCGCGAGATCGAGATCCGCGAGCGCTGTGACCGCTCGCGCGAGCGTGTCGCCATCTTCGGCAGACTGCACTGCTCGACCGAGCGCCTCTCGAACCGCGCTTTCGCCACCGCCTTCGTCCCCCGCTTTTTGTCGAGCGTTCGCGAGGCGCAGCCACACGTCTCCGCGCCACGGAAACAACCCCGACAGTGCAACCAACGGTTCGCAAGCCTGCGCATACAATCCAGCGGTTTCAGCAGCGTCTGCAGCGAGCGCGTAGGCCACTGGAGACTTCGGGACTCGTTCGAGAAGATCTCGCGCATGAAACCACGCTGCAACTGGGTTGCCGCGAGCGAGAGCTGTCTCTGCTGCTGCTCGAGCGTCGTCGGCCCCACGCGCCACAATTACTGCTCGGCCAAACCACCGTGAGATTTCTTCGCGCAACGTCGGCGCCATCGAACGCGACCATACTCTAGGCCCGCGTCGATAGCCCCTTTCAACTCATGCGGATGGGTCTCGAGGCTATCGACCTTCTGAATCGAGTAGCTGCGCCAAGCGTTCAGGCTCGATTCTCACGGCCGTCACTGATTCTCGAAGCAGCTCGACCTTACCCGGCGCTGAGCCTTTGCGTTTCTGTACATAGCGCTTGTCGGTGTACATCACGTCGACCACCAACTCGTCGCGCCTCTCTGAGAAGTAAGCGGCCAGCATCGCGGCGTCGATCACCGCATCAGGCGTGCTGACGCCCGACTCTCTTCGCAACACAACGTGGGCACCCGCGTAGCCTTTGACATGCAACCAGAGGTCGTGGGGTCGGCTATGCCCGACGGTCAGCTCGTCGTTGTCGCGAGCTCCTCGACCCACCCAGATGCTCTCGCCACTCGATGCTCTAAACGCGCGGTACGGTACTCGCCGAACCTCGTCGCGAACGTCGGTACGGGCTCGTGTACGTTGGCTCTCGTGGGGCAGTCGAATGTCCCCGGGTAGCTCGCGTCGCAGTCGAGCAAGTCGTTGCGTGATTTGGTCTGCGTTCAACGCGGCGAGCTCGTCGATGACCTCGTCGAGCATGAGGATTGCGAGCTCTGCGTCGTCGCGTCGGTGCTGTGCTTGAAGCGCTCCGCCGCGCAATCGACGCGCCCTTGAAAAGATGGCGTCGAGCTGCTCACGTGCGCCTTTGGAAGGGTCAAGCGCGAGCTCGATCTCGGTGAATTACCGGTTGACCAATCGGTTGCGCGAAGTGAGGTGACACCTCGTTGTGCTTTCGAAGGCGGCGGCGACCGATAATGCGGCTCGTTGCGCCTTGGCCTCGGCTTCGACAACCGCCTTGCCGTCGCCTTCGATAGCGGCGCATCGACGCTCGAGCTTGGTTCGAAGGGATCGAAGCGCACGTCGTGTTTCGATGCGTTGATCTTCTGCGACCTGTGAGAGGTGATCGCTGATGAACGACACCCCCGTTCTCGGGCTGCACGAAGATCGTCTTCGTCCAGTGGCGCCCTTCAGCCACGGCATCATCGACAGCCAGGACAGCAGCGCAGCCCTTTGACCGTGGGCTCCACGCACCAGCGTTGATCACCTCGCTGTACCTCGAGACCCAGCTTCGACCCGTTGCGCCACACTCGCCGAATCACACCACCTTCGAGCCTATCGCGAAGCCCTCGGACGCTGCCATCTGCGGCTTCTCCGCGCGGTCGCTCATCCACAATCGCCCACGCCGCATTGCGGCGAGGGCCCTGCGGCGATCAAGATTGCGAGGCGTTGACGCTGACCTCGTAGGCTCAACGAATAGAGCCCACACCCCATGGGTCGGTCGATTCTTTCAATGGTCGAGCCAATCGGTGCGAGACCCTCGTACGTTCGTTCGCCTTCCATGGTCCGTTTCGGTGTAGCCTAAGTCGTCAGTTTCGTGTCAGCCTGCAGCGTTCGAGCTTTCCCGCAGGAGTGACCCCAGCATCGCGCATCAAGGCGCTGGTGTTGTCGCTTGAGCTCGCCAAGGGTGGCGATGCCAGCTCGGCGTTGCTTCAGAAGCTCAAGTTGTCGCGGGATGATCTCGACAACGAAACCCGTCCGATCGCGATCGCGCTTTGGCACAACGCGGTTCGCGAGTTCGTCGAAGTGATGGGTCGTGATGGCCTCGACGAGATTTGGCGAGGCGTGGTTCACCCCAGCAATCTAGCGGTGTGGGCTCGCGTGCTGCGCGCCACAGCTTCACCTGAGGATGCCTTCCGACAGCTAGACGCGCTCGGGGTTGACGGAGCTCGTTCGACTCGCTGGGAGACCGTCTCTTCAGAGCCTGGACGTTGGCGTGGCCGTTTGTTTGTCGCGCATGATCCTCTCTTCGAGCGTGATGGATTGCTCTCTGCTGCTCGAGCCGGAGAGATGCGCGCGATCCCGATGATGTTTGGTCTGCCGCTGGCCGACGTTCGAGTTTCGTCGCTCGACAGCGGCACCCTCATTTCTCGCTCGGGTGTGGCGACGCAAGAGTTCGAAGCCGAGTGGTCACACAAGCTGCTTCCGGCTTGGCTACCGTTCTGTTCGGTGTTTGGCATGCTCGGCGCGGCTGCGGGCTCGGTGACCACGCAAGGCATCATGGCCGCTGCTGGTTTGGTGGGCGGCGTTGGCTTCGGCGCTGCTTCAGCCTACGGTTGGTATCGAGAGCAACTGAGGCGCGCAGAATCATCGTCGCAGGGCATCCGCCTCGGAGCACTCGAACGCAGCATGCTGCATCGAGAGCAAAGCGGCTCTCCACAAGGCTACGAGACCGGCACCGTGATCGCGGGCATGTACCGACTCGGGCCTCGTCTGGGTACGGGCGCAAGCGGAGTGATCCACGAGGCAACGCGCCTGTCTGATAACGTGCCCGTCGCGATCAAGCTGTTGCGCGCGGCGGTGGCCCACGACGCGGTTTCGTCAGACCGATTGCGTCGTGAGGCAGAGGCCATGGGTCTTGCCTGGCACCCTGGTGTCGTCGAGCTCTACGACCAAGGCGTGCTTCCTGACGGAACGAACTACCTTGCGATGGAGCTCCTGCGAGGCGAGTCACTCGCATCGAAGCTCAAGCGCGTGCGTTCGTTGTCTCCGCCCGAGGTGGTTCGCATCGCATCCGAGATCCTCGATGCGTTGAGCGCGATCCATGCCGCGGGCGTCATTCATCGCGACCTCAAGCCCAGCAATATTTTCTTGGTCGACAGCGAGCCGGGCGGCTCTGAGAAGATCAAGATTCTCGACTTCGGCATCGCTCGAGTTGAGTGGGCAGAGACACGTTTGACGATGATGGGGGCCGCTGTCGGCACGCCTGGATACATGTCGCCCGAGCAAGAGCAGGGCGGAGAGGTCGACGCACGAAGCGATCTCTTCTCACTCGGCGCGGTGCTCTACGAGTGCCTCACCGGCAACGCTCTCACCCGTCCGATGGCAAGCCCGATGCGTGATGCGAAGCCAGCCGAGCCTTTCTCGGGCGTTCACAAGGCCGCGTTGCCGCCGGGGTGGGGCGAGGTGATCGAGAAAGCCATGGCGCTGTCTCCGCGAGAGCGCTTTCCCGATGCCAAGACCATGCGCGACGCCATTTTGTCGAAGGTCAGCACCGAGTTCGAAGAGCCGAGCGCGACCGCTCGCGGCGCCTGATCTGCAGCGGTTCAGACGTCGACGAGTCGGAGCTTTCCGTCAGCGATGGCGCGAAGAATATCCATCGGTGAAACAAGGCCCACGAGCTTCTCGTTGTCGGTGACGATCAACCGATGAACCCCCTCGGTTGACATCGTTACCGCTGCCGCTTCAACCGTTGCGCTTGCTTCGATGGTCACCGCGCCCGGCGTCATGTGCAGGCCGATCGGCTGTGACAGATCGAGCCCGTTGCCGACTTGATCGACCACGTTCGACTTCGAGAATACGCCGACGATTTTGCCCCGCACGTCACATACAGGGGCGCCGCTGACGCCCAGTGTTGCGAGTGACGACGACGCTTCTCGTAGTGTTGTTTCAGGCGTCAGCGTCAACACGCTTTCGGTCATGATCTCGCGCACAAGCATCGTCAGAGCTCTCCTCGGGGCATCCTATGCGAGCTTTTCGTCTGTCGTCGTAGTTTCGTGCAACGATTGCTTCGAGCGGTAAGCGATATGCTCATCGTTTCGAGGCAGGGCTTCCACTCATTCGTCGAGCGATTCGGAAGCTCATTTCGAGCGCCTGGCAATAGTTGAGTCGTGGGTCGCACGCGCTCGCGTAGTTGCGATCGAGATCGGCTTCGCTGACGCCCGGGCCCACGCACTCCGTGACGTCCTCGCCAGTGAGCTCGAAGTGAACGCCTCCCAGCCACGTGCCTGCTGCGTCGTGCACGTCGAACGCAGTCTCGACCTCGCTCAAGATCGCATCGAAGGCCCGTGTTTTGATCCCCGTGCTCGTCGTCGTCGTGTTGCCGTGCATCGGGTCGCATACCCACAGCACCAGCTTGCCTTCGCGCTTCACGGCTTCGAGCAACGACGGCAAGACCTCGCCAACTCGTTTCGCCCCCATCCGCGTGATCAACACCATCTTGCCGGCCTCGTTCGTTGGGTTGAGCGCGTCGATCAAACGCAACAGCTCATCCGCCGAAAGGCTCGGGCCAATCTTCACGCCCACCGGGTTACGTACGCCTCGGAAGAACTCGACGTGCGCACCATCGAGCGCACGTGTTCGTTCGCCAATCCAGGGCAGGTGCGTGGTGAGATTGTAGTACCCCGCACGCCGCGGAACTCGACGTGTTTGCGCCGACTCGTAGTGCAAGTTGAGCCCCTCGTGGCTCGTATAAAACTCCACGCGCGTCAACTCATCCACCGAGGTTTCTCCGAGCGCCTCCATGAATTTCAGCGCGCTCGCGAGGGTCTGGCTCGTTCGCAAATACTCGTCGCGAAGCTCGTCCGATAGATCGGCTCGCTCGAAGAACGAGAGGTCCCAGTACTCGGGGTGGTGCAAGTCCGCGAATCCGCCTCCGCTGAGCGATCGGATGAAGTTCAACGTCATCGCCGCATGTTGGTAGGCCTCGAGAAGCAACTCGGGGTTCACCCGCCGCGATTCAGGCGTGAATTCTGGTCGATTCACCAGATCGCCCAGGTAACTCGGTAGCTCGACTCCGTCGCGTACCTCGGTGGGTCGCGAGCGCGGCTTGGCGTATTGCCCCGCAAATCGACCCACGCGAATCACAGGGCGATTGCCTCCTTGAACGAGCACCAACGACATCTGAAGCAGGATCTTCAGCTTGTTCGTGATCACTCCTGGTTGGCACTCGGCGAGCGTCTCGGCGCAGTCGCCACCTTGAAGCAGGAATCGCTTGCCGGCCTGGGCCTCGGCGAGCTGTGACTTCAGTCGCTCGATCTCCCACGAGGTCACGAGTGGCGGCAGCGTTTTCAAACGTGCGGTCACCGCTTCGAGCGCGCCCAGATCATCGTACGCGACTTGCTGCGCCTCGTTGCGATGTCGCCATGAATCGGGCGACCAACCCTCGACGAACCCGTGTGACGCGTTGGCCACAGGAGGGGTCGATGGATATCGGCGTCGCGACGAAACGGGCGGAATGGACATGACGGGAGCGCACCATGACCCGCTCGGGCGATCTCGTCACGCCTGGCTCTTCGCTGAAGCTTGCATCCTGCGCTGCCCGACACGAGGCGAGCGGTGCCAACGAAGGAGTCAACCACGACAAGGATGCCAGGGGGCAGCAGCGACGATGTGCTGCGCGAGCCGTGAAAAAACCTCTCTTTCGTCGTAAGGGCGGTGACGCCCCAGGTATCGAGATTTGGATCAGCCCTTGCTCAATGGCGCGTCGCGACTCCTCGGTCGACGCCTTACTTAGCTTCACTTGCTCTTGCTTCGTTGCTTCTTCGTCTTGCTTGGTTCTTGCGGCTTTTCTTATGGATTCATCTCGAGGGTGTTTGGCTCACCGCGCTTCTGAGCACCTGTAGAGATGCACTCATTTCCCTCTCACCAGCGTAGGCTCTCCTCTCCTCACTACGCTGGTGAGAGGGCGTGTGTGAACGCTCTGCGCTAACTCGTGTCGCTCACGAGTCATGCAACCACTCACGCTTACTCCCATCGGTGTTGCTCACACGCCGTTCGCTGATCGCGTGAGTGCGCCACGACAACCTTACGCGGCACGTGGTGTTCGAGGGACCATCGAGCTCACCGCTGGCCACAACTTCGAGCATGCTCTCGAAGACCTCGCTGGGTGGGATTTCATCTGGGTTCTCTTCTGGTTTCACCTCAACGAGGGTTGGCGCCCCAAGGTGCTGCCCCCTCGAAGCACCGAGCGACGAGGTGTTTTCTCGACGCGATCGCCGTATCGGCCCAACCCGATTGGCTTGAGCGTCGTTCGTCTCGAACGTGTCGAAGGTCTCGTGCTTCATGTGGTCGACGTCGATCTGATCGACGGGACACCTATCCTCGATATCAAGCCGTATGTCCCCGCGGCTGACGCGATCACGGACGCAAAAACTGGTTGGCTTCAACCGCTCGATGCGCAGCTCGATCCTGAGCCAGGGTTCGACGTGCGATGGAGTGCGCTTGCGACACGCCAAGCCTCGTGGCTGCTCGAACGATTCGGAATCGAGGTCACCGAGCGGGTCAACGCGACGCTCAAGCTCGGCCCACAACCCCACGCGTACCGACGGATTCGCGTCGAGCAAAACGGCATCTCGCGGCTGGCCGTCAAAGAGTGGAGGTTTTGGTTCTCCGTCGACGGGCGCACCATCGAGGTTCAGCACATCGGCACGGGCTACCGCGAGCGCGACTTGAAAAACAACGCGTCGTCAGAGCTCGATGCGCACCGCGCCTTTGTGCACGAATTCGGCGACCGCTGATGTGATCGATGCGGCTTTGAAACGTCGAATACTTCAGCCCTTCGAACGTTCGAGACGTTTCGCGAGCTCGTGCAGAATCGCGGCGGTGGCTCCCCAAACGATCTCACCGTCGACAGCATAACTGGGCACTTTCCATTGCCAGTTTTGAACCTTCACCTCGCGTAGCTCTCCCGGTTGAGCAAAGGGGCGCAAGGGGGCTTGAAACACCCTCGTGATCTCAGACAGATCGGGGGTGAGCTCGATCGGCTCTGCCAAAAATCCCACGAATGGCACCACGAAGAAACCCGTGGTGGTGGGGAAGGACGGCAACGCCCCAAGCACCGAGACCTTTGCGCTGGGGATACCGATCTCTTCGGATGTTTCTCGCAGCGCGGTGTCGAGCAGCGTGACGTCGACGGGGTCAACCTTGCCCCCAGGAAGGGCGACCTGACCTGGGTGTCGTCGAAGTGCAGCGCTCTTTTTCACGAGCCACAACCCAAGCTCGTCGTGCTCGTTCAAAAAGAGCGGCGCGAGCACACATGCGAGCGCGTTGCCTGCAGGCACATCTGGCGGCTTTTGCGGCAGAGGCTCAAGGCTCTCTCTTAGGCTTGCGACAATGGGGGGAAGGATCATGGAGACATTGCGGGATTCACTTAAAACCCGCGATGCGGAAAATATGCGGTAGCACGGACACCATTCGAGAGTGACGACTCGTTCACTTCGTCGCATGATGCAGCGGCTCGCCCATCATGACTGGCCCCGACCCCGAAGCCTCGTCGAACGAAGCAAGCGCAGATTCCCTCGTGGGTCAGGTAGTCTCTGACCGCTACCGCCTCGATGCTGTTCTCGGTGAAGGCGGGATGGGTTTGGTGTTCCGTGGAGAGCACCTGCTGATGCGCAAGCGGGTGGCCGTGAAGGTTCTTCACGCCGAGCTCACACGCATGCCCGAGATCGTGGCTCGTTTCGAGCGAGAGGCGATGGCGGCAGCGCATATCGAGCACCCCAACGTCGCCGCGGCGACCGACTTCGGGAAGCTCGCTAATGGCTCGTTCTTCCTGGTTCTCGAATATGTCGATGGCAAAAATCTTCGTGATCAGATTCACGAGGTTGCGCCGTTTCCGCCAGAGCGTGCTGTTCACATCACGCGACAAATCCTGTCGGCGCTTTATCGAGCTCACTCGATCGGCATTGTTCATCGAGACTTGAAGCCCGAGAACATCATGCTGGTCGAGCGTGATGGCGACACTGACTTCGTCAAAGTGCTCGACTTCGGCATCGCGAAGGTTCCTGTTGGCGAGCTCGCGAATCAAGGCGGCAAGACGCAGGCGCTCACGCAGCTCGGCATGGTGTACGGCACGCCCGAGTACATGGCTCCTGAGCAAGCACTGGGGCAAGACGTTGACCTGCGCGCAGACCTGTATGCGCTCGGCGTGATGTTGTACGAAATGCTCACCGGCAAACGCCCGTTCGACGCCGACAACAAGGTGCAGATCTTGGGCATGGTCGTGTCGATGCCGGTGCCTGCGATGGCGTCGATGTCGTCGGGGCTCCAGGTGCCGCCTGCGCTCGAAGAGTTCACCCGAACGCTGCTATCCAAGCTCGCCAAAGATCGCTTCTCCGATGCGCGCGCAGCGCTCGAGGCGCTCGATGCGGCATTCCCGGTGGAGCATGTTCCAGGGCATCCGATGTCGGCGAAGGCGATCATGGCAGCGAGAGCTGCGTCGATGCCGAGCCTGGGCGACATTCCTCGGCCACGTGCATCGGGCTCGCTTGTGAGCGCTGACGAGGTGCCCACTCACGTGATTCCGCCGGCTGCTTCGTCGGGTGCGGTGGTGGGCTCCGCGGGGCTTTCGGGCGCGTACGGAGCGCTTGCGAACCCAGGCTCTGCCGGCCTAACGAGCGCTGAAACCATCCCGACGCTTCTTCGACCGATCGAGATCAAAGGGGCTGAAAAAATCCCCCCGATGCTTCGCACGCCCGCTGCGTTGGGCGGTGCCGCGCTTGCGTTCGTGTTGTTGCTCGTTGGGGTCGGTATTGCCGCGAGCTCGGGTGATTCGAGTGGCGCCAACGCGGCGGGCTCAGCGTCTGCTTCCGCGAGTGCGGTTGCGTCTGCGGCGCCAGCAGTTTTGAGCGATGAGAAGCTCGATGCCGCGATCGCTTCGGGGCTCTCGGCGCTCGACGAGCTTTATAAAGAGTTCCCTGAAGACCCACGTCTGTTGCGCGCGATGGTTCACGCGCAAGCCGCCGAGAAAAAACCAGCGGCGATGGTGACGACGTTGCCTGCGTTGGCGAAGGTCGACGCGGCTTCGCTGGCCACCGACAAAGTACGAGACGATGTGATCGCGGCGGTGCAGCTCGATGGTGGTGCTGACGCGTTGTTCCCTGTGATTGAATCGCAAATCGGGGGCGCTGGCCCCGATATTCTTCAAGCGATCGTCAACAAGATCAAAGCCCCGTCGAAGCTCAACAAACGCGCGCTCGAGTCGCTGAAAAAGCCCGAGGTTCGAGCGCTGATGGGCCCTGCGCAAAAAGTCGCCTTCGACCTGGCGGCCACCTATTCGATGGCCCCGGCTGCTGCGTGCGACGAACGGAAAAAACTCTTCAAGGTCGCCAAAGAAGTAGGCGACTCTCGTTCGCTTCAATGGCTCACGCCGCTGGTCGATACGAAGGGGTGCGGGGGTAGCGGCTGGTTCAGCAAGAAGAAGGATTGCTTCCCTTGTCTGCGAGGCGACAACTCTCTTCAAGACGCGATCAGCTCGATCCGAGCGCGTGCGAAAGAAGAAAGCTCGCCCTGAGCCAAGCTCGCTGATTTCCGCTTCAATCAACGCGCTTTCGGTAGCGGTGACGAGTGCTTTCGAGGCGGCGCACAAACGAAAAACGCTGGGCGAACACACCCAGCGTTTTGCGCTTTCAACAACAGGTTTCGATCACCAGTAGATCGTCATACCGCCGCGAAGCAAGCCGCCGCCTGACGTATTGGTGGAGCGACCTGTGTTGGGGTCTACAAACTCTGGATTGTTGTGTGCGCCGTCGTCAGTGCGGCCGCGAACGAACCCAATCAAATCGAGATTCAGTGCGATCTTCTTCGCCACACGGAACTCGAAACCGCCACCGAACTGGAAGCCAAAGTAATCGTATTCGGTGCGATTTTGGCCCGGGTTGAGCTGCACCTGAGCGGTCGACCAACCGATACCGCCGAGCAGATAAAACTGTGCCTTGTCGCGTGGGTTCACGAACAACAGCGCGTTGATCGTGAAGGGCACTTCGCTTCGACGGTAGCCTTGGTAGTCAGTGCCGCTCACGAAATCGAGACCGAAGTCGATGGCGAAATGACCCGTCGGGCGCGCTCGCAAAATGAATCCAAGGCCGCCCATCCCTGAGTCGTTTGCCTTGTCGTTCTTCCCGCCCATCATCGCGCCGAGCAAGTGCATGTTGAAGCCCCACTCGGATTGATCCACCGGGCGTCGGCGCACTGCGGGAACGGGCTCGTGGTACGGGCGAGGTGCCGGACGAACGACCACGACCGGGGGCGGTGGTGCTTCGCGTGGCGGCGCTACGGCCGGGGCTTCGTCGGTGTTGGGCGTCGTGTCGTCGAGTCGCTTGTGATCGCCTCGTGCTGCACCAGGAGCGAGCTGCTTCGGGGCGTCCTGTGCGGTGTCCTTCGGAGCATCCTTGGGCGCCTCTTTCGGCGCGTCCTTGGGAGTCTCTTTCGGGCTCTCCTTCGGAGCATCGACGCCCTTGGGCGCGTTGGCTCCGGGTGCATTCGGGAGGTTGATGTCCGCACAGAACCAAGCACCCGGCGGGCAGTTTGACCCCGGCTCTGCTGAGGCGATCGAGCTAAAGCCGAGAAGCAAAGCAACCGAAGCAACTTGAATGGGACGACGCATAGAGCGGCTCCTTGTAACGACGACCGGTGCCAAGGTTAGCAACCGAGGTGCCACATGCCAGAGCCCACGTGCTCGTTCGTGAGAACGTTCGTGATCGTGAAAACTCCCTGACATTGCGGTCACTGCACGACTCTGCGCGTGCAGTGCATGCAGACCGTGTGTCTTTACGGCTACACGCGGGTGTAACCAAGCGGCTCCACTGTCTCGCTTTACCGCGAAACCACCGCTTCAGACTTCTGTATAGACCTCGGCCTCTTCTTTCAGAAGCTCAGCCTTTCGCGCATACAAGCTGGGTGACAAACCGACGGGGTAGGGCATCGCGTAAGGGGCGTGTTGGGGCAACGTCGCAAGTGCTTGCAAAGCCCGCCTGCGTGCTTCGTCGAGCGTGTCTGTCGCTGCAATTCGACGCCCATCTCGCATCAGGGCCGTGAGAACGATCGAGCTCCTCGAGGCTTCGAGTGGAAGCGGCGCCCCCACGCCAGATACACCGCACACCACGAACGATTTCGCTGGCTGGATTCGCTCGTTCGCCAGGTGCAACACGTCGGCGACCAGTCGCCCCGAATCATCTTCGTACCGAACGATGATCTTGCGCCCAGGGTTGATGGCGGCGTCTCCGCTCCAGCCCAACATCGGTGTCCATGACCCGTCGCGTGCGATGGCAACGATGTCGAGACGCATCTTGAGCGGCAATGGAGCGTCGAGATTCAACAGTACGATCGGCTCGTTTTTCGGTGCGTGAAGCGCATCGAGCAGCTCTGATGGCTCGAGCACGCTCACCTCGCGAACGATCAACTCATCTTCTGGGACTTCAACACTCGAGGTAGGCGCGACGCCGAGCAACGCACTGGTATCCGAGGCAAAAATGGGGATCCCCAAGCGCTCCCCCGCAAGCACCGAGGTCGTGGCACTGACGCCGCCGAGAAACGCTGCGTGAGCGAGAAGCAGTGTTGAGCTCCCATCCAGCACCGAGACCGAGCTGCCGTCGATCCAAACGCGATCGTGTGAGCCCAATGCAGCCCGCGCCGTACGAGTGGCGACTGTGGTGGCTCGAATGATCCGCGGCGACAACACCGCTGCGGCGAGCAACACGTCTGCGAGCGGACCTTCCAGCGTGACGACTGGCTCTCCTGCGAAAAGGCTCATTCCGTCGAGTGCAGCGTCGAGATCGAAACGAAGACGACCCGACGAAAGTCGTCGCCACAACGTGTCGCTGATCAACCCCATCGCGTGCGCGGTTCTGAGTTGATCGGTCGATGGGTGCCCCGTCTCGAGAATATCAAGCGTCGAGTCGATGCCTGCGATCAGCAAGAACGGGTAAGCCGCGGGCACACGCCCAAACGAGAGCTCACAAGATACGCGTTGCTCTCCCACGCCACGGTCGAGCGCTTCGGATGCGACACGCAACGAACGAGCATCGGCCAGCAACGGAGGCACGTGATGAGAGCGGGTCATCCTCGTGCACGAGTCTAACGCCGTAAGGTCGTCGATGCGCAAGTCATCGCTCGTGATCTCACGAATCGCTGTGAGCGCGCTCGGGTTGAGCTCAGAGGCTCGAGATCGTGCGAGTCGATTGAAGCTCTCCGTCCGCCGCTTTCTCAGCTCGCGAACAACGAGACTACGCTCTTCAGGCAAGCCAAAAGAAAGCACTTCTAGCAACAGCTCTGCTGTTTCTGCTCCGTCGATCTTGGTGAGAGCCGTGAGTGCCGCGTGGCGGGCCTCTCGGTTCGATGACTCTCGAAAAATCCGCGCGAGTGGATCAAACGCATGCGGGAAACGAAGTTCTTGTATCGAGGCGACTGCTGCTGCAACGACACCTGAGTCGCGATCTTCGAGCGCTTCGCGAATGGTGATGAACGTTCGTTTGAACAGGAATTTCCCGAGCGCTCGAACCACGCTTACGCGCACCAACGGGCTCTCGTGCTTGGCCAAGTGCTCGAACGGAGACATCGCAGCGTACAGCTCGAGCGGAGCCAGCGTCTTGCACACTGCGAGCGCGGCGCGTCGTGCGATAGGGCCCTCTCGATCTCGCTCTTCGGAGAGCGCCACCAACCTTGCCACCAGTGCTCGTCGACGGGTGACCTCTCCGTGGTTCTTTCGATCGAGCAGAATGTCCGCGGTTGCCTCGACCACGTTGCCTTTGCCCTCCCATTCGAGAAGGTCGACATGCCACACCGCATGGGCTCGTGCGGGTCGTCTAGGCTTCATGGTGAGCGGTGTGTCGATCGCCTCATCACGTGCATGCTCGAATCTCTTGATGGCTCGCTGATAGTGCTCGATACGTGGTTGGTCGAGCTCGAGCGAGGCGAGCTTCGTGTACACCTCGCGCATCGATGCAAGCTGGCGAAGCTCACCAAGAGCAGCGAGTGAAAGAAGCAGCGCATGCTCAGCTTCGGTTGGTGTGCGTGCTGTGTCGGCGACCTCACGCCAGAGAGAGGCCTCGAGCAGCAACGCTTTTTGTGACTGCGCTGTCTCGCCAGCGTCTCTCGCAAACGATGCCATTTCTCGAGCAAGCGAAGCTGCTACTCGACGCTCGTTGTACGCGCGAGCGATCTCGATCGCTTCGCCGTACGTGCGCAGGGCGAAGTGTCTGAGTTGGTCTTCGCGCAAGATTCGAAGTCGATTGCTGAAGCCGAGTTGGATGTGCTCGAACACCTCCATCTCGCGACCGATTTCGATCATCACTTGAAAGCAATCGAATGCGCGTTCGCGAACCCCGCTCGACTCGAACCGATCTGCGGCCTCTTCGAGAAGGGCGATTGCTTCGGCAGCCGCTCGCGACGCAGGCCCGTCATCCCCGAGTTTTTTCGAGGTCCGGAACAGGTTAAACCAAGCGAGAGCAGCGTTGTAGTGGTCTTCGTTCGAGCGAGAGAGAGTTTGAGCCAGCCTCGACCAAAGTGCGCGTGCCTCTCGCCATGCTTCGGCAGACTCGTAGAGCATCGCGGCACGAACGATGTGCCCCGCGTGCTCGAGCGCTTCTGCACATGCTGAAAGCTCACTCTTGTAGTGATGCACATCACGCGTTGAGACATCGGTCTGCTCGAGAATCAGCAAGCGCGTGCGGGCTTGATCGACCGCAGGAATGCTTCGATCGAACACATCATCGGGCCGAAGCTCGTTGAGATACCAACGCAAGGTGAGCGCTTCGCGTGACTGCCCTGCGCGCACCATCGCGTCGAGCATCAATCGAGCGGCGTCGATGTAGTCTCCAGAGCCAGGCTTGCCTTCTCGAACACTCGAGTTCTGAAGGGCAACGAACAGGATCTGGATCGCTTCGTCGAGGTGTTGTTTCTTGAGCGCTGAACGGGCTTCGAGAACCAGCGATCGGAAGTCGAACCCCTCGTGATCTGCAAGCCCTGGCTCGTACAAGCGCGTCAGGCTTGGCGTTACTTCTTGCTTGCGGCCTTCCCGGCTGGGGTCTTCCACTTGGATACCAAGTAGTTCTTCATCACGTCGTTGATCAAGCCGATGTGAGCACAATGGTCGGGCTTGTCGTCACCCGTATAGCCGCGAACGTGCAAGTTCGACTTGTCGTACTTGTCGATCAGCTTGAGGCCCCAGATGTGCTTGGCCGAGGCTTTCTTGAGCTTGCCGCCGAGCTCGTCGACGATGTACTCGGCAACCTCGGTGGTTGAGGCATAGCCAGGCGGAACAATCGACGAGTGCGACAGATACATGAACTTGCGCCCGGCGGCCGCGTCCTTGGCGTACGTCACGAACTGGTCGATCTGCGAGCCGCGCACGTCGGATGTCCCGTCTTTGTAACCTGCGTGCAGCGAGTCGAGCAAGATCACCGCATCGATCTTCTTGCCGCCTGTTTGCCTTAGAATTTGGCCTGCTGCGCCGTAGCCCGCGCTCCACGATGAGCGCCAGATGTTTGACGTGTGCGTTCTTTTGCCCGTACGCACCTTCATCTTTTCTTCGACGCTCGACACGATCTTGGGAAGAGATCCTTGTCGGCGAACTTGTTTTCGTAAGCTCCAGAGCCAATGCCCAGGTCGATGCCGACGAGCACGACGCCTTTGCCAGACATCGCGAACTCTTTACGAACGGCTTCGTGACCATGGAATGGATCACCAGATCGAACCCGCCGCCTTTGTCGATCCCACCGCGCTGCGGGGCGATCATTTGGCCGAGATGGATGTTCTCCCCAGCGATCGTAGACACCGAAACCGTTGTCGGGCGTGTTGCACGTGTTGAGCGTGTATTTGCCCTTCCATTTGATGATCGGTTTCTCTTCGGCAGGAGGGTCTTCACCGCGGCTGATCGCTGGAACGCTCAGCAGTGCAGCAAGAGCGCCTGCAACCAGTACATGAGAGAGAAAACGAGACATCGGCGAGTGGGGCAATGACACATCTCGGGCGATGGCGCGAGCTTCGTCTCGGTCGTGTCAGGGTTCATCGCAAAGCGACGGCGCGCTGTCACATCGTGTGACGGATCATGCTTGGGGCGCTCGAAATGCAGACAGATCTTGCGCAAGAAACGGTTGAGCTCCCTCCACGTAAGCAGCCGTTGCTCGATGTCGTGTGGGACATGGAAACGGGCGACCCAGACGATTTTCTCACGTTGCTTCTTCTGCTTGGGCACCCCGATGTGCGGCTGAAGGCGGTGACGATTACGCCAGGAACCACCGAGCAAGTGGGGCTTGTGAGACGAGCTGTCGTCGAGTGGTTTCAGCGGGATATTCCGATCGGTGCATTCAACATCGAGCATACGAAATCGTGTGTCTCGGGCTGGCATCAGCATGCGTTCGGGCCGATTGTGCCTTCGAAAGATGCGGCTCTGGTCACGAGGTGCTATGAGCGACTCCTCGATGATTCGACCACGTTGCTGACCGGAGCGCCGCTCAAAAATCTGGGTCGTGCGATCCGACAAGCCGAGGCCGATGGGCGCATCTTGAGCATCGGACGATGGGTGGCTCAGGGGGGCTTTGCCGGTGACAGCATTGTGCCCGAGTCGGATCGCTTGCCCCAGTTCGCAGGCCGCGAGACTTGCCCAACGTACAACTTCAATGGCGACCCGAAATCAGCGTTGCTGGCGCTCTCGTATGACGGGGTTCGGGCTCGAAAGCTGGTATCAAAAAACGTCTGTCATGGGGTGTTTTACGACCAGGAGATTCATGCACTCGTGCGCTGAGAAGATCTCGTCGAGTCAATCGCTGGCGCTGATCTACCAAGGCATGGAGCGGTACCTTGCGGCGAGCCCGGGGAAGAAGTTCCATGACCCATTGGCGGCCTGTTGCGCGATTGACGAGGGCATCGCGACGTGGTGCGAGGTCGAGGTGTACCGGTCACACGGCGAGTGGGGGGCACGTAAGAGTGAGGGCTCGCGAACCTCGATCATCACGAGCTACGATCGAGCGCGGTTCATCGAGGTGCTCACGAGGGCGTGACGCGCGGTTGAGCCAAAAAGCATAGTGTCGGAGGCGATCGATCTTACGAGGTGTGCTTCTGGCGTGGCGCGCTACAACCGGCTCGATGACGACGCTGCTGCTGCTTGATACGCAAGATCTCGGCACTCTTCAGATCACGGGCGCGGATCGACTCACCTGGCTCAATGGCCTTGTCACGTGCGAGGTGAAAACGTTGAAGCCAGGTCAAGGTAGCTATGGCCTTGCGTTGTCAAAGGTGGGGAAGATCCTCGCCGATATCCGCATCGTGGTTGAGGCCGAGCGCATCTTGTTGGGTGTCGGGCTCGATGTGATCCAGTCGCTACGCGAGGCGATGGATCGCTATCTCATCATGGAGGATTGCGAGCTGAGCGATGTGTCGTCGGCCTGGTCATGGCTCGAGCTTCACGGCGAATCAGCGGCTGCGGTGGCGAATGCTGCTGCTGAGAAGTTGGGTGGGGTGAGCACGTCGATCGACCGCTCGGGTTTGGGCGGTGCGGTGCTGGTGGTGGCGAAAGAGAAACACTCGCAGGCGCTGACAGAAATCGAATCAGCAACGGGTAAAAAGCCGGCCGCCGCGGACGAATGGACTGCGTTTCGAGTCAAGCACAAGGTGCCCGAACGCGGACATGACTTCGATGACAAAACCTACCCTCAAGAGGCTTCGCTCGAGCAGAAGGCAGTGAGCTTCAGCAAGGGTTGCTACCTCGGGCAAGAGGTCGTGTGCATGCTTCAAATGCGCGGCAAGACCCAACGAAAGGTGGTTGGGATCGCTGCTTCTGCGGGTGGAGAGCTGAAGGTGGGCGCGCAAGTGCTCGACGAACGAGGCGAACAAGTGGGCTCGGTCACGACCGTGTCGAACGACGACGGAACGTGGCGAGGGCTGGCCATGGTGAAAACCACGGCACTTACCGGCGGAGCCCTCTCGGTGAACGGGCTTTCAGTGAGCCTCGTCTAGCGCGCAGGTGGACATCAATCCTGTGCGAAATCAGCACAAAAAGAGGCGTTTTTGCGGTTGAGTCTTGCTCTCTTGTGTGACCGATAGGTCACCAAAACGAGATCGTTGCAAGGCCATGAAGGTGAGGTCGTACTCACCACGACATGTCCCCCAAAAGTGATCGTCGAAAGGGAAATTCCTTATTGAACGCTCGCGCAACCCCCGGTAACTTCTAGGCAGATGCCCTGGGTCACCGCGATCTCACTGCCCTTGTTGTTCGCCGCGATGTCGGCGAGCGCAGAGCAGCCTGCCGCGGCCGATGTGATGACCTCGGTGACGACCTCGGTTCGCGAGGTTGCGCAGGGCTCGATGAAACAAGCCGCTGCTGAGCGTGCATCGAGTGAGCTTCGGGTGGTGCGTTGGAAGCCCATTCGCACCGTGGGGTTGCCTGACGCAGAGGTGATCGACGCGTTTGGCGAATCGTCTCCTCAAGTCGCTTCGTTGGGGCTTGGTGTTGGAGTTTCGTCGATGCAGCCCCCCGCCGGTGCTCGGCCCGCCGAGCGCTCTGTTGCAGAAAGCACGACGAGCGCCGAGCAAGCTGCTCCGAAGCCGCGAGCCGAAATCGAGGCTCAGGTAGATGCGACGCGCAGCCGCCCTTCGGTTGAGCTTCACCTGACGCCTCTGGGTTCGCTTGGCGAACGAACCACCGCCTCGATCATGCGTGACGAGACTACTTCGATCGCTTGGCCTGCGATGCCGGTGGTCATGCGGCCGTTGGGCAGGTTCGAAGGTGGTTTCGTGCTCAGCGACAAGGGTCGCAAAGCTGCGGGCTGGACACTCGTCGGCGGAGGCTCGGCGAGCGGCGCGTTGGCCACCTATTTCGCCGTGATGGGCTCGCAACGTGAATCGGGCGAGTTGGTTCACGACCCCGCGAATTGCAAGGCAACGGGTTGTCGCTCGATGACAACGAACCGACCCGACTCCCGCGCTGTGTCTTCGGCCTTGGGTGGCGCGGGGATCGCCGTTCTCGCGACGGGCGGCTTGTTTTTGATGACGACGCCGGCCCTGAGCTTCGGGCAACGAACCCGAGTAGGCGCTGCAGTTCGGTCGACCAATGCAGGCTTTCTCGTGATGACAGGCGAATGGTGATCAGAATGATCACGGCGTTGGCCTTCTTGCGCGGTTCCAGGTATCGTCGATGGTCGAGAAAAAACGAGGCGTGTGACCTCGGTTCCTCCCAAATCTGGCTGTGAGCGACAACGAACAGACCCGCGTAACCAAGATCGTCTCCTTGCCCGAAGAGCGCAAGAAGGGGAACGACTGCCTTGTGGTCATCTACACGAAGGATCCTGCTCTCTTGGGCAAGCGCTTCGTGCTGACCGAAAACCCTACCCGAGTGGGGCGTGGGCCAGACAACCAGATCGTTCTCGACGGAGTGACAGCGTCTCTCGTCGTCACGCTCACTGGGAGCGTCGTGGTGATCATGGTAGGTGGTCGATGATGGCTCCACCAATGGCACTACAACGACGAGAGCATCAACAGCCCTGCGCCGCTTTCGAACGGCGACCGCATCAAAGTGGGCGGTTTGATCTTCAAGTTCCTCTCAGGCGAGGACGTCGAAAGTCAGTACCACGAAGAGATCTACCGGATGACCATCGTCGATGGTCTGGTGCAGATCTACAACAAGCGCTTCATGTACGAAGCGCTCGAAAAAGAGATTGTTCGAGCACGTCGTCATGTTCGCGATCTCTGCGTGGTGATGTTCGACATCGACTACTTCAAGAAGATCAACGACCACTACGGCCACCTCGCGGGTGATCACGTTCTGAAAGAGCTCGCTCGCGTCGTTCAAGGTCGCATTCGCCGCGATGAGGTCTTCGCTCGCTACGGTGGTGAAGAGTTCGCGATGATTTTGCCCGAGACGAGCTTGCAGGGCGCGACCGCGTTCTGTGAGTCAATCCGGAAGATCGTCGAGGCGCATAAGTTCGTCTTCCAAGGCGAGACCATCGCCGTGACCATCAGTCTCGGTGCGGCGCTTCTTCTCGATAGCGATCGCAGCGGGACAGACATCATCAAGCGCGCTGACGAGAAGCTGTACGAAGCCAAGCGCGCTGGTCGTAATCGCGTCTGCTGGTGAGCGATTCTTCGCGCACGTGAGGTGTTCCCATGCCGTTGAGTGAAGTCGTTTTGCCGAGCTCGGGGGATGAGCTTCCGGTGATGCGGCACTGCCCTCCTGGGCCGTTGTCGCGCGCTTGGACGCTTCGTGCTGAGGCTGTTGAATCACCCGCGTTTCGCGCTCGTCGCGACGCTCGCGAAGCCTCGTCGGGTGAATCGATGGGCCCCATTGTGTATGCCTCGGCTCGGGGCTCGAACGTCGTGGACGTCGACGGCAATCTGTACGTCGATCTCACCGCAGGCTTTGGTGCTGAGCTGCTGGGTCATCATCACCCTCGCGTGGTGGCTGCACTCGAGGCCCAAGCAGCTCGTCTCTGGCATGCGCTCGGTGACGTGTTCACCGCCGATTCGCGCATCGCGTTGATGGAGTCGCTTGCGGCAATTTTTCCTGAGTCCGGCGCGCGTGTGATCTTGGGTCAAGCAGGGGCCGATGCCGTTACTGCGGCGCTGAAGACAGCCCTTCTCGCCACCTCGAAACCAGGCGTGCTGGCGTTCGAGGGTAGCTACCACGGTATGAGCTACGCACCGCTTGCTGCCAGTGGTCTTCGCGCAAGTTATCGAGATCCATTCGCAGCGCAGCTCAGCCCGCACGTTCGTTTCGCTCCGTACCCAATCTCGTCGAACGACGCTGACGCTGTGCTGTCTCGTTGTCGTGAAGTGCTTTCGAAAGGCGACATTGGCGCCGTTCTGATCGAGCCCGTTCTCGGGCGTGGTGGGTGCTTCCCAGCGCCAGGCGGTTTTCTTGGTGAGCTTGCGTCGCTCGCGGCTCGTTCGGGTGCACTTCCTGATCGCTGATGAGATCTGGACGGGTCTCGGTTTCGGGCGCGATGCTCGCAACGCGTGAAGCAGCGGTTGCCGCTGACATTGTCGGTCTTGGCAAAGGTCTCGGCGGAGGTCTTCCGATCTCGGCGTGTGTTGGACGCGAATCCGTCATGCGCGCCTGGGCCAAAGGGCCCGACGAGATTGTTCACACCGCGACGTTTCATGGGGCTCCGCTTGCGTGCGCTACTGCGCTTGCGACCCTCAGTGTGCTCGACTCCGAGCGACTTCCTGAGCGTGCTCACCAGGTGGGTGAGTGGTGGATGAGCTCGCTCGCTTCGATCTGCGCTCGTCATCGTGGCGTGCGCGCTCCTCGCGGGCGGGGGCTGATGATCGGCATCGAGATCGAGGGTAGTGGTCGCGCTCTTGCTCTGTCTCGAAAGCTCCTTGAGCGCGGGTTCATCGTACTTACCGGTGGCTCGAAGGGTGAGACGTTGACGTTTACTCCACCGCTTGTGATCTCTCGCTCTCAGCTCGAAGCGTTCAACTCGGCGTTTGATGAAACTCTTGCGACTCTCGACGGTAGATCGACTGCGAGCGCGTGATGACAAAGAGCAAAAGCAATATCTCGCAGACCGCTCCTGATATGGACGCACGCGCTGCTGCGTCGGACGAGATCCATGCCCGCGTGCGTGCCTTTGCTCGTCGATCGCTGCTCGAAGATCTCTCGGACGAGCTCGACGATCTCGCGTGTGATCTCGCGCGCTATCAAGCGATCGCAAACCCCGCGATGGCCCGACGACTCAAGGCCCGTGGGGTCTCGTCGGTGACGCTTCGTGCGGCTGCTGATATCCCGGCGATTCCGACGGATGCGTTTCGCCTCACTCGTGTTGCCTCGCACGACCCGAAGCGTGACGTGCGTGTGTTTCGTACCAGCGGCACAACCTCGGGCGCGCGCGGCGAGCACCCGCTACGGACGTTGGCGACCTATCGCGAGGTGGCGTGGTTGTGGGCGCAACGGATGCTCGCCCCATGGCCGCGCGCTCGTGTGCTCGCATTGATGCCGTCGCCCGCAGAGGTGGTTGATTCGTCACTCGGATACATGTGCGAGCTCTTCGGCGAGCAACTCGATCCGACGTACGCAACCTCGTGGTTTGTTCAGAAATCGCAGCTCGATCTCGATGGCTTGTCGAGGGCGGTCGAACGCGCGCACCAAGAGAACCTACCCGTGTTGCTTCTCGGTGCATCGTTCGCGTATGTGCACCTGCTCGATGCTCTCGGATCTCGCTCGCTCGCACTGCCTGAATCGAGTCGTGTGATGCTTACGGGGGGCTTCAAGGGCAAGAGTCGCGAGGTCTCTGAAGTCGAGCTTCGTGATGGGTTGTCGCGCTTGTTCGCGTTGCCTCCGACCAGTCTGATCGGTGAGTACGGCATGACCGAGCTTTCGAGTCAGGCGTACGAGAAACCTGGCGCTCCTCGTGTGTATTACGCACCGCCTTGGATGCGTGTCACCGCGGTTGACCCCGTATCGCTGGTGCCCGTGAAGCATGGCGATGTGGGCATCGGGCGTATCATCGATCTCGCCAACGTTGACTCAGCCGTTGCGATTCAAACGCTCGATCGTGTTCGAATGATCAGCGACAGCTCGTTCGAGCTCTTGGGTCGTATCGATGGTGCGCACGCGCGAGGGTGCAGCTTGCTGATCGAAGAGCTCCTCGGCTGATATTTCGCACCCCACTCGGGCTCATGGATCAGGGATAAACGGCGCTTCGTTTTGCGATCCTGTGTCGCTCGTTGGTGCAGCTCGAGGCGGCTCTTTGCGACGCCGTGCAGGGGTGCCCTCTGGCCGTCGTCGCAGCACCACATACGAGAGCGTACCTGAGCGGATCACCGAGCTGATCTCGAACGACTCTTGTACCCACGGGTCTCGAGCGATACGTTCTTCGACAGCTCGTTCAAACGGCCCACCATCGTCTCGCGTTGTTGTTGCTCCGCCATCACTCGAGCTTGAGGGACGCTGAGACGAACGCAGCAACACGAGTGTGTCGACATTGCGCCGAGGCAACAGTGTCTCGGGGATGTGCTTCGACGTATGCCCACCCGCGAGCCTCGCAATTTCAGGGTCGGTGAGCCCCGCGAGATCAACGATGTGAGCGTGCGAAGCCGCTGATACCCAACCGATGTCGACCGTGGCGATGATGCTCGACGTCGAAAGATCTTCTCGGCCGTGCTGGATCAACGCATCTCGTGTGGGCACCACACGAGATGCATCACGACCCACCAAATACCAAGGCACGAACGAAGCAACCCAAAGGCGAACGTGGCTCGAACGATCGTCGCTGTGCTCGTGCTTCGCTCGGCGACGTGTGCGCCGACTGCGATCAGCACCGGAACGACCGGTGTTAGCAGGCGCCAAAGAGGCATCCAATCGCCCCCGGCAACAAGCACGGCAACGAAGTGCGCCGCACATGCGATCACGAGCGCTCGTTCTCTCGTTGAACCGTGTCGTGCGAAGACGAATATCGGTGCAGCAATCAAGAGCGCGCCTGGCAGCACATAGATCGCTCCATGTGCCAGGTCGGATGGTTTCGCGATCGCCGACAACGGCACGGGAGAACCGAAGGCGATCATGCGTGTCACCACGATCACCAACCAAGGCCCTGTCAGATAACCAAGCGTTCGAAACAATGCGGCGAATCGGTGTGCCCCATCGATGAGCGAACGCAGGGGGAAGCTCGAGAGCGCCAGCGCGAGCGCAAACGGGAGCAGCTCGGGTCGAAACGCTGCCGCGAGCCCTGCGACTCCGACCCCGATCGTTTCTTCGTCTCGCTCGAGTAGCGACACTGCAGCAAGTGTCGTCAGTGCCATCACGAGACCTGTCTCGAGACCTGCGACGCTCCAGGCTCCGAGAGGTGCGCTCAGTGATAGTAGAACGAGCGGTACAAAACGTCGCCGTGAAGTGCCAAGCGAAGCGACATGTCGGCCGAGCACACCAGCGGCCAGTAGCCACGCCACGGCGCCAGTCCATCGAGCGGTGACCCAGCAAGTCTCGATGCGAGGGCTCAGCCCAGAGAGCAACGACAAGAGCGGCGCAAACGGAAGCGGGGTTACGCCATCGGTCGATGGCCCGCCAGCGTTCATCTTGTACCCAGCCCCTGCGGCCAGATTGGCTGCATATCGCGCAGGGATCCACGCGTCATCGACGGTGAACCCACGCAAGAGCACGATGGGAATCAACGCCAACGCTGCGGTGAGCATCGATGCTCGTATCGCGGATGACTTCTCTTGATTCATTGCTGGTCGTCGAAAGCGTAGAGCTTTCCGTCATCGCTCGCTGCGTAGAGCCGAGCATCCTCTGAGAGGATCACCGTTGCATCGACATCACCGCCGACGAGTTGCTTCCAGAGTAGGCGTCCGTCGGGATCGAGCGCATAGAGGTGGTCGTCTTGTGCTCCGAAAACGAGTGCGCCGGTGGCGTCTTCGAGAGGTGCGCCGTGAATGCCAAACTCTTTCGCGCCGGTGCCTCGAATGTTGAAGCGCCAGAGCTCTGAGCCGTCGTTGGGTGAGAGCGCCACGACGGCAGGTACGGGGCCGTACGTCGATGCGAGCACGGTTCCGTCGCGGGCGATCGACAGCGGGCCACGAATGAACCCGCCGAGCTGCTTTCGCCAGAGAATTGAGCCGTCTTTATGTCGTAGTGCGACGAGCTCTCCGGCGTCGGTTCCGACGAAGATGGTTCCGTCATCGCCAATGGCTGGGGCAGCATCCACGTCGCTTCCCAGCATGGTTTGCCAGACGAGATCGCCTGTCTTGCTCACGCAAAAGATCGAGTCGTCTTGAGAGCCTGCGACGATCGAGCCGTCGATCGAGATCGCTGCTGCTCCCGAGATCTTTCGTCTCGCTTTGTATCGCCACATCACCGTGCCGTCGTGACGTGCCGCGACCAAGGTGCGCCCGGCCGAGAAGACAATGCCCGCGTTGTCAGCGAGCGGGGCGATGGCCGTGTCGACATCACCATCGATCTCGAGCTTGCTTTTCACAGCGCCAGTGGTGGCGTTCAACAACAGCAATCGCCCTTGTTTTGCAGGCTTAGGCGGTGTGTCGACGCCGATGAATACGGTGCCGTTGTGAACAAGTGGGCTGCCGTAGATCCGATCGCCAACCGAGAGACTCCAGCGTGTTGTTCCGGTCGGAGAAACCGACGCGATCTTGCCTCTGAGTGTGGCGACGATCACTCCGCCATCGGCAACGACGGGTGCAACGACCATGGGTGCACCCAGATCGAGTGTCCACGCAAGCTTGGGTGATCTGGGGGCTTTGAACGGGCTGCGGTTGGTGTGATGAGCATCAAGATGCATCATCGCTGGCGGCCCTGATGACACCGGGGCTGCGGGCAGACCCGAAGTGCGAGTGGCGGCTGAGAGCTTCGTGAGCCCTTCGGCAGGCTCAACGGGCAAGGTGAGCGAGAAGGCGGGGGCAGAAGGTACTTCCTCGGGGATCGCGCGCTCGCGAGGTGTCGATCGTGTGAGCGACCAGACGAGCATCACACACGATGCGCAGAATGTGGCGACTAGTGCGCGCTTCATGTCGAGCTCAACAACACTACGACTGACGCAGGACCGTCGTTGCAATGCGACGTCAATACGTGGATCATCGTCGTAGAAGGAGCGTGGAATGCTCGACGGTCAATTTACGCTGGGGGTTGAAGAGGAGTACCAGATTGTTCACCCGGAAACCCGGGAGCTTCGTTCGTATGTAAGCCGTCTCGTTGAGGATGGGCGATCCATTCTTCGCGAGCGTGTTCGACCCGAGATGCACCAGTCGATGGTCGAGGTTGGTACGAGCATCTGTCAGGACGTGGCGCAGGTGAAGCGCGAGCTCATCGAGATGCGTCACGAGCTCAACCGTTTGGCGTCGAAGGGCGGGTTGTGTGTGGTGGCAGCAAGCACTCACCCGTTCAGCGACTGGAAGACCCAGGAAATCACCGATCGCGAGCGCTATCACGGCCTCGTCGAAGAGTTGCAAGACGTTGCGCGAGCGAACCTGATCTTTGGTTTGCACGTGCACGTCGGCATCAAGAACAAAGAAGACGCAATGCACCTTGCGAATCAGGTGCGTTACTTCTTGCCGCACATCTTGGCGCTCTCGACATCGAGCCCGCTCTGGCTTGGTCGCAAGACTGGGTTGGCGAGCATTCGAAGCGAGATCTTCAAACGCTTCCCGCGAACAGGTATCCCCGATGCGATGCCGACCTATTCGGCGTTCACTGACTACGTCGATCTGTTGGTGAAGACGGGCTGTATCGACAACGCGAAGAAGATCTGGTGGGACGTGCGCGTTCACCCATTCTTCGAGACCGTCGAGCTACGCGTGGCCGACATGCCGACGAACATGACGCACACGATCGCGATCGTGGCGTTGATTCAAGCGTTGATGGCGCGCCTGTATATGTTCCAGCGCAAGAACATCAGTTGGCGAAACTATTCGCGCGCGTTGATCGAAGAGAACAAGTGGCGTGCGATTCGCTACGGCATCAACGGTCGCATGATCGACTTCGGTCGCATGAAAGAGGTGCCCTTCCGCGATCTCGCACTTGAGCTCCTTGAGCTGTGTGATGAGCCCGCGCGCATCTTCGGAACACGCGATCTGATGAACGAAGGCATCGTGCGAATTCTCGACGAGGGCACGAGTGCTGATCAGCAGTTGCGCGTGTTCGATGAATCGAATGGCGACCCGAAAGCGGTGGTCGATTGGCTAATCAAAGAGACGATGTCCGAGATCGGTGATCCTCCCAAGCCTCCACCGGCATCGCGTCCACCCAACTCGCGTCCACCAGAGTCGCGACCTTCTGGACGAGTGGGCGGCGAGTGATCGTTCGAGCTCAGACGCTTGCCGTCTCGAGCTCGAAGAACGGATGAGCGGCAAGGCGTGAGCAATAGAGCCCGCAACCCAGCGGGATATAATGCCGGTCAAGTCGCTCGCGGTACCAAGCACCTGTACGAAGGTGCACAGCCGAATCGGTGCGCTCAAGATCGACGACCTCATCGACGTCGTGTCGAGTGAGTGCTTCGAGGTAGAGCAGGCTGCTCGTCATTGCTGCCAGGTTTTCGATCGCGAGTGCGCACGCTCGATCGGTGAGGTACTGGAGCACGCCTTGGCAGATTACGAGATCGTACTTCTCGTTGTCACGCCATCGAGAGATGTCGCGCTGCTCGAGACCCGCTGCTTTGCAAGCGGCAGCGGAGATATCGACGCCCCGATATTTCAAGCTGGGGCGCTCGTTGAGCAGGCCGGCTTTCCACCAACCGAGGCCAGCGCCAACGTCGAGCGCAGAGTCGATCGGGATATCCCAGTAGGCAGCCATCGCGAGCACGCCCCGAGCGAGCTTGGCGATGGCTTGAGGGGTCTGAACGCGAGTTTTTGGGTTGCGGTAGTACCGGTCGTAATACGCGTCGTCGAAGCGTTCGTCGCTAGAGGTCGAGCGCTTCAACCGAGACCCAAGAGCTTGTTCATCGAGGCTTCGTCAGCGGGCGTAAACGCGAGCTGATCGAACTCTGAGCTCGATGCCCAACGAAATGCGTGAACTGCTTTCGCTTCTGGGCTCGCTTCGCCGATCTGGCATTCGTACAGGTACAGGTCGACGGTGTACTTCTCGTACGGGTGGCTCACGAACGAGATCAATTTGCCGACGCTGACCGCGACGCCGAGTCGGTGATGCACTTCGCGGAGGAGAGCTGCTGTGTCGGTTTCTCCGCTCTCGACGCGACCTCCTGGAAACTCCCACAACAAGGGAAGCACTGCAGAGGGACGACGTTGCGTGATGAGGTAGCGACCGTCGCGTTCGATCACTGCAGCCACGACGCGGACGGTTGTTGGAGGAGGATTATCCATGATCAAACGAGCTTGTGCCCACGGTGGAGCTCTGAGCGAATCTGGGGGCACATGACCAACGCGATTGCGTGGGGGCGTGAGGAGAGAGGGGCGATACGCGGCTCGTGCTGACCGACGAAAGCACGAGATGGGTTGCGAAGAGCGCCGCCGATGCCCCGCCGTAATGTGGCTAGGCGACGCTCGATCTAAATCAAGAAGGCGTCGTGACACGGAAGAGCTGCTGACCCATCAAGATCTCTTCGTGGTTCTTCAGCTCGTGCTCGTTGGCCAAGCGATAGAACGTACCGTTCGAGCTACCGAGATCCGTGAGAAGAACGCGCCCGCCTTCGCTGCGGATCCGGCAGTGCAAACCGGACACGTAGCCGTCTTCGGGGAAGAGAATATCGCCTCGCTCACGACCGAGGTGAACGCCTGCTTCGGGCACGGGGAACGCGTTGCCCGTCACATCACGACCGATCACGAGAGCGAGCCGGCCGACGTAGCCCTTCGACGGGCTGCCGAGACGCTCGACGCCGTCGGGTGAGGGGGGTTGCGGCGTGATC